>CAZURK010000096.1:0-48220 GCA_964623055.1 uncultured Pirellulaceae bacterium
GATTACACGTACTCCCAGTCTTTCAGCCACTGGTAGTTGCGGGGTAGGTTGGCCCATGCGTCGTTCATGGCTCGTTCTAACTCGGCTCGTTCTTTCGTGTCCAGCTCGCGACGCTCTAACACGGCCAGGGCGACGTTGTCGACGTGTTGGGCGGAGATCAAACCGGGAATCGGGGCCGTGATGGCGGGGTTGCACAGGACGTAGCGGATTGCCAATCGGGCGATTCGATTGTCTTCTTCGAATGTGGGACTGTTCGGCGAACTGTCGCCCTTGAAGACCGAGTTGCTGGCGAACGGCTTGATGCCAAACCAGCCGACGTCGTGTTTCTGCATTGCCGCCCACAATCCGGTGTCGTCGGTCACCAGTTTGCTCTTGGCCGTGTAGGGCGTGACGATTACATCCAGGACTTCGGGATACGTTTCGATCAGCTTCTTGATGTGCGGGCGGTCGTGGGACGAAATGCCTACGAAACGAGCTCGCCCGGTCTCGCGGGCCCACGCAAGGGCCTTCATCAACTCTTCGATTTCGCCTTCGGTGTGCTTGCTGCTCGTTTCGTGACAAGTGATCCGCCACAGGTCGCAGTATTCCAAGCCGGCGTCCTTCAGTCCCCAGTCGATCGTCTCTTTCAGTTTCGCAAACGTGCGGAATTCCGCTCGGCGAACCTCTTTTTCGGCCCACGAGCAAGCAATGTGCATCTTGTCGCGACGGTCCTTCAAGGCGCGAGAGTAAGTACGGATCTCGGCAATGGTACACGCGTCGACCCAGTTGATGCCGCGTTGGATGCATCGGGTCACAACGTCATACCGGTTCTTCTCGAATCCGGCCCGGTCGATATTGCCCATCCAGCCACCCATGGGCTCGCCGCCGATGAACTGGTGAATGCGTTTCCAGTGCCCGCCGAGGGAGACGGCCGAGATCATGAGGTCGGTTCTGCCACAGCGACGGTATTCCATGTCGCGATTGTAGCTCCGGATCTTGTCGGCCTCTTTCGCCGTGGCATCACCGGCTTTCAATGTCTGTGTTCCGACCAATCCAGCCGCCACTCCGGCGGCCGCAAGTGACGTATCACGTACGAATTGGCGACGGTTCACTTCACTAGCGGTCATGGGAATGTCTCTCCATTCTTCCAGGGAGCGTTCGTTGGACGCGTCATCTTGAAACGAAATGGAATCGGGCAAGTACGGGTATGCCGATCCATGTTCATCATAACACGATAACTCGCGGCAGTCCTACCCCAACCAGGTTTACTGCGGCCATCAGGATGACTTCGCCGCGGAAACTCGCTGACTGGAGTAAGCCGTGACGGTCTGATATCATCGCTTGACGTGTCGGTATTGCGAGAATGGGACTGGTGCCGATCGTCGCGATCGCTGCCAATCCCAAAATGCGATCAGCTTCGGAGGGCCTCGAAATGCAGCGATCGTTGTCAGTACTAACGTGCTTTGCCGTCCTGTCGTTGTGGATTTCGCTAGTCTCGCGTGCCGAGGACCAACCCCAGTGGGGCCAGCGTGATTCGCGGAATCTGGTCTCTGCCGAAAAAGGGCTGCCTGATGGATTCAATCCAGGCACACTGGATCGAAAATCGGGCCGTATCGACATGGCCACGACGGAAAACGTGCGTTGGGTCGCCCGGCTTGGCAACCAGAGCTACGGTTCGCCTGTGATCGCAGGGGGCAAGGTGTTCGTCGGTACCAACAACGAGGAGCCTCGCGATCCGCGGATCCAAGGCGACCGGGGTGTGTTGATGTGCTTCGACGAGAGGACCGGGAGTTTCCTTTGGCAAATGGTCGTGCCAAAGCTGGACGAGATCAAGTGGGCCGACTGGCATTACGTGGGTATCACCTCGCCGCCCACGGTCGAAGGCAACCGAGCGTATTTGGTCACTAACCGATGCGAGGTAATCTGCCTGGACGTGGAAGGGATGGCCAATGGCAACGACGGACCTTACACCGACGAGGGCCGTCACATGGTCCCGGCCGGTGACACACCCCTTGTTCCGGGCGACAAGGACGCCGACATCATTTGGGTCTACGACATGGTGGCCGAAGCCGACGTGTATCCTCACAACGCATCTAGCAGCTCGGTCTTGATTCACGGCGATCAGCTTTACGTTTGCACGGGAAACGGCGTTGAGTGGACGCACGAAATGGTGCCTAAGCCGGAGGCACCGACGCTGGTCGTGCTTGACAAGAGGACGGGCAAGCTGGTCGCGCGAGATCGTTTCGGAACCGGCACGAATATCATTCACGGTCAGTGGAGTTCGCCGTCGCTTGGACGAGTGGCAGGTAAGCCTCGTATGTTCTTGGGCGGCGGCGACGGTTACGTCTATGCGTTTCAGCCGTTGACCGCCAACGGACACATAGATGACAAGGCAATCCGCGAACCGAGATTTTTGAACAACTTCTGGATGTTCAACGGCCACCCTTTTGCCCAGACGCAAGAAGACGTTGAGATCGAGCACGGATACGATTGTGCATCGTACGAGGTCTTCTCCATGCCGGTGTTCTACAAGGAGCGGGTCTACGTAACCGTCTCGCAGGATCCGTGGTACAAGAAAGACCTAGGTTGGCTCGTGTGCATTGACGCGACCAGCCAAGGTAACGTGACTCGATCCGGCTTGGTTTGGTCGTACAAGGACACCGGTGCCACGTTGTCTACCGTTTCGATCGCGGACGGTCTGCTGTACGTGGCGGACTATGCCGGACGGTTGCATTGCCTGGACGCCGAGACAGGCGAGCGGTACTGGGTGCACGACGCGGGCAGACCGATTTGGAGTTCCACCTTGGTGGCCGACGGTAAAGTGTACTTGGGCACGGGCCGCAACCTGTTCTGGGTGCTCGCCCACGGAAAGCAGCTCGATGTGATCAACCGCATCCGCATGCCCGCCCGTATCTTCACCACGCCCACCGCGGCCAACGGCGTGCTGTACGTGGCCACGAACAAACGCCTATACGCGGTCGGTAGTAGCCGTTGACTGGCGGGCATTTCGAAACCCAAACCAGTTGTAGCTGCGTTCGCCAGAACGCGGATGGTCCCGGCATCCGACCGCACTCTGGCGAGTGCAGCTACCGTTTTGAAGCCGCTCCCAGCAGCCCGTGATGCTTTTGCTTGCATCTTCCGCCGGGGACGGATAAAGTGACAGACGGTCGTTTGATGCCGCAGTTGTCTCGAAACCACCCAACTAAAACGTTCCAGCCGCAAGGAGACCGACCATGAATCGACGCACCACTCGCCGTTCGTTTTTGAAAGAAACCACCGCAGCCGGCGTCGGCTTCTGGGTCGCCGCTGGTACGGCTAGAGCCCAGAGTTCATCGCCCAACGAGAAGCTTAACATCGGTATTGTCGGTGTGGCGGGTCGCGGTGGCGCAAACACCAACGGAGTAGCCGGCGAGAACATTGTGGCGCTGTGCGACATCGACGAGCACAGACTGGGCAAAGCTGCCGATCGGTTCCCTCAGGCAAAGAAGTACATCGACTGGCGAAAGATCGTCGACCAGAAGGATCTGGACGCTGTGGTCGTCAGCACGGCCGATCAGGTTCACGCTCTGTGCAGCATCTGGGCGATGAACCGCGACTTGAGCGTGTATTGCGAAAAGCCATTGGCTCATTCGGTCTACGAGGCTCGCGCTGTGCAGGAGAAGTACAAAGAGAAGCGAGACCGGGTGTCTACGCAGATGGGTACACAGATTCACGCAGGCGGCAATTTCCGTCGCGTGGTCGAGTTGGTTCAGTCAGGTGCTATCGGTCCCGTGCACGAAGCCCACTGCTGGTGCGGGCGAATCGGTCCCGGTGGCGAGTTGCCCCAGGGCGAACACCCCGTACCCGAGCATTTGCATTGGGATCTGTGGCTCGGCCCCGCGCCGTTCCGGCCCTACAACTCGAAATACATGCCCGGCAACATGACCTGGAACCGATATTGGGATTATGGCAATGGCACGCTAGGCGACATGGGAAGCCACGTGATTGATCTGGCTTTTTGGGCATTGAAACTTCGTGATCCGCTCACGTGCGAAGCAAAAGGCGATCCGTCGGTGGCCAGTTCCTACACCAACGCTCGTTGGATGGTCATCAACTGGGACCACCCGGCACGCGACGGCATGCCGCCGGTGAAGCTGACCTGGTACGACGGGATCCAGCGGCCGGAATCGCCTCCGGGTTTCGATCTGAAGAAATGGGGCCTGGGCATGATGTTCATCGGCGAGAAAGGCACCGTGCTGGCGGACTACGGAAAACACTTCCTGTTGCCCGAAGACAAGTTCCGCGATTTCGAGCGGCCCGAACAGTCGATTGCGCCGTCTCTCGGGCACCACAAGGAATGGATCCATGCCTGCAAGACCGGCGAGCCGACCACCTGCAATTTCGACTACTCCGGCAAGCTGATCGAGCACAACCTGCTGGGCAACGTCTCCTACCGCGTCGGCAAGAAACTGGAATGGGACTGCAAGGCCCTGAAAGCCAAGGGCTGCCCCGAAGCCGACAAGTTCATACGCCGCGAGTATCGCGAAGGATGGGTCTTGGACGGATAGCCGCACCGCGAAAATGCGCGATTGGACCACGGGCGTCCATCCGACGACCAGGATGTAGGCCGGAACAAGTCTGCGCAGTTCCGGCGGGCCTGAACCCGTCAGCCAAGAGTTTGCCGGAACTTCGTCGCCATAGGCTCCTTGTTACCGGCCTACGTTCGTCCGTGGCCCACCCCAAGTCGCCCCCCGGAATTCTGCGAAAACCCTTCGTTCTCGTCATATTTGCCGCGTTCCTCTATTTTGCAGGAATCCCGTTTCATGGGATGGCTGAGCGTCCGTGAAGCGGGCTCCACACGTCTTGGCACGTTTTCCGCTAGAATTGTGCCAATCTGTGAATATTCGCCCTCGTGAACGGCTACAGTCTTCTGAAAGAGGCGTGTGGAGAGCGATGCTGCTGTGATCGAGCGGTGCCGGCCCGGGCAAACGGACGCGTTCCGTACGCTCGTCGAGCGTTATCAAACGGAAGCGTTCGGCCATGCGCTGGCAATTCTGAAGCATCGCGACGACGCTTTGGACTCGGTTCAAGAGGCGTTTTGGGATGCCTTCGTGGCGTTGGATCGCTTTGACACGGCGCGCGAATTCTATCCGTGGTTCTACGTGATCCTGCGTCACCGGTGTCTCAAACAGTTGAAGTCGCGGCAGAGGCAGCCGCGTGTCCGTTCCGAAGACATAGCCCGGCTGTCATTGGTCGGGCCGGACACGACGTCCGTCGCCCGAGAACTCGACGAGGCCCTTTGGTCGTTGCGGCCGGAGGACCGGGAGATCATCACCTTGAAACATCTGGACGGGCTCTCCTATGCCGAGTTGGCCGAAAGGCTGGAGATTCCCATCGGGACCGTGATGAGCCGGCTGTACCACGCCCGCAGGCGTTTGCGAGAGCGCCTCGAATCCAGCGAGGAATGCGACCCATGACGGAGAAGCCAAGCCAGACGTCGACCGATTGTGAAACGATTCGGATCGCCGCAATGGCGGTCGCAGACGGCGAAACGCCGCTGATATCCTCGCAGCGAACTACCAGTCACCTGCAAGAATGCTCGGATTGCCGTGACGCTTTGGCATTTGAGGAGTCCGGCCAGTTGTTTCCCGACGCCGCCAGACGGGCGAGTCACGCGGTCGATCTCTGGCCGGCCCTGAGCACCAAGCTGGCCACGGCCGATGGATCAGCATCTACCGGCTCCGGCTCCCAGCAGAACGCGATGCGATACAAACATGCCAACAGACGCCGTTTGCGCAAGTCGATGATATGGGTGCTGTCGACCTCGCTGGTATTGACTGCCATTGCTGTGGGAATCTCGTGGCACCTCATCTCTCACGACCGAACCGACGAAAACGGAGGACAGCATGCTGCAGACGTGTCCGCTACGCCCGCACCGTATCAGGCCCCCTACGATCCGCCAGCGGTGATCGATCCCGACGAATTCCGGAAGGAGTATGGCAAGTACTTCGAGCCAGAATTTCAGCGTCGCCAGGCAGAACGGCTTGATCCCGATGTGGACGTCGACAAGCTGCATCCCGTGCGCATCCGCGGCCTTGGAACGTTGTTCATCGACAACGACGGTGTCGTCGTCCTGGCGGCGAAATACCCGACCGTATCTAGGTTCTCAGAGGGTCTCGCCAGCGTCGGAATGCATGTTGATGTCAAGAGAGGGCATATCGTTAGCCACCATGGTTACATCGATCGTACAACAAAGCTGGTGATTCCGGGGCCATACGACTATGCCGAATCGTTCAGTGAGGGTTTGGCGGTCATTGGCAGGGAGGGACGTTTCGGGTATATCAATCGTCACGGCGAAATCGTCATTCCGCCTCGGTATCGCCAGGCCGCGAAGTTCCAGGATGGGCTCGCCTACGTCTGGGGTGCTCAAGACGGTTCGGACAACGCGCAGTGGATCGACGTCACGGGCAAAGTGGTATTTGAGATAAACCGACACGATGTAGGGCGGTTTTCGGAAGGGTTGCTGTACGTCAATCTACCTGGTACGGAGGGGGTGGACAGCGGACGCGCCCGTGGCTATGTCGATCGGAACTTCAAATTCGTCTTCCGGCTCGGGGAAGACAGCTCTGGTTTCTGGCCCGGGAGATGCGAGAAGTTTCACGACGGGATGGCAGCCGTGGAAGTCGAACAGAGCAACCAATGGGGCTTCATCGCGCGCGATGGGACACTTGCCATTCCAGGCCCATACTTGCAGGTCCAGCCGTTCTCCGAAGGATTGGCGGCAGTCACCCCCGGTCGCAACACGCCGATGAAGTGGGGCTATATCGACAGATTAGGGGTGATGGTCATCCAGCCTCGTTTTCTGGAGGCGAGGTCGTTCACGGATGGGTTGGCGAGCGTCTTGATCCCGCTGGATGATGGTTCGTCGAAGGCCGAACAGACCGCTGCGAACAGTGATTCCCTCGCCAGTCCTCAAGGGCGATTTGCCTACATCGACAAGGAAGGACGCGTCGTCATCAAGCCCCGCTTCTATCGGGCGTATCCATTTGAAAACGGACTGGCGTACGTTGCCGAGAACCCGTACCACTCCGGGTACATCGGCAAGACGGGCGCGTACGTCTGGCAGATGACAGTACCACGGTAACGGTCGTTGACGATCTTGGTGCCGTATTGCACGAATCCGTGGCGACATACCGGCTCCGCCACGCTTCCCCCCGATGTACCAAGACCTCTCAAACTGTTGTCGCATCGGATCTTAGCGAAGTATGATAGGAGGTGAGGGCACTTCTGCTCGCCACTCACTAGGGGCTCGCGTGAATAGGAAGAGGAGGTCTCCCCATGCTCCGTTGTCTATCCCAGCGCTTGTGTTTTCTTGTCTCCATCTGCTATCTGCTCGTGTCGGTTTCGGCGGCTGCAGATGAATCTGCAACGATCGACGTGCCGCTCGTGGACGAAAATCTCAGGCAATTGGTCCAGGATCGGGACTGGGAAGCGGCGATTACGGCGGTTGATAAGGCGCTACAGCAAGAAGACGCCCCACGTGATCGTCTCACCTATTTGAAGGGGAGGATTCTGCATTTCCAGGGGCAGTACGACGCGGCTGTCGCGGTTTTCGGCGAGTTGCAGAAGCAGTTACCAAAGAGCCCTTGGGCGCGACGGGCTCGGTTCGCATCGGGGGGCGCCCTGGCTAAGAAGGGTGATTTTCGTGGCGCCGAACTGATTTATCGCGCCGAGGCCGAATCGCTGCTGTCGGCCGAACGGAAGCAGGAGTTTGCCGACATCTACCTGGAATACGCCGATGCCTATTTCGACCCGCCGGAAGAAGATGTCAAGCCCGATTACGCACAGGCGCTTCAGTTCTACGAAAAGGCCCTGGACGCGGGCCCGAAACCCGAGAAGCGGCTCGACGTCGAGCTGCTTGTGGCCCGTTGCCGTCAACTGCTGGGCGAGACATCCGCGGCGGCCGAATTGTACGACAAATTCATCGAAGCGCATCCGGACAGCACCCAGGTAATCGAGGCTCGTTTCCGGCTGGGCGAGTGCCACTTGGCCGATGAAGCATCGAAGCAGGCTCGACAGGCATGGCAGGACCTGCTGGCCGCACATGGCCAGTCGCAGTCCAAGTGGATCGCCGAGGCGAGCTTCGAGTTGTCGCGCACGTGGGGAGTGCCCAGCCCGGAAACGGAAGAGCAGATGAACATGGGCGTGGCCGCCTTAACGAGTTTTCTCACGCGGTTCCCGACGCACGAGCGCGCCGCACAAGCACACCTGGACATCGCTCACAGCTATACCGCTCAGGGACGCTACGAGGACGGCGTCGGACAACTCGAAAAGCTACTGGGCGACAAACGTTACGAGACGCGTGAAGAGATCCCTAAAGCCCGCCAGGATTTGGGCCAGGCGTTTCTGATGCAGGAGCGATACACGGACGCCCTGGCCGCGTGGCGCGAGTACCTGGTGAAACATCCCAGCGATTCCGCGTGGAGTGAAGTCCAACGCAAGGTGATCGACACCGAGTACGCGATCGCCGCCGGCAAGGCCGAGTCGAAGCAATACGATGCCGCCCGGCCGCTACTACGTGAGTTCCTGGCCAAGTACCCGCTGGACGAACGCAGCCCAGAAATCCTGTTCCTGTTCGGCCGGATGAACTACGAGGAGAAAAAGTGGGAAGCCGCGATCGACGACTGGCGGCGAGTCGTGTCGAAGTTTCCCAAATCGGACGAAGCATCGCTCGCCCAATACCGAATCGCGGTTGTGATGGAGGAGGAACTGGTCAAGCTGGACGAGGCCCTCGAAGAGTATCGCAAGGTCACCTCGGGCAGCCACGCGAGCCAAGCTCGCGAGGCCGCATCGCGGCTGGAGTCCAAGACGATGACCGTTGTCACCGAACGCGTGTTCCGCTCGGACGAAAAGCCGCGGCTCGAGCTGACCACACGAAACATCCCGTCGGTCACGGTGCGCGCCTACAAGGTCAACATGGAGTCCTATTTCCGCAAGATGCATTTGGCTGGCGAAGTGGAAAACCTGGACATTGCTTTGATCGACCCCGATATCAGCTTCGAGTTCGAGATCCCCAAATACCGAGAGTATCAACAACTGGAAAGTTCGATCGAGATACCGTTTCCTGCCAACGCCGCGCGTGGGGCGATGGCGGTAACCGTCAGCAGCGAGACACTGGAAGCGACCGCCTTGGTGATCCAGAGTGATCTGGACGTGATCGTCAAGGTTTCGCGAAACGAAGTCTTCGTCTTTGCCCAAAACATGCTCACCGGAAAACCGTGGCCGAGTGCGCGATTGTTGATCTCCGATGGCCAACGAACGTTTGCCGATGCCGTTACGGGTGACGACGGCGTGTTTCAAGCGACCTACGATCAACTCCGCGACGCCGGCGACGTACGCGTCCTGGCGATCGCCGACGGGCACGTCGCATCAAACATCGTGGGGCTGGAGGGAGTCGGCGTGGCCCAGGGGCTGGCCGACAAAGGCTACATCTATACCGATCGTCCTGCATACCGCGCCGGCCAGCAGGTCCGCGTGCGCGGCTGTATTCGACAGGTCGTTGATGGCGCGTACGTGGTGGAAGACCAGAAGCAGTTCGACATGGAGGTCTTCGATCCGCGCGACCGGCTGGTCTGGCAGGAGAAAGTGACGCTTGGCGAATTCGGGACGTTCCATGCCCGTTTCCCCTTGCCTGCGACCAGTCCTCAAGGCGATTACCGCGTCCACGTCCGCAATGGATCCGAGCGGAATTACCAGGGAAGTTTCCGCGTCCACCAGTATAAGTTGGAGCCGGTCCGGCTGACGGTCGACGTAGCGCGACACGTTTACTATCGCGGCGAGGAGATCGAAGGCACGATTCGGGCCGAGTACTATTATGGCGCTCCGCTGGCCGGTCGGGAGATCATATATCAGTTGGCAGACGACCGGCAGTATACGGCCAAGACGGACGAACAAGGCGAGATCCATTTCAGGCTTCCGACGCGAGAGTTCCATGAAGAAGAGATTCTGCCTTTCGTGGTGAAGCTACCTCAATGGAACGTGGAAAGCACGGTCAACTTCTACTTGGCCACTCAGGGCTTCTCCATCGGACTAGCCACGGGACGGGATGTCTTCGTCGCAGGGGAATCGTTCGAGGTCACGATCACCACAAAGGACGCTGAAAGAAAGCCGGTTGGCCAGGAACTGCGTCTAAAGGTGGCAAAAGTGACGACCGTCGAGGGCAAGGTGGGCGAGCGACCGGTCGAGGAGCACGCCGTCCAGACAGCGGTCGAAGACGGCATAGCGCGACAAACGCTGACACTGGAAGAAGGTGGCCGGTATCATCTGCGTGCCGAAGGGCAGGACCGTTGGGGTAATCCTATCAGTGGCTACCTCAGCGTGCTGGTATCGGACGACAAGGATCGTGTGCGTCTGCGCATTCTCGCGGACCGACACACGTACAAGGTGGGCGACGACGCAGAAGTAACACTCCACTGGCGAGAGAAACCGGCTTTGGCTCTGGTCACGTTCCAGGCGGACCGTGTTCTGGATTACCGGCTAGTGCAGTTGAAGACCGGAGCCAACAAACTGCCGATCGCCATGACTTCGCAATTGGCTCCGAATTTCGAGCTGGAAGCGGCAGTCATGGTCGACGTTCGATCAGAGCCCGGCAATGCAGAACGCAAAGACCGAGAGACTACGTCCGCTCCGCCGCTCCGTCTCCACGAAGCCTCCAGCCCGTTCACTGTGGTACGCGATCTGAAGGTGTCGTTGTCGCACAAGCGCAAGGACGGCGCGAAAGGCCCGGTGAAACCTGGCGAGCCGATGGACGTGACCGTCACCACGACCGATCCGCAGGGTAGGCCGGTCGCCGCCGAAGTGAGTCTGGCCATGGTCGAGCAAGCGTTGCTGGACCAATTCGATTGGCCCTTGCTCCCGATCGACGAGTTCTTCCGGGCCGGAAGGCGCGAACCGGCGGTTCGTACCACTTCCAGTATCACGTTCGCCTATCGCCCGGCGACAACCTTCATCAATCCACTGCTGTTGGCGGAAGAGGATCGCATCGAGCTTGCGCGACAACAATCCGCAAGCCTTCGAAGGGCCCAAAGGGCCTTCGATGGTGGCGCGTCTGAGGCGGGAGGCGTCGGTGGAATGGGTATGGGAGGCATGGGCGGTTTTGGCGGCGGGTCCTTTGGTGGTCCCGCCAAGCTTCCTGATGCGCCCGACGACGAATTCGACAGCCTCATCGACAAAATCGCGGATACGGTAGAGCCACAGACCTGGGACAGCGTCGGCGGTCCCGGAAGCATCTCGACTTTCCCAGGCAACCTAAGTCTCACCGTGTCTCAAACGCAGGAAGTTTGGGAGCAAGAGGCGGCAGGCAACAAGGACGGAGCGTTGGGCGGAATCTCTCGGGGGCCCGACGAGACGGCGTACTGGAATCCCACGGTCGTCACCGACAAGACGGGCAAAGCAACGGTCGTCGTCGACGTGCCGCCTCGGTCGACCGCTTGGACGCTGGTGGCCAAAGCCATCACGACGGAAACACTGGCTGGCGAAACGACCGAGGATATGGTCGCCAAGAAAGACCTCTTTGGCCAACTGAAGCTGCCGCTCGCATTCGTCGATGGCGATCAGGCCGAGGTGATCGCATCCGTTCACAACGACCGAATCGCCGAAGGGGCAATCGAGGTAACGCTGTCGACGAAGATCGACGATCGCGCCGTCGAAGAGACCAAGACGATCAAGGTCGCATCGAAGGGCATCGTCGAAGTGCCGTTCAAGGTGTCGGTCCAGCGCCGGGACAAGCCCGCAGACCAAAAGGAATCCGCTGCCGCGGCCGAAACCAGAATCGCATTTCAGCTTACCATCGCCGCCGGCGACCATCGCGAGGTAATCGTGCGTTCCGTCCCGCTGAAGCCCTACGGCATCACCGCGTTCGCCACCACCGGCGGCTCGGCCGACGCAAGCACAACGGCTTGGGTGGAGCCTCCCAAGGCCGCGCCCTTCCGCTCGCCACGCATGCAGATCATGGTCGGGCCCACCGTCGAGCGCAGCCTGCTGGACATCGTCTTGGCTCCGGCATCGTACTGCCAGCGCGAAATCGTCCGGATCAGCTCGAACACCGAAACGCTCAGCAGCGACTTGATGGCGTCGCTCGGCATCCAGAAGCTACTTCGCCTGAGCCCTGATTCAGACGGACCGCAGGCTCAGTCGCTTGACGCGCGAATTCGCACAACGATCGCATCGCTCACGAGCGCACAGAACAACGACGGTGGTTGGGGATGGTCGGCCGGCGCTGCCAAGAGCGATCGCTACGTGACCGCTCGCGTCGTCTGGTCACTCAGCCTCGCGCGCCGGGCCGGCTACGCCGTGCCGGACGAGAACTACAAGAAGTCGACGCGTTTTCTCACATCTCAGGTGGCTGCGACGGCGGGCAGCGACCACGAAAGCAAAGCCATCCTGCTGCACGCCTTGTGCGAGGCCGGAGAGTCGGATTTCTCGCTGGCCAACCGCCTCTATCGCGAACGTCCATCGCTGTCCACGCCCGCTTTGCTGTATCTCGCTTTGGCGTTCGTGGAGATGGATCGCAAGGAGACCGCTGGCGAGTTGCTGGCGTTGGTTGATCGTCGAATGGGCGGTGGCGAAGCCGCGCTCGATCAAGCGCCGGCCGTGTCGCTGGCTTACAGTCAGTCGTTGGTCGAACCGCGGGCGCTGCGCGCCTTGGCACTTCAAGCCGTCTCGCCCCAGGCACCCAGGGCCAAAGAGCTGATTGACTGGCTGTTGGCTCACCGCAACGGCCATCGCTGGTCGCCGGACAAGGCGACTGGGCCAGCGGCATTGGCGCTGTGCCGCTGGTTTGCCGATAGCCGCTTCGAGGGCGAACGTTACAAGCTGACCGTCTGGGTCAATGACCATCAGGCCAAAATTCTGGACATGGACGGTGCCACAGCGACCCAAGTGATTGACGTGCCCGCCGATCTTTTGGCGGAAGGAAAACAGCGAGTCCATTTTGATGTCGAGGGTCGCGGGCGCTACACATACCAGGTTGTACTTGCCGGTTTCGTTGCGGCCGAGGATCTGAAAAATACGACCGACGCCTGGAAGGTCGAACGGATCTACACGCCGGCGCGGCTGGAACGTGACGGGCGTGAGATTGCCCGTGGATTCGGCAACGTCCGCGCAGACACCAAGAAGTTCCGCAATCCACTCACTCAGTTGCCGATGGGGCGCCGCGGCCTGGTCGAACTGAAGATCGAGCGCAATGTCGCCACGACCGTGCCGAACGAACATCTCGAATACCTGGTCGTGACCGAGCCAATTCCCAGCGGTGCAACCGTAATCGAACAGTCCGTTCGCGGCCAATTCGAGCGGTTCGAGATCGAACCGGGCGCCATCACGTTCTACATCGGCGGCAGACGCAAGATCGGGTCGCTTCACTACGAACTCTACGGCTATCTCCCAGGCGATTACCGAGCTGCACCCACCGTGGTCCGCAACGTCTATCGCTTGGAACAAATGGTCGTCTCCGAGCCCAAACGGCTAACGGTACTCCCGGCAGACGCCAAGAGCGCAGATCCCTATAAGCTGACGCCACAAGAACTGTACGAGTTGGGCAAGTTGGCGTTCAAACGCGAAGATTGGCAGGATGCCGAGTCGCTGTTGACGGAACTGGTGACTAAATGGACTCTAACCGCGGACCCCTACCGTCACACGGTCGAAATGCTGTTGGACATCTCGTTGGAGCTGAGGAAGCCTGCCCAGATCGTCCGCTACTTTGAAATCATCTATGAGAAGTGGCCCAACAAACAGATTCCAATTGCCAAGGTCGTCCAAATCGGCGCGGCCTATCACGAGATGGGCGAATACGAGCGGAGTTACCTCACCTTTCGGGCAACGGTCGAAGACACGTTCATGCGGGAAAGTGGCGTGGCAGGCGTCTTGGCTCATCAGGGCGAACTGCTGCGGAGCATCGACGTGATGCAGCAGTTGTTGGGCGAGTATCCACCGGAACCGTACGTGGCCGCAGCTCACTATTCGTTGGCTCAACAGGTGTATGCCAAGGCGGCGGATGCAGCCGACGATGCGAAACTGCGAGAGGCGGAAATCAATCGAGTGGACCTGATCGCTGCTGCCTGGCGCATGCTGGAGGACTTCCTGACCGAATACCCGCTCGATCCGGCTGCCGACCAAAGCTCTTTCTCGGCGGCCAGTGCGCTGCTGGAGTTGGAGAACTACGTCGAAGCGGCGGCAGCCTGCGAGCGGTACGCCGAACGATACGCCGGTAGCGATCTGTTGGACGACTTCTGGTTTATGATCGGCTACAGCCGCTTTGCCGTAGGCCAACACGACGACGCCGGCAAGGTGTTGCGTAAGGTTGTCGCGAGCAAGTCCATCGACAAGACTACGGGCCAGCCCACAGAGAGCGATAACAAATGGCCGGCTGTCTATATCCTCGGCCAGATTCATCACAGTCTTGGGCAAGCGGCCGATGCGATCCGTGAGTATCGTTTGGTCGAGGATCGCTTCCCCGACGCGAAAAAGTCCATCGAGTACTTCCTCAGGAAGGCGATTCGCTTGCCCGAGGTGACGACGGTCCGACCAGGCAAGCCGGTCGAGGTTGAATTGGACTTCCGCAACGTCGCTTCGTGCGACCTGAAGGTTTACCGGATCGACTTGATGAAGTTCGCATTGCTCCGGCAGAGCCTCGGTGGCATCAGCCGAATCAATCTGGCTGGCATCGAGCCACATCAGGAGGCCACGATCGAATTGGGCGACGGCAAGGACTACCGCGACCGCACACACAAACTGTCGCTCGATTTGAAGGAAGAAGGAGCCTACCTGGTCGTATGCCGCGGCGACAGCCTGTTCGCCAGTGGGCTCGTTCTGCTAACGCCGCTGGAGGTCGAAGTCCAACACGATGCGGCTTCGCGCGAAGTGCGTGCCACCGTGAAAGACGCGACCACCGGCAAATACGTCCATCAAGCGGACGTGAAAGTGATCGGCGTCGGTAACTCGGACTTTGTATCCGGTGTGACCGACCGTCGCGGACTCCTTGTAGCCCAGGGAATCGTGGGCAGCCCGACAGTGATAGCCCAGGCCGGCGCGGGCAAGTATGCTTTCCATCGCGATGCGGCCGCTGCCATCGCCGCCGCAACCGGCGATTTGAGTTCCCAGTTGCCCGTTTCAATACCGGCCAGTGCGGCACCGATGATTGCCGCAGCCCAAGAGTCCGTGGGACAACCGGGCGGGTCCGTCGGTGTGATTGTCGGAGGCCCTGGTGCCAGCCAGAGAGAACAGCAGATCGAGCGAGCCCTGGAAGCGCCCACGTCGTTGGCGTTCAAGGAGACACCGCTGGAAGATGTGGCTCACATCATACATCGACAGCATCGCATCCCCATCCACCTTGATCGACGGGCCTTGGACGACGTCGGCATCGGCACCGACACGCCGATCACGTTCGAGGGACGCGGTCTGTCCTTGCGGTCCGCATTCAGGCTGATTCTGCGTGAGCTCGAGCTCACTTGTCAGGTGAACAACGATGGCGTTCTGATCACCACGCCCGAGGAGGCCGAATGCGAATTGACCACCGTCATCTATCCCGTGTCTGATCTGGTCCGCTTCCGCGATTCGGAAGACAAAGAGTGGTCGGACTACGATACGCTGATCAATATAATCACGTCGACCGTCGCGCCTCAGTCGTGGGATTGCGTAGGCGGGCCGGGGGCAGCCGAAGGGACCCGGTACCAGAACACGGATGTGCTGTTTGTGTCGCAGACTCAGGATGTCCATCGCCATATCGCATCGCTGCTTGATAAGATGCGGTCGGTTGCGGGGGCCAAGAGCCCGGACGGCGAACCGCCGTTGAAGGAAAGGCCAAAACACCAAGGCTCCGATCGTCCGTTCGTCACGGGTGTCGTTCCTGCGTTTGGCATGGGAGGCATGGGTGGTATGGGCGGCGGCTTCTTCGGTGGCGAAGCGGGCGGAGCTCCAACCGACGGGACGCCTTTCGGTCCGATGCCGCTCGAACGTACGGGCTCCAAGGACGCATCGGCTGGGCTATTGAAGGGCCTTCAAGACACCAAGAACCGTCTCCAAGGCCGCCAAGTCGACAAGCTCCAACGCATCTACAACCAAGGCATGGGAGGAATGGGAGGCGGCCTCCCCGGCGGCATGTTCTAGGAGCTCAGTCGATCCGGACAATACTCCAACCTTGTAGCTCGACGTGGGGAATCACCGCGCGAACAAGAATCACGGGTTCGTGATTTCAATCTGGCTGAAGTCCGCGTTGACACTGCTGATCACGTAGCCGAGCCAAGTGATGGCGTCCAGCCGGCGCGCCAACGGTGCCTCGACGGTTTGGCCGTGCATGGTCACCGCGACTTTCTGGCTGTCGAGATCCACGGTGATATCCATCTCGGCGACTTCGTTGGCCCTGATATCCACCGGTGTGGACTTGGATTGGCCTTTCATGAGCGGTCCCTGAACGATATAGAGTCGCTTGCTGCTGATGCGGTATCCGCACTTGATCAAGTGCTCGTCAGCAGGCGCCGCGCCGAAGGCCACAAACCCGTTGCCCGGTTCATCCGGCGATTTGGCTCCTGGCCTCGGACGCACTTTGGCACGCAACGTGACTCGCCCGGTGAACGGCTTTGCGAGCTTGCGGAGTGCCAGCCCGATCTCTTTCGGGGCGGTTTGGATTCGATAGCCGAGTTCCGATGGTGTGACTTGGATCGTCGACAGGTGCTGGAAATCCGGATGCGACTTGGTTTCCACCAAGCCGGCCGTTACCACTGGCACTGGTCCCGGCTTCACGTTTGGCGCTGGCTGGAGCGGTTTGCCGTCACCAGCGCCCAGACAAAGAAGTCTGCCGTCTGCCGTGGACAGAAACAGTCGACCACCGGCGGCGGCCATGCCGTCGAATACGGGTGCCGAGTCCAAGCTGTAGGCCGCCAGTTTCTTTCCATCGGCCTTGGAGGTCGCCATCAAGACCGCGCCCTTACGGCCCTCGAACGCCTCAACCTGCTCCGCCATCTTCGCCTGGGTCTCCGGATCGCCGTAGAAGTTGTACACGTCGCTCTCCTCGGCGATCATGGGCGGTCCTGCCACGAACAGCGTCTGGTCCGCAATCAGCATGGCCCTGACCAGCACCGGCAGTCCCACAGACCAATGGTACGTCAGCCGTGTCGGAATGACTTTGCCGTAAATCGACGAGCCCTGTCTGCGCGGCGGCCGATTCGGGGTGGGATTGATCAGTTCTGGTTCCTTGCTACAGGCAAACAGGTGATATGTGTGGGGCGTACCTCTGACTTGAAGCGGTGCTCGCCCGAAACCGTAAACCGACGAGTCATCTACAGCCAGGATTCGGCCCGCGGGCGCTTGATAGGTGGCCAGATGCCAGCCGCCGGCCGCGCTGATGTACGACCGCCCGAACATCCAATAGGTCCGATGCCACCACGAGTCGTCCAAGAACCCGGTCGGGCTGAACAGATGGGCCGTGTCCCCGGTTTGCTCCGTGTAGTTCCTGGGCGTCACAATGCCGCACCGATTCCCTTCCAGGTCAAACGGCTGAGACCGCATATAGACGTGACGACCGTCACACGATAACACATCAGGAAGCGCCACTGGCAAGTTGGGCCACCGAAGGCCGTCCTGCAAGTTCTTGCCCGTCTCGGGATCGCGATCGTCGAGCACCGTTTCCGACAGTTTGCGGCCGGTGTCAACATCGAGCCGCACCATCCGTAAGCCACCGTCCAGCCACATGGCTCGACCAGCCACACAGAATACGACCCCATCGCGCACCAACACGCTGCCGTGAACGGGCCATACGGATTCCAACTGCTCATACGCCATCATTCTCTGGTCGACAGGTGCCGCCCGGTGCCGCCAGACCAATGCGCCGTCGTCGGCTCGCAGGCAGTACACCCATCCGTCGTGCGAACCAAATAGGACTCGCTGCCGATAGACGGTCGGCGGCGAATCAACACGGCCACCAGCGGTGAAGCTCCACACCTGGTCGCCGTTTTCCGCATCGACCGCGTGTACCGTATGCGTGTCGATCGCGGCAACAAATACCTTGCCTTCCGCGATCACGGGCGCTGTCAGTCGGCCACCCACATCCGTCTGCCACTGGCGCTTTAACGCCGTCGGCACAGCCGTTTCCGTCACACCGCTCCGCGCACCATCGTGCCGATACGTAGGCCAGGAAGAAGGCCGAAGGCTGGAGGCTGAAGACCGGTGGTCGGATGCACCATACGCAGGCCCCTTCTCCAAACATATCGCACTCTTTGACTCTTCGACTCTTCGCCCCTTCGACTCCCTTGCCGGTGCGAGGGCATTCAGTCCGTTCAGCTTGGCCAGAAGGAAACAGGCGCACGAATGCGGTGGCGCATAGATCAAACCGTTGCACGGCATGATGCCGTAATTGCAGGAACCTCGCACCCAGTAGTGATTCGTCCAGTGCTCCTGGCGAAAGTCCACAAACTCGATGCCGGTTCTGGAGGTCAACAGATATTGATCCGTGGCCCTGGCCGAATGACAACGGTGGTGTGACATGTGGTCGCCGTCGTCTCGGGGAAATTCGACCTTGACTTCTCCCGTCCGAGGATCGCGACCGGTAAACGTGGCCGGATCCCTGCGGTTTGTCGTGGCAGCACTCCAGACCAGCCCGCCCGCCACGAGTAGATCCTCCGGCGAGGCGTATCCCGAGGGAGGATGGGGCGCCGTCCAGAGCGTCTTGCCCGTCTCAGCGGACAGGCTCGTCATGGTGTCGTGACCACCGGCCAGCGGCGTCATTCTCTCGCCGCCTGCAAACAGCACCACATCCTCGTGTAAAACCAAACGAGGGCCGAACAGCACATGCATCGGCTTCCAACGTGGAATCGGATCCGACGCCCACACTTGCTGACCGCTGGTTCTATCCAGGCAGACGACTCGCTCGCCGTCGTGGAAGAACACGCGTCCGTCATGGGCGGAGAGCGTTAAGGGCGCCACGCGCTGTTTCTTCGTCCAGATAGCGTTCCCTGTGGCTGCATCGACCGCCGTCAAGCGTCTTTCTCGCTCGTCCCAGTTCCAGTCTCGGCCAGAGCCTCGGATCGCCGTCACCGATTCGCGAGGAATTGACTTGTAGGCATCCAGTTCCGGATCAACCAACAGGCACAGTACTCCGTCGGCAAGAATGATCTCTTGAGTGCCCTCAGTTCCGTTGTATGTCAGCGATACCTCGCCGGTAGCCGCATCCAGCGCGGTCACTGGTTCACCGACTCCCAGCGTCACGTATACCCGGTCGTCGACGGCCACCAAGCGTCGCGTGAGTTGTGCCGGACCTTTCTTGAGCGGCCACAAGTGCGTATGCCATTTGGCGATGGCCCGTCGCCATAGGACCGTGCCGTTGAAACCGTCCCGCGCAATCAACGTCCACCGCGGCGGCATTTGCACCGACCACCTTGGCCCAAGGTCGATGATGTAGAAGACGCGACCCTGGGCAGAGACCATGGCACTGAGTCCCGACATATGATCATGGTGGCGCAGATATTCAGGGCCGCCTACCCACTGGTAGTGCCGGGGCGGACCGATCACCGCATCATGCGCCACCGCGTTGCCCGTCGCGTCATGGAAGTAGTGCGTCCACTGGTCAATTTCTTTCGGCCAAGGTTTGACCGTCTTCCTCCATGTGTCGCCGTCTCTTACGTAGGCCACGCCATTTGGACTGAGTACGCGCATGACTTCATCCATAGGGACAGTACCCAGATTCTCGGCGACAAGGAGATTGACCATGTTGTCTACGTACGGCAATGTCGTTCCATCAAACAGGTCGGCGGTTGCGTTACCATAGATGCCGAGCGATTGGAACAACGCACGAGCCGCCGTTACGTCCTCTGCATCAAACGCCAGCCCGTGTACGGTGTAGCGGTCGTCGGCGAGCAGGGCGCTGGTGAGCTTGCCATCCCCGCAACCGAGATGAACCACAAAGCCGCCTTGAACTCCAGTTTCCTTCAGTGTCATCTCCGCGATAGCCCGTTCGGCAGGCTCGGCCGCTGGTGAAACGCGATCCAGAAATGCTGGGCCGGCGACCCAGAGAACGGCCATCCAACGCAACAATTGTCCGAATAGTCTGTTCGCACGGATGTTCAAATACATGGCATCTTGTCCTTCTGTCACGGGAGAACACATTCGTCATGACGAATCGAGGCGGCGAGTCTCTCCCGACTCGCACGACTCCTGGGACGCCAATGCGATCCGAAGCGCCTCGCGGGCCTGTTCGGCCGTGCCGATCGCTGGCGGTGTATCCGTGCGGACACATTCGGCGAAGTAGCGGACCTGTTCGCGAAAGGCGATATCGAGCGAATCGGTCTGAGGCGTATACAGTGGCTCCGGCTGGCGGTTCCATTCGTAGAGCATCAGGGACGGGGCCGGCTGGGTTGGAGCGTCCGTCTCGATCTCGTGGAGAGCGAAATCGACGGGATGGTAGCTGTACTCGATCGACCGCTCGGTGCCCAGGATGCGAAAGAATATGTCCAGCGGGTTGCCTTGCATCATGAAGCTGGCCTCGACAAAGGCCTGCTTGTCGTCGGGGAACTGCAGGTGGGCAAACACGTGGCTGATGGCGCCGTCGGCCGAGCGGATGCCACGCGAGACAACGGCTTGGGGCGCGCCGAAAAACCAGCAGAAGGCATCAAGATCGTGAATCTGCATGTCAAGGACCGCTCCGCCGCTGCGTCGTGGATCGTGCCGCCAGCCCTGCTCGCCTCGCGTGCCGACCAACAGCGATACCATCCGTCGGGCGGTGAACAACAACGGCCGTCCCACGCGACCGGCATCCAGGGCCTCTTTGGCTTTGAGATACTCGGGCCAGAAACGGAGCACGTGGCCAATCATGAGGAACTTGTCGGCGTGTTGCGACGCCTCGATCATCGCGTCGGCGTCGTCGAGCGAAAGTGCGATTGGCTTTTCGCAAAGCACGTGCTTGCCGGCCTTGAGTGCCTGGGCCGCGAACTGCCGATGCAAATCGTTGGGCAGGCAGATGTCCACGGCGTCGACTGTTTCGTCGTCCAGCAGTGCCTCGAAGCTGGGATAGAGACGGGCGTCGTACTGCTCAGCAAGTGACTTCTCCGCGTCCGGTTGGATCAAGGCGGCAATGCACAACTCCGCCCCTTCCACTTCGGCGTGCGCTTTCGCATGTACCTGGCCGATCTCGCCGGTCCCGGCCAGTCCAATTTTCACCATCCGGTTCATGACTGTTGTGTTCCCATGTTTGTAGTACCGGCTTCAGCCGGTCTTTCCGCAGCCGCCTGAAGGCGGTACTACGAACAAAGCCACGACTACTTGCGGTTCATCAAACGATCCATGGTTGCCGAAGTGTGGGCCAACACGGCGTCGCCGTGATGCGAGTAAGGAAACACTTCCGCGGTGAGGAAACCGTCGTAACCGATCTCCGCGAGGGCGGTCATGACTTCCGGCCAATCGACATCGCCTTCCAAGAGAGACACGAAACCTTCGACCGTACCCACTGCGCGTCGGAAGTCTTTGAGGTGAACTTCGCGAATACGCGAGCCGAGGATGCGGATCCACTGTTCCGGGAAACCGAACTGGATTACGTTTCCCGTATCGAAAAGCACGCCCACGCGAGGACTTCCCACCTCGTCGATCATGCCGCGCATTTCCAGCGGGCTCAGCAAGAACATGTTCCAGATGTTCTCGATCATGACCGTCACGCCGAGTTGTTCAGCCGTTGGAGCCAGCGCCCGTAAGGATTCGCGGAGACGTTCGTACGCCAAGTCGTATCGGACCGGTTTCGCGCTGGGATCCCACGGAAG
Source organism: uncultured Pirellulaceae bacterium (assembly GCA_964623055.1). Taxonomy (GTDB): domain Bacteria; phylum Planctomycetota; class Planctomycetia; order Pirellulales; family Pirellulaceae; genus JADHUC01. The sequence continues at coordinate 21,753 of CAZURK010000096.1, forward strand.
TCCCACGTAGCCTGGGATCACCAACACGCCGGGCGCTTCCATTACCGCCCCCACCTGCATCGCTCGACGCACGGTGCTCTCTCCCTGCCGACGGACATCGGGGTCGTCGTCGGTCAAGGAGAAGGAAAACGGCTCGATCTCCAGGCTGGTCAGTTCGATGCCGCCGGCGCGAGCACGGCGGGCGATGCCTTCCGCGTGGCGATCGTCACTCTCCAGAGAAAGGTAGCCCTGCGGGGAAAGGTAGAGTTGCACGGCTTCGAAGCCAAACTCCACCGCGCGGTCGAAGCAGCGCGCGAAGTCGTCTTCGTTCTGAAGAAAGTCGGCAGCGGCAAGGAAATCCGGGTCTGCCGAAAAGGCGCGAATCACGATGGCTTTTTTCATAGGGCATCTATCTCCGGCAGTTCATACCCCTTGCGTCGCGGCCGGGTGACCGACACGTGCCGCGCGGCCTCATCGTCGCCGACGAACTTCTCCTTGTCTGGGTCCCATTCAAGACGACGGCCTAGATCTCGCGCCGCCGTTGCCAAGTGGCAGAGACTGGTCGAGCGGTGGGCGATCTCTACGTCCGCCGCCGGCCGTTGGCGGCTGCGCATGCAGTCGATCCAATTCTGCAAATGGGGCTCGGTGGGATAGCCTGCATACTTCGGGTGCTCGGCGACCAGTTCCGGCGGATCACTGACCACCTCCTTCACGCGCTCGATCGTTCCCTTCTCGCCGATGTACTTTGCGCCCCAGAAGTTCCCGTATCCGCGCGGCAGTGATAGTTCCAGAAGAGTCCCGTCGGCGTAACGCATGCTGACGGGGCTATGGTCATCGCCCGGCTTGACCGGCCGCACCTCGACCGGCCCGGTGTAATCCGTGCCCAGCGCCGCCTGCACCATGTCCAACGAGTGGGTTCCCCATCCGGTCATACCCCAACTCATGCCGCCGCCGTCGTACGCACGCCATTTGGTCCAGCCACGATGCAGTTGCACGTGATACGGGCGGAGTTCCGTCTGGTTGCACCACATGTCCCAATTCAGGCCTTCGGGAGTCGGTTGGCCCGCTCCGCCCGGCCAGTCGACCGGCGGATCGAAGTTGTGCGCGACCACTTTCTTGATCTTCCCCAACGCACCGTTGCGCATCAGTTCGTTGCTCCACGTGTACCACGGAAGCGAGCGGCATTGAGTACCGACCTGAACCACGCGCTCGTGCTTGCGAGTCGCTTTGACAAGCACTTGCCCTTCTTCGATGGTTAGAGTCAGAGGCTTTTCCGCGTACGCGTCCAGGCCCGCCTGGACGGCGTGGATGCAGCAGAGAGCCCTGGCGTGCGTGGTCGTACCCACGTACACGGCGTCCAGCTCTTCCTTATCCAACATTTCGCGGTAGTCTTGGTAGCGTGGCAACTTGGGGAAGCGATCGGGATCACGACGGCTGACTGTCTTACCAAAGCCAGAATCAGCCCCCATCTGCCGCACGTTGCAGTCGGCCAAGGCCGCGATCTGTACGTCCTGCGGCGTTTCGCTGATCACACGGGATATCCGGTTGCCTGTGCCAATCACTCCGGCCAAGATGCGGTCGTTGGCTCCCGGTGTGCCCTGGGACGCGAGCGCGCGACGGGGAATGAAATAAGGTGCGGCTACGGCGGCCGCAATGGTCTTCAAGAACTTACGGCGTCTCATGGCCTATACTCCTCTATTGCGATTCGCGTATTGTATGCCAGGACGGTTTTGTTGGAGTCCAGGCTTCAGCCTGTTTCTGCAGCCTTAAGGCTGTACTCCAGCAGAAGAATCACACCGACTGTGGCATACCTCTCTCTAGCGCAACACGGCCTTTATGCTTTCTCTCAGGATCCGCAACACCTCGTCGCATTCTTCCTGCTTGATGATCAGCGACGGTTTGATCTTCAGGACGTTCCCACGCGCACCCGCCAAGCCGAAGATTGCGCCACGCTGGATCCCTTCGTCGCGGATCCTCTTCGTTTCCGCATCCAGCGAATCCTTGCCTTCGGGGTCCTTGACGAGCTCGATTCCGATGTGGAGACCTACTTGGCGAATGTCGCCCATTTCCGGGAACTCCGACCGGAGACGCAGCAGCCCTTCTTTGAAGTAAGTACCCATGCGGTTAGCGTCTTCGAGGATGTTGTCGCGCCGGATGATCTCCAGCAGCTTCAGCGAGGCGACTTGCGAAAGTGAACTGTTGGCGAAGGTGTGGAGTTCTTCGGCGTCCGGATCGTAGCCGGCCAATCCGTCCGTGACGATCGTCACGCCCAACGGCAGCCCGCCGCCGACGGCTTTCCCCAGCACGATGAAGTCCGGCGTGACGCCGTAATACTCGGCCGCGGTCCATTTGCCAATGCGGACGAACGTCTGGATCTCGTCGAAGATCAGCGGCACGTCGTACCGGTCGCAAATCTCGCGCACAGCCACCACGTACCGCTTGGGGAAGATGATCTGGCCGCCGCTGGCCTGCAACGGTTCGAACAGCAAACCCGCCGGTGGTCCGTTGACGCCCTTCTGGATCGTCAGTTCCAGCATCTTCGCACACATCAAGTCGCAACGGTCGGGCTTCTGGCCGAAGTAACAGCGGTAGCAATATGGGTTGGGGGCGCGCACGCACTGGTTCGTCAACGGCAGAAAGCGGCTGCCGCCGACGTACTTGCCGCTGGATTGGGTCGCGATCCAGCTCGCCCCCATCGTGGCCAACGTCGTGCCGTGATAGCTGTCCCACAGACACACAAAGTTGGCTGCCCCCGGACGATTCTTGAGCGCCAGCTTCATGGCTCCCTCGAGAGCCAAAGCGCTGGTAGGGACGAACGAGACGCGGTTCATCTCCGGCGGCGCGATCTCGGCGATCCGCTTGGCCAACGCGAACCGCGGCAAGGTGTCGAACCCCTGGTGCACGTGCGTAAGGCGCCGGGCATGTTGGTTGACGGCATCCCAGATTTCATCGTTTGCGTAACCAAGGTAAAGCGCCCAACTCTGGCTCGTGCAATCGATGTACTCCTTGCCGTCGATGTCCCACACCCGCACGCCCTTGCCGTGATGAAGGATCGGGCCGCCCCGCGTTCCCCCGCCGATCATCAAATGCTCCTGGCATTCCTGGATCTCTTCGGCCGACATGCCATAAAGGGAATCGATCGTATCGGTGGTTTCTGTCGACATCCGACATCGCTCCTTTCTAGAAGTTCGATTGGACCTGACGGATGGCACATGGCAAACTGAATGCCGGTTTTCGCGCGATTCCAATATCCGTGTGCTTCTATCCGTGTGCGCATCCAGGCGGAGCGCACACGGATAGAAGCACACGGATAAGAACTGACTTTGGCTGCGGGTTTCATGCGGTTGATCTCGTGGCAAGAGGAAATATTCTCGCAGCGTTTGTGGCTAGGATTTGTCTTTTGGCTTCCATCGATATGTTCGCATCCAGGATCATTCCGAGTTGGGTTCGAGGATCGATCCACGTGAGATCCGAACCGAACAGGATCTTGTTGGCGCCCGCATGCTCCACCAGGTATTCTACTAGCCCAAGCGTGTAGCAGTCGCCGGCGAGATCCAAAAACACGTGCGGATATCGACTGGCCAAATCGGCTGCAGCGACGTGGCCGCCGTAGCGCCCCCCGGCATGGCCCAGGATCAATGTGGTGTCCGGGTACATGGCGACGAACTTCTCGAAGCGGCTTGGGAACGAGTATTCCTGTGCGGGATTCTGCTCGGAGATGTCCCAGGAATGCGTCAAGATCGGTATCCGTCGCTGCGCCGCCAATCGCCAGGCGGACTCGTAACGGTCGTCGTCAGCGTAGCAGCCGTGAAACGAAGGATGGATCTTCACTCCGACAAACCCTTCTCGATCAAGACACTCGTGCACGAAGTCTATGCTGTCTGACTGGTTGGGATCGAACAGCGTGTAGAGAAGCAGACGAGCGTCCGACTCGCGGTAGGCGTGAATGCTCTCGCGAAGTCCCAACGCTGGTTCTCCGTGCAAGAACGCCAGATGGCAACAAACGGCCCGCTCGATGCCCAAGCAGTCCATCATTCGAAGCATCGTCCCAACCGATGTGTCCGGAAACCGGAACTGCGGCGAGCATCCCAAATGGCAGTGCACGTCGACAATCATCCTTGCCGGACCTCCGCGATCAACTCTTCCAGGTTGCGATGGGCGATGTGTTCCCGGTCGGCGGCCGTCAGTTCCCCGTGAGTCAACAGCATGGCCGCACTGTTGGGGTCTTCATGAGGGAAATAGGAGCCGAAGAGGAACCGCCCCGAGCCAAAGCATCGCACCAAGTCGTCGAGTCCCAGGTAGTTCGTCAGGTTATGCGTCTCCAAGTACAGGTTTGGGAACCGCTCCAGCAGTGCATAGTAGGTACGGTTGTCGTAGAACAGCTTTCGGCCGGTGCCTTCCACGATTACCGTCAATTCGCGATAGCGCGAACATACCTCGGCGATCTCCGGCCACGCGGCTTCGGTGTGCCATAACACCACGGGCACGCGTAGATCCTCCAGTGCCGCGAGCATACCAGCAAGATACTCGTCTTCCAGCAAGAAGTTGTGGGACTTGGGAAACAGTCGCACGAGCCGAATTCCGTCGGCAATCAGCGGCCTCAGCACGCTTTCCCATGTACCCGAGCGGGCCATCTCGGGGACCAAGGTCGCGGCACCGACCAGCGATTCGTCCTGCCGGAGCGTTTCCACCAGGGCCCGGTTGCCAGCCTCGGCATCGTAGCGCACGCACATCGTGTGGGAGAATACCGCTCGGTGAATGCTGTACCGTGCCAGCATCGTCTTGAGTGACTTAAGGCCGTCCAGGGTGGTGAACGTCTGCTCGAAGGGCCTGCCTAGCCAGCAGTTGACGTCGAACAAGGCGAGCGAGACTCGCTGTCGGCGGTAGTCTTCGGCAAGCTGTTCTACATTGGTCGTCATAGCGCGTGAAGCGTCTCACGGAGATTAGGGTAAAGCTGCTGGTACAAGCGGTACGCTCGCTCGTGCTCCTCGGCAAACTCACTCCTTGGACAGAAACGCTTTTCCACCTGCACCAAGCGGTCGAGCACTTCGCCGACGGGGAAGTCAGGATTCGTCCCGCGCGCGGCTAACAGGGCCGCGCCCAGGCAACCCGTTTCCAATATGTTCAACCGCTGTATCTCAAGATTCAGTATATCCGCTTTGATCTGCAACAGCGCGTCGCATGACGCTCCTTTCCCATAGGCTCGCAAACGTTCGAACGCAATGTCATTTCGTCGCCAGATGTCCAAGTTCAGCTTCATCTCGTAGTTCTTCGAATCGACCATTCCCCGAAGTATTTCGGGGGCGGCGGTCTGCAGCGTGAGCCCGACTATCAGCCCCTTCGACTGTGCGTCCAGGTGCGGCGTGCCGCTTCCGGCGAAATGGGGTAGCACCAACACGCCGGTGGGCCGCCCCGGAAGGCGAGCGAACATCTCGTCGAAGCTCGACTGTTCGGGAAACAGCGTTGTTCTTGCCCACTGGAACAAATCGCCCGAGGAGAAGTTGTATGCCAGTGTGGCGATATGGCTGCCGTGAACATGCAGCAAATTGCTGAAATTGTTCTCCAGGAGATCTTGATCGAGCTTCGGTTGCTCGAACAATGTTGTGATGCATTCGACTGTTCCAAGCGAATCGGTCGCCTGGCCGGGCGCGAGCAAGCCGGCGCCGAACGCGCAGACCTGCTGGTCGTGCCCGCCTGCGACCAGCACACAGTCCCGCGGCAACCCCAACTCCTCGCATGTCTTCGCCGGTAACGTAGCGACGGGCACCCCAGGGGCGACCAATCCGGGAAGATGGGACTCGGCGATCCCGGCGGCCGCGAGGATCTCCGCCGACCACCGGCGCCCGATCAGATCCAACGCCATCGTCGTGGAGGCCGTGGCCAAGTCCATCTTCGGGTTCACGCCTAGCGACGCCTGCACCAACTCGGCGGCGGTGACAAATTTGTCGATTCGTGACGCATCGTCCAGGTGGTCGCGGATCCAGAGGATCTTCGGCAGCATCAGGCTGGGATGCGTCGTTGTGCCGGTGATCTGATAAGTCTGCTCTCGACCGAACCGATGGTGCCAATCGTCGGCATGCGGCTGAGCGCGATTGTCGGTCGTGCTGATGATGTTCAACAGTGGCCGCATTTCGGCGTCGATGGCCGACACGCCGCCGCCGAAAACAGAGAAGGAAATCCTGCGGATCGGGTCGTTGCGACACGCCGCGCTCGAATGGGCAATCACTTCCCGCACGGCCCGGCCGAATCCACCCGCGTCGATTTCGCACCATCCGGGCCGAGGACAGATCCGCCCGTACTCTATGCTGTTTTGGGCCAGCACATGGAACGACTCGTCGAAGACGATCGCCTTCGTCCGGCTGGTCCCAACGTCAATGCCTAGATAACTCAATTCATGGTCTCCAGGCTGTCTGAGGGGCGGTCTTACCTGGCGTCAGAGAATCTCCACATCCCACAATCTACACAACGCCTCCAACTGAGGCATCCAGTCGCCTGGAACGATGCACATGTGGTGCGCTCGGAGGTTCGTTACGAACTCGTCCATCTCCTGCTCGATCTTCACGTAAGCAAACGGCCAGACGGCTCCGATGCCCAGCAAGCTGTTCTCGTCGTGGGGATACGCGAACGATTCGCCCGGGCAGGCATGCAGCACGTAGCGACCCTCGATGCGTCCAAATCGGGCCAACGTTACTCGGCCCGGCGGGAGGATGAAATGTGGGCAAGCCCCGCCTTTGCACAGATGTGCCCCGGTCGCCTCGTCGTAGGTTCCCTGGATTTCAGGACAGTTACGCAAGACCACCTCCCCTTTGCCCCCAGCCAGCCGCGTGGCAGCCGTGCCGCAGTTGAGAAACCGAGCCCACCGTTCCTGGCGATTGAGATATTGGATATCGGAGAACATCACCGGATGGTCGCCGAGTTGGTGGAGTACGTACATCGTCAACGCCGCGTTCATGTCGGTCTCGCACGCGACCACGAACCCGTCGTCATTCCACAGTGCGACTGGCAAGCATGGCGCCAGGTAGTTGTCCAACAACTCGAACTGGCACTTCACGCCAGCGAAATCCCATCGGTTTTCCGCAAACATCCGCTTGCCGGCCACGTACAGCCGCGCCGATTTGGTGAGCACTTCATCCGACACTTCCACGGCTTTGAATTCGCCCTTCCACTGCTCGACCAGCGGCTGCGTTTCCGATTCTGGCACTTTCTCGGCCTCGTGGATCAACGTCCATTGCTCCGCGTGGTCCACGTCGATGCCGAACTGTCGTCGCCACTGATTCGGATCGCAGTCGGCCGTCATCATTCGCAGGCAGTTGCCGCCCACGTGACCGTAGCGCGAACGAGCGACGGTCGCTTTGACATGGCACGCCTGGATCCAGGCTGACATTATCTGTTGAGACGCTTCATTCCAGTCGTCGCAGAGGATTTCGTGCTGAAAGCCAACTTCGTCCAGCGATCCGTGCGTGACGCCGAAGCCGATCAGCGATGTGTCGTCCATATTGGGAATGGACCACACCATCGCCGGCAGATTGCTGTGCTGGCAGGCGCCGACCACGACGTTCGCGCGAAGGAACCACGCGGTGAAGTAGATGATCCCGCAAGCCCCCTCGGATCGCATCCGCTGGACCTCCGCGACGGCATCCTCTTCGATGGATACCGCCCGACGAGGCCAGAGCACCTCGACCCCGAGGCTGCGGATTTTCTCTTCCAGGTCGAGGTAGCCCAGGATGCGCTGCTCCAAGTCGGGATCGATCCGAGGATCCATCACCGGCAGCAAGCCTACCACTGGAGTTTCGCCAGTTCTGTCTCGCATGATTGCCCTCCTCAGCGAAGAACACGTGGAGCACGATTCCATCGTGCTTGTTCTACGGGAAACCAGGCACGTTGGAAACGTGCCCCACGTAAGACGACGGGCTGCTACCGTCCGGAACTCTTCTTCAACTGGGCCGACATTTTCTTCCAGGCGGCCATGGATCGCGTGAGGGTGTCTCGCGGGGCGCCCTTGACCCCTACGCACTGAAGTCCGATTGGCCCGCTGTATCCTCTGGCGATAAACGGCTTCACAAACTGGCCAACGTCATACGAGCCTCGATCCAGTGTTTCCATGGAGCCCTCCGGCGACGTACCATTGATCGTGACCAGAAACAAGTGCGGCATCGAAGCGGCAACCAGCGGATCCAGTTTGCGCTCTTTGTCCGTTCTCAGCCAGTGATACAGATTGAAGCAAATCCCCAGGTTCTCGCGATCGGCTTTCCGCGCGATTCGCAGCGCGTCCTCGACCCGCTCGCACCATTGGTTGACGTGTGGATAGATGGCCACACGAACGCCATGCTTCCGGGCGAAGTCGGCCAATTCTCGACAGATCTCCACAGCCCGCTCGTCGCCTTCTGGAGAGGAACGGTCGTAGCTCTTGCTGGCGAAGCCGATCAAGAAGAGTGTATTGTGGCCTTTGAGACGCCGGATTCCCTCTTTCAGTGTGGGTTGATAGTCAGTTCCCGGATCGACGTAGATGTTGTACCCGGGAACAGCGGCGGTAGACACCTCAAGTCCTGCGTTGTCCATCACTTCGAGCGTCGCGTCCAATTGCTCCAATGGTCCCAGATACTGGCATCCGTCATATCCCAATTCCCGAAGCAGCGCGGCCTGCCCTTCCGGCGACGCGGCCAACGCCGGATCATGCCGCGCGAAATTCATGGCGAAGAAGGTATTGGCCAGCCGTGGCTTCCCCGGCGCGTCGTCTGCCGCCCCGCAAACGTTGAAGTCGACTGAGCCCAAGACGACGAGCAATCCCGCGACTACGTGGCATTTCTGTCGGATCATGGTTCGTTCCTTCTGTATGCTTCCAACGGCCGGCTCTACATCCGCAATCAACAACAATTGACGACCTACGACATCAAGGACCAACCTTTGCGATAATGGTGCTGGATGTACTTGTCGGCTTCAGGACAGTTAGTCGCTCTTAACTTCTCGGGATCCCATTGGAGTTTGGCTCCCGCGTAATAGGCTACGTTGCCCAACAACAGCGTCTCGTTCAGTGGGCCCGAGTAGTCGAAGGCGCATGTGGTCGGGCCGCCGGTCTTGCAGGCTTCCACCCACTCCCGGTGATGGCCGATGGAACGGGGAATGGTTGGATCAGGCGGCTGGAAGTCAACGAAGTCCTTTTCGGGCAGCATCGCTCGCTGGCCGTAATTGGCCACGACCATACCCTTGGAGCCGACGAACAGAACGCCGGATCGAGCGGCCCACTTGGGCAGCTTCTTTTCGGCGACAATCGCCGTGTTGCCTTCGCCTTGATAGTAGTGCAGTTTCACCGGCGGCAGCTCGCCGCGAGCAGGGAACTCGTAGCGGACGGTCAGAATCCACGGCGGACAGCCGGGGTGTGCCGGAGGTCCCTCGGCTTCGACCGTAGTAGGGTACTTCAAATCCAGGGCCCAGTACGGCAGATCTACGTAATGCGGTCCGAAGTCGCCAAGATTACCACTGGCGAAATCCGAAAAGGCACGCCAGCCGCCTGCCATGTAGCTTGGGTGATACGGTCGGAACGGAGCGGGGCCGATCCAGAAATCCCATTTCAGGTGTGCCGGGGCCGGCGGATTGTCGTTGGGTCTATCGCGGCCACCTTTGCCCCAGCCGATCCAGACGTGTACTTCCTGGACAGGGCCGATCGCTCCGCACCGGATCAACTCGACCACTCGGCGGTAGTTGTCGCCCGCGTGGATCTGCGTGCCGATCTGAGTGACGACCTTGTTCTTGGCGGCCGTTTCGGCCATCGCTCTCGCCTCGGAGACCGTGTGCGTCAGCGGTTTCTCGCAATAGCAGTGCTTCCCGCGCGCCATCGCTGCCACGCTGGCCGGCGCGTGTGTGTGATCCGTGGTGCTGACAACCACGGCGTCAATCTCGCGATCCATCTCGTCCAGCATCGTGCGGAAGTCGCTGCACTTCTTGGCCTTGGGAAACCTGCCAAAGGCCCCCGCGGCGCGCTTCTCGTCCACATCGCACAGCGCGACGATGTTCTCGCTGGCAACACCGGCAAGATTCGCCGCCCCGCGTCCCGCGGCGCCAATGATGGCGATGTTCAGTTTCTCGTTGGGCGTCTGCCCCTGGCCTTGGGCACGGCTTCCAGACAAGTAGACACCCACACCGGCCAGGGTAGTGCTACGCAGCATTTCGCGACGGTTGAGTCGATTGGACATGGTATGCCTCCCTTGTTTACGTGTCTCAGTTCAGCCGACGTGGTACACGGCAAGGTTGCGGATTAACGGCGTGGTGACAGAATCGGCCACGGTTAGCTTCACTGCAGCGACTTCGATCGGAGCGAACTGCTGAATTCGTTTGTGGCCGATCGATATGCCGTCGCAGAGATCTTGCCAGATTCCGCCGGGGGTCCGCCCTTCGACCGTGTAAGACCGCACGCGTTCGCCGCCAGTGATGTCTTCCATGATGGTAACATGATCGATCTTCTGAGGAGCGGGCAGTTCGAGTGTGAGTTGCTTTCCTGTGCCGTTCGTTTCGGCGACGGGCCGCGCGAAGCGGCGACGGATTTCGGCCCCGAATTCGGCGCAGCGTTTGAAATCCGGCTCGGGCAACAAGCCGCTCGGATCGGGTGTCAGGCCCAGCATCAAGTTGCAGTTGCGGCCGACCGACTGGCAGTAGAACCGCACGAGGCGATCGAGCGGTTCGATCTTGTGTTCGGTGTTGGCGTACCAGAACCAATGGTGGTTGCGCAGGACGGTATCGACCATGCCCGGGCTCCAGAGTTTGCCGTCCGGGTCGCCGTGTGCAAGCATTTTCCGCCAGTCTTTGCCACGGCCTTTGTGCAGTCGCTCGGCAGTTTCCAGGTCCGGCATGGTCGCCCAGCACGGGTAGCCCGCGTAGCCAGATTCGTTGCCTATCCAGCGATGTTCTCGGCGTTGAGGGCTGTGGTAAAAGACCATGTCCGGCTGATGCCGGTCGGCAATGGGCAGCAAGTCCGGACCGCCGTCTGCAGGCGCAATGTTGCCCGCGTCGAACCAGATCTGGACGAGCGGGCCGTAGCGCGTGCAGAGTTCTTCGAACATCTTTTCGCACGTCCTGGCAAACTTCACCTGACCATCTCCGCCTTTGCCATAATTGACCCGATATCGGTCCACCTTCCACCGTGCATTACGGAAACAACTCATGTAGATGCCCGGCTTCAGGTCGGCTTTGCGGCAGGACTCGACAAAATCGCCCACCACATCGCCCTTGCCACCGCGCCACGATGCCTGTTTGACACCGTACGGGTACAGGTCGCTTTGCCACTGCATGAAGCCATTGAAATGCGTCGCAGTGAAGATGGCGTATCGGGCACCCATGGCTTTTGCCGCTGCGACCCACTGGTCGGTGTCCAGCTTGGCGGGATTGTAGATCTTCGGATCCCACGTCTGATGGATGGCGTTGCGATTGGTGCGCCCGCCTTCGGCGAACAACGGCATGTCGAAGTGGAAGATCGCACCGACTTCGCAGTCCTGCCAGACTACTTGCCGCGGCAGGGGAACGGGCAAGCCAGCAGCCTCGTCTTCGGCGATGGCGCGAAGGGCACGGGGACCGCACAAAGCCGTGCTCGCCGCTACGGCCAGCACATCACGTCGCGACAGTGAATTCATGATCGCTCCAGTTTGACGGAACAGGGGCAATGGTGTGAACTTTAACACACATCGCCCGCACATGCCATCAACTTCACTACCCCCCGCTGAGCGATCCGAACGACGTGACCGACGCGTGTTGGCTTGAACAGGAGTCGAACGCTACTACTTCGAGAAGAGATCAGCCGTCGGGAGTCGAGTTTGAGCGTAAGTCAACAGCATCCGTTGTTCGATGTTGAACTTCTCCGGCGGGCACGGCGGTGTGCCGTCAAGCCACTTCTTGGGACAACTGCCTCCACAGACCGGGAGCATTCGGCAGTTGTTGCAGTTCACACCGTTGCCGCAGCGGATGCGATCGGTCAGGTTGCCGAAACGCCGTCGCTGTGCCGGAACGGCTCCGTCGGTCAGGTTTCCCACGGCATAGATGTTGGTGCGGGCACAGGCGGTGTGGTTGTCAAGGACGGGCAGATCGCTCGCCCGCTCCGGTCGCTCGTAACCGGCGATGAGCGAGACCTCGGTGCAATTGAACAACACCCCGTTGGGGTCGACCGCTTCGGAGTCCGGGCAGACTGCCATGCAGGGCGTCTTCTTCCGTTTCGGCAAGAGCGTCACGTGGAAGCCAAGACGCATCATCTCGGCGTACCATTCGATCTCCCATCGCCCGAAATCTTCGCAGGGCGCGTTCTGCTCGCCAGCATGGTTATCTCCCCAGTTGTACACGGGAGCCACGTAGAAACGCGAGATCCGATCGTGAATGCCGGCTTCGGCAAGCATCCGGACGAGTGGAAACACTTCGTCGCGGTTCTCGCGGGTTGCGTTACAGCGTATGCTCAGTTTCGCATCCAAGTCGTCGCGGCAAGCGAAACGGACCACGTTTCGGAATATGGTGTCGAACGTGGGCTTGCCATTCTTCGTGCGCCGGGAAACGTCGTGGGTGCGGGCGGAGCCGTCCAGCGTGATCTCGATGGAACGAACGTGATGCCGCTGGACCAATTCCGTTGCGACCTTGGGCGACAGGGCCAAGCCGTTGGTCGCTGTTTTGGCCGTGTAGCTGCAGCCATATTCGTCGGCCAGCCCGACAAGCCGCGGCGTCAAACTGCGGATGACGGGCAAGCCGACGAGCGGTTCGCCGCCGTACCAAGCCACTCGGAGTTGCTCGTAACGACCGCTGGCGAGCTTTCGATCGATCCGCGCGACGAGCCGATCCTGGTCCTCGGGGCTGAGTCGTTTCCGATAGTGTTTCTGGCCGCAATACGAGCAACCGAGTTGGCAGTAGGCAGTGGCCTGAATGACGATGTACAACGTCTTTTCGTTGGCTGCCGCCTCATCGTTTTGTCGGAGGATCGTGTCGAGTTCGTCCTCGTCCTGGGCCACGAGCACTTCTGCGTCGACCAACGTCTGTCGCCGGTCACCATCCAAGCCTTTCACTTCGTCGGCTTGGAGCCGCTGCCACGTGTGGGCGTCGATTTCGAGCATTTGGCCGGTACGCGCGGCAAAGACGAGGTGCTTGCGACTTCCGTCTCGTTCGTCCTGGAAGACTTCAGTCGCCGCATGGTATCGTGAGAGTTTCAGGTCGATGGACATAGTCGCATTCCTCGCCAATGGAAAAGAAAGGGCCGGCCGTTGCCGGCCGGCCCACGGTTCCGATCTAGCTAGTCGCAGAAGTTGTCGCAGAAAAACTGGTGGCAATCCGCACGACCGTCGGGGTCCTGGCCGTCGACCAGTTTGATCTTCACATGGTCTTCCACCGGCGCGATCGCCTGGTTGACCTGCGTGTTGTCTGCGGGGGCTCCTACGCTGAGACCGGCTGCGATCAGCAATTCAGCAAACATGGTTTTCTCCTTTCGCAAGAGAATTAGTGAGGGACGTGTGTTCCGTTTCGCCGCGTGTTTCGTTTCTGGCCGTGTCGTTTCGGCCTTCACAAATGGAATCAACGTCCGTGAGCGGATACCGACAACGATTCTGCCCATTTTCTGAGTTGGAAAGCGCCGCTTTGCTGTCCCACACAAGCCCGAAGCACGGCTGAAAAGTAGCTGGATTCGCAAGAATTCAGAGGCGAGAGACGGGTTTTGCGGCGGCTGAATTCTTGCGAATCCAGCTACCACGAAACTTCAAGACTGGCGCGTCGGTTCAACAACAGATGTTGCCGCGCAGATCAATCGTTCGGCTGCAGTTGTTCCAACCTGATCTGGTCGTATTGCCGTTTGCGATCCAGCCATTCGCTGTAAGGAAGCGACTTGACTTCGCCCAGCCTGTCAAGCTGGGTCTTCGTGCGAACCTGCAGACGCAGCAGAAGCGATTCGCGCGGCCAAGCGTAATCGGCACTCAAGTCCCACCAGCGCACCAAGCCGTCCTCGCCCCAAGTCAGAATGTGGTTCTCGTCGCGGCTGAACCGTGCGCCAAGTACCTCATCGCCGTGTTCGAAGACCAGGAGTTCATCACCCGTCTTGGCGTCCAGTAGCCGAACCGCGTTGCCACTCCAACAGAGAATGCGGCTTCCACAGCGGGCGAACCTCGCGTCGAACGAGACGCCTGGGTAATCGTACTCGAAAACCACGCTGCCTGTTTCTGCGTCCCACAAACGTGCCGCGTCGCCGTTCCAGCTCAAGATTTGGCTTTCGTCGGAGTTGAACACGGCACCTGAAACTCGACCGCCACCCTCGAATTCGGCAAGGATCTCACCGGTCCGGGCGTCCAAGAGCCTCAAATGGTCGCTCCAATTGTCCTTCATGCCCCAACGCCAAGTCAGGATGCGGCTCCTGTCTCGGTTGAACAACGGGCCGGTGATGCTGGCGTCGTAGTGCACGGTGGCGAGACTGTCACCCGTCGCAACGCCCCACAACGTCGTCCAGGTGACGACATCCGACGCACGCCCTTGTTCGGCATCGAACCAGCTACCCCAGTTCCAAACACGACTGGCGTCCGAGTTGAACTTTGCGCCGTCCACCGCTCCAGAGTCGATCTGGACCCGCAACTCGCCCGTGGCGACGTCCCATACCCAGACGGCTCCTTCCTCGTCCGGATGACTTGTTTGAATGGGTGGTTGGCCCCAGGCGAGGATGCGTCTCCCGTCCGGGCTGAACTCCGCGCCGCGAATGTCGCCATCAAGTTGGCATTCGCAGAGTCTCTGGCCTGTCTTCGTGTCCCAGGCAGAGAGATGGCTTTTCCACTCGGCAGGAAATGGTGCGGACCGACGTGTCCAACTCAGAACGCGGCTTGAGTCCGGGCTGAATTTGGCGTGAGAATTGATGCCACTGTGCTCGACCAGCAAGCTGCCCGTGCGGGCGTCCCATAAGCGTCCCGATGTGCTGCCCCAACTCAGAACGCGCGTTGCGTCGGGGCTCAACAGGGCTCCGTGCACTTCGTCTTCGTGCTGCAATTCAATGACTGCATCCCCGGTCATGGCATCGAGCAACTTGACGGCGTCGCCGCTAATGATCAGATGTCGGCTCCCGTCACGGTCCATCTCGGGGCAGCCCACGAACGTTGCGAGTTGCTGCCCCGTACGCATATCCCACCAGCGGACCTCGCTCGCGTCACTCCAGCTCAGCAAACGGTTCTCATCCTGATTCAGCAGGGCACCTTTCACTGGTTCCCCGTGTTCGAACCGGACGAGCCTCTTCGTTGCCGGGATGCCCCAAACCGTGACCGAATCGCCGTTCCAGCTCAGGACTTGGCTGCCGTCCGGATGAAGGTCGGGATCGTAAAACTGGTCGTCTTTATACTGGAACAGGCCGATTGCGTGGTCCGTGGCGACGTCCCGCACCCGCGCTGTGCCCTGAGCGGACAACGTCAGGACGTGGTCTTCGTCCCGGCCGAGCGCCGCGCCGCCGACTGCCTGTTCAGGTTCAACCAAAGCCTCACCCGTCTCCGCGTTCCAGACACTCACCGTTTCGTCCCGACTCCGGCCCAGCACGCGCGTTTCGTCCTGGTTGAAGACTGCGCGGCCCCGCGACTGCTTGAATTCAACCAGTTGCTTTCCCGTCTCCACGTCCCACAAGCGAACCGGACCACGGTCGCACCAACTCAACACGCGCCGCTGCTGCTTGTCGAACACGGCCCCGCCAACCCGTTCGTCGTGTCTGAACTGAGCGAGTTGCGCGCCATCGGCCGCATTCCACACCCGGACGGTTCGGTCATCGCCCCAAGTCAACACGCGGGACCCGTCCTGGCCGAACTCGGCACCGCCTACCTCGGCCGGACGGCTCTCATACTCGACCGGTGCGTCAGCGCGTATCTCAGGGGGATCGAGCCCCGAAGCGAGCTTCGGGACCCTGACGTCGTCGTGTCGAAATGTGGCCAGCTGAGCGCCGGTTGCGGCATCCCACAGGCGAGCCGTACCGTCGTCGGCCCAAGTCAAGACGCGTTTCTCTTCCTTGTCGAAGGCGGCGCCGTCCACATACGCGGCACGTTTGACGTCGCGGTTGTCGAGAGTGAATTCGTCGAACACGACGTCGTCCACGTCGTCGTGCGGGAACTCGGCCAGCGTCTTTCCGGTTTCCACGTCCCACAGCCAAGCCTTGCCGTCCCTGCCCCATCCCAAGATGCGACGCTCGTCCTTGTCGAAACGCAGTGCGACAATGTATTCCTGCTGCTCGGATTTCCAGAGTAGTTCACCGGTATGCGCGTTCCACAGTTGTCCGATACTGTGAAACCCCCAAGTCAAAATGCGACTCGCGTCGGAGTTGAGAGTCGCGTGATCGGTCGTGCCCGGAAGATCGGTCAGGCTGACCAGCAACTCGCCTGACTTTGCGTCCCACAGCCGCACGGATTCGGCATCGCCTTCGCCGCCCCAACTCAAGACGCGACTCCCACCGGCACCGTAGACGGCTCGGAGGACCTCGGCTTCATGATGCAGAACCTTGTCCAGGACCAAACCGCCGATCAGCGAATCCGCCATCAACTGAGCGTTTCTGGAATCCGCCGGCCATCTGGCGAATTCGGCCGCGGCCATGGTGAAGTAATGGCTGGCGGCCATTGGGTCGTGGTCCCGATCTCGGCGGGCGGTAGCAATGTCGCAGTAATGGCGGCCCAGGTTATACGCTGCCTGATCGCGCTGTTTGATCGCTTCGTCGCGTGCCTTTTCCGCATCGACCCGCGCTTCGACCGCCTTCTTTCTTTGCGCCTCGGTGCGAGACTGCTCGATTTGGAGGCGACGGGCCTGTGCGTTAGCTCGACCCGTCTCCGATCGCGCGGTCGTCGCATTCCGATTGGCGGATATGGCAAATGAACCGGCCACCACAATACCCAGCAGCAGTACAACAACGACCGCAGCGCTGAGCCCTGCGACGACGGGGTTTCGCTTGCACCACCGCCAGGCCCGTTCGATTCGAGGAATGGGCCGAGCCTGGATCGGTTCGTTGCGCACGAATCGCCGCAGATCGTCAGCCAAGTGGCCGGCCGAGGCGTAGCGCCGGGCGGCGCTCTTGTCCATACATTTGAGGCAGATCGTTTCGAGGTCTCGTGGAATGCGATCGTTCAGTCGTCGGGGCGGCCGAGGCTCGTCTTCCAGGACCTGATGCAACAGCATTCGCGTGTTGCCTCGAAAAGGCCGTTCGCCGGTGAGCAATTCGTAAAGCACGACGCCCAGACTGTACACGTCGCTACGCGCGTCCACTTCTCTCGATCGACCTGCCGCCTGTTCCGGAGACATGTAGGCCGGCGTTCCCACGACCTGTCCGTCGAGCGTAATTACCGCCTCGCCGGCTTCATCGCGAGCCAGCCCGAAGTCCGCCACGTGCGAGTGCCCCTGGCGGTCAATCAAGACGTTGTTTGGCTTGATGTCGCGGTGGATCACGCCCTGGGCATGGGCGTGCTGCAAGGCGTCTGCGATCTCGGCTGCCAGTTCCGCAATCTGCCTTGGCGAGAGGCTGTTTTGCTCCGCGTGCTCCAGCAGCGTCTGCCCATCAATGAAGTCGGTCACGATGTATGTCAGGTCGCCTTCGTGACCGATTTCGTACACTTGAACGATTCCGGAGTGACGGAGCCGGGCAGCGCTTTGGGCTTCGTGAAGGAACCGGCGATGTTCCTCATCGGACCCAAAGCTACCCGATCGCGGCAACTTGAGTGCCACGGTCCGCCCCAACTCGGCATCGCGTGCCTTGAAGACCGTCCCAAACGCCCCGCTGCCGAGGATCTCCAGGAGTTGGAACTTTCCCAGGGTTCCGGGCAATTCAATTGCCTCCGTGGTTGCAGACTGTGCCGAATGCACTTGAAAAGTGCTGCCGCAACTGCCGCAGGTAATCTGCGCGGCGTGCAACTCGACTATTTGTACCGGTTGCCCGCAGTGCGGGCATCGGATTCGTGCCGCATCATCACCCGCTGGTGGCCGGAATCGAGCCAAGGAGCCGGCCAGCGACACATCGCCCCCGTACCGCTCGGCAATGGACCGGGCCGCTAACACCAAGTCGTCGGGCAGCGTGCCGTCCGATCCGATCAGTTCGGGCAATTCCGATACGTAGTCGTCCAGGTGGCGTTGTTGTCCGGCCTGCCAACGGCACTCGAAGTCGATCTTGACCAGTTCGCACAGCAGCAGCAGGCGTCGCTGGCCGGTTTCATCCCCGAGGAACTCGGCGATTGCCGCCGGGGAGGCAGAAGGATCCCAGGCCGCTTCGAACTGATCGGCCATATCATCCACCCATTCCTGGAGCGGAAGCTGGGACGTGTCGTCTTGGTCGTTTGCAGAATCGGTCATCGCGTGACCTCCCAGGCCGGCAGGCATGGCCTTTGCGCAACAACAATGCAGGTTAGCGTTTCTCGGGTAGAAAAACAGCCACCTGGCACCGCATCAACGTTCACTTAGGTGAATCAACCTCCAACTCGATATCCCGACACAAATCTCGCAGGCGCGAAAGAAAGCCGTGCAAGACCTCTGATCTCTGACCTCTGACTTCTGGCAACATGCGGTGCTCGATCTGCAGAAACGCGGCCTCGGTTCGGCGTTGGCGGTTCCTCGGCATGTAGTGCAAGACCGCTTTCATGGTACAATTCGGACGGTGCGTGCATTTCCGTAGCATGGGGCCACGGCCCGTGTTGGCCGCCACGGGACGGGGGCCCATGCTACCTTTGGCTGCGGCCGGAGGCCGCGCTGTGTTGTGGAGCGTTTCATGACTGCCATCGGATCTGTGAGTCAACTGATCGCCGATTTCAAGGACGGGGACGAAGACGCGCTGGCGGATCTGCATCGACGCTATTGGCCAGCGCTTGTGAACATGGCTCGCAAGCGTCTCAAGCGGGCTCCTATTCGCGGAGCCGACGAAGAGGACGTGGCTCAGAGCGCACTGATTGGGTTCTGCAAGACGGTGCAGGATCAACGGGCTCTGAACTTGGAGAATCGCCACCAGCTTCTGGCGCTGCTCAGCCACATTGTCGCCTGCAAGGCGATCAATCGGATCAAACACGCCATGACGCTCAGGCAAGGACAGGGCAAAGTGGAAAGCCTCACGCCCATCGCCCTTCTAGCATCCGACTCGGGCAATAAGCCGGACGAGGAAGCGATCCTCCGCGACTGTTACGAGAAGTATGTTGGAGAACTCCCCGACAAACTGCGCGACTTCGCCGAACTGCATCTGGCCGGACTCACCAACCGCGAAATTGCCGAGCGGCTCGACTGCAGCCAGCGCAAAGTCGAGCGCAAACTCGCGCTGCTACGTTCCCGATGGCAGCAACTGACCGACGCCGAATTGGACTAACGTGCAATCTCTGCGAATGCCCATGCCCGTTCGGTTTTGTTCACGGCCCATCGGTGATGACGATACCCTTCTCTTTCGCAAAAGCACCGAACTGCATATCTACAGTTTCGATGTGTTTGACTAGCCAGTTGGCCAGAAGCGTGCTGATGGAATCGGCCAGAAGGTGTGTTATCCCCTCTTCTTCGAAGTCTGTTATCAGGTTATTCAGGGTCTGCTTGAATTCTTCATGTTTCGCTTTGTGGTCTTTCAAACCTGAGTAGTTGCTCGCTGACATGTGTCCTTCTTCCGTCGAGAAGTGAACCTCCGTGTAATCGACGAGGAAGTCGAGAGTGCGGGCGATTTGACGGGAATCGCGGTCTGACTTGACAGCCTCCACGACGCCGTTGAAATGGTTGAACCACTCCTTATGCTGATTGTCGATTAGCTCGATGCCGACCGACAGCCGGTCTTCCCATCTTGTCTCTTGCATACGGTCATCTCCTGATTGTCTTGTTATTGCGATCGGTCGCTAATTGGGGCGGTTTGAGTGATGAAGGTCCCAAGCCAGGGAAGCCTCGCTCGAAAAGAGGTGGGTTAGGCTTCCAGCCTGTCAGGTCAATCGGACATCTATTTCTCGATCGGTGCTACGCCTGTAGCGGGGCCCAAGAGAGCCCGCCCATCGTTTTCGTGCACAGGGGCCTTCCTGTCAAGTTGGACGATCGAGCAGTCGGCTACTTCGACACGAGCGACGAAATGCACGCCGTGAACAACCGCTACACTGAGCATTGTTACTTTGCCGCGATCCGATCGCTTGATGCCGCACTAATCCGTTGTAAGAAACCACTCAGGTCGCCGACATGTCGGCTTCTGGCCTCCCTGGGCGTAATAGCTCGTAAGCTCAAACATCACTTCCAGAATGCGTCCCAGCTCCTCGAATCGGATCTTCTCGACCTCATCGGAGGGCTGGTGATAATCGCTATGGAATTCGGTGATAAACTCGATGAAAGGCACGTCAAAGCGGGCAAAATGATAACTGTCCACAAAGTAGACCAGCCTCCATGAAGGGAACTTATCCGGCAGCACCTTGACTCCGGTCTTCTTGCCGATCGCAACCGCCTTGTCAAATACCTCGTCACATCCTGTGTTAATGCAATACACGGTGCCGGTCGAACGACCCACCATGTCGATATTGACGTTCAGGACGACCTGGCCGTGCGGGACGAGAGGATGTTTGGAGTAATGCGCCGAGCCCAAAAGACCTCGTTCTTCGCCACTGGTCAATACAACCAGTACACTACGGCGAAGGGAGCCACCTGATGCCAGACGCCGGGCGATTTCCAGCACCGCTGCTGTCCCCGAAGCATTGTCGTCCGCGCCGTTCCAGATGCCGTCCTCGTCAGCGGGAACCTCGTGGAAGCCAAGATGATCGTAATGTGCCGTCAGTACGACCCATTCATCTCTGAGCGAGGGGTCGTTACCGCGAATCATGGCCACAACATTGCTGGCCCGGCTTGCTTTGGGCTCCACTTCGATATGCACTTCCAAAGACGCCTTCAAATCGCGCGCCGCATAGCCTTGTTTTGGCAACCGCGCCTTCCACTCCGCGTATGTTCCGCCCGTGGCCCCGGCCAGTGTCTTATCAAAGATCGCAGGAGTGACCCCCAGTATGGGACCGATTCCAATCGTTGGCTTCCCTTGAAACTCCGGCAGGAACGCAAAAGGAACCTTAGACATCTCGCGGAAGAGACGCACTTCGGCGCTCGATGAAGCATCTGCTGAGGCTTCCAACTCTTCGCTGACGTAGATAAGGAATGATCCGTTGCGCACCGTTACATGAACGGACTTCCCCACGGCGCGGTCGTATGCATGGACGGCTTGAGGGTCAAGTTCCCAAGGAGCCCCAAGCATGGCAACCACGGCCTTCCCTCGTAGATCAGCACCATCGAAGTCGTCAACGTCTCGCTCGGGCGCGAACACACCGTGTCCGGCAAAGACCAGATCATACTTTGCTGGCGTGTTGGCTGGGTCCATTCCGAAGGGCAAGAAGACGACATCTTTGGAATCAAGCTTGAATCCGTTGATAGAAATGTGATAACGCGCCTGTTGAGCGGAGAAGCTCTTGAGCATATAGGTCTGGTAATAACAGTCGCCGCTTGCTGGTTGCCATCCATCAGCGCGAAGTTGATTCGCCAGATACAGTGCCGATACGTCAAGATCATGACTCGGCGTCCCACGACCTCTTAGAAGATCGTCCGCCAAGAACCGGACGTGTGCTTCGAGACGCCGTTGCGAGTCCGTCTGCGCGTGAGCGGTGGAACTGATGCACAGCAGGATCAAAACGGAGGAAGGTAGGGCGAGAATCTTCATGAGTACGTCCTCCAGTTAAGCGGGAATGAACCATAAACGGACTGCCGTAGGACAACCGGCCACTGTCTTAGAATGATAGGAAATTCCATTTCCGACACCAGGAGTGATTCTACCTCAGAAGGAAATAGCCGCCCATCAGCTCAGAACAAACAAGGGAAGCCCCAGCTCGCGCGCACCAACGACAAGCCCGCATACGCGGGTGATCAGTAGCAGCATCGGTAAACGTATCACCGCCAGTCTTTCCGGCAATGTCAGTAAGCACAGAAGACCATTTGGCCCGGCAAGATTGAACTTTGATTCGCCTGACCTTTGGCACCAGTCTGGCAACGTGCGCGATTGACCGCTTGTTGGTGAAGTCGTAGAGTAAACGAACTACTTCTTGTCGCTGACAAGGTTTCACTTCGGCGTGCACCGACAAGAGACTTGGGGCTGGGCGGGTTGGTGACGGGCATCATACGGTCGTGGGATGGGACAGCCAGCGGGAGAAAAGTCGTGCAAAGAAAAGCTGGCCTATGTATCGTGATCGGCATCATCGTAGCGGCGTTGGCCGTGGCTTTCGTGCGGACCAAGTGGAAGAGCCCGGCGATGCCGAACGCTGGCGTGCCAACGGCGCCGGAGTCTCCGGTCGGGCCACTAGACCCGATGGGCCAAGTTAGCGCCAGCGCGACCGAGAGCCGACCGGCCGGTCCAACTGAGCCCCAGTTACACGCGCCCTCCCCTGCGCCAAGACCGATCCATCCCCTCCTGGGAGCAAGCGAAGAGGCCGTGCTGGTTGAGAGCGGCGTCGACACTGGCTCGATGGCAAGACCGGAACTGGCCGGCGTGATGGAGGCCGTCGTCCGGTCCGTTCAAGGCGACGGTGAGCTAGCTAAGTTGACGATCGACTATCCCCACGACGAGTCGATCTTCCCGCCCGATATTGTCCCGCCGACGTTCCTCTGGCACGAACCGGCCGAGCAAGTAGATACTTGGCTAATCGACGTGGCGTTCGGGGACGACTCCGAGCACATCTACGTTCTTTCACCCGGCCCGCCGCCACCGGAGGGCAAGATCGATCCGACGTGCATCGCGCCCAACAACGAAGTGTACAAGCCGACCCCTTACCAGGCCGCTGCCAGGAGTTGGACACCCAGCAGCGACGTATGGGCGGCGATCAAACAACGTTCGACGGGTGTGGAGGCCAGCTTGACCATTTTCGGCTTTCCCGCTAAGGATACTCGACAGCCCCGCTCCCGTGGCCGAACTTCGTTCATGACTTCCAAGGATCCCGTTGGCGCACCGATTTTTTACCGCGACGTGCCGCTGGCACCTTCGAGAAACAACGAGGGGCAGATCAAGCCGTTGGGCGAGAAAGCTCTGACATTGATCGGCTGGCGGCTGCGGGATATCTCCAAGCCCCAGAGCCGGCTTCTGTTGACCGACATGCCCACTTGTGCGAACTGCCATTCATTCTCGGCCAATGGCAAAACCTTCGGCATGGACCTGGACGGCCCTCAAGGCGACAAGGGCACGTACGTCATCACTTCGTTGGCCAAGCAAACCGTGATCGAGGACAAGAATGTAATCACGTGGAATTCCTACCAGGACAAACCCGATGGTCACAAAACGATCGGGTTCATGTCGCAATTGTCTCCCGACGGTCAGTTCGCCGTCACGACACTGAACGAAACGTTGTACGTGCGTAACTTCCTGGATTACAGGTTCCTTCAGGTCTTCTATCCGACCCGCGGTATCTTGGCGTATTACTCGCGGACGACCGGCGAAATGAAGGCCCTGCCCGGCGCAGACGACCCCAACTTCGTGCATTGCGACCCCGCGTGGGGCGCCAACGGAAAAGATCTTGTCTTCGCCCGCGCCGAGGCCAGGGATCCCTATCCGGAAGGCTCGACCGACGCCGTCCGCCCTAACGATCCTGCGGAGACACAAATCCAGTACGACCTGTACCGGATTCCGTTCGACGGCGGCCGAGGCGGAGAAGCGGTGTTGATCGCCGGGGCATCGAACAACGGCATGAGCAACACGTTTCCCAAAGTCTCGCCCGACGGCAAATGGATCGTCTTCGTCCAGTGCCGCAACGGGCAGCTTCTCCGCCCGGACAGCAAGCTGTGGATCGTTCCAGCGGCCGGCGGAACGGCCCGCCTGATGCGCTGCAACACGTCACGGATGAATTCCTGGCACAGTTTCTCACCGAACGGCCGCTGGATGGTCTTCTCTTCCAAGGCCAACACGCCCTATACGCAGATGTTTCTGACCCACATCGACGAGGACGGAAACGACAGCCCAGCGATTCTGATTCCCAATTCCACGGCGGCAAACCGGGCCGTCAATATTCCCGAGTTCGTGAACGTTTCCTACGACGAGTTTGTGAGCATCGAAGTGCCCTCGCTGCAATATCTTCGAGACAACGATCGAGGGATCGAACTGGCCAGCAACGGAAAGTTGAAGGAAGCATTGGCCGTTTTCGACAAGGTGCTTGCGTCTCATCCCGAGTATTGGCGGACCCACGTTAACGCAGGGCTCGCCCTGTTCGAGCACGGCATGCTTGACCAGGCCGTCGATCGCTTCAACCAGGCGTTGCAGCTCAACCCCAATGCTGCGGACGCACACTGCAACTTGGGAGCGGCCCTCCTTCAGAAAGGAATGTCTGACGAGGCGATGGCCCACATCGAGAAAGCACTGGAGTTCCAGCCCAGACATTTGGAGGCTCACGGCAATCTGGGGATGATCCTGCTGGAGAAAGGCATGCTCCAAGAGGCGACGGCTCACTTCCGCACCGTGGTGGAACTCGACCCTGAAAACCCGCCGGCTCGAGTCGATTTGGCAAACGTCCTGTTCAACCGAAATATGTTCGAAGAGGCTGTCGAACACCTTCAAGAAGCTCTTGAAATCAACCCTCGTTTCATCGGTGCGCGGCTCCTTCTAGGCAATGCGTTGGCCGCACAAGGAAAGTTCGAGTCGGCGATCGCTCAGTTTGAAAAGGCCACAGAAATCGACGCAAACAATCTGGATGCGATCAATGAGTTGGCTTGGTTGTTGGCCGTGTGTCCCCGACACGATATCCGTGACGGGGCTCGGGCCGTCCAACTGGTCGAGCGGCCTTGTATGGCCACCGGCTATCGGGCCCCCCCACTGCTGAGTACCCTGGCGGCCGCGTATGCCGAAATGGGCAGGTTCGCCGAGGCCGTTACCATCGCGACCAGAGCATTGGCGCTCGTGAAGCCGGAGCGCGGCGTTGTGGCCGAAAGGCTCCGGCTGCAGCTCGAACACTACCGAGCCGGTAAGCCATACCGGAGCCAGCGATGAGGCCCGAGACTCGTTTGTTCAAGGACCTGGATGCGCTCGGGCACGCGTAGACGGCTGCGGTATCGCAAGATCAACGTTGTTCTACCTGAACCACCGGCAGAACGATCCGAGTCGCATGCACGTCGCCGTGGTGGACGGTTTGCTCTGCCGTGACCAATGTTGCATCGGCGTTTTGGTCCGCGGCCGTATTGTGGTTGCGGTCGTAGTTGGGGAAGTCGCTGCTGGTGATGTCCAGCCGGATACGATGGCCAAGCAGAAAGGCGTTGGAGGTCGGATTCATGCGGATCGTGTATTTGACCACTTCGCCAGGCTGTACCAGTTCCGGTTTATCCAGGCCGTTGCGATATCGCGCGCGCACCATGCCAAGAGACACTTCGCGGGCCAACCCATCCGGAGCCACGTCGATCAGGCGCGCGAACCAGTCGGTGTCCGGGGCCGACGATGCGGCGTACAGTTCGACCGCCGGATTGCCGGTCACTTCCAGCCGCGCGGTCAGCGGCTCTGACTGGTAGACGAGGATGTCTTGACGGTCGGCCAGAGGCCGTTGATCGGTGGGGATGGTGAACAGCGCTGGCCCGTGAAGCGAAGGTACCGGCTTGGTCGGGTCGTAGGCGTAGCCGTCGCTGCCAGCCACGCCTGGCTCGGTTTCGACAAGCTTCCCATCGCCGCCCGGAGTATTCGCGTGACCGCCGCTGGTTAGATACAGCATTCTGGGTTTGGCCCGTTCCAGCGGCCACTGCTGTTCGTCTCGCCATTGATTGTCGCCCATGACGAAGATCCGCACGGGGGCCGTCTTGTCGATGCCGTTATCCTTGCCCTTCAGCCAGTAGTCGAACCAGCGGATCTCCAGGGCGCCTACGTCCAACTTGGCGTTGGGGCCGAAGTCGATTTTGCCAAACCGATTACGCGATCCGCGCCCGGCGTGCGACCAGGGGCCGATGATCAGACGCGTGCCTTTGCGCGCGGTTTCCGTAGCTGCCTCGGCGAACATTGTCCGATCCAGCAGCATGTCGCCGTTACAGTGGTCGTGCCATCCGACGACGTTCAGGTTCGGCACGGTGATCTGCTTGCATCCCTCGTGTAGCCGCCACGGATCGAGGTGAGGATTCTTGAGCCAATGGCGGACGTATTCGGTTTCGTCCTCGAAGACCTCCCGCGGCAATTCCAGCCACGGCAAGAAGTCGAACCATTTCTTCGAGGCCCCGCCGATCCAAAGCTTCTGCGAAGCCGCCCGCGTGTGCGTCCCGGGCTGGTTTGCCCGCCGGCGCATGTCCGGGGCCATGGAAACGGCCCACCAGTGCAAACGCCGACCGGGGCGGATCGTGCCGGGGCCCTCCAGGTCGGTGTATCGAGCCGGAATGCTGTGCGCGGACATGGCAACCAACGACGGCGGCTGCAGCGGGGCCAGTTGCCACTGTAGCAGCCCATTGTACGAGCCGCCAAATGTGCCAACCTTCCCTGTCGAGCCCGGCAGTTTCGCTGCCCATTCCACGGTGTCATACCCGTCTTCGCCCTCGCGAGTTTTCATCCGGATGAACGACTCCCACTT
>CAZURK010000097.1:0-47402 GCA_964623055.1 uncultured Pirellulaceae bacterium
GGACGTGAGAACCGTGCGCCGCGATGTGAATCGGCTAATCGAATTGCTCGAAAAGCGACAAGGATCCGAGGATCGGTCGAAACACGTGGAACTGCCGGAGCAAAAGCCCAAACCTGCCAGTCACGACCTTCCTGCCGAGTCCTGGGACATGACGTTGAAGGAGGCAATCACGATTGCCCTGCAAAATTCAGAGGCTCTCATCGTGACGAGTGTTGATAATCGGACGACGATCCACCGAGCGACTGCGGACATGAGCATGAGCGACGTTGAAGACAAGGCCGCCAGCCTTGTAAAGGATGTGGAGCACGCCTACTGGGGTCTCTGGCGCGCTTGCCGAAATCTCGAAACAACGAAAGAAGCCCGCGACGCCTCCCTGGAATCCTGGCGAGGCGTCTCTTCCGAAAAAGAAGCCTCCGATGTCGAGGTCGAATGCGACGCCAGGAAACAGTACTTCCTGTTCAGAGGCAAAGTGGTAGATGCCTTACGCGCGGTTTACGCCGGTGAGCATCGTCTGCGCTTCCTCCTGGGGCTATCGAGCGACGATGGCCGGCTGATTCGACCGTGCGAGGATCCGTCCCTGACAAAGGCCAGTTTTGACTGGGATGAGAGTAGGACGGAGGCTCTCGACAATCGGACCGAGCTTGCCCGGCAACGCTGGAAACTCCAGCAGCGTGAACTGGAATTGGCCGCAGCAAAAGCAGCAGCAATACCAGCGATATCCACATCGAACGCCTATCAATGGACCGAGCGACAACAGCTCCTGCCGGTCGGGAAACGCGCTGAGATGCAAGGCGTGCGGAACGCACAATTGTTGCTCGCGCGAGAACAGGCCGCGATGGAAGACATCGAGTTGAGCGTTGTCCACGAACTGGCCGGTGCGGTGAGGAATCTGGACGCTGCGTGCTCGCTGGCCCAAACGCATTCCATCCGCCGGAGAGCCACGGAACAGGAAGTCGAAGCTTTGAAGGGACGCCATTCACACTCGGCCGCACCGGACGCCTTGGCGGACGCCCTGGGTCGCCGCGCTGCTACCGCCATCGACTATTGGAAGTCGCTCGCCGACTTCGCGAACGCCCTCAGCGATGTACATCTCAAGAAAGGCTCTCTGCTCAGCTACCGGAACATCGTCGTGGATGATTCGGCGGTGACGGAACGCGAGAAGGACAATCGCGACGCCTCGGACTAGTGCTGCGTCAGCATTGGTTTTGCGTGTACGGTGGCATGTTCGGGGGACCGGCTGGTAGAATGTGCTGACCAAGCCTTTAGCCAAGACTCTTGATGAAGGACTTTGTGAGGCATGAAGACTACGAACAACATACGGATGATGGCAGCGTTGATTTCGGTCTGTCTGGTGGCCGGCGCCACTGTGTTTCCCGCCACCGCCGCCGACCTGGAAATGGACAAACCGAGTGGCGAGCGCGGTGCGACGGACATCGCTCGCGTGATCGCCTCAAAATTGAAGTGGAACAAAGGCATCGGCCTGGATGTGGGGCCGGGGGACGCGAGCCTGGCGATTGAGATGGCCAAGACTACTGAATTGACCATCCATTGCGTCGAGCCAGATTGGGACGCGGTCCAGAAGCTGCGCCAGGATGTCGACGCCGCCGGGTTGTCCAGCCAGCGGATCATCGTCCAACACCGACGCGTCGATGAACTGGATTATCCGAGTCTTTCGGCCAATTTGGTGATATGCGGGGACCAGTTCACGGACGGGCTTCGCGGGCGCGATGCGAGGGAGATCTACAGGGTCCTGAGTCCGAATGGAGTCGCTGTGGTGGGCCAGAGTACGGTTGCGGCGCGGCGTGGGAGCGCGCTGACTCGCGGGCAACTCGAAGATTGGCTGAAGACGGCCGACATCAATACCTACGAGATTATTGAAAGCGACGGTGTGTGGGCCTTGATCACACGCCCGACATCACCGGGGTGGGACGAGTGGACTCACCGGAATCACGATCCGGCCAACACGCTCGCCAGCCAAGACGAGATGCCGTACACCACGTATCGGCCGCATTGGATTGCGGGCTATCGCCCGGGATTGGCTTCGGCCGGGATCGCATTGGCCGGGGGCCGTGTCATCATCGCGGGGCTTTCTTATCCCGACCATCCTGACACGACGCCGTACATCCAAGTCCTCGACGCATTTAGCGGTGTCGAGTTGTGGTCCAGGGTCGGCAAAAGGGAATTGCCCATCGATCGACCACCCGGCATGTACAGCAATCGTGAGTTCTGCTGCGACTACGCCGTTGTGGGCGACGAACTCTATTTGCTGGGCGGCCAGTTTTGTCATGTCATCGAACTTGCCGATGGCGCCATCATCCGATCCGTTCCGATTCCCGCGCAAGCTTCGCCGGAGGCGGGAGACGTGTGGTTGTACCTTTCCTGCGTGGGCGACACGTTGTTCGGCGGCGTGGGCCAGTCGCCGAACGTGAAAGTGGACTGGAACACCATGAACTATCGAGGCCGCTCGAAGGCCGTGTTTGCACTCGATCGCCGGTCCGGGAATCTCAAGTGGATCAGCCACACGCCGTCCATGACGTCTTCGCTGACCGTAAGTGACGGACGGTTCTTCTATTGCGACCCGCAGTTCGGTCTTCATGCACTGGACGCTGCAACGGGCGAGGAAGTCTGGTCCAACAATACTGACCTGCCGGAGGGAAGCGAAGTAGCGGGTTGCGCCGCTTATCGAGATAAGTTGTGGATTTTGTACAACCGGCCGGTGGCCGACAAACGAGGTGGTTTCTACTCCGGGGCCAACTTGCTCAGAGCTGGCCACAACAGACGAGAACTGGCTGCATTTTCCGCACGCGACGGTTCCCGCTTGTTCGATTGCGACTTCGGACTGACGGTCGCCGGATTTGCCTTCTCCAAAGACACGGTCTACGGGATGCGTCAGCACGACAAAGGGCTGGCTGCAGTCGACGTGTTGGATGGAACTCGCAAGTGGATGCGGCCTAATTGGGCCCTGAAGTGCACCGCCTCGCTAGCGACTAGCAACTGCCTGATATACCGCTCCACCGAAACCTCGGTGCTGAACCTGGCATCGATGGAAGACTCGGCTGGAAAGACTCCTCAGAAGGTCTCCTTCGGCGGCTTCCGTCCCACGTGCACCTTCGCTGCCGTTCCCGCGTTCGGCATGTTCTATATCCAAGCGCCCGGCTGCCAATGCCCGTCGCCCCTTCGAGGAAGTTTGGCGATGGGACCGGGTGAGCCGCCGAATCCGATTCCTACCGATCAACGTTTGCGGCGGGGCGCAGCATTTGAACGAGAAGTCCTTGAAAAACAGACCAGCTCGATTTGGGCGACCTGGCGTGCGGATCGCGAGCGAAGCGGGCGAAGTACCGAGGCGGCTTCTCTGCCACTGGGACGACGGTGGCGCGAGAAGCTATCCGGCCCTCTCACACCCGCTTGCGCCGGGTACGGACTTGTCTTCTGCGGATCAGCGGATGGCAAAGTCTGCGCTCTGGACGCCGGCACGGGCGAGAAGAAATGGCAGTATCTTACAGACGCTTCGATTCCGGCAGCGCCTTATCTGTGGCAAGGTAGGATTTACGTAGGCGACGAAGATGGCTGGGTGCACTGCCTGCGCGCCGACAGCGGCGAGTTGATCTGGCAGTTCCAAGCCGCAGTGGCATCCGATCGAGCGGTTACCTACGGCCGATATGCCTCACTGTGGCCCGTCGGCAGCGGCGTGCTGGTTCACGACGGCGTAGCGTATTTTGCGGCGGGTAGGCTGCCCAGCGAAGAAACCGCTGTCTATGCCCTCGATGCACGAACGGGACGTTTGCATTGGGGAGAATTGCTGAGCGATACAGTGGCCAAGTTCAAGAATGGATTTGTTCCGGGCGGCCCGTTGGCCATGAGCGACGATCGTCTCTACTTTCCGACCCCAGAGGCCGCTCCGTGGCAGATCCAACTCGGCGGCTCGGATCGAACGCCGCGCGCCGTGGAACCCATCCTGTTCGGTGCTCGCCGCGGCGGACCGGAGATCATGCTGGCTGACGATCGCCTGATTTCCACCACGCGCGGTAGGCAATATGTATGGCATGTGAAGTACGTGGCCGAGAACGCCAATTGGAGGCTACCTGTCGTCGGCGATGACGTCGTCTATCTGCCCAACCAGAAGGTCAATGGCAAGGCCGGCCCGTACCTGGTTGCCACTTCAGGCCAATTGACCAGTGAAAAGAAGGCCCCGCCAAGGCATCTCGTTTGGAAAGCGTGGGAAGGCGTTCTGATGAACGTGTTGATCGAAGCAGGTGGCATTTTGTTCTCGGGCGGAGAGACGAAGGTCTACGCCACGGGCGCCG
The DNA here is from genome assembly GCA_964623055.1 of uncultured Pirellulaceae bacterium. Taxonomy (GTDB): domain Bacteria; phylum Planctomycetota; class Planctomycetia; order Pirellulales; family Pirellulaceae; genus JADHUC01. Next base: position 4,305 of record CAZURK010000097.1, read on the forward strand.
CTGACGGCAAGGAACTCTGGAGCGCCCCGGTGCCGGGCGAAGTCATCGATTTAGCTTTCCAGGGAGGTCGGCTGTTTGCCACCTGCCGATCCGGAGAGATTGTGTCTTTCGGTGCACCGGATTCATAGGAACAGGCGAGTCGGCGTCTTGACGTAGGTGTGCTCGATGAAGTCGAGAGCAACTTTTTCGTCAATGATGCGTCGAGCGATCTGATCTTCCAGAACGTTGGCGATGACCTCGCGAGTGATTTCGCCGGTGCCGACGATACTCTCCGGACAACTGCTGTCCGAGCCGAAGCAGAACTTTCCGTGCGGCACAATCTCGATCCATTCGGCCAGCGCCATTCGGAACCGGGCCCGTGTCATCCAGGAGATCCAGGTGAAATCGATATTCACATTCGGGAACATGCGCGCCAAATAGGTCGTTTCGCCGACGTAAGGGTTGCCGCCGTGGAGCAGCACCCACGTGATGTCTTTGTATCGTTTGTCAATGAGAAGATTGTGCAGATGCATCGGATTGGACTGCCGAAGGTCCGAGTGCCCCCAGATCTGGAAGCCGGTGTGTACAACCACTGGCAACTCGTTACGCTGACATGCCAACAACGCATGTCGGAAGGCGTAGTGTTGCACGGCTGTTATCTCCTCCGGCGTCATGTCTTGCTTCTTGGCGAAAGCGGTTTGCGCTTCTTCCAAAGACGGGTCGCTGAACTTCAGGCCGATTGTGTAGGCGAAAGCCGTCTTCATACCCACGACTCCGTGCGATCGCCAAGAGTCGATGGCCGCGCCCAACGCGTCCAGGTAATCTGTCAGCGTTTTCGGCCCTGCGAAATGGCCGCTGATGGAGTTATAGTAGTTGAATTCCATGTCCCGGCCGTCCGGACAGAACGCGCGGTCTCGACCGGCGATGGCCTGATCGATGTAGGCGAGCAGCCGAAGGCGTGAAGACAGTTTGGCGTGCGAGGCGTGTTCGGGCCTAAAGCCGGAAAAGCAGAATTGAATCGAAATACTGCCCGCATCCAACGCGGCTTCTAGGGCAGCCGCCGGCCCCTTCGCCCTGAGCGCGGCAGCCTTCTCGAACAATTCCTCCGGCGAATCTGGCCGAAGGAAGAGCCCCGAGTCGATCCCGTACAGTTTCCGGCTGCCCAATGCGAGTTGGCGGCTGAAACTCAAACCTGGGCTCTGCGTAAAGTCCCCCAGCCCCCGGGCGATATCTTTGAGCGCAGCCTGCCTGGGTTGCCAATGGCTGTGGGTATCGATGCGCTCCGCGGTCATCGCTTTCAGACGCACATCACTCATCGCGTGTTTGTCCTCCTCGCGCGGCTCCACAGATCCCTCGGTTTCGGATGCCGCGGTCGGGAGACACTGGCACGCAAGAGTGCTCGCCGCCAAGCCTGCCGCTGTGTTTCGCATGAATTCCCTTCGTTTGATATCTGTCACGAGTCACACTCCTCTCTTGCTGTCAGGTCAATCGCCGCCGAGGTCTCACTTCACGGGAGACACAGGTCTATAACCTCCACGGCTCACGCATCGGGTACGACAGCATGCGGTTGGCCTCGTCGTCATCGACGAAACGCTCGGCATCGGGATCCCACTGGAGGTCGCGGCCAAGCGACATGCCGATCGTTCCGATGTTGCACAGCGTGGTCGAGCGATGGCCCACCTCGACCGGCGCATTCGTGCGGCGTCCCGAGCGAATGCAGTCGAACCAGTTTCCGAAATGCCCCGGTGTCCCATAGTCCTTGGCCGTGGGCGGCATATTCCGATCGACCACCGAGCGCAATGATTCCGGCTTCGTTTCCAAACGCCCCTCCCGCCAGACGAACGCGTTTCCTTCAGTACCCTCGAAAAGAACGCCAAACCGGTGTCGGCCGGCCGCATCGCCGTGGATGTCACGGACCCTCGCTGCGACGATGCCGGACGGTTTGGACCAATGGTTCGCCGTGTCGATACACGTCATCGTCACACCGTCTTCGTACTCGAAATCGACGCGATAGTGGATCGGCGTATTGTAGAGCCCTTCGGTGGGAAAGATGGCTTTCGCGCGAATCCACTTCGGTCCTACGTCGTCGGCCCCATAGCCATGCTGGCCGCTGTCCAGATGATGGACGCCCCAACCGGCGATGTAACCAACGCAATAGCCGGAGATGAAGTACCAGGAATGGATGCCAAAGCACCGTTTGGGCGTGAACGGTGCCCAGGGCGCCGGCCCCAGCCACATGTCGTAGTCGAAACCAGCAGGTACCGCTTGCACTGGCTGGGTCGGGCAACGCTGGCCGCAAGGCATGCCCAGGCGGATGGTATGCAGTCGCCCCAGGTAGCCGCCCTGGACCAGCGTGGCGGCCGCGCCGAAAGCCCATTCAGATCGGTGCTGTGTACCGTGCTGGAACACGACTCCGTATCGGTTCACGGCCTCGACCACGGCCCGGCCCTCGGCCACTGTGTGCGTCAGTGGTTTCTGGCAGTAGATATGCTTGCCCGCTCGGGCCGCAGCGATCGTGATGGGCGCGTGCCAGTGGTCGGGTGTGGCGATGTAGACGGCGTCGATATCGTCGCGACCAATCACCTCGCGAAAGTCACCACAAGCCTGGCAGTCCCGATTGCCGTAGTGCTTGTCGACTTGCGACTTGGCCGAGGAGAGGCGTGAGCGTTGAACATCACACACGGCAAGCAAACGCACACCGTCGAACGCCATCCCGGATTGCCAGGCGAATCCCAACCCGATCGACCCCAGCGCGATCGTCTCGCTGGGAGGCACTTGCCCGTCGCGTCCCAGGACACGAGCAGGCACGATATGCGGTGCGGCCACTGCTGCCGCTCCTGCCAACGTGATCCGCTTCAGAAGTCGTCGCCGTGAAAAACGCTGCTCCGACGCCATGGTCTGGTACCTTCAACTTGCAGTCGGGACGAACTCGTAACACATGGATCCACGTCATGCTACAATAGACATCTGTGTGCCCACCCAACTTACATGCCGCGGTTTCATATCGCAACAAGTAACCCTTGGCGAGGAAGATGCAGGACTCGCAAGAAGGCAGATCCAGGTCGCCATGTCGTTGATCTGGTTGGCTGCTGTGCCCATAATGCCGAGGTTGCCTGCGTGTCAGAACGCGGCCTCGAACGTGCCCAGCAAGGCTCGTGTCAACGATTGACATGCTGCTGCTCTCATGTGCTCTGAAGGAAATGTATGGCGAAGCATAAAGATCCATCGGCGAACCGTTTCAATCGACGTCGATTCCTCGCGACTTCAGCCGCGGCGATCGGGCTGCACGGCGTCGGATCTTTCGTGGCAGCCGACGAGGCCGCGAAGATCACACCGCCGGCCCGGCACGAACCGGAATTCTCCTCTGTGGATCGGAACCAACTGGTCGTTGCCTTGATGGGCGATCCTCAATTGCACATGAACCCACGCAGCCTGGAGCACGCGAAAACGGCCATGGATGACTTGGCTGAGATTCCTCACGATTTCCTGGTCGTATTGGGCGATCTCGTACAAAACAAGCCGGAGTACTTTGCGGATTACGAGCGGATCATTCTCAAGCCCTCAACCAGACCCGTATACAGCGTCGCCGGTAACGCGGAACTAGGCGCGGGCCTGGACGCCTACCAGAAGTGTACCGGGCTGCCGTTGTACTACGCGATTTATCGCCGCGGAATCCGTTTCATTTTCACCAGCGTCACTGCCGTGACCGGTCCGAAGACACACATCTGCAATCTTGGCGACAAGCAACTCGCCTGGCTCCGTCGCGAACTGGCCTCGGACGTCAAATCGACGACCGTCATCGCTTTCCATGCCCCCGTGTTCGAAACGACATGGCACAGCGAGGACCGAGAAGCCACGCCGTTTCCCGGGTCGATGTATCTGAAGGAATCGGCCGAACTGCGGGCCATGTTTGCCCAGTACCCGAACGTCAAGCTGTTCGTCCACGGTCACCTACACCATGCCTACGGCGTTCGAGATGAGTTTGGCCGAGGCGAGTACTGCCTGGAGAACGGCGTCCTGCATATTAGTGTCGGTGCCACAGCAAACAACCGGGGAAGCAGCGTGCTGTTCCTTGGTAAGGACAAGATCGTTGCCAAGGTTCGCGATCATGCCAAGCAGTGCTGGCGCGACGAATTCGAGTTCAATTTGCCCACTGACACCACGCTGAAACCGTTTCCTAGCGTCTCCTCCAGCATGTCCTGGGACGACATCTATAAGGCCATGGAGAGTTATCCGCCGTCGTTCGATAGTGGCGACGAGCGTCTGAACATCATGCAGTCGATGGACCGCCTGATCTGTTACTCGGTGAAACATGTATCCGACGAGGATCGCCCCAAGCTGAAACCTTGGCTCGGGGCGATGGTCCGTTTCTACCGGCGCAGAGTCGATCGCGGCCTCGACGCACTGGAGAGAACACGCGTGGTCGAAGGGGTACGTCTTTTCAAGTTCTACTCTTCTTCCGTAATCCTCAGAAGCGCGGACGGAACCGTTTCACTCGATTTCTGCCAAGGCCCGGTGAACAACGCCGGCGAACCGGAAGAGTCCGATCAATACCGGAGCGGTTTCTATCTGACGCGCGAGCAGCGGGACCGCTTGTCCGGGCTAGTCGACGTTGCGCTGATCACCCATCGACACCACGACCATGCCGACTTTTCGCTGGCGCGGCGGCTGGTGGCTGCGGGTAAGCCGGTGATTGGTCCGGCGCAATTGAAGGTGCACTGGCCCGACTTGGCCCACGGAATCACCGTTCCGGCATACGATACAGTACAGCGTTTTGGCCCCTGCGAGATATTGACACAATTCGGCTATCAATACGCCACCTGCCGCGTGGGCCCCGATGGCCAACGCTTGGGAATGCACCCGCCGGACGCGCCACAACGGAGTTCGGAAACGGTTCGCTACTTGTTGCGCCTCGGTGGAATCACGTTCCTGCAATCGGCCGAGAGCCAAACCGAAGCATACGATTGGTTAGAAAAGGCTGATTCCCTTGGCTGGCAAGTTGACGTACTCTTCAAGCCGGGCCAGTACCAAGGCGCACGCTCGGTGATGCGGTACCTTAAAGGCCACGACTACTTCCAAGTACCGATCCACGAGTACGAACTGATGCACGAAGGAGGTGGTAACCGAACCGCCAATCTTCTGCAGGGCGGCGGCCGTAATGCCTTCAAACGGAAACGTTCTATGCCGCTTCTTTGGGGCGAGGACTATCCGCTCGTGCCTCGGACCCGCTAAGCTATCATTCGAGATATTCCCTAACACTCACAAGGAGAACGTTTGATGAACCGATTTATCCCGCCTGCAATCGCGATTGTAACGACCCTGTTCACATTGGGTGCTTTCGCCGATGACTGGCCACAGTTCCGTTTCGATGCGGGCCGTACCGCCGCATCGACCGAAGAGTTGCCGTCGGATCTGCACCTTCAGTGGGTGCGGGAGTTGGCTCCGCCCGCCCCCGCGTTTCCACGAAACGTGAGACTGGAATTCGATACGTCGTACGAACCAGTCGTTCTTGGCCAGACCATGTTCGTGCCGTCCATGATCACCGAGAGCGTAACGGCACTGGATACGGCCACGGGCGAAGTGCGATGGCGGTTTTTCGCCGCGGGGCCTGTTCGGTTCGCACCGGCAGCGTGGCAAGACAAAGTCTATTTTGTCTCGGATGACGGTCTTCTCTACTGCCTGGATGCCGCCGATGGCAAGTTGCGATGGAAGTTCCGCGGTCTCCCGGCTGACAAGGAAGACCGCACGTTACTTGGCAACGGCCGACTGACTTCGTTGTGGCCGGCTCGTGGCGGACCTGTCTTGCGTGACGGCGTCGTCTACTTCGCCGCCGGGCTCTGGCCGGCCGACGGAGTGTTCGTCCACGCGCTGAATGCTGAGACGGGCAAGATCGTTTGGTCGAATACTGATAGCAATCACATTCCCGGTGCCAACCAGGACCACGGCATCGCCCAGTATGCTGGCCTCACACCCCAGGGGTACTTGGCCATCGTCAACGAGAAGCTGGTCGTCCCTTGCGGCACGCAGCTACCAGCGCTGCTTAACCTCGAGACCGGCGGACTCGAACCTTACTACATGGGCTGGGGCGGTCGCGATGGGTTGCCCAAGGGAACCTGGTTCGTTGCGGGCAGTGGAAAGTATCTCTGCCAGAGTGGCGACATCTACGATCTCAGCCGGCCAAACGACGAACAGTTCCGCAACTCGCGCGGAGGAAACGACTTCAAGAGCGAACTCTACACGGGCGGCTTTACGCGGCTTCGTATCGACAAGACCAACCATAAAGACATCGGCCGATTCACCCAGCCAGTCTTCACCCCCGAAGCGTTTTACGAGAACGATGGCGGCATCACAGCCCGCGACCTCACCTCGGTCCAGATGACGCCACGCGGCGAAACCGAGATTCCCGCCAATCGCCAAGACGACACTTACCCTGACAAATTCACGGGAGTATTTCGAGACCTGTGGAAACTGCCCTCGAAGCTCCAGGTCCACATCAAGGCCGGGGCCCAACTGTTCTGCGCCGGACCTGGAACGGTGGCGGCGGTTCGGATTCCTAAGGAAGGCGAGCAGCCCGAAATCGAATGGCAAGCATCGGTAGACGGCACGCCGAATCGCCTGCTGGCCGCCGACGGACGGCTGTTTGTCGTCACTCGCGAAGGGCGAATCTGCGCGTTCGGTTCCGATAAGCCGGCCGACGTCGTCGTACATACGAAACCAACGACGGCCGCACCGCAAGCGGACGGGTGGACCAAAGAGGCGGCGCAGATCCTCGAAGCTACGAAAACGACGGATGGTTACGCGCTGGTGCTCGGTCTCGGCTCGGGTCGGCTGGTCGAGGAACTGGTTCGCCAATCGGACCTGTATGTGATCGCCGTGGATCCGGACGCCGGCAAGATCGCCAAAGTTCGCCAGCGGGTGCACGAAGCCGGGCTGTACGGCTCGCGAGCGTGTGCCCGCGTTGGGAATTTGCTCACCTACCCCTTTCCGCCCTACTTGGCCAACCTGATCGTGTCGGAGTTTTCGCGCGACTTGACACCCGACGAGGCCCTCATTTCCAAGTTGCGTCCTTACGGGGGTACGCTTTGTATCGGGACAGACCTACCATCCAACGAGTTCCCCCTGTTTCCAATCGAAGAGGTGCAAGTCAGTCGAACCGACGATTGGGTCCTGCTCAGACGCTCGGAAGGGTTGCCCGGCGCAGCGGATTGGTCCCACGAGGAGGCCAACGCGGCGAACACCGGCGCGTCAACGGACCGATTCGTCAAGGCGCCTTTGGGTTTGCTCTGGTTCAATGCGCCGAGGGAATGGCGCCGCACGCCGGGCGGCGCCGTCGTGCGAGTTGCAGGCGGACGCGTGCTCGTGAAATCGAACAAGCTCCTGGCGGTCGACGTCTTCACCGGCCGTCACCTGTGGGAAGCGGCACTACCGTTCGCGCATGCCGTCACCGATCAGTTGGTCGCTACGCCCGATGCAATCTACGCAACCGGCGGCAAGACCTGCGCCATTTTGGATCCGGCCACGGGGGAAGAGACTCGGCGAATCGAGCTTCCCGACGCTCTTCCTGGAGCCTGGCAGAACCTGCGCTGCTGGAAGAATTACCTTGTCTCGACGAACGGAAAATTCGTGGTCTGTGTGAACCACGAAACCGGCGAGGTCCTTTGGCGTCAAGAGTGCAATCGAACCGCGCTGAGCCTTTCGGTTGGAGGCGGCCGCGTGTTCTGCGCGGAACTGCTCAACCCTCGCCGCGGCGAATTGGAGCACTCGGCCGTGAAGACTCGAGCGTTTGACATTCGCTCGGGCGAAATCATATGGGAAATCGCCAGCGGGTCGAAAGTGCTTTATAGCGAATCGCTCGACCTCGTTGCCACGGCTACCGGAATCCATCAAGGCGCCACTGGAAAACGGCTCCACGCGCTGCCTGAGCCGCCCAAGCCGGTTGACGGCAAACCGGTCCGTTACATCCCTGGCCCGCTGTTCGTGATCGGCGACAAGTTGCTTTGGGGAACCGTCCAGGATTTCGTCGTTTTCAACCTCAAGACGGGCCAACGCACAGGCGACCACACCGCGTGGGTTCGACGCGGATGCACGACCATCCGTGCAAGCGAGCACTTGATTACGACTCGCGTTCGCGCAAACGCGGCTTACATCGACATCGAGTCGCGCGAGCCCACGTCGCTGTGGAACATCCGTCCCGCGTGTCACAACAACCTGTACCCGGCCAACGGCGTACTGAACGCTCCCAACGTGATCGGTGGGTGTACGTGCAACTACACGCATACGTCACAAGCCTACGTGCCGGTAGGCGAGATCGAGCGAGCATCGTTCGGCCGAAAGAAGAACGATCGTTAGCGGGGCGGCCTCACGTCGGTAGGTCCCGCTTGCCGAGCGGGACCTGGACGAATGGAAGGCCGGCAACACGAGGTCCCGCTCGGCAAGCGGGACCTACCGGCCATCCTGCCCGTCACGGGATCCGTACGACAAGTAGAGAAGATAATGTGAACCCAAAGAAAGGAATGGCCATGAATCCGTTGAACCGACGTAACTTCTTAAAGGACTCGGCGAGTGCCGGTGTGACGGCCGGCCTGACGGCAGGAGTAGCAATGGCCGCGTCTGGCAGCACGTCGTCCGCCAGCGACAAGATGGTCGTAGGCCTCATGGGATGCGGCGGCCGGGGAACGTATCTGATCAGTCGATTTGCCAATCGGCCCGACGTCACCGTGAAATACGTATGTGACGCCGACCAGCGGCGACTTGCCCGGCCTGCGGAGGCGGTTGGGGGGGCCACCGGGAAGACGCCGCAGGGGATCACCGATTTCCGCAAGATGCTGGACGACCCTGATGTGGACATCATCGTCAACGCCACACCCGATCACTGGCATGGCTTGGGGACCGTATGGGCCTGCCAGGCGGGCAAGCACGTGTATGTCGAGAAGCCCGTCTCCCACAATATTTGGGAAGGCCGGAAGATGGTCGAGGCGGCGCGCAAATACAAGCGTATCGTACAGGCAGGTATGCAGAACCGATCCGCCGATTATGTCCATCACGCCGTGGATTTGGTGCAATCCGGCAAGCTGGGCGTCGTGCATACCGTGCGCGTTCATCAAATGACCGGCAACGTGTCCCGTATCAAGCGTAGCATGACGCCCGATCAGGAGTTGCCACCGGTTCGACCGGTGCCGGAGGAATTCGACTACGACATGTATTGCGGCCCGGCACCGATGATTCCGTTTCGTTCAACTTCGTTGATGAAACAACAATTCGACTATGCGGCAGGAGCTATTCCGGATGATGCAGTTCACCAGTTGGACGTCGCTCGATGGCTGATCGGCAAACGCTATCCCCGCACGGTTCATCATGCCGGTGGAGTGTTGGTGGCGAAAGATGGCCGTGAGGCTCAGGACACTCAGGCGATTACCTATGAGTTTGACAACATCCTGATGGTGATGCAGGGATCGACGGTGACACCGACTCTGTCGAAAACCCCGAACAGCATCCGAGACGGCGACGCCTTTCCCCAATGGCTATTCAGCAGCACCCGGATTGAACTGTACGGCACCGAGGCCATGATGCTATTGAGTCGCCAGGGCGGCGGTTGGCAGATATACGGCCCTGGCGGTGCGCTCGTCACGCAGGAATATGGGCGGCATCAGACTGACGAGCACATCGAGAACTTCATCCAGTGCATTCACAGCGGCGAGTTGCCAAACGGGGACATCGAGGAAGGACATCTATCCGCGGCACTCTGTCATTTGGGCAACATTTCCTATCACGTTGGCAACCGGGCGATCCGCTTCGATGGCGACACGGAGACGTTTCCCGACGATCAAGAGGCCAACCAACTGGTCAAGCGCGTGTATCGCAAACCATGGGTCATTCCCGACGAGGTGTGAGCGCGTATGCGATAACCAGAACGGAGCTGCAATCATGCCCATCTCGGTAGTGTGTCCTCAGGGGCATAAACTGAAGGCTAAAGAGAAGCTGGCTGGTAAACGGCTCAAATGCCCGAAGTGTGGTTCAGTCGTACAAGTTCCTGAATTGGAGGCGCCGCCACCGGATGACGAACCCGTCTCGCACGAATCGACCGAACAGCCTGATTCGCCGTCCAAACTCAATTCGACGCAGATCGTGGCGTTAGCTGGCGGAGGCGGAGTGCTCGGTTTGTTGTTGGTCGGTCTGTTGGCTTGGTTGTTGTTTGGTGGCGGCGAGGAGAAACCACCTGCTGTCGCCGGCAATGAACGTCCTCCAGCAGATATCGCAAAAACTCCGGATACGCCCGAGCCGGAACCAAGCGGAAAGCCGCAGACGAAGTCTGTCGAGCCGCAGCCCACTGAGCCGAAATCCCAGCCGGCCAAGCCCGAACCGGCTCCTCCGGCGCGAGAACCACAACCATTCGATCTCGCACGGATCGACCTCGACAAACGCCTTGAAGGCTTCAAGCTGCCCGGCACGACGTGGGCCGCGGCGTACGACAAGGTGACAGGGCGGTTGGCGATTACTAACGACGAGAAAGGCATTCTCGTTTACGATCTCGATGATCTACTCGATGGCAACCCTACACCGGTGGCTACGTTGCCCACCGCCGGTTTACCCACGGCGGTTTGCCTGAAGACGCTGCCTGACCGGCGGGTGTTTGTGATTGCGGGCCAGGGCGAAGCCAAGGTGGTTCTGGTGGATGCCGAGTCGCTCGAACCCTGCGGCGAGATCACGTTGGAAGGTCTGAAGTTCGTTGACTTCCTCACAAGCAGCCTCAATCCCGATGATCCCTTCGTCTACTATTCCACGCAGCGATACAAGCGGTTCAGCCCGTCGGCCAGCGAAATGGAGGACAACAAGACGGCCGACCGCCTAGGCCGTGTCAATCTCGTCACGGGCGAACAGGATGGTCACACGCAACAGCAGTTCGCTGATGTGACTGTATCGGCAAATGGCGAGCGTCTATACGCGAGATTCTCGTCGATTCCTGACGGAGTAATTGGTACCTGGAGCGAGATACTGGATTACGAAGACGCCTCCAGCGGTCCAAACATGGGAAGACTTGCTCACAACTACACGAAAGCTCCAGTGTGTTTGTTGGGCGACGCCATCTCCGGTGACAACGAAGTGTACAACCCGTCGATGAGTGTTCACATGGCAAAGTTGGACTATTCGCCGGGGGCGGCTTTCCGTCACCTGCCGGTGCTGGTTGGATTAAGCAAGGGCGTGGTCGTTTTTGGATCGGCGAACGACTACCGCCGACACGTGTTCATTACTCTGCCGATGAATTGGCTACGGACCAACCGGGCCGATCCGAACGACTTCCGGTTGCGTCGCAACATCTCACCGAATTTGCAGTCTGCGTTTCTCGACATAAGAGCCGACAGCACGCGCGAGATGGCTGTGATCACACTCGACAAGCACCTAGTGCTCGCGCCGTTGGATAGAGCCAAGCTCCCCGCCGAACCCGCGTTGTTTGTCCGCACGTCGCCTCCAGACACGGTCGCTCCTGGGGAGTTGCTGCAGGTCGAACTGGAATTGGAGACGAAAACCGAAGGCGTGGAGTTCGAATACATGCCGTACACCGATTGGCTTCCGAACGAGAAACAGCCGCTCTTGGGTATTATGCCTCTGGGGGAACCCTCCCCGAAGCCACTGGAACTGCCTTCGGGAGTCAGTGCCGACCAGTCGTTCGTTATTCTCAAGAGCCCCAAACTACTTGCCGGTAGGAAGCTGCCGATAGGGCTGCGGATCGGCGACGAGACGATGCTAATCACGAAATTTGAACAATTCAAATTGATCGTCCAGCGCACCATGTCGGTCGCGCACGGATTCTCTGAGCGTATCGCGGTTGTTGACGAGTTTGGACGCGACTTGACGACGCCAAGGATCCCGCCAAAGCCCAAGGGGAAAACTCTGACTCTGGCTGCCGCGGTAAATAGCCAGCAGACCATCATCTTCGTCAGAGACCTAAGCCCCCTGTCTGACGAAGAACTGCCGATAGATATTCAGATCGGTGACGAAAAGATGATCCTCACGAACGTTGACGATTTCAAGACGGCTTTGAACGTCGAGCGTACCGAACCGGCAAGTCACAGCGTCACATCGGAGGTTCTCGTGCTAAACGAAGCTGCCTTGGCCGAACCAGCCGCACCGAACCTGCCGACCGTGGAGGGCCGCACATTTAGCTGGACGCCGATGGCGGATCAAATCGGCAAGCACATCATCCGGATGCGAGCCAGAGTTGGCAAACAGACCCACGAGTGGTTCTGGGAAATCACGGTCCAACACACACAAGACCGATAGCAAAATCAGCCGCTCAATTCCATTCCTGGACGAGACTCGGTGGGAGACACCAAGAGCGATACGGAGACAGATCTGTGCGTGTTTCAACGCTACTTAGACTCGCGGTGGTTTTCACTTCGACGGAAGTAGCCTTGACTGCCGAGGGAGCCGAACCTGTAAGGAATCTGTTGGACCAAATCAAGGCCGCGCATCAGCAAAACTACGACTCGTTGGAGCGAGCGCCGATTCGGCACTGGGGCGAGTTGAACCAACTGCGTCCCTTGAACGATCTGCTGCATGCTTTGCGGCACCCGAAGTCTTCCGCCGCGGTTCGCTTGCTGGCAAATGAATCGGTCGTGGAACGGTTCAATGACATCTATAGGAAGTTTGTTGTGGACCTGGGTTTGCCGGCGGATGGCGAATACCGATTTCGTCCCGCTGGCAGCAAGGTCGTGTTCCCATTGACGATCGAGTGCGACGCCTACGTCGATGTGCCGACCGCTCTGATCTTGGGAGTGGATGCGACCGACTGTACTGAGAAGATCGTCATATCACCCGTCGACGAACCCGGTCTTAAGATCGAAGGTCAGACGTTAACGCCCGCTGGCCCGTTCTCGCTGTATGCCGTACTGCCGATGTTGGCCACGGGCGAGCCTGGCTTTCGCGAAACGAATCTTCGGGTTTCCTGCGCCGGGCGAGGGACAAGTCTTCCACTGACCGTATTCATCAAACCTTCCGGCCGACTGACCGGGACGGTGTGCAACGAGGATGGTGACGACCAGACGCCCCAGACCGTCAAGCTGTTTGTGGAGGATGCCAACGGTCGTTTGCACGTCGCACCGGGCGCGCCGAACTACATCACGCAGAACTGGTATGGCACCTGGTTGCCGCGTTTCACCTACGTGGATGGCAAGTTCGACTTACCGGTGCCTCCAGGCGACTATCGCGTGACCGCGATGAAAGGCCCCGGTTACGCCAACTTCGTCGGCAAGGTGACAGTCCGGGCTGGGCACTCGGCCGCGCTGCCGGTCCGCATCGAACGGCTATGGTCGTTGGAGCAACAAGGGTGGTTGTGCGCCGACATGCACACGCACGCACGCCGCATTCCGCTGGCCATGCTCCGTGCCGAGGACGTCAACGTCGTGACGCGGACGTTCTATTCTTCGCAGAAGCCCTACCGCATCAGCTTCGCTGCAACCGATTCCGACGCTCTACACTTGTCGGCCGAGAACCAGGAAATCGAGCACTGGAATTTTGGCAATGTGTTCTACTTCAACATCCCCACCTCCGTCCAAGACCCCGACGACGGTCCTGTGGACATGACACCCATGTTCCACTACGACCAGCAAGCCCACGCCATGGGCGGCATCACGCTGCGTTACATGCGGGCCCGGCCGTTCAGTCCCGGGGGCGGCGGTCAAGCGCAGCCGGAACTGGCTGTCAGCGCCGCGCTGGGACTGATGGACGTATGGACCGTGATGGAAAACAGCATGCAGAACTTGCTGGGCGATCCGCGCAACCGCTGGTCCGGCAATGGATGGCCCGAGGATAGGATCTACGCCAACACGTATAAGACTTGGTACGCCTTGGCAAACTGCGGCCTGCGGATTCCCATCGCAGCCGGGACCAGTTACGGGCGGTTGAGCCGCCTTGGCTACAACCGCGTCTATGCGAAGCTCGATGGCCAGTTGACCGCAGCGAACTGGGCAAAGGCGATTGCCCGCGGAGACGGATTCGTCACTAACGGACCGCTGTTGTGGTTGCGAGTGGACGACAGGCTGCCCGGCGACGGTTTGGCACTGGACTCACCTGGCCGAGTGAAAGTGAACGTTCAACTCGTCAGCCACCGCCCCGTGAGGCTGGTCGAGATCCTTCAGAGCGGCAAGGTTGTCGCTTCGCGCAAACTGACCGCCGATCAGGCCGACCAGACGCTGGAGTGGGAGGAATTGCTGCCCGTAGACGGTCCGTGTTGGTTTGCGGCTAGATGCTTCGGCGAAACCGACGTGCGATATCCGCACCAGGCAGCCCTCAACCAATTCGCTCACACCAACATGTCGATGGTAACCGTGGCAGGCAAGAAGCCCCGCAACTCCGTCCACGCCGCGCAGTTTGTCAAGGAGATCGACGCACTCATCGAATTTGCACTCAACATCCCTTCCGACTCGATGCGACAACGGGCTTTGAAACTGTACAATGAAGCTCGCCAATACTACGCAGCACAGACCGGCGATCGGATGAATCGCACACCGTGACGCAAAATACTGTCTTTCGAGGTCGAGTTTGTCTGACATTATGATTTTGCCCACGAGTGATTTTGCTTGTTCTTCTTCGGGCAAAATGATTGTTGGGAAAAATCATAAGAGACACGCTTGACGTCTGAAGGCGGAAGCCCGAGGCCAATTATGAGAAGTACGGTCATCGCCATCACCGTAGCGGCAATCACTATGGGACTCCCTGCTCGCGCGGCGGATATCGTCGTGAATCCACTGGCCGAGGGCAACGTCAATGATGTATTGGAGGCGGCTCTTGCCAAGGCCGTTCCCGGCGACCGGGTTGTGCTGCGTGCGGGTGAGTACCGCCTAGACGGCCCCGTCCATTTCCCGCGGGGCGGCGAGACGGGTAGCCCAATCACGCTCTGCGCTGCTCCCAACGAGTACGTCGCGCTATTGGGCTCGGTCAGGCTAAGCGGCTGGAAGAAACATGAAGGAAACATCTGGAAAGTGAAGCGTCTGCCGAAGCTGGTGAAGGGTCTGTACGAAGACGCCGAGCGGCTTACGCATCCACGGCCTCACTGGGGCAAGCGAGAGGACCCGCCCGTCTCGGAACTCAAGGCTCCCGGCACGTGGACGCAAGACGCCCAATGGATCTACCTTTGGTCCCGCGAGAGCGACACGCCCGATAACCACCGCATCGAAGCGTCGCAATACCACGTCATGAACGTGAACAAACCGTGGATTCGCGTCGCGGGACTCCACATGCTGTTCGGCCAAAACGTGGTCTGCGAGATCACGGCCGACCATAGCGAAGTTGTCGGGTGCGAGATCGCCCATTGCTCGAATTCGGTCGACAACTCCTACAACGCCTATTTCTCCGGCTGCTCGCACTCGGCCTTCCGCAACTGCCTGATACACGACTCGTTCTATTGGGGCGATCACGGTTCGAATTCGCACACCATGTCGACGATCAACTGCGGCGACCGCGGCCCCAACTTCGTCGACGGTTGCGAGATTTTTAATGGCGGCCTGGGCGTCGGCACCAAAGGCGCTGTGCGTGAACTGGTCGTCACAGGCTGCCACATCTACGACCAAGTGAACGGCATCAGCATCTCCGGCGAGCGTTCCAGCGGCCCCGGCGCCGGCAAAACCGATCGCGGACACTATTTGATCTGGCGCAACCGCATCTCCGACTGTGCCAAGGGCGTCTGGATCAGTTCAGGCAAGACGCACGAGAACCGCGTCTGGGGCAACCTGATCGAACGCTGCGGCGCTGGCTTCAGCATGAGGAACGTGGGCGCGGTTCCCGATAGGCCACGCGTTGCCAACAACATCTTCCGCTCGAACGAGGTCGCGGTGTACATGGTCGCCGGCCGCGACGGGACCGAGAAGATTTCCACCTTCGTCCAGTCCGGCTTCATGTCCCATAATAACCTTTTCTCCGGCAACGAGGTCGACTGGCAGAGCCCGCTCACCTGGGGACGAAGTCTCGACTTACCGCTCGCAGAAGTCCATGCGTTCAAAGACTTCAACCTCGAAAAGGGTTCGCTTGCGGCTGAGCCGATCCTCGATCAGTTCGGTCGTTCGAAGGCCGGCTGCCCGAGCATCGGCAACGGCGCAGAGCTTCCGCTGCCGGATTACGCAGAAGAACCGAACGTGGGCCTCGGTGAAGGTCTTACGACACAAGCCCGACGCGCAAGCGAGGGACGCCGTGTGGAGAATCGCCCCGAATCCTCTCCCTCGCTTGCGCGTCGGGCTTATGTGGAGGGCGAATCGCGCGGCAAGGCTCTCGTCACGGGTCACATGTGGCACATCGGCCTCGGTCCATGGGCCGAGCAAGAGAACCGCCCCGAACCAGGACTAACGCTATCCATCGCCGGCTCGCCCGCATCCGTGGGCCCGAGCGAGCAAGTGAAGCTGCGCGCGGTCCTGGAAAACGAATTCTCTGAGAAGACGGTTGATCTGGACGGCGACCGCGATCTGATCCTAACCTTCCACTTCCGCTACCGAGGCGGCCACCGCGACAAACAGGAACTTCACCGCTGCCGCGTCGAGTTGCCTGACCGGAAGCTCAAGTCTGGCGAGAGACTTGACCTGACCACGCTACCGGGTTGGAAGACGCCGGTGAACGGAACTCTCGGAGATCCGTTCCACCTCCGCGTCGACACAGAGCAGTGGCGTCGAGGCTGCCGCCTCCGCGCGACCGCACGCTTCGTCAACCGCAGCGAAGAGACAGGCAAATCGCTGCAGAATCTGACCGACCTGATTCGCTCGAAGGAAATGCTTCGAGTTGGTATCAACAACCCAAGATAGGCAAGCTGCCAAAGGTCGTTGTGTTCCTGCGAGTTTCTTGACTGAACACGCTCGAACACAGTAGTATGTATCGCATCGCAGGCGAACGTGACCGGCCGACAACAGACGTTGTGTGGAGATTCAATAGTTCCGAATTCCAAAGGAGTGCCGCTACACTTGGTAGCCGAATTCGCAAAAATTCGGGCTTTTTCGCAATTCTCCGAAGTCTTGCGACTTCGGCTACGGGGAAATTCGTAACTACTAAGATTAGCTCATGTTCATTTTTCGATGGGCCCCTTCCGACAACCGCGACCACTACGAGGAGACGATCATGTTACACCGCCGAGTCATTCTGTCTTTAGTTGCGCTGGTGAGTCTGCTGCCGGGATTTGGCATGCAGGCCCAGGCAGATCTTGGAGTGGAGTCAAATCACCCGCTATCGGATCCTCATCAGGCCAAGATCGACGAACGAACTGTAGGCACGTGGCGCGCAATTATCAAAGAGAAGACATACTACCTTCACGTAGGAACCGGCAATATCGTTGGGCAGTCCAACTGGATGGAATTGGTTCTGGTTAACCCTGGCGATAAGCCGACGTTCTATCTGCATCACAAAATTGGCTTTCCGAGCAAGGTTGGTGAAAACAGCTTCTTCAATATCGCAAATCTGTCCGTGCTAATATCCCAATTACGTGGTTCCACGACGGAGGATCTAACGTCCGCCGTCGGAAGATGGGACATCTTCAAGTACGACGTGACCGAAGAGTATCTCGACGTTTGGGCCCCGGACCAGAATTTCGTCAGAGAAGCCATCAAGGCAGGCAAGATCAAGGGTACCGAAGCAAGTATCGACGACACCACGGAGAACGTCATTCGCTTCATAGAATCGTCGGCTCCGAAATTGTTTGTCAAGAAAGTCCGTTACACTCGAGTGAAGTAACACGCGGATTCTTCACGTAGGGTGGGTCGAGGTCGCGGCAGTGGCTGGTGGGCCTGCACAAGCCGACCGGCTCTGGCAACACAATGTATCGTTCTATCCTGATCAGACCAGCGACCGAAGGCCCACCAGGAATATGGCTTGCTTAGCCCACCCTACAGATTCGGGAATAGTCCGGGGCAACATGCTCTGCACCGGAGATCACAGCGAGAGCACGTAAGCAATCAGATCGTCGATTTCCTGCGATGTAAGGTCCTTGAGGTTCCCGTGCAGGTGTTTGGGATCGTGCTCGGTTAGGGCCTCCTTCATGGTAGCCGCGCGGCCGTCGTGATAGTAGGGCGCAGTGCGGTACGCTTCGATCAGCGACGGTGTGTCGTAGCGGGCCTCCGGCTCATTGGGGCTGATGATCCCTACGTCGTACGCCTTCTTGTCAGTGAAGTAGGGCCCCGAGTGGCACGTCGCGCAGCCGGCCTTCCCCTCGAACAGCACCTTGCCGCGTCTGGCCGCATCGGCAAAGTCCGACAGATTCGGATTGGGCTCCGGAGCAAGCGACAACACGTACGCCAGCAGGTCGTCCACGTCGGCCGGATCGGGGTCGATCACGTGGCTACCGGCCACCCCGGTCCGTATGCATTCCCGCGGATTGGGCCGCGTGGCGAGGCGATTATGCGGCGGAGTATGGTGCATGTTGATCAGGCTGATTACGTCTTTGCCGTTGTCGATCCCGTCGCGCATGAAATCCCAGGGCAGCCCGTCGATACGACCGTCATCGAAATGGCACGAGGCACAACTGTGCCAGCGCTGGAAGCAACGAGTGGCATCGTGGAAGTAGATTTCCCCGCGGCGAGCGGCGTTTGGCTCGGGCTGGTCCCCCACGGCGATCGTTCCCAGCAGTTTCCCTTCAGCCGCGTCCAGCACACCCACCGTGCCGGCATAGAAGTTGGCCACGTAGAGCTTGTCCTCGGCGGGCGCAATCGCCAGACCGGTCGGACCTTTGCCGCCCGAGGGTAACCGGCGGATCGTACGGGAAATGTAAAGCGCCGTCAGATCTTCGGCCAATTCGGCGATATGGCTCTTGTCGTTTTTGATGCGGACCCAAACGTTATCCCGCGCACCGTCCTTGAGTCTGGCAATCTCGTCCGGGACATTCCCATCGAGCAAGTCGTGAATACGGCCGACGTCGAGCCTCGAAACCTCGTGGACGCCGCGGTGGCTGATCCAGAGGGTCTTGCCGTCCGCCGAGCCGACCACCGCCCACGGATCGGCCGCGCCCTTAGTCAACTCATCCAACAGCACAGTCGCCAACCGGGTGCCTGCAGCTATGTCGATGATGCTCAAGGCGTAGGTATGGACCCAGCCCTGTTCCAGTTGCGTGATAGGAAAGTTGAAGCGGCCGAGGATGTGAACCACGTAGGCCCACTTCCCCTTGGGCCCAATCCAGATGCCGCGGGCCATCGTCGAACCGGGCGGCAACTTGACTCGTGCGGCCTGTTGCAGGGTGTCCGTATCGAGAATGCTGACCTCGGCCGCCAACTTGGCATCCGTTCCCGCGCCATGTGGCAAAAAATTCGCAACGACCACCCGCGACTCGTCCGGGGTGACCGCCGCATACGCCGGGTCGCGGACTACGGCGATCTGCCCGACCTGTTTCCTGCTGGCCAAATCCACGACCGAGACGGTATGGTTGCCCCGGTTGCAGCAGTACAGCCGTTCCGTGCCTTCAGCCACGGCCAGCGCGACCGGCCAGGGGCCGACGGATATCTGGTCAGTGACGGCCCCTTTGGTGGTATCAACCAATGCGATCGAGTTGGCCTTCCGCTGGGCGACGTACAGCGTCTTGCCGTCGGCCGACAGGGCCAGACCGTTGGGCTCGCCAGCGATCGGCACCTCACGGAGCTTCTTGCCGGCCGCTGCGTCGATCACAACAACGCATCCGGCCGTTTTGTCCGAAACGTACAGCGTCTTGCCATCGGGTGAGACAACCACCGCCAACGGCGAGCGATAGACCGCTGCCGGCGCTGCCGCGCCCAGGCAAACAGCGACGGCGATCATCCCCGTCACTCTCGAAAACATCATCCCACGGGGCCGTTTCATCGAAGATTGCGGTTCGAACTGCAGCCCACGCCGAACAATCGGCCCGAGCAGCATCTCACTGAAGTATAGCGAGGCCGGTTCGATGAAGCCAGCAGCAAGTGAACCTTACTCAAACGATGAATTGATCAGTCCCGTCACCCCGCTGCCTGCCAGCGGGGAACGGTGTTCAAGACCAGATCGCTTGGCCGGAAATCACGCAGATTGATACTGCCACCCACGAGTTTCCTGCGGTTTGAGATCCGCGCAGTCCAACTCCGCTGCGGAGCGAAGCCAATTGTCTGGTGGAATCATCTCTTCAGTTCTTCTTCGATTCTCTGCATTGCCTTTGGGTCGGCAAGCAGTTCCTGTTCCATCTCGGCGACTCTGCTCCAGTAACTACCATTGGGGCGCAACATGGCCAAGTTCTTGTTGTGTTCCGACTCAAGCTGCTCAACCACATGCGGAGCCGATATCAGGTACACTAGCAACGCCGCTGCACTCAGCACAGCCGCTGATGCTCCCAGGCATCGCAGCAACCCGGCCCAGACACCAGTCCAGTGCTTGCCCGAGTCTGCTTCTCCCACTGTCTTGCGACGTTTCCTCGCGATTGCCGCATACCATAAGCCCGTCAACAGCAATCCCAGTAGCGGCGTCACAAGCGGCCCGCAATAGATGGTCCATTGCGCGACGCCCCACTGCCAGGAATCGGGGGTGACCCGCAATCGCCCTCGCCACATCTGTGGCGGACTCAATTCCTGCCCTAACGGGGCCAAGGCAGGCAGGCCATCTGCTTCCCAATCGAACACAGGAAGTTCCCATAAGATGAGGAACACGACTGCCGTGGTGAGTAGCAGTAACAAGCCGGCCATGACGTAGCCGCGGGGCAAACGTTTCTTCATCCTGTGACGTCTTCGTATCAGGTCGAGCAACATCCCAAGGGCGAGTACCGGCAGAATGATCCCAATCACCAGCACCGTGACGGGAAGGCAAGCCAGCCACCACGTCACATCCCCGCAATCCCATGGGATGATTGGCCGCGTCAAGGTGAACAGGATTGCCCACGTTGCTGCCCAAGCCATCAGAACGGCGGCAAGTGCGAGTCTCCCCCGTGCGTCATTCACACGGCGACATCGGCGAAACAGCACGCGTGCTAACCAGATCGAGAATACTCCGCCCAAGATCCAAGCCACTACGACGATCGCGATTCGTCGGCTCTCGTGTTCAATTATATCGGTCGGCGAGAGTCCAAACACGACGAACGTCAGCCCAAAACTGATACACCAAACTAGTACGTGACGCCACACGCCAAGTCGAACAGTGTCATCCTTCTTGTGAGGGATGAAGCGTGCGGCAGCGATGGCCAGCAGCCCGCAGATCAGCATCCCCGCGACGAGCGATAGAGTGTACTCCATGAGCAATACAGGAAAGGCGGCATCAAAGGGGGATTTGCTAGGGGACTCGGTCTCAGCGTTCTGATAGACTCGCCGCCATGCTTCGAATCGCACTCCTGACCGCAAAAGCGCATCATGTCGCTGTGTCGCATATGCATCCCACTGCTCCTCAGGCAGAAGATCGAGATTGTCGGCGCTGGGATCCAGCAGACTATCCAGCAGTTCGGCTCGACAGGCGTCGACCATTCCACGTGAGCCGACTGCAGCCTGCCGCTCGAGTTGATCGATGACCCCGTTCGCCAGTTGCAGCAACTCTAATGCGCCGCGAAAATTCCCTTCGCGTCTCTTGGATTCTGCTTGCCCTTTGATGTGACGAATCAGTTGTTCGAGCAGGCCGCGGGCGCGGTCTTGGTGGGATCTCCACGACACGACGCGGGATGCTTCAGACTGCGTCAACCGACTTTCCGACAGCACCGGATAGATTGCTTCGGCGTCGACAACGTCGATTCTCAAGGAGTTCTTGTTGAGTCCTTGCTCGAAGTATCGCCACCCTTCGTCAAACAACTCGTCGTCTTCCACAACGGTCCACCTGGCCTCAAAGTCGGCGTCGTACCGACTGCTTGCATTCCACAGGCAGACGGTGGCGATGTAGTCGTACAGAGCGTTGTTCGGGTCGTGGCGTTCCGCTTCCTCCAGAATCTTCCTCCACGCGGCAATCCTCGGTTGGAGCGGGTAACCGCAAATCAGCAGTAGTGCGCGCCGCCGCCAATGCTCCCGGCAGTTGGGTTCCAAGCTTGTTGCCTTGACAGCATATTCGAGCACCGTTGGAGTGGACGCCGTGTCATACGGTTCGTCCAAGTCTTGCATGACTTCCCGAATGTGAAATACCACGCTTTCACTGCGAGTCAACCCCGGCAGGTCGACCAATCCGCTCTGCACGCCAAAAGCAGGATTCGCGACGACCCACGCTGCAACCATCGTCAAGTCCGCGTCTTGCTCGCCGCGATCAAGCATCGGAATCAGGCATTCACGCCAGAACTGAACATGCTGTTCCGGATCGCGAATCTCGAAGCGGTTCCTCGGAAGCCCGATCCGCCCCAACGTTGCCTCGTGCCAACTGACCGCGACCGTCTCCCATCCTGTTGCGGTCCGTGACGCGACCCAGACAAGCCGGAGTGCCAGCGATAACGTAGCCAACGCGAAGGCGATGGTTACACAACGTGTGCTTGTGTAGGAGAGTCTCCGCATGGCCCATTCCACTGGTCTGCTTGGATCTCACGTTTGCTACAGAAGTGAATATACCGGCACGCGCGGCCGAAAGCCAAGGAATCTCGATGCTGACCGAGTCTTATGTCCCCTCGCCGTGCGGCGCGGGCGCTGAATTCAAACGCAGAATGCGGCCGTCTTCGGTGGCGACCGCGATGGCGTGGTTGCCCAGGAACTGGGCGTCGGTGTGCGCTCCTTCCGCGATTCGTTGCAGGGGCCCGGCCTGGGGAAGCAGGTATACTCCGTCGCGTCCGGCGATGAGCAGATCGCCGTTGCCGCTTGGCGAGGCAGCCATCCGTTGCACGTCGCAGCCAATTGGCGTGGCGGCGCCGTCTGGTGGGTCGGTTACGTCTCCGGTCCACCTCAGACGCCACAGAAGACAGTCCTTTGTGACCACGGCGATGGCCAGCGAATCTTCGGCGGCTTTGGCAACGGCGGCCGCCGTGATCCGTACCGAGGGCACCCACGTGAAGGCCCACTCGTTCTTGGCTCCGTCGTAAATGCCGGCGTAGGCGGTGCGCACGATGGCCACATAGCGGCTGTGCAGAAACAACTCCGCAGATTTCTCGCCCCTCACCCTACCCTCTCCCAGAGGGAGAGGGGACTGTGGACGAAGTTGTTTCCGCACACCCACGTGGCGCGATCCGCCGCCATACGGAAGTAACTTGAAGACGAACACTTGTCCGCCCTCCAGCACGTCGGAGTAGGCGGGCTCGGCGAGTGTCTTGGCGCGATACACCTGGGGATAGAAAAGCTGGCCGCGCGGATCGCTTACGTAGGGCGTGGCCTCGCCGTGCAGTTGTGCGATCCTACCGCGTCCCAAAGCCAATTGCTCCTGGAGGCCGTCGCCGTCGAAGTCAACGTCGTTCGGCAACAGCGCAGGATTGACGTAGCCGGACACCTTCAATACTCCCTCGAACCGCCCGTCACCATCCACGAAGCTGAATGCGCCATACCGGGCGATGACCAATCGCGCCGGTTTCGCCGCCTCACCCCGCCAGGCGCCGACGGCATATGGCATGACAAGGCCGCCCGCAGGATGACGCGTGTTGGGGCGGCCATGCTGCCGGTCGAAGTCGTGGTGGGCCTGATACAGATCCGTTTGTTGAAGGACGGTACCGTCGGAATCGAACACGCGGAGCATGCCGGCCCGGCCCACGGTGGCCACCTTGCGCGTGCCGTCGCCAAGGTAGTCCAATAGGACGGCATCCTGGATCGAACGAGTCGGCTCATATTGAAATCGCTCGATTCCATCGGCACCCACAAGCGCCAGCGCATCGTCCTCTTCCCGTGCCGGCCGGATGAACTTCCGGACGATGCGCGGTTTGACCAAGATCTCAGGCGTCCCGTCGCGGTCGACGTCTTGTACATCGAGCACGAGCGGACGGCGAGCGGCTTGCTGGTCGCGCGCGAAATAGAACCATCGGCTCGCGCCCTTGCCGCGCACGAATCGGGCTTTACGTTCCTCGAAGCAAAAGGCCTGCGTCTCCCGGTCCACGGGATGGGCACCGCCATAATTGGATGTCCGCGTACCAGGCCGCCATGTGGGCGGCGACGTGACGCGCAGCCAGGCACTCGAATCCAGCGCAGGCATGGCCCCAGTCGCGTCCGGCAGAGCGGTCCAGACCTCGTCGGGCAGTTCCGACGGTTGCCATGGACCGCCGACCCGATGTACGGCGCGGATCTCCGCCAGGTCCACGACCCGTCCCAGATCCACAACGTCGCTGGGCAGGTTGCGGAACACCGCAATGCGTGCCGGTCTCTGCAATCCGTTATAGGTCCACGCGGTCTGCCAGTTATGCCGCCCGCGGCCAAGCTTGTCCGTTTTGGGCGACTTCACACCAACCCGAAGCGCGAGCGAGGGAGTGGGTTGCGTCCCTCGCTCGCGTTTCGGGCTAGTGTCAGCCATTTGAGGAGGCTGTCCGGTGGGCCAATGCACGCGGATCGCCCGCGATACGTCTCCTTCTAGAGTCAACCAGACATTCTTCTGGTCATCAACGCCCACACACCGCGCTGTGTCGCCTCGATAGGACTGCAGAACGGAGATGATCGAGCGGGAGTCACCCGCGGTAATCGCATCCGTTGTTGCGAAGCGAATGTGTGTGCCGTCTGTCTCATCCACGATCAGGCGAAAGCCTTTGCCGATCGGCGTAATGCAAAACCGGCCAGCGCGCGACGAGCTGGTCCACGCCTGACCGCCCCATGCGCCTCGACTCGTAGGGTGCCAACTGACCATCACCTGATACTGGCCCGGACTGACAGGCGTCACCGTATCCCGCACCAGGTACAGACCCGCTCCTAACCAGGCAATCTCACGCTGCCAGCGGGTACCGGCAAAAGGATCGAGCGTGAATCCTACAGCTCCGCCGCCAGACCATTCAGCAGTGTAGTCGGAACGAGCCACGGACGCATACGGCTGCGCGTCGTCGTTCAACTGATCGACACGCAACACATGCACGGCGTTCTGATCGAAGTACGATGGGTTCTGGTCTGAGACAACCGAAGTTGCTTGCCTGGTAAGCCAATGCGTATCGTGAGAGGTCAGAGCAAGAATCGCACCGGGCGAACACCCCGCGGCAACTCCGCTCACGGCCAAGTAGTCGTCATCGAGCTCGAAACCGCTTCGGAAGGCAACGAAATTGAAAGCCTCGGACGCGTCCACGGTTGGTCTGCGGAATCGCGGCCCTCCGAAATGCGCCAGATTGCGCTCTTGGTGTGGAGAAAACTCGGGCAGTCGCATACCCGCAAAGGTGTCGAGTGGCGTCTCGGCGAGTTCCGCTCCCGGGATGTAGCAGTGTACGCCACAGACATATCGTCCCTGAAAGAGCTTGCGTGACGCCGCGAACGGCAGCGTCCGAAGCAGGCGAAGGTATCGCCCGCCCTGGTAGTAGTGAGCCGTGATGCCCAGCAGTAGCGGCAAGTCCTGCCCGTCGCTGGGACGCGTGAGGGAGCCGGTGTGATGATCCGTGAAATCCAAGTGCAGCGCGCGACGAGCGTGGCCGCGATCGAAGAACGCATACTGTTCGTGTTCCAGTGCATAACGGAACATGGCAGCCACGATCTCTTCATGACACCCTATTCCGTTGTGCGCACCCGGCGGACTTGGGCTCCAACGTTCGCTGACCCACTGACGGAAGACCGCGTGCTTCTCACTGCGTCGAAAGGCAACAATGTCCGCCAAATCCCCATCAAGTTCGAAATGCCCACGAAGGAAGTCGGCCATGGTCAAGTCAGCCAACCACGGCGCGATGCTGTGGCGGTTTGTGAGACGGATCGCATCGTACGGCGGCGAGAAAGTCGTCATCCAACTCAGATCGGGCCCGAGCATGAAATCCCAGAAATTCTGCGTGATCAAGCTGTCGAGGCCACGTCGCTGCTCGTCGGACAGGGCGTCGCTTTCCGCGAGCATGTTGTGGGTGCGGACAAGAAACTCGGCAAGGTAATGGTGCGTGTAGGCTTGATCCTCCAAGACGGTGTTAAGGTACTCCAGCATCCGTTCGCGAAAGCTGTCCCAGCCGGTCCAGTAGTAGCCCATGGCATTTTCGTACCAACGACGAACGGTCTGATAGCCGGGATCGATCGGCGGTGCGATCACGCTGTACGGATCTGTGGCCCAGCGCTGGTCGTACTCCTGGAACGCGGTCAGACAGTCGCCCCCGAGCTGGACATCCAGCAGCCACGGAACTTCCGCGCCCGAAAGCAACTCGATGAATCGATCCACGGCTCGTTCCGCGCCGCGATCGGTACTGCCGCCCAGGATCAAGTGGTTATGCCCGTTGCGGAAAACGTTGGCCGCGGTACGCACCACGTACCCGTCGCCGCCGGGATAGTACCCGTCGACCGCACACAGGAATCGGTTGTACGCGGGCCACATGGCACGATTCACGCCAAGTCGCCCAATCAGGATCAAAGGTCGGTTCTTGAATTCAGCCTTGAGCACGGGTGGGCCATCAACCGTGGCCTCAACGTCGGAAACCACACGCGGCCGCACTCTCGCGACTTGCTCTATGCGATCGCTGACACGCTCGGCTAGTTTGACCCAATGCTCACCATTGCTTGGATAGACTATGCATGCAAGCGACTGGCCATTCTTCGCCAGATGCGTGGTGCCAAACCGGCCGCGTCGCTTCGGTGACTTCTCCGGTCGCTGGACGGGTATAAGCGAGACGTTGTCCAGCCACACCGTGGCCGGTTTCTCAGCAAGGGATCTCATGAGGAAACGAATCCGCAACGATCCGTCGAGTTCCGGCCGTGCCAGGGCCGCCACCTGCTGCCATTCGCCCTGCCTGTGATACGAGGCCTGACACTTACCGACCTGAGCCACGACACGCCCGTCGGACTTCACCCACGCTCGAAACAGCAGCGTCGCCGCAGGGTCCACACGCACATCTTGCCACAAGGCTGTTTGACTTTGAGTCAAACCCTGAATGCGCTGGCTGACTCGGCCATCGCGGCGAACGGTAGCGTCAAGGTCAGGCTGGCCGGGCCCACTGCAAGCCCATCCCTTCGCAACACCGTTTGCGCCGGAAATCTCGAACGAGCCATTGAGAAACGGAGGGGTAGGGGCCTGCGGAGCCGAACCATGGTTTGCAGAGACGACCGTCAGCAGCGCCAATACCATCATCAGATCTGCACCTCTTCCGTCAGGCCGGCAACGACGTTAGGCCCTAAGAGATCCACAAGAAGAATCGGACTATCGAGATTGTATTCATATTCCTGCCCACCATATTCTTGCCCGATCTTGGGCCAGGAAGAGATTGGCAAGAATATGACGGGCAAGAATATCTTCCCGCCTGACCGCCCGAGGTGGTTACCCAAGCGAGCATGCTACCGCACTCGGTCCCAAACATCAATTATCTGCCCGATGCCGAAACGCTAGGAGAAATCGAGGCAATCGTCGAGATCCTATCCGTTGCGGACTGGGTGGGAATTCCCATCGGATTCTTGTGGGATCGCGCCCGCGGAGGGTAGAATCTCGACCGGCGGTCACCGCTCACGTGGCGGCCGTAATCACGGTCTCCATCCTTCGGCCACGGTCTGTTGACAAAGAAAGGCAGTGCCCATGATCTTCCGACTACGACTGACTGGGCTGGTGATCGGCGTGAGCGTTATGGCGGTCGCATTTCCAGATAACGCAGTGGGCGCCGAGACGGATTCGGAAAGTGTACGGTTCACGGAAAGCTTCGAGGACGCAAACCTTGCGCGGCGAGGCTGGTACGACGGGAACCGGTTCAGAATCGCGGACAATGCGGCGGCCGGCAAGGGCTGCATCGAGTACGAATGGACCGATGGCAAAGCAAAGGTTCAGGGCTCCTCGCCCGTGCGGCAACTGTTCGAGCCTACCGACCAGATCGCCATCCGCTTCTACCTGAAGCTGTCGAAAGGCTGGGGCTGGAGCGGCCGGAACTACCACCCGCATTTGACTCATTTCCTCACGACCGAGAACTCGAAGTGGCACGGCCCGGCGGCCAGCCACCTGACGCTGTACATCGAGCCGGTTGGCGGCAAACTGCGTTTGGCCGCACAGGATATCCAGAACGCAGAATCTCCTCACGGCTTGACTCAGGGACCGCTCAGGGGCGGTTACAACGGAACGTTCTACGATAGCCAGGAACAACTCTTCAAGGACGATCGTTGGCATTGTGTTGAGGCGTTTTTCAAACTCAACACGCTGGACCTGGCCAATGACCGACCCAACCGGGACGGCATCGTGCGCGGCCGGTTCGACGGAAAGCTGGTGATTGAACGGACCGATGTGATCCTGCGCTCGACCGACTTTCCCAACATGAAGTTCAACCAGTTCTTAATGGCTCCCTATTTCGGCCCCGGATTGCTGCCGCACGCCCAGAAGTTGTGGATCGACGAAATGGCCGTGGGCACCGATCGGATCGGGCCTTTGAACACTACGGAGTCAGAGCCGCAGTCACGTGCCGCTGGCGAATGGCCGCAGTGGAGAGGACCGAATCGCGATGGTGTGGTCGTTGGATTCTCGATTCCCGAGGTCTGGCCTGAATCACTTCATGAGCAATGGTCCGTCACAGTCGGTGACGGCTATTCGTCGCCAGTGGTCGCCGGCGGGCTGGTGTATCAACTCAGCCGGCAAGGCGAAGAAGAACATGTCCGCTGTCTGGAATTGGAGTCGGGCAAAACCGCTTGGCACGCAAGCTACCCGGCCGCCGGCGCAGTTCATTCTGCCGCGGCGTCTCATGGCATCGGCCCCAAATCAACGCCCGTCGTCGCTCGCGAGAAGCTATACACCCTTGGAATCGGCAACATCCTGTCTTGTTTCGAAGCCCATTCGGGAGAGTTGCTGTGGCGGAAGACGTTTGAGGGTCGGTTTTCAAAACCGGCGCCCTCTTGCGGGACGTCGATGTCGCCGCTCGTTGACGGCAATCTCTGCATCGTGCACGTCGGCCATGACCGCGACGGCGCGATGTACGCCTTGGACGCTGACACTGGGCAAGAACGATGGGAGTACGATGGTGATGGCCCGGGATATGGTTCGCCGATAGTTACTTCGTTGGCCGGCGTCAGGCAGATTGTGACGCCGGTTTCCAAGTTCGTAGCGGGCATCGACATCGACTGTGGTAAGGTCCTCTGGCGCGAACCGTTTCCAACATTCAGCACACAGAACGTCATCACGCCTCTCGGACACCGTGACACGATCATTACCGGAGGTATCGGGCAACCGACTGTGGCGCTCCGCCCCGGCCAAGGCGAGGGGAGTACGATTGTAGAGAGAATCTGGGAAAACAAAACAGCATCGCTGCACATGAGTACGCCCGTGCTGCTTGACGGCAAGTTGTTCGGACTTTCTCGCATGAAATCCGGGCATCTGTTCTGCGTGGACGCCAACACGGGCGAGACCATCTGGCAGGGCGAGGGCCGATTCGCCAAGAACGCGGCCATCCTGGTCGTGGACAATTTGCTGGCAATACTGACATCCGAGGGGAAACTGGTTTTCGCCAAACCGACCGCAACAGGCCTGGACTATCTGGCCGAGTATCCCGTCGATCCCAGCGGCCGCGCATGGGCGCATCCGGCGCTGGTCGGAAAACGTATTCTGGCCAAAGGCGACGAGAATCTGATCTGTTGGTCGCTTCCTTGAGTGCGGCCAGGTCATTCCATGTTAGCTTGTCGATGGTCCTGAGTTCTCATCTCTCACTCTCAAGTACCCACTCGCCACGATTCTGTCGACCAGTGCGAGCACAGCCTCCACATTGAGTTCCGGTGAGGCGTTTTCTGCGATGGCAAAACCGGACGACGTTCGCGAGATGCTCGTGTCGTTGTTCAGACACATCGTCTCGAATTCGAGCCGTTCAACAATCTCCATTATAGAACGTCTGCCATCGACCCAGTAGAGGATTCGGTGGAAGAGAAGATCAAGATTGTTCTGGTACAGAAGCTCTCGGTATTCACGCTCGTCTTCGGGCGAATCGTGGCCAATGCTCCAGGCTTTCGGAGTTCCTTTGGTCGCGCGCTCAAGCACCGTGGTATCCGCTCTTTGTTGGATGGCATCCGGAAGATTCCGAGGCGACGACGTTGGGAACTCGCTCTGGAATTGCTCGCACCATGCGCCGACCGCAAGCGGCAGTTCCTCTTGGATTGACGAAACCTCTGAGGACGACAGCCCGAAACGCTCCACGGAAGCCACGGACAGGTTTGCCTGCTCGATGAACCACTGTCGGGTACGCGATAGATCGAAGGGCCAGCTACCGCTGAGCAACTGTAATTGGGCGCGATGCCATTGGCGACGGTTAGCTCCCGTCACCAGATGGGCAAGCCATCGGGCGGCTGCCGGGCCGCTGTCGGCAAGGAAATAGAGCTGTGTCGCACTGACCAGACCGATACGCTCCAACACCTCGGCGCTGAGTGTCTCGAGGCGGTCGGCCGAAGAGTGGTAGTTGCGCGAGGGGTATTGGATCAAGCAGGGAAGCGGGACATCCATATTGGGATCGGAGGTAATCGTATCGTTGATGATCTCCGCCCTGTCCGCAACGGCCTTCCAGCGGATGTTGGGCGAGAGGATCTCCTCACATAGGTGTGCAAGCAGATGACCAGTACAAGACGGATTCGATGCTGGCGGCATGAACAGATGCAACACCGAAGCGCCCTTGGCTTGATCCACGCCGATTTCGTCGATGTTTAAGCCGCCCAGGATGTTCGGAATGCGATCCTCGTGCTTGTGCATCCAAGCGTACAGACCGTATCCTTCCCAGTTGAAGAGGAAGCGGATACTTCGGCGCGGTCGGGGCACAACGCCCAGGGCGATGGCGGCATTCAGGCTGCGGGCCAATTCCAGCCCGACCCCGACGCCCGAAGCATTGTCATTGGCTCCCGGTTCGTACAAGTGCGATACGAAAAGAACCTCCTTTTCCGGCTCCTCAGCCCCAGGGATGACGCCTGTTGCGCTGTTGAATGCTCCATCGTAGACGCGGCTGTTGATCTCAGCACGGACGCGCACCGCGCCCCCGCGCAAAAGACTGCGAAGCATCTCACCCTGGCGCGGCGTGAGCATGAAGCCCCAGCATTCACCGGCCGCCGGACGCAATGCACTGTTCTCCCAGCGAACGTCATCTGGCAGGTCAAATGGATCGCGAACGGCCGGCAGAGTGCCGAGAAAATCGGATACGATTCCCTGCACGCCCTTGGCACGCATCTGTGGGTATACGTCGTTGATGCGATGGCGAGTGAAAGGAATCTTGCCGGCCAGATCGACGTCCTCTTCGCCGTCCCATTCGACGATCTCTGCTCCCACTTCGCAGGGACCCGAGTACATAACCAACGACTCAGGTACGACAGACCAATCGCACAGCAGTTCGCGGCGTGGAGCGACCATCCAGAGGCGTGCTTCCACCACGTCCCAAGCCTTCATCGAACTCCATCCGTACCACGAGGTCGTTCCATCGGCCGGAAAGCTCTCGACTGCAACGTCGGACAAACCTGCCGCCTGCAACTCCCGGCCACAACGGTTTGCCGATTCCTCGAAATTCGGAAAAGTGAAGAACCGCTCCAAACGGTTCTGTTCGGCTGCCTGAAGCAAGGCCCGTTGAGCACTGAAATGCCCCACAAACCTGGTGTAGAAATCTCGCCACATCGTTCGATCCGTTCGTTAGATCCGACAGTCTACAGACCAACGGCTGCAATGATTTTGCCCGCACATGATTTTGCTTCGTCTTCTTCGGGCAATATGATTGGTGGGTAAAACCATGCTCAACACTTCCGGTTCATTCGCCTGACCGTTTTGCGTAGCAATGGAGCTGGCCGCCGGACAGCGAGACGAGAATCTGCTCATCGTGATTCACTGCCAGCCCGCCTTTCTCCGCGCGTGCGGAAAGCTGTTCTTGCCAAATCTGTCGGCCGGTGCCGATGTCGATAGCGGATAGTGCGGGATTCCCGCCGCCAGCGTCCTGGGAGGCTGCCAGCAAGACGGTTGGCGAGATGACAAACGCATTGAAGCGCAGCCCGGATCCATCCTGCCAAACGTTAGCCTGCTGTGGCGCTGCACGCCGCACCGTGGTGCCATCGGAATCTGGCTTCGGGCCCGATTCTGGCCTGCGCAGCGCCAACCTTGTGTGTCGATCGCCTTGCGGGCTGGCTTGGTAGCTGAGTACGCTTCCATCGGCAGGACGGTGTGACAGCGACATGAATTGTCCGTATTGTGGATAGTAGGCACTAAAGGCGTTTGGCCGCTGCGATCGGATCTCAACCGAGGGCTCGTTCAGGCACTCGCCGGTTCGCAGGTCGTATCGGGCTGTAGGATAGACGGTACCACCACAAAAGCGTAGCTCGTCGCCTTGGATGCTAAGGCTTCCCTGAAGGCTGACGCCGCTACGGACCGTCTGCGAGATCGTGCCCGAACTGTCGTTGCGCCAGATTACCTTTCCCGTGACGGCGTCCAAAGCGTAAACGTACGTGCCGTCGTAGTCGGCGATGCCTGCAGCCGCGTAAACCACGCCGCTGGGTCTTGTTTCGGCGGACGACGCCGGCCGATCTGCGACCACCACGCCACCAGCCACCGGCCATGTGGACATCAGCTTGCCGTAGACCGGAATTCGTCGCTCGACCGGAGCAGCGCGAAATCGCCATAATCGCCGCCCCGTGGCGGCCTCAAACGCGTAGATGTAGCCATCGGACGAGCCTGCAAAGAGGCGGCCGCGCCAAATCGCTGGTGGGAATCGGATGGCCCCGCCAGTGTACTCCTTCCATTGAACGGCGCCGTCACTGGCGCTCACGGCCCATACGATGCCGCTGTCGTCGCCGACAAAGACTGACTCGCCAGCCGTTACCGGTGCGGTAATGCGGTCGGCAGATGGGGGCTGAAACGTCCAACGATGCCGAACCTTCTTGGCAATCGCGACAGGCGTAGCGATTGTTCCCTGGTTGTCGCCCAGGTAGGCCGGCCAATCGCCCGGTCCGATATCGAACTCTTCGACTTGCGTCAGGTCGCCGTCACCAGCCTCCGGCTGCCCACTACCTGCCTCCGCAACCGGTCTGGCTTGACCGACCGGCGCCAGACAGACGTTCCCGTAAATGGACAACGCACAGCCACACATCCAGGGCCCCCAGTAGAGATGCCCGGCCGCTGGAACGACCCCATCCTGACAGGGTGGCCGCATGGTTGCCATGTGGTGCGCTGAGCCGGAGGCGAGATCGAGGCGAACGCTGCCGTTGGTCGTCCGGCCGAAGATACCGTCCGGCGTGCCGTTTATCCGTGTGCAATCGAACCGCCGAACGCCGAACCGTCCCAACTCTTTCCCCGTCGCGTAGTCGAACTTGATGATGTCCTGGCTCAGGGCGGCAAAGAGAGCGTCGTCACGAAGAAGAACGTGTTGGAATGTATAGGGTATCCGTCCGCCCCTGATCTGACGCTCGTCGTTCTCCCACAACAGTTTGCCGTCTGCGGCCGAGATGACCACCAGTCTCGACCTCTGGGGGCCGGCCATCACCAAGTAGTCTTCGTTGCACTTGAGGTAATTGGTTGTCGTGTAACCGGTCGAATAATGATTCTTGGCCAGATTCTCCCCGATCGCGGTCAACAGATTCGAATCCGAGTTCCTCCAACGCACTTCGCCACTTGACGTATCCAAGCAGGCCACGAAACGTCCGAGGGCGTGGAAGTAAATCCGGCCGCTGTGCATGGCGACTCCCCGGCCGTCGATGTATGACTCGTCGCGATGGTGCCAACGCAATTTCCCGGTGTTGAGATCAAACGCCGCGAAGGTGCGTCCAAAGGCCGGATTGGTCTTGGGATCTTCAAACTTGTATCCGGGCCAGTCTGCCCAACCCCAGTGCCCTATGCCGGGCTCCCGGGAAGGAGTCCGCGGCGACTTGACTTCCTGGCCACCGACCAGTGCGTAGAGTATGCCATCGTCCAGGGCCATCCACTTCCACACGAGACCGTCGGAGATTTCCTGCGGAACGACGATCCTGCGGCGCAGCTCTCCCGTTCGAGCGTCGAGCATCTGGCAGGATTCATCGTCAGCGATGTAGAGCGCCTTGTCGGTGGCGATCATCGTGTTGCGGTGGATAAGGAAGCCGTCCTTCAGATTCCGTTTCCACAGAATCGCACCGTTATAGGCATTGATGCACATCAGCGTGTTAAGGACCTCGTTTTGATTCGTCCTGTGGGCGAGGTTACCGAAAGCCTTGTAGATCCTGCCGCCGGCGATGACCGTCTGCTGGGGCATGGGGGAGAACTTGGGATAGGATATGAACTGTGTGCGGTAGGGATAGCGCACGACGCGATCGGTAGACAGAGGATTGTTGTCGGGACCGTGATAGGGATGACTCCAGTCGTCGATGCCTTCGGGAAACGGCTTCACGATCTTCTTCTTGACGAGATATGCCATTCCTTCCGGGTGCAACACGCGGAGAATCTCTTGCTCCGACACCTTCTCGTCGGCCTCGGGCGACACAAAGACCGCGCCCACCATGTTGTCAGCCAGAAAAATCCGATCGTAACTGCCTTCTGCGGCGAACACGCTGTTCCCAAGCAAACCCGCAGCTTCCACCGTCTTGCGCACCGCGAGCACTTCATCCGGATCGGGGGATTGAAAGTAGATCAGCAACTCGCTGTCCGCAGATAACTCAGTTATGAACTCAGGCCGTGCCCCCTTCGGCAGACCAAGCACAGCGCAAATGCCACTGCGAATTTCGATCTTCGCGGTTAGCTGTTTCTTCCGCGTCTCAGCCGCGGAAACGGTCAATCCGTCGACGCCGCAAACAAGCATCCAGGTGGCGATGACAAATGCCCATTTCAACAACTGCAGCGATCGCACCTTTGCCTGCATCATGACGTTTCTCCACTGTTTGAGAACGTGATCCGCCCCGCGCATTGAAGCCTGAAGCGCAAGCGAAGGAAACGCCGCGGTCTTCCTCGCTCGCGCTTCGGGCTTGAATTGTCCGAGTTATTGTATCCTCACCTGTGTCGAGATCCCAGCTAGCAACGTCCCCCATCAGACTTCTGCGGTGATTGGACGCATGTGGAGAGGGGCGATTCACAAGGATGGGCGGGGAGCATGCGGGTAATCCACCGGATCGTAGGCAATCGCCAATTCGGGTGTCAGGAGTTTCTGGTGGTTGCGAATGCGGGATGTGAGCAACCGGTCTAGCAGACCGGATGTCAGCAGTGTCCGCTCGACAGGATACGACGGATGGCCGGTGTGAAACATCCGTTCGATCGCTTTCAACAGATAAGCGAAGTGCGGATACGCGGGGTCGGCACGTTCTTCGGCGTGAGTCGCCAGCGGCTGCGCACGTCCCTTCAGTTTCACAGCGACCGAAATTCCTCTAGCAAGCCCGGAGAGCATAAACACCGACGCCCGCAGTCCGTCGCGATATTGAAACAGGAACAATGCCACGTTGTCGCCACTCAACGAGCGCATATCGACCCGAGAGCGGCGAGGCACGACGGCCAATGCAGCGTCCAGAAGCGTCTGCGAAACACGTCCCCGGTCCACGGCCTGCCACATCGCTTCGCCCTGCAAACATTGAACCCACTCGATCCCGGGTTCCGCTCCACGTCGCCGTTCGACGAACGTCTGCAAGAATTCGAGCGTGTGGAACCCATAGATATCGAGTCCGGAATACCCCACGCCAACCGCTTCTTCGATTTCGCAACCCATGGGAATCGTCCGATCCGGCTTGCGGAAGGAGACCGGCAACGACGATCCTGCCATGAACGGTATCTTCAATTCGCTGGCCCGGTCATACATCCATTTCGCATCCGACCAGACTGGACCAAGGTGTTTGTCGTTGAACACCGGAACAACGCGATCGTGCTTCTCAAACGTGTTTGCGATCGCTGCGAAAAAGCGCCGTCGTGGATACAGGTGTTGTCCCTTATCGTTCCACGGATAGTCGCCGTGTTCACCGATGCTGAGCACACCGTCCACTGGCACCTCGTCGCGCCCGAGTGTGATTGCCTCTTCGATCGTTTTCACGATGGACACGTTGTACCTGGCGGACATCGAGCGGGCCATGTCCTTCTGCGGAAACTGATCTACGTACATCGAAGCCAGCCGAAGGTTGGGTCCTGGCCCGCCGTCTTGTTCCCATCCCTCAAGGATTTTTCCGACCAGCACGTCGGCATGCGATCCCTTGCGGTAGATCGTCATAATCGCCGCGACGCTCATCGGGCGAGGGGAAGGTTCGGCCGCTGCCGTCATACCACCCCAAACACCCGGCAGCGACGCCATCGAAAGATACTTGAGTACGTCGCGGCGGCTTGTCGTCCCTCGTGCGTTCATTCTCCCGACCCCTTGCTTGTGCGAACATAGCGAGTCATAGGACTCGGTACGTGTCCCACGCCTCGGTTGCTTTCATTCCGTTACGGATCGCATCGCGAACTTCGTTTTCGGCGTGGACCTTTTCCCAGGCCCGCCGGATTGCTTCAGATTCTACGTCTTGCGGAACTACCACCACGCCATCCACGTCTGCGAATACGAGGTTCCCCGGACAGAACGGCACTCCACGAATCTCGACGGGCACGTCGACGTCGATCACGCGTTGGCGGTCCCGACTGTCGTACACGCACGTGCCCCGGGCGAACACCGGGAAACGCATGTTGATCATCCGCGCGATGTCGCGCACGGCGCCGTCCACGATCGCACCGACGCATCCGCGATTCATGGCCGCTGTCGATAACAACTCGCCCCAAACGCCGGACCGCATCGAGCCATCTGCGGCGGCAACAAGCACGTCGTCCGGTTGGCATTCATCGACGGCTTTCAGTTCCAGTTCGTACGGCCGCGGATCTTCGTGAAAGATGTCGGCCCAAAGCGTCGTCTTGCACCGCCCGACCAATAGTCCATTGGTGGTCATCGGACGCAATGGGGCACAAGGCGACTGGTTGCGGTAACCGAGCGAGTCGAGCGCGTCACAGACGACTGCGCTGTAGAGACTCTTGCGCATCATTGGTAAAGTGATTTCCTGAGCTGTCGAATCGGACATGGTCATTCCTCCCTCCACAACAGTATACGGAATCAGGCAATGCGTGTCGGCATTCTTGCCCTGTTGCACGAATCGAACACCTTTGTGACTCGCCCAACGACAATCGACGATATCAAACGGGAATGGTTGATCGAAGGCGCCGCCGTCCGTGAGCAACTGGCCGATGGTCACCACGAAATCAGCGGTTTCTTCGTCGCCATCGAGCAGGCTAACGCCCGGCGAGCCGCGAAGGGGCGGACGCCGATTGAGGCGGTGCCATTGTTCGCCGCACTGGCACTGCCTTCAGGACCCATCGCCGAGGATGCTTGGTCCGAGCTAATGACGAGGATGTTTGCCCAACTGGCGGCGGCAGGACCTCTTGATGGACTGCTCGTCGCGCCGCACGGTGCCGCGGTCAGTGAGGCGTTTCCCGATTCCGATGGTCACTGGCTCTCAGGCCTGCGGAATCGCATCGGAAAGGAAACGCCGATCATCGGAACGATCGACCTCCACGCGAACGTGTCACGAACCATGGTCGAGTCGTGCAATGCGTTGATTGCATACCGCAGCAATCCGCATCTCGATCAGCGCGAACGGGGCATCGAAGCGGCGGCTCTTTTGGTCCGCACGCTCGACGGCCAAATCCGGCCTACCATGGCTGCCGCGTTCCCGCCTCTGGCCATTAATATCGAACGCCAGATGACCGAAGAGCCGCCCCTCGCCGAGTGTTACGACGTGGCCGATCGGCAACTCTCCGATGACCGCGTCCTGTCAAACAGCATCGTCCTTGGTTTTCCCTATGCCGACGTTGAGGAGATGGGGACTTCGGTCATCGTGGTCACCGACAATGCACCAGAGCCCGCAGGCCGCTTGGCCGACGAACTGGCAGACTGTCTCTGGACGCGCCGGCACGACTTCGTCGGGCAATTCGTGGAAATTGAAACAGCACTGGACGAGTGCATGCAACTCGACGGCCCCGTCTGCCTCCTGGATATGGGTGACAACGTTGGCGGCGGCTCGCCCGCCGACGGTACATTCATCGCACACGAGATGCACAAGCGGCGCCTGCCACGGTCTTTCGTTTGTTTATACGATCCAGGTGCCGTCCGGCAGGCAGAACAGGCTGGTGTCGGCCAGACCGTGTCACTCACAATCGGCGGTAAGACGGATGCCCATCACGGGCAACCGTTGACCGCGACGTTTCGTGTGCGCAGCGTGCATGACGGCCGGTTTCGAGAACAGCAGGTGCGCCACGGCGGCTTGGCCAGCTTCGATCAAGGGCGGACAGTCGTTGTCGAGACAGATTACGGAATGACCGTGCTGTTGACTTCGCGTCGAATGGTCCCGTTCAGCCTCGAGCAACTCAAATCTTGCGGTTTGGATCCATCGGAGTTCAAGATACTCGTCGCCAAAGGAGTCCACGCGCCAGTTGCGGCTTACCGAGAGGTTGCCCGGCATTTCATCCGCGTCAATACACCAGGCTCAACGTGTGCCGACATGACGAAGCTCGATTTCCACCACCGTCGCCGCCCCATGTTCCCATTCGAATCCCAGACAGAATGGCGGCCATAGATTAGTGGTCGAGAGGATCGGCTAATCGCAGCCCCAGCCGTACTCGCGTGGGTCGAACCATTCGTCGGCGGTGGCTGCGATGAATGGCTCGACGCCGGTCAGACGCCATTCGCTGGGTGCGCGGCTACCGCGAAGTGTGAATTTGATCATTCGGCCGGCTTCCACGGGTTTCGACTGTTCGTCCGGCGTGAATTGCCGTCCACGCACCAGTAATTCGCCGCTTTCAGCATCGCGGATTACATAAGGACGCTGGTGGCGGTTGAAGTACGCGACTGGTCCACCGGCCGAACGGCTGTAGACGTATTGGGGTGTGTAGGACTGGCCTCCGCTGAATGATTCATTGGCCTGCATTGGCTCGGAAGGTATGTGCCAAACGACCTGCGCTGGGCCCGCGATCAACACGGAACCTTGGGCCTTGCCGGTGACCTCGACGCGGTACACTTGATCCGCCTTCGCCCCCTCCAGCTTCAGCGGTTTGTCCAGTGTCCACCCGTCTCGCGCAGCAGTCATTTCGGCCACGGTACGACCGTTCGTGTCGAATACGTGGGCTGTCAACGGCTCATCACCGCGAAGGCGCGCGAGGATGCGAAGCACCACGTCGCCGTCCATCTGCGGACGGACGTAGGCTGTACTGCGGTTCGGTTCGTCTTTGGCACCACGCCCCAGGAACAAGAACAAATCGCGAAACCAGTGCGGACGATCGGGCCTGTAACCCAGCTTGTGCCCGAGGCTGGCGCCGACCAACATCGGCATGAGCTGTTGCCGAAAAATGCGGTTCCCGCAGTAGGCGTAGGGATGGCAGGGCACGCTTTCGGTGTCGAGGTTGATCTCGGGAGCGATGTCGGCGTAGCCGCGAGCGAGGTCCCAGCCGATTTCAACAAACTGTTCGTCTTCGGTTTGTCGGTAGGCCCAATCGTTGGCAATCACGTCGTGCGGATCCTGGATGCCGCGAACCGAATTGCTCAGCATAGTGCCCGTCAGGTGGGATTCCATCATGCGGCGTAACTGATGATCGTCGAACACGTGGTCTTGCAGGACGAGTCCTTCGTACAGATAGACTTTCGGCCTTCCGAACGTGAGCGTTTCGACGTCGTATTCGCGGTTCATCGTCGCTTCGCGCGAATGGCGGGCGAAGGTTGCGATCTCCGGGTCGTGCGTTTCCTGGTATGCCGTCGCCCAGAAGCGATTCATGTTATAGTTCTCGCGTCCGCCAACGAGTTTGTCCGGGCCAAACTGCTCGTTGTACTTTCGCGTGAACTGCACGGTGCCTTCGATAATCTCGTCCATCACGTCCTTCGCTCGCTTGTAGCCGGTCAGGTGGTAGTAGTAGGCCAGGAAATGCAGCTTCATCCCCTTCATGTTCCACGGCTCGAAGGCAAAGTTCGGAAACGGAAGCGCCCCGCCGCACGTGGCCATGTAGCCAGTGGGCGAGCCGCGCGTGTTGTAGTGGTTCACGTTCATGTCCATGCAGTAACGGCTAGTGATCTCGCCGTCGTCGAAAAATCGCCGATCGCCGCCGCGCATGAACAGCAGCCACGGGATGAGTTGCTGGTCGTATTGCGTGTTGTCCATCCAGCGGTAGTACGTGTAGTCGCCGTGTTTCGACCAACGCACCATGCCGAAACGCAGCAGGCCATAGTTATTCTCGCTGATCCAGCGTGCCATGCTCAGCCGCCCCAGCCAGTCGGCGGCACGTTCGATATCCGGATAACGCTGCGGGTCGCAGGGCATGAGATCAAAGCCCATGAACGGCACGCGCATCGCGCTCTGTGGATCCTGTCGCAACACGATAGGTTGCTGAGTCACGGCATTCAGTTCGGCCGGCTCGCGCGATGTGCGATCGTCGTGAAAACCGATCACCAATTCGTGCGTGAAGGCAGCGCCTTCGGCCGTATACATGAACCCTTTCGAATTCTCGTAATTGTTGACAAAGTGGCCTGCGTCTCTGGAAAACGGGTATCGCTTCCAAGTCGGATGGAAATAGACGCGGTCGCCCATCATTGCACGCGGCGGGAACGACATGGGCTCGGCACGCTGGGGCCAGAAGTGGACGGTCATCTTGCCGTAGCCCGAGTCCAGGGCTGTCGGATAGGTCTGCCACGCGAAGCGTAGAGCCACGCTGACGGCACGGCCATCGTTGCCAACCATTGCGAACCATCCACCGAGTTGTCGGCCACTGAGCAACTCGGATCCATCGGCAGCCTCGATCGAGAAATGCTCGGGGCCGTCTTGAAATGCCATTGCGCCGGCCGGCGCTTCGTGTGCCGCCGAATCTTGCGATGCCGGGCCAAATTGCACACGCCGTCCGCCGCTGATGTCGGGCTCCAGTGCCAGCGACAGGGCGCGCACGCCTACATTTACGTCCTGCACCATCCATGTCAGTGTGTGGTAGATTCGCACGAACGATTCATCGCGGTGAAACCGGTATCGCATGTCCAGTCGGGCGACCGCTTGATCATCGTTGCCGCGAAAAAGACCGGTCGCCTTCACGGTCGCTCGCGATGGCGTCGATTCCTCCAATTCAGCTCGCCAGTCACGTAGGCGACACGACTGCGGCGACTTTCCATCGGTAACCATTAGAGCATGCGCGGCATCGGTCGGCTTGACAATCGAATGACCGTGGAGATCAACCGCACTGAACAGCCAAGGCTCAATCCGGTCGATCGTCACGCGCAGCGGGCCGGTGTCGATCGTCACGGTCTTGTCGCTTTGTGTCCCGATCGGCTCGCCCAGGGGCGCTACGGCGTCGCCGCCGACCTCGAAGAAGTAGGTTCGATCCGTGTCCGCCCCTAAATTGACGAGTAGCCACTTGATCCAATCATGTTCCGCATCCCACCAGCCGGTTACTTCCGCTTCGAAAGGGACTTGTCGTCCGCGATCGTCGACCACGCGACCGCCGGGAGCACTCGACAGTTCGTCCTCGGGAAAGACCAATCCAACGCTTATCGGGAAGCCATGGACCACGCTGCCGCGATCCTCTGGCTCCAATACGTCCAAACGAATGCGCGCCGCCGATCGCTCGGCGGCCGAAGAAAGCGATGTCAACACGAGGCACAGAGTGAATGCGACAAAACGGACAGTGAGAGAATCAGGCATCTGTTCTTGGGGCCTATGTTTCACCTAATGCGGACAGCTTAGCCCAAGTATACTGGCATCGCATGGCAAGTGCTCGGCGGATGGTGTATTTCGATATACAATTGTTGTCGTCAAACCAGTGGCTTCGCTTCCGGAGGTGTGTTATGAGACGACTCTCTTGGTCTCTATGGTTCGTTTTGGCGTCGATGGCACGGGGCGAAGTACTCGTCGATCAGGATTTCGAAGAGGTCGATCTTCGCGCCAGCGGTTGGCGAGATATGAAGGAGTACACCGGCGACGGGCAAAGGCTACTCTCGGTGGTTTTCGACGACGGGGTGAAGCCCGCAAGCGGCAAGGGCATGCTCCGCCTGGACTACCCCAAACGATCCACTGGGGGCTGGATGAGATGTCCCCTCAAGAGGCGCGTCGACGAGGTTTACTGCAGGTACTACCGCTACTTCCCGCCGAGTTGGGAGTGGCCCAAGGGCTACGGGCCACATGATTCCGCCATGTTCGCCGGCCCTTGGGGCCCGCCGACGAACGCCACCTTCGAGATACTGATGGACTTCAACAACCGCTCTGACACTTTCATGAAGATCTCGACGACGCGGCAGAAGTGGGGCTATCAGGGCTTCAGCCAAGTCTTGCAGCGATACTCTGGTTCGAACCGGCACTTAGCCTGGAACGTGGCACGGCCCGAGAAGGTCCAACTGGGCAAATGGCACTGCGTCGAGTACCACTCGAAGCTCTCCGACGCCGGCAAACCCAACGGCATTCTTCGTATGTGGGTGAACGGCAAGCTCGCCTCGAACGTACCAGCGCTCCCGTTAGTGGACGAGAACCATGGCGGCATACAGTTTCAGGACTGGTTCCTGGGGCCATACTTCCACGGTGGCTCGCATAAGATCCAGCACAACTACCTCGACGCACTGGTCGTGTCCACCCAGTACATCGGGGCTCTCGAACAGAAGGGAAACCAGCCGCCATACGCGCGCTTCACGCATCTCCGCCCGTGGGGATCAATGACGGCTGAATTCGATGCCTCGCGTTCGACCGACCCGGAGAAGGGCGAGCTGACCTACACCTGGGACTTCGGCGATGGAAAGACCGTTAACGGTGTGAAGGCCTCGCACACATACGCGAACGACGGCGAGTACCCCGTCAAGCTCATTGTCTCAGACCCGCAGGGCGAGAAGCACTCGGCCGAAAGGAAGATCGCTGTGGGCCAAAGAGTCGGTTCGGGCGAGGGGCTGAAGGCCGAGTTCTACTCGGGAACCGGGTTCGAGGGAATGGCCTCGGTGATGGGCTGGGGGAACATAAACAGGCGTCGGACCGGATGGGCGGGGCGATTCCTCACGGGCTGGGTGGGCAACGAGAAAGGCACCGACTACTCGGCACGTTGGACTGGCTTCCTACAGCCGACAACATCCGAGGAGTACAAGCTGACCTACGACGTTTGCGAGGGCGGCGCGGTTTGGTTCGACGAAAAGCTCGTGATAGACTTCCGTGGCCAGCCGCCCGGGGACAAGGTCGTCTCGAAAACCGCCTCCGTCGGCCGACTCGAAGGGACCTCACAACTGGCAAGTGATTCTCTCCTGGGAGAGCCCCT
>CAZURK010000098.1:0-46985 GCA_964623055.1 uncultured Pirellulaceae bacterium
TGTACGCCTACAATCAGCACAGCCCGCCGCCGACCATCGACGTGCATCCCAACGTTGTCATCAGTGTGGCAACAAGCTTCATCCGCGGAGGCTACACGTTTGACGAATTGATCGAGGGCTGGAGCGCGAGCGGAGCGACGCTCGGAATTCGTGACTATCACGACGTGTTCCCTTGGAGCCACGATCTGCCTCGCAAGGCGCGCGGCGGCGATATCGAGTACCTGCGAGTGAACATCCCCGCCTTCTACAACGAAGGCGCTCGCTTCATGAACTCGGAGAACGGGGACAGTTGGGGCTCCAATGGCCTGGGCTACTGGCTGACGCCGCGCCTGCTGTGGGATATCGACGCTGCAGAGCAGATCGACGCGCTGGTCGAGGACTTCCTGGTCAACGCGTTCGGGGCGGCCAGGGACCCGATGCGCGATTTCTATACCTTATTGAACCGCGACAAATTGGTTCGCTCGAACAAGGATTTGGTCGCGCGGCTGTACCGCCATCTGGACGCAGCGCGACGGGCAACCGACGATCCGGCGGTTCACAAGCGTCTGGACGATCTCGTTCTCTACACGCGCTACCTGGAACTCTACTATGCCTACCGAACAGCCCAGGGCGAGCAGCGACAGACGGGGTTCGAGAGCGTCTGGCGCCATGTCTACCGAATGAAGGACCGTATGATGCTCTTCACCGTTGCCATCTGCCATAGGGACCGCTTCCGAGACAAGGCCGTCTCGATGCCGGAAGAGACGGCGTGGAGCGTGCCCGAAGACGCGAATCCTTGGAAGAGCGGCCGGCCCTTCGACCAGGAAGAGATCGCCGGCATCCTGGCGTCTGGCATCGAAGCCAACGAACCAACAGAACTCGATTTCGTACCCGTGAAATACGGCGAAGACCTTGTGCCGGCCATGGCCATTGGATTGCCGGAGACCGGGCCGGGCAAGCGTCCCAGTACATTCCGCGGTCTGCAAAGGGTCTACACCTGGCTGCCTGAGGGACGGAGGAAGCTTGAGCTGACCGTGACCGGCGGCCTGATCGCCCACTATCGCGACCGAGGCAATGTGAAGTTCGCGTTTCATGCGGCCAAGGAAGCGACACTCGAGCCGGTAGCGCGCGACGCGAGCGTGCCTCCTGACGGCAAGGAGCGCACAGTCGCGCTCACCTCGCCCTACGGTGGATTCCATACCCTGGAATGGACGGACGGCAGCGATATGACCCGAGTCATCTCGCCCAATGACCTGCCGTTTACAATCCGTTCGACACTTGATGACCCGATGCGTTTGCAGGGACGCTGGAGCCTCTTCTTCTACGTACCGAGAGGCACGGCCAAAGTGGCTGGCTTCACAACCACTACTGCCGGAAAGCTGCTGGACGGGGATGGCCGGGAAATGCTGTCCTTCGGAGACATGGAGCAGGCCGACTACTTCAGCGTCGCCGTGCCCGACGGGCAGGACGGAACGCTCTGGAAATTCGAGAACTGCAGCGGAAGCCGAATGCTGATGACCGTTCCGCCCTACTTGGCAGCAAGCGCCAAAGATCTGTTGCTGCCCCGCGAAGTTGTGGACGCCGAAACAGATCGCTGAAGTCGTCCACCCGGACCGGGGCCCGCCGATGAAACTCGGCATGGGCGTTGGCATCTCGGACTCGGGCGGTCTATGATACGACTGCCTTTACACACCTGAATCTGCTACTTTGATTGAAGGAGTATCCGATGCGCAATTTCAACATGTGCCTGGCTTGGACAATTCTCGCTGCACTCATTTCGCTGCACCCAATGGCGGCCTGTGCGGACGAGGCCGATTGGCCAAGCTGGCGGGGGCCGAATCGTGACGGGAAGTCCTCCGATACGGGGCTGCTGACCGAGTGGCCTGAGGACGGGCCCACGCTCTTGTGGAAAGTGGA
The DNA here is from genome assembly GCA_964623055.1 of uncultured Pirellulaceae bacterium. GTDB lineage: Bacteria > Planctomycetota > Planctomycetia > Pirellulales > Pirellulaceae > JADHUC01. Next base: position 1,897 of record CAZURK010000098.1, read on the forward strand.
CGACATCGGCACCGGCTATTCCAGTGTGGCCGTCAGCGGCGGCCTGGTGTACGCCACCGGCAACGTGGGCGGCACTTTGACCATCTTCGCCTTCGAAATGGATGGTGAACTGAAGTGGAAAGCCGAGTTCACGGCCGTTGAAGGGAGCGGCCCCAAGGCGTCGCGCGCCACGCCCACGATCGACGAGGGAAACCTCTACCTGATCTCCGGCAGCGGCGTAGTCGGGTGCTTCGATGCGCAGTCCGGCGACCAGAAATGGGCCCTCGATATGCAAGAGTTCGGCGGCAAGCCTGGCGGGTGGGGCTACACCGAGTCGGTCTTGATCTACAACGATTGGGCCGTCGTCAAGCCGGGTGGCGAGAAGTGCATCGTAGCGTTAGACAAGCTCAACGGCGAAACCGTGTGGACGAGTTCTGGATTCGAGGCCGGCCCCGAGTATAGCTCGTGTCTTCCCGTCGAGTTCGAAGGCCATCGAGTGCTGGTGACCGGCACGCGCGGCGGGCTCGTTTGCGTCGACGCCAGCGACGGTACGCTCTTATGGATGAACGATTTCTGCGCGGGCAACACGGCCAACTGTCCTACGCCCGTCTACTCCGACGGATATGTCTTCTGGTCCAACGGCTACAGCAAGGGCAGCATTTGTATGAAGCTGAAGATCGTCGGCGACAGGGTAGACGCCGATGTTGCCTGGAAAACCAAGGACATGATCTGCCATCACGGAGGATACATCATTCACGAAGGCCGTATCTACGGAAACCACAGCGGCGGCTGGTCGTGTCTTGACCTGAAGACGGGCGAGCAATTGTGGGAGGAAAGGGCCGTGGGAAAAGGGTCGCTCTGCTACGCTGACGGCATGCTTTACCTGTTCAGCGAGACCGCAGGGGTAGCCGGCTTGGCGACATGCTCCCCGCAGGGTCTCGAACTGAAGGGCCGGATGCAGGTGGACGGCAACGGCCGCAGTTGGGCACACCCCGTGGTCGTCGGTTGCCGACTATACCTGCGGTACGCCGGCAACCTGTACTGCTTCGATGTCGCGGACGGCGCGGCGGCGAAGTAACGGGGACAGTCTGGGGGCGGGGAACGCTACCGGACCACGATGTCCAAGTGAGTTTGCTTCGAGACGTAAACTCGCCCGAACGTCTTCCCGTTCACGTAGACCGTGATGGAACGGTTCATTTTCCTCCCGAAATCAAGGACATAACGCCCGTTGGCAGGATATGCCTTCTTGCTGTTCCAACTGGTAGAGATTCTCACCTCTCCGCCGGCTCTGGAACCATCCTTGTACACGCACTTGCCGTAGATTGAGTCTGCTTTTGCGGCAGTGCACGCCAGCGTAACGAGCAACACACAGAAGATCCCTACAAGTCGAGTAGTCATGTCGATAAGCTCCTTTCGTCCTGTGGTCTGATAACGAGAAACTTCTAACGAAGATCGTCGTCCTTCAAAACACATTGCCGCGATGAGTCGTGATTCGAACCAAGGATCTTGGAGCAAAACTGATGCCAAGCGTCTGTCTCGAATGGCGGCGGACTACGAGTCCACGAAATCTGGCTGCGCAGATTGATTTGGGCTATTCATTTCGCGACACTTCGGGGACACGAAAACTGTATCAAAGTCGTCAAAGGTGTGGTCACGGCGACAACACTCCGAGCAACAACCTCCGGGACACCAGAATGGCTTTCTCGCGCAAGTCCACGTCGGTCTTCCCGGGTACTCAACGCGTCCCTTCTGCCAACAAGTTGGACTTGGCAAGGAGAACATCATGAGCACAAGGTGGTGGATTTCGACTTCGGCCGTGGCCCTGCTGATCGCTGGTACAGACCATGGCGTGTGCGGCGCGCAATCCGATTGGGGCTCGATCAAAGATACGTTCATCATCTCCGGGCATCGAGCCGGAGGCAGGGTACACGCCCCGGACAATTCGATGCCCAATATCCTGTATGCCATCCAAAATCAACTGACCGCCGTCGAGGTCGATCTGAGGCTCACGAGAGATGGGGATCTCGTCCTCTGGCATGATGCCTCTCTGCCAAAGAAGTACGTGCAACCTGAAGCGGCCGGAAGGATAGCGGTCAGTTCGCTTTCGTCAGATCAGGTCAGGGACATACGATATTCCGCCATCGTTGGGGATAGGCCGTGGGGCAATGTGAAAGTGGTGTTCGCGGACGAATTGGTCAAGGCTACAAGAGGCAAGATCAACCTTCATCTTGACGTGAAAGACGTTCCCGCCGAGAAGATCATCGAGTTCATTCGCAAATACAGGATTCAGAAAGAATGCATGGCCATGCATACCAGCGTTGACTACCTCAAGGAAGTCGTCTCCGCAGAACCGGACGTCTGCCTGGAGTTTTGCGACAATACTCTCGGCCGCCGGCAGATTGACGGCCAATGGAAGTGGTACCCAACCGAGAAGCAACACGAGTTGTATCATCAATTGATGCAGGAACTGAAGACTGCAGGTATCGATGCGTTTTGTACAAAGGGACTGACCAAGGAGAAAGTGGCCATCTGCCATGAATACGGCATCATGGTGCGCACTTCCGCCGCCAATATGCAGCCCGATTCCATACCGGATCGTTACCTTGAAATGGGAGTGGACTACGCGCTGACCGATGATCCGGTCCTGATGCAACAATCCGTCCGAAGGCTCCGTCCCGGCGCGTCTCTTTCAGAGCCCAGTCAGACGTTTCTGGAATTGATCCGAGGCAAGAGATAGGGAAAACCGTGTTGCCATAGACCTCCGGCTTGCACGTCAACAATCACGCTCTTCGGGCACGACATACGGATGGCGGAAACCGCGGCTGAGCAGTGCACTCGCGACTCGTCCCTGCGACACTCACAGTGTAGCCAACGACATCAGCGTGTTTTTCGCTGGCAGGCGTCGAATGTCGCTGTAGTGACAGACCTCACAGACCTCCGCCTCTTCGACAACGATGGGTGTCGGGCGTTGTACGACGAAGTAGGCTTCGTCGGGGCGGTTGTGGGCAACGTAGGCCAGTTCCATGCGGTCGACCGGACATTCGACAGCCGCCGTGAAATCGGGAAAGGCCAGCGGGCCTGTGTCGACTTGGTACATGTTCTTCAGGTCGTTGACGTTCATCGTCTTCACGGGATACTCGAGAATGGCCCGAGCGCCGGTGGCCTCGTCGTGGATCTCGGTTCGGCCGACCAACGGAAGACCTTTCAATGTGGCTGCGACAATTGCCGGATTCTCTGCGAGAACCTGCACGCCGCGGGCGGCGCGAATCTGAAACAGCGCGTCTTCGAAACGAGGCCGCACTTCGCCTCGTTCGGCGTAGTCACCAGAATGCGGCGCGCGCGTTCGAAAGATCACGTAGTGCTCGCGAGAGAAGATGCCGGAGAAGTCGTAGTTGGGATCCTGGAACAAGTCTTCGGTCGCGTATGTGTCTTCCGACTTGCACGAGGCGAACTGGAAGAACTCCTCCACCACTTCGCCATTTTCGTCGAGCAACACACAGCGCGACTCGATCTGCAACCTGGCCAGGTTGCCTCGTCCGGTCGTGACAAACGTGACGTAGCTGGCGGCATAATCCACGACTTGTTCCCGTGGATCACGTGATTCGTCATCATCCAGCGAGCGCGAGGCCGCGTCATTCGAATCGGGATCCTCCGCAGCCAACGCAAGCGGCCCTATGGCCCCCAGAGCACCGATAGTTGCTGCATGAAAACGTCTTCGATTCAGGTTCATGTTGTTTCCTCGTTGAAAAAAGTGTACCGCGCGACCAAGTCTGACCGATTTGGTAGGTCCCGCTTGCCGAGCGGGCCCTTCTGTTCCAGGCCTCCGCACTTGTCCAGGTCCCGCTCGGCAAGTGGGACCTACTGGCCCTTGCTCACCACAACTGATTGGCTTCGATTATCCTTTCGGCGGTTCGAATACGTGGGACGGCATCAGTCCAACCGAGCGAATTACTGGTTTGAACGGCATCAGTTTCAGCACCTGTTCCTCCAGGTCGATCCCGGGAGCGATTTCAATTAGTTCAAGGGTGTTGTCCAGCGGTCGGAAGACGGCTCGCTCCGTTACATACACAACGTCCTGTCCGACCTGTCGGCTGTGTTGGGCGCTGAATGACAGTTGCTCGACCTGTTCGACAAACTTTGGCACGCGCCCTTCGGTGACGATTCGCAGTTGACCGTCTTCCGTTGCCACCTCCAGACCGCCTGTCGTGAACGTTCCGCAGAAAACGACCTTCTTGGCCGTCTGTGTGATATTGACAAATCCTCCCACGCCGGCCAACCGCGTGCTGAACTTCGACACGTTTACGTTGCCTTGAGCGCCCACCTGGGCCGCTCCCAGCGCGGCGTAGTCCAGTCCTCGTCCATCGTAGAAGTCAAACTGGGCCGGCTGGTCGATGATTGCCTGTGGATGCACCGACACGCCGAAGCTCAAGCCTCCTGCCGGTATGCCGCCGATGGGGCCGCTCTCGACCGTCAGCGTCAAACGGTCAAGCACGCCTCGCTCGGCAGCGATCGTCGCAACCCCTTCTGGCATCCCGATGCCGAGATTGGCGACCGCTCCGTCAGGAAGCTCATCACAAGCGCGGGCGGCGATGATGCGTCTTGGACCCGCCGGCAATGGTTCGAGCCCGGCCGTCTCGCGCAGTTCTTCAAACGAAGCAGGCGTCACGAACGCGGGATTGAATTCGCTATGGCCGAAAGTCTGCGGATGGTCATCGGGGTCCGCGAGGACGATGCGATCGACCAGGATGCCTGGCACGCGCACGTGTTGGGGCGGTGCCGGTTCGTCCAGCAACTTCCGGGCTTGGGCGATCACGACTCCGCCACAGTTGCGCGCTGCCTGGGCGATCGGCAGCATCTCGCCGAACAGCCCTTCTTCGTTCATCACCAGATTGCCTTGCGGGTCGGCGGCTGTCGCTCGAATCAGCCCGACGTGGATCGGAAATGCCTTGTACCACAGCCAAGTGCGGCCGCCCAATTCGATTCGCTCGATCATGCCTGGCGGCGTGCGGTCGTTCAGACGACCTCCGGCGTTGACAGGATCGATAAACGTGCCCAATCCGATGTGAGTGATGCAACCGGGTCGGCCTGCCGCGATATCACGAAACAACTGGCAGATCACGCCTTGCGGAAAATTGTACGCTTCGATCTTCCCCTCGATGGCCAATCGGCCCATGCGTGGAGCCAAGCCCCAGTGGCCTCCGATTACTCGCTTCACCAATCCTTCGTGAGCCAGATGGTTGATCCCGCGCGTTTTGCCGTCGCCCTGGCCGGCCGCGTAGACGATTGTCAGATCGCGGGGCGAGCCGGTGGATGTGAAGCGTTCCTCCAACGTCCGCGTCAGAGCTTCCGGGACACCGGCGCCGACGAATCCTCCCGAGGCGACTGTCTGCCCGTCCTTAATCAGGTCAGCGGCATTGGCGGCCGAGCATAGCTTGGCGTCGCGCGGCATCGTCATCCCCACCATCCTCCGTTGACATGGATCACTTGGCCCGTCACATACGATGCCAGTTCGCTGCACAGAAAGAGGATCACGCCCGCAATCTCCTCGGGTTCGCCGCATCGGCCCAGCGGAATCGACTTCAACATTTCGGCTCGCGTCTGTTCGGGAATCGTCTCGCCCATCTCCGTTAGTACCACACCCGGTGCCACGGCGTTTACCGTGATTCGCCGTTTGGCCAGTTCTCGACTGAGCACCTTCGTTAGCCCCATGACTCCCGACTTGGCTGCCGCGTAGTTGGATTGCCCGAAGAATCCCACAACCGCCGAGACCGAAGCCAGGTTGATAATGCGTCCGCCGTCTGACAGTCTTTCCACGGCGGCTTTCGACACATTGTAGACGCCCGTCAGGTTTGTATCGATCACTGCCTGCCAATCCTCCGGCGGCAGCTTCTTCAAGGTCCGATCACGCACTATGCCGGCATTGTTGACCAGAATGTCGAGCCTGCCAAAGCGTCGAGTGGTTTCCTGGATCATCGCCTCGACTTGCGCAATGTCGCGCACATCGGCCTCGATCACCGCCGCCCGATCGCCGATCCGCCCGGCGGTTTCTTCAGCTCGCTCGCGGTTGACGCCCTCCGGGTCGGCGAAGTAGTTGATGACCACGTTGGCGCCGGCCTCCGCGAGCATCGTGGCGGTAGCGGCCCCCAAACCCTGACCTCCGCCGGTTACCACAGCCGCCTTGCCTGACAAGTCAATCGCAATCATGTGGTTGCCCTCGTTGCACCTAAATGAACTTCGTCGCGCCGGGCACCGGCATGGGATAGTTGCCGTTGGCATCCGGTTTCGTCGGAGGCTCGGCATCCAGGGCGTATCGATCGGGAACCAAGACATGCTTGGACTTCATGGCCTGATCCCACGCGATGATTTTGCCGGTGTACGTGGCCCAGGTGGCCATGATGGCCAGCATGCTGCTGCGAGCCATGTACAGACTGTTGTTGATCGGTTTGCCGCTGCGGATCGCGGAAAACAGTGCCACGTGTTCCAGATCGAAGCGGTTGCAGCTTGGGCCGTCGTACTGCCAGTTGGTCTCGCCTTCGATGCGGCAACGGAGCAGATCGCAGTGGCCCTTGGTTCCGTAGAAATGGTCGGCAATGCTGGTCTGACAGCCGTTCTGCTGCCGGCAGTAGGCGTGCATGTGTACGCCATTGGCATATTCGTACACGATGGAATGATGGTCCCACGCGTCACCGTACTGAGGACCCACACGGGTCTGGCGTCCGCCCATGCCCCATGCCCTCAGAGGTGGCTCGTCGCGCATCGCCCAAGAGGCCTTGTCCAGGTCGTGCACGAGATTCAATCCGGGCAGGTCGCAAGAAAGCCAGAAAAAATTGAACCAATCGCGGATCTGGTACTCCATTTCCGACCACTCAGGCCGGCGAGTTCGCGAGCGTAGGCTGCCCGTATTGCATGTCTCGACAAGCGAGACCATATCGCCAATGGCGCCGTCCAACACGCGCTTCATCGTTTCGCACACGCCGGTGTGATACCGCCACGCAAGGCCGGACACGATGCTGAGTCCCTTTTCTCTGGCCAATTCTCCGGCAGCCAACACCGTATGCACACCGGGCGCATCGACGGCATGGGTCTTTTCACAGAACACGTGTTTGCCTGCTTCGATACAAGCTTTCAGATAGATCGGGTGGAAGTGGGTTGGCAGAGCAATCAGCACAACGTCCACATCGCTGTCGATCACCTTTTGGCAACCGTCGAAGCCGGTGAAGCAATGGTCGTCGTCCACGGCCACCTGGTCGCCCTTGGCGTTCTTGATATTCTTGCGGCTGGCCTCGATGATTTCGGGAAAAACGTCAGCCATTGCCACCAACCGGGCGTTCTTGTCGGCGTTCAGCGCATTGACTGCCGCACCGCTACCACGAGGGCCGCAACCGATCAGACCCACTTTCAAGATGTCGCTTCCGGCGGCGTGGACACTGCGACTGAGCGCCAAGTTGCCGGTCATGGTCGCGCCCATCGCGACGGCCGATGTTTTCAGGAATCCTCGTCGAGACCCGCGCGATGTTTGATCAGAAACGTTGCGCGTAGATTCGGGCTCGACTTGCCGCATTTTTCGGGGCATCCGCTGCATGTTTTCTCTCCTTCACACTGATTCGACTGCCTTACTCTGCCGTAAAGCTCGCTTGTAATGCCGCCTTTAGGCGGTTCTTCGCGCGGTTTGCGGGCTTCAGGCCGCCTAAAGGCGGCACTACGAACGCAAGCAACACACGCCAACTAAATGAACTTCGTCATGCCGGGTGTGGCGATCGGAGGAAGCTCGAGCTTCGTGTTCCAGTCGAGCTCTTCCGGCGTCAAACGTTCCTCGGAGTTGAGTGCCTCCTCCCAGGTGATCTCCTGGCCCGTGTAAGCGGCCATCCGGCCCATGATGGCCATCAGCGTGGTATGAGCCATCCGGGTCCCATCGTTAATGGGACGACCGGCTCGAATGGACGCGAGAAACTCGTCGTGTTCGGTTTGGTACATGTTGTTTTTTTCGCCTTCATACCGCCATTCGTCGTCGCCGTGAATGATCGGCACTCTGCCGCGGCCGATCGTGCAGATACCGTTCGAGCCGATGATGTAGTCCGCGTTTTCGTTGTGGCATCCGGGTTGCGAACGGCAGCCCAAAAAGCCGCGAACTCCACTGGCATACTCGTACGCGACGAAGCCGTTGTCAAACGTATTGCCGTCGGTCGGAGTCACGCGGCTGCCGGTTGCCACAGCCCGAATTGGCATTTCATCGTCCAGCCACCAGGACATTTTGTCGACGCTGTGACCGCCCGACAACAAGATGGTCACGTCGCCCGACAGCCAAAGATAGTCGTACCAGTCTCGAATCTGCCATTCCACATCCGTCATGTCCGGCGTACGCTCGCCATGATACTTATGCGACAGACTGCCGCGGTAGTAAGTGGCATAGATGGCTCGTACCTCACCGATCGCACCGTCTCGGATTTGTTGCACAACCGCTCGGTGCCGGTTGTCGTAGCGCCAGCAGAATCCGGACAAGATGCCGATGTTCTTCTGCCCGGCTAGTTGCGCAGATTCCAGAACCGATCGTACGCCCGGCGCATCAATCGCGGCCGTGATCTCCACAAAAGCGTGTTTACCTGCCCCGACCGCTGCCGCCAGTTGTTGAGCGCGAAAACCGGGCGGCGTGGTCAGCAGTACCACGTCGACATCGCTGTCGATCACCTTCTGAAACGCATCGAAGCCCAAGAAACAGCGATCCGGCGTGACCTTCACCTTTTCCGGCGATCGCTTGCGGAGGATGTCTAGGCTCCGCTGCAACTGGTTTTCGAACAGATCCCCCATCGCAGTCAGTTCGACGTTGCTGTCCGCATCCAATGCCTGAGCGGCGGCGCCGGTGCCTCGCCCACCGCAGCCGATCAGTCCGATCTTCAGGCTTTCGTTGACGCCGGTACCGGAAGCGACAGCGGGTGTGCAAACTTGGCTGGCTAGCACGCCGCCGATGACGCCGGTGGTAGACGATCGAAGAAACCCTCGCCGCGAGGTCGATGGCGTGTCGGTCATGGCGCTGTTCCTTTCGAGTTCAGCCCTTGAGGATTTGGATTCAGCGAATGCAGTTTACCACGAGCGATTGTGATTGTGTTATTGTAAGCGATATATCGTGTCGTCAGCACGTACCTCGGGCAACAACACAAGACAGATTCTTGAATCGGCGAGGAACCAACGATGAACAGAAAAGAAACGACGATTCGAATTCGCCGTTTGGCAGGAGTTTTCGGGCTGCTTCTCGCTTTGTCGCCAAAGACGGTGGAGGCGGTCACTTTTCCCGGTCCGGCTCCAGGCGAGGCGACCGCTCGGGTTAATGCAACAATGATTGTTCTCGAGAACCGCGTACTGTCCGTTGTCTGGGAGATCGCCACAGGCCGGCTGAAACCGAGATCCGCAACAGACAAGCTGTCGGGTGCCGCGATCTCGCTGTCCAAGACGGAGTGCTTCGAGATCATTCAAAGCGGTGCGCGGGATGATGCCTCGAAGGTTCTCAAGGCCAGCGACTTCGTCCTCGTCGGTGAACCGCGTCTTGTCAAGCTAACGCCGAACGCCCGATCGTCGAGGCTTTCGGAACGGTCGGGCGGACGTCAAGTGATGGTCGAGTTGCGTTCGGCTGACGAGAATCTGCGAGTCCGATGGCAGGCTTCCTTGCGCGATGGGTCGAACTACGTGCAACAACGGCTGCGGGTGGAGACCAAGAAAGACCCGATCGAAGTCGCCGAAATCGTGATGTGGGATCTGGCCGCGTCGGGTGCGGAAGTTGTCGGCAGTGTGGACGGCTCTCCGGTCGTTGCAGGCAATATGTTCTTCGCGGTCGAGAATCCGATGTCAAAATGTCAGTTGGCGGACGACGAGTCCAATACTTCGGCAAAGCAATTCCAATGCAGACTCCCTTTCCAGGGCGGTGCCGATCCCGATCGTCCGCTTGTCTGCCGGTCGGTAGTTGGTGTTGTTCCCGAAGGGCAACTCCGCAGAGGGTTTCTGTATTACCTGGAGCGAGAACGGGCGCAACCGTATCGTCCGCTGCTGCACTACAACAACGGCTCGGAAATCGGCTGCGAGTACTGGCAACGACGAGGACACGGAAAGCCGGGCGAAGCTGAACAATTCCGAAAGCGGCAGGAGTCGATCTGGCTTGAGACCATCCACACTTTCGGTCGCGAACTAGTCGAGAGCCGAGAAGTTGTACTGGATACGTTTGGTCATGACTTCGAATGGGACGACGAGACACTGGTCTGGAAATTCCATTCCGGCTATCCGAACGGATTCACTCCGGCCCGCCAAGCGGCGCAACGCTACGGTGCTTCGGTGGGCGTGTGGCTATCGCCTTGCGGTGGCTACCCTGGAAAACGCGCGAGGCTTGAATCCGGGAAGTCGCAAGGCTTTGAAACCTACCCGCGCGGCCTTTCACTGGCCGGTCCCAAGTATTACGCTCGCGTACATGACGCCTGCACGAGCATGGTAAGCCGCTATGGTGCGAACTACTTTAAGTTCGACGGTTTCGCCGCCGGCAACAATCAACCGGGCGCGGGCGAGTTTGGCGCGGAGGCGGATGCGCTGCTGCGATTGATCGCGGAGCTTCGCAAACTCAAGCCCGACGTGTTCATCAATCCGTCCACCGGAAGCTGGCCTTCGCCATTCTGGCTCTTGCACGCCGATTCCACTTGGCGCCAGGGTCGCGATACGGGCTTGGCAGGCGAAGGCTCGATTCGACAGCAATGGATCACCTATCGCGACGGCCAGACCTATCAGAACGTCGTTTGCGCGGCGCCGTTGTATCCCATCAGTTCGCTGATGATTCACGGAATCTACATCAACCATCTGCCCCTTTCCGGCAATCCCTACGATCCGGCCTCGCCACGGCCAACGTACGACGTCAAAGACATCCGCGACGAAATCCGGTCGTTCTTCGGCACGGGGACGAACTTGCAGGAATTGTACATTGCACCCGATCTCATGACGGCGGAGATTTGGGACGCACTGGCGGAAGCAGCAAACTGGTCTCGGCACAATTCCGACATTCTGGCCGACACTCATTGGGTCGGTGGCGACCCGTTGGAAGGCGAAGTGTACGGCTGGGCTTCGTGGTCGAAGGACAAAGCAGTCTTGTCACTTCGCAATCCAAGCGAGCAGCGGGCAACGATCAATCTGGACGTAGCCGAGGCATTTGATTTGCCCGCAGGCGCCGTACACGACTACGTGATAAAGAGCGCTTGGAAGGAAGATGTAGCTCGACCGACGATCGAGGTCTCTGCGGGCCAGAAGCGGACTATCCTGTTTGCTCCGTTCGAAGTTCTCGTGTTCGATGCCGAAACCCAACGGTGAGAACGAAAACGGCAGCGATGCGTAGGCCGGACCGAGGTCGAACCCCTTGCCGGAACGGCGCAAACCAGTTTTGTCGGTTTGATAGCCTGTTCCGTTAACAACGCCATTAGATAAGGCCGACGTTCCGGCAGCTTCACGGTTTGCTTGGTCCGGCCTACAGGTTGATGCGCAATACAGCCTTGCTCGTCATTGCAGGTCCGACGACGAAGTAGGTGCCGTTTTTCCCGTTTCCTGTCCGTTGGTCTCGGTTCGGGGCTCCTGTTCGAGAGTCCTCACGCAGCGGAATCCGATATCCGGGCGGGCGAAACAGGAGTCGGCAAAACTGCCGGGCGATTCACCGGAGCGGTACGCTGATCGACAAGCCGCGGCGCTGGAGTTCCATGCGCCGCCACGGAGCGCATACTTCTCTCCATGGGACGGTCCGCGGGGATTTCTTTCCGGGCTGTGCTGGTAGTAAGCCTCGTCGTATTTGTCGTTGCACCACTCGGCCACGTTGCCGTGCATGTCGTACAGGCCCCAAGCGTTGGGCTTCTTCTGTCCGACGGGTTGTGTCCTCTTGTTGGCATTTTCCTTGTACCAGGCGAATGTCTTCAGCGTGCGCCCGCCGCCACCAAAAGAATACTCCGAGTCCGTTCCCGCTCGACAGGCGTACTCCCATTCGGCCTCGGAGGGAAGCCGGTAACCGTTCGCCTGGAAATTGCATGCTCCCGTTTCTTCGTCATAGCACGGCTCAAGGTCCTCGGACAGGGAACGAGCATTGCAGTAAAGGGCGGCCTCGAGCCAGCGCACCTGTTCCACAGGATGCTTTGGATCTTTGAAGCGAGAAGGGTTGCCGATGACAAACTTGGCGTACCCCTCCTGGGTCACCTCATATCGATCCATCAGAAACGGATCGACCCAAACCTCGTGAATGGGAGCCTCGTCAGGGTCGCCTCGGTTGCTTCCCATGGACATCCGGCCTCCGGGAATCTGAACCATCTCGACGCCACCTAGGGTCTTGATGATCTTCGGCGGCTCCTTTGCCGATTTCGGCGCGTCCAATCTAGAACGTGGTTGACAAGATGAAATCGCAATTCCTAGGACAAGGACCAAATGGACGCCGACGAGACCCCACCGTTTTTGCATCGCCTACGCTCCCGTCTCATGGCTGCAAGACGCCGACGAACCCTATTCCTCCGGGTCTCGGTTCCTCAGTAGCTGCCTACACAGTCTGCCGATCACGGTCACGTAATGCTCCAGCTTATCGCGACTGCTCTCCCTTCGTTCCAGGCAGAGATCGGATATGGCTGCCGTGATCCTGCGGTAAGGCTTCAGCGAGTCCTCCTGGAACTGGGCCACGGCCCTTACCCGTTCGGCAAGTTCATCGAGGTGCTGGCGATCAGTCGTCAGCCGCTCGGGTTGCTCGCGGCAAATCCGCTCGATTTCATCGGCAATTTGGCATCCGTAGGCGAAGCGCGTGGGCTTCATCTTGTCGAGTTCCGCGTGATGCTTTCGGATGCTGCTGGCGAACTGCCGATAATTTGCGGTCCCCTGCGTTGCTTCCATCTCGGCGCAGACGTCTCCAAGAGCGGCAACAGACGATCGGTATTCGTTACATCGGTTCTCCAACCTCTCCATGATGGCTTTGGCATCCTCGGTGAGATTGGAAAGGTACTTCGGATCCTTCTCGAAGCGGTCGAGATGGTTGTTCCAGGTATCCTTCAGGTCGTTCACCGTTCCGCACACGTCGCGATGCTTTGTCCTTTTGGGACTCTTCTGAACACCTCCTCGGACGTCGCTTTCAAGGAGATAGGCATTGCGGCCCACTCCGAGCGTTTCGCGGTATATGCCCATGGGGGTCACGATGTCTGCCGGTGTATCCTCGGTGCGGGCGTACAGATACATGAACAGATACTCGAATGTACCGCTCCACGAACACGCAAAAGCGAAATGGTCACCCGTTACGTCGTTGATTCGATATCGTCCACGCACGCGACCCGTCAACCGCCATCTGCCCGGGTAAGGTGGCTTCCAGTCGCTGATGTATTGACCACTTGAACTATAGATGCGGCCGATTCGCTCGAAATGCCAGGTGTCCTGGTTTTCCAGCAGGCCGATAAAGATGCTCTGGCCTTTGAACTTTGTGTTGATCGCGCTAACAGAAGGAGAGACGCGTTGCCCACGACTGCTGATCGCCTCGTCGGCGCCGATCAAGATTTCTCCCGCCTGGTCAATGGACGGATAGGTAATCACGCTCATGGAGTTTCCATCACCGCCCGGGACGATGACAAGATTGTCCCGTGGAATCGAGACTTTCGCGCCGGGCTTCTGCTTCAACGAATCACAGATGAAGTCCTCGCCAAACTCGCTGGGAACGACCACCAACCGGCTCTTGATCCCAACGCCAAGTCCTCCGGCGTTTTCTACCGGCTTGGCCTCGACCCAGTGCGTGCCGCCGACCATGCGATACGCCACCTTTAGCGCCGCATCCCGTTGCGTTCCCGTTCCATACTCCACCACAGCCTCACGGCCCGCATTTTTCAAGAGTCTGATGTGCTTCGGGCCGTTGCGTCTTTGGCCTTGCGCATCATATTCGTACAGCGTCAATCGACGGGTAGTCCCCGGGCGCGATTTACCCGAAAGGACGGCCGGACTATTCTCGCTCGCAGGCAGATATAGCCATGCGTGCTCGTTCTCTACTACGCAATCGCCATGGAATCTGTAATCCTCGTTCGTACCTATGGCGACACGAGTCCATTTGGATTTATCCTCAAGAGACACAGACGGCGTGGCGCCTTGCATGTACGGACGCCCGGTATCCCAGACAACGACGCGCGCGTTGATAGCCTGCCTCTTGTCGTTGTCCTCCGAAAAGTCACCTTGGGCAAAGACCTCCCAGGCGAACCACGGAGCTAGTATCAGGGAATAGACTGTAGTAACGCCGAAAGACCAAGGGATCGCGTGCTTTCTCGACATTCTTCTGTTTCTCCAGATTGCAGCATCCACCGACGGGATCTACTGGTCGTAGATCAGAACCGCTTCACTGAGTACGGCTCCAGACCGATGTGCGGCTTCGCGCCGGTGACGAGTTCTGTGATGAGCTTGCCGGTGGCTGGGGCCATCGAGATGCCAAGCATATTGTGACCGGCTGCGATGTACACGTTGTCCATGGCCGGGCTGCGGTCGATGATAGGCTTGCCGTCGTAGGTCATGGGCCGCCAGCCGTACCATTGCTCCTCGATCGGTTCGGCGTACGGCTCGTGCAGGTAGGGGCGAGCCCCGACTTTGAGCAAGTTCAGACGCCGCTGGTTCAGCGTCGCATCGTAGCCCGCAAACTCCATGGTCGAACCCAGGCGGTAGCCGGACTGCATCGGCGTGACCGCTACCTTGTGTTCTGGAAACAGCATCGGTATCGTCGGGCATCGCTCCGGGCGAGGCATTGTCATCGAATAGCCTTTGCCCGGTTGGATCGGAATCTTGCAGCCCAAGTGTTTGCGAAGCATCGGCGTCATTGCCCCGGTGGCCACCACGAAGGCATCGGCGGCCAGTTCGCCGTCGGCCGTGACCGCGGCTCGGGCGCGGTTCCCGTCGCGGGCAAACGCGCGCACCTCGGTGTTCTCCCGTATCGTGACGCCCATCGCCTGGAGCACTTGCCGCCAGGACGACATCAGCTTGTCCGGACGCAGGTGGGCGTCCTGCTCGTAGTACCAGCCGCCGGCCAGCCCTGGCTTCAGCGCGGGCTCCAACTGAACCAGCGCGTCTCCATCGTAACGGGTCGCCGCCAGACCGAACGACTCGCGCAGCATCCGGTCGGTCTCGGCAAACCTGTCCAACTCGGCTTGCGTCTGATAGGGGTAGACGATGCCGCGCGTCTCCCATTCGCACTCGAGCGGTTCGGCAGCCAAGAGTTCTGGATACAAAGCGACGGACGATTCCAGCAGTGCGTGGCGAGCTCGCGCCGACTCCATCATGTCCGCGACGTTGCATCGGCGGGCGGATTTCCATAGCCAGCTCCAGAGCCGAAGATCGAATCGCGGCTTGATACGTAGCGGCGAGTCTCTGTTCAGCAGCGACTTCATGGCCTTGGCGATTGCCCCCGGCTGGGGCAGCGGCAAAACGTGACTCGGCGTGATCAATCCGCAATTGCCATGTGAACACTCCTTGCCGAACTCGCCGCGATCCACGACAGTGACCCCGTACCCGCTCTTGGACAAGTAGTAGGCACACGTCGCTCCGATCACGCCGCCGCCCACCACAATCACGCGCTGCCCAGACATGACTCTGCCCCCTTTGCGTTTCGTGCCGTGGATCTCTCTCCTATCTCATCCGGAAGAACACCGCTCATCGGTGCTCCCTTTGTCGCACCCATTCGGGCTCTTTGTTGCTCTTTCCGTCGGTCGTAATGGCGACCCAACGGTTTTCCTGGGTGGGATCGGCTACGCAGATGTTCCAGCCTTCGCCTTCTATGCCGAGGAAGGCGGGCGAGATGCCCAATCGTTTGGTGCGAGCGCCGCGGCTGAACGCGATGTACTTGCCGTCCGGCGACCAGTCCACGTGGTAGACCATATTCGGTTTCGGACTGTTCACTACGTCGCGGCTGTTGGTAATCTTGGGCTCCGAACCTGCCAAATCCAAATCGGCCGCACGTATTGTCCAGTCGCTGGCGCCCCAGGCCACTCGCCTTCCGTCCGGGCTGATGTCGGGGCGGCATCCGCCAAATCCCAAGTCGAAGACCTTTGTGCCACGGGCTTCGATGGCCAGGTTCGTATGCCGGTATCCCATCCCGGCGTGTACCGTGGCCACGAACCAGTTCCCGTCGAGGGACCAACCAACATTGTAGATGTGATGCAGGTCGTTGTTTGGGTGTTCCTCGTGTTTTGCGGTCGCCGGATCGTAGAGGATGAGCCCTTTGCTGGTGGCGTCCCGGTAATCAAACTCGCCGGGCTTTTCCTTCAAGTATGCGACGCGTGTGCCATCAGGGCTCCAACACAACCACCGGATGTGTTTCCCAATCAGCTTGCGGCCGGTCCCATCCAGATTCATCCAGTAGGCACTGCGGACGAGCGATACTCCCTCGCCTTCATCAACCAGAAATGCAATCTTCGCCCCGTCAGGCGATACCTTCGGATAGATCTCATTCACGTCGGACGTGCGCGTCAAGTTGACTGGGTTGGAACCGTCCGCGTCGACCATGAACAGCTCCCAGTTGCTTTCGCGACACGTTTCGTAAACGAGCTTGTAGGGATACTCCTTCAACTGGTCGGCAAGTTCTTCGGTTTGGGCAGAAGAGGCCGGACAAAAGAAGATGCCTATCAGAAGTAGCCAGAATAACTCCCGCCGATCAGTCTGCTGTCTGCTCATGAGACGAGTTCCTTCGGGACGTCGTGGATGACCAGATTTGATTCTCTGATGGTAACGTATCACGTGCGGCATCGCGATTGCTTGACATCGAGAAAAGCGGGTTTCTCAGAGTCTCTGAGAAATGATGCTGCCGCGTGGCCATTTATGGCAAATCGTTGCTCCGCCACACTCTGCCTGCTACATTCGTTCCTAGCGGTGTGGAGTGTCATCAGCCGCGCCGCTTGCCTAAATCCTTAGCTGCAACAGACAATTGGCAGGACGCCTCGGGAGTGAGACTGTAATGGCTGACGAAATGTCTTCCCGCGAGCGGATGCTTGCGGCGCTGAATTGTGAGAAGGCGGATCACGTGCCCTTGGCGTTCATGATATTCAGCGCGTTGAACGGGCGTCTGAACAAACCGCGAAGGGGCGGCGATCGGACCGCGATCATCGAAGCGCAAGTTGACCTTGGTCTCGACACGGTGGTCGATTTGACTCTTTTCTCTCCCCACGTGGACGAGATCGGCCACTCTGACGCACCGGGTATTCCCGCACGACTCGGCGAGGGTGTGAAGACGCGCCAGTGGGAGGATACTCCGGAAGGCGATCGTTATCCCTCACTGCATAAGCAATACGTCACTCCTTCCGGGACGCTGTCCACGGTGGTCGGCCAGACCGAGGATTGGCCCTACGGCGATGCCGCCAAGGGCGACTTTCGGGTTCCGCTTATGGACGACTACCTTGCACCGCGGTGCTCGAAATACCTCGTCGAAACAAGAGACGATCTCGACTGCCTGCGACATCTCTTGGTCCCGCCGACGGAATATGATTTGAACATCTGTAACGAAGCGTGGAGTACAGGCAAGAAACTGGCCAGGAAGCACGATCTTCTGCTCGCTGGCGGTTGGGGTGTGGGCGGCGATGCGCTGGCGTGGTTCTGCGGACTTCAGAGCGCCGTCCTGATGGCAATTGACGATCCCACCTTCTTTGAAGAATTGCTGAGCGTCATCGACGCGTGGAACCGGCCGCGGATGCAGGCATTCCTGGACTACGGCGTGGATCTATTCATCCGGCGCGCGTGGTACGAGGGTACTGACTTTTGGTCGCCGGGACTCTACCGACAGTTCTTCTTCCCGGTCATCCGCGAGGAAGTTCGGTTGGCACACGAAGCCGGCGTGAAGTACGGCTACATCCTCACCAGCGGGTCCATGCCGTTGCACGAAATGCTCATCGAACTCGGCGTCGACGTCTTGATCGGTCCCGATCCCATCCAGGGCAAAGGCACCGACCTCGGGCGTATGGGCGAACAGCTTCGCGGAAAGATGTGCACATGGGGCGGCGTCAATGGGTTTGTCACGGTCGAGATGGGTACGAAAGCTGATATCGACGCCGCTGTCCGCGAGGCGATTGCCGCATTGGGCCCGGAGGGTTTTATCCTGTCACCCGTCGATAACATCCGCGATCCGTCCGATGAGACATGGGAGAATGTGCTCGCACTGATCGAGTCGTGGAAGAAGTATCGAGCGTAAGGAGTCTTCGAGAGACTTCAGAACAGACAGATGCCGTTCGCAGAGGTGAATCACCGTTTGGAGTACGCTTGGCTTGGCCCGAGCCCCGACGAAGCTCCCACGATCGTTTTGCTACATCACGGCCTTGGCTGTGTCTCGGCTTGGCGTGATTTTCCGCAGGCCGTGGCAGAACGCACGGGTGCCGGGGTGCTTATCTACAGCCGGTGGGGCTACGGCAAATCCGGACCCCTCAGCAGCGCGCCCCATCCGGTTGACTTTATGAATCGGGAGGCGCGCGAAGACCTTCACCAACTGCTCCGCGCCCTGGACGTTCAGGCACCGATCCTCCTGGGGCACAGCGACGGAGCGTCGATTTCCCTGCTGTATGCCTCGGCCGGCCTTGAACCGAGGCCAATTAGTCTGATTCTGATGGCCCCGCACGTACTCGTTGAAGAGTGTACGATCAGGAGTGCCGAAGCGATAAGGGCAGAGTACGAGAACGGAGATCTTCGTGAGAAGCTGGCTCGCCACCACGACGACCCGGACGGTGCATTCTACGGCTGGAACGCAACGTGGCTGATGCCCGAATTCCGCGATTGGAACATCGAAGCAGTACTACCAGAGGTCCACTGTCCCGTTACGGAGATTCAAGGCGAGGATGACGAATACGGAACGGACCAGCAGATTCGCGCGTTGATAGCGGGTCTTTGCACAGAGCCTGAGGTCGTGCTGCTACCGGAATCCGGGCATCTGCTGTACCGGGACAAGGAGGAAGACGTACTGACGGTGATCGAACGCCATGTGCGACGCGTTCTCGATGGGCGCTAACGAACGTAGTCGCGGGTCATTCTTCCCTTCCGTCCGAAGCTGCGGCGATTGCCCACATCCGAAGTTCCTGCAGCCCCCAACTGGATTTGGCTGGCATCGCACTGATTCTGTTGTTCGCCTCCAGCAGATCGTATACGTGGCTAGCCATCATCTTGGCTCGCTGGAATCCCGTTTCAGGCCAGTGTTCGCGGTCCGTGGCATCGACCAAGAGCAGTGGCCGCGGCGCCACGGCGGCGTAGAAGTACTGTAGGTCCGTTTTTTTCACGATCGAGGGCAGATAGGGCATGATGCGATCGAACTGGTGCATGATCGGCGCGACTTCTTGGGCCCAGTCTTGCACCGTGATCACGCCGATCAACGCGGCTCCGGCAACGCGGTTGTCCAGGACGGCGCACAGGGCCGCGTCGACACCGCCGACGCCCATCCCGGCGACAAGAATAGTTGGCTGATCGAGGTCATCGCGTTTTGACAAGTACTCAACGCACGCGAGATCGTCCCATACCCGCTGCGCCAGCGGCGGCAGGCCGACTGTGTCGCCGACCCCGTACAAGGAGATGAAGTTTGCCCCTTGCTGTTGCGAGCTGGTACGACGGAGGCTCCTGTTATTGGTCGACGCGTGTTCGGGCACCATGACCGTGAAACCATCTTCGGCTAGGATCTTCGCAATTTTGGCCACGGAGGGGTCTTTGGCGCATCCGTGACTGTGGTGCGAGAGGAGGAGAGCGGGCAACGCCTTACCAGCATTCTCGGTACTCCGGTACAACAGTGCCGGGCACGAGAAGCTCTTGTCCTGCGGCAGATGGACCACCTCGACGACAACGGCGCCTTGTTCGTTTCTGGATGCCACCCTCGGCTGGCCATGATTCAGTTCGTCGACAGAGCATGCCTTTTCGAGCCAACTGACAATGTCCTGGCGATAGGCAGACCAGGCGCCGGGTGAGTCGAACTTCGTGGGGAGCTTCGCCGCTTGGCTGGCGATACGCCGCTGGAAATAGCGAATCATATTTGCGTCCGCGTCGACGGTCGGGCTGATCGGCGCGGGGACGGCGTCCGACTTCGCAAGCGGCTTAAGGTGCTGGTCAAACCAGGGCTGAATGTCGTGGATGAAGGGCGTCATGCTGTGCGACCGAAGGTCCCAGACGACTTTGAACCGCTCCTTGGCTTCATACAAGGCATAGGTCTGTTCGAGCGTGCGGACAACTTTGTCGAACCCGGGTTTGGGCCACCAGTTGTCGCCGGAGTTCGAGGCGATCAGGACCGGCCGAGGCGCAATGCAGGCATTGGTCTCATCCCAGTCGGTGTGGCGTAGGATGTCGCCGACCCACGGCGAAGGGTCCGAGAGCCCGACGCCAAGGAACGCCGGCATGCGAGCCCACCACTGGTAGGTTGTCGTACCGCAGACCGGCGAGACGACCCGGAAGCGATCCTCCAACGCCGCAGCCAACCATGTCTGCTCCGAGCCCTGACACAGGCCGCATATGCCGATTCGGCCCTGGTCCACGTCGTCTCGCGTCGTTAGATAGTCGAGGCCGCGCAGCGTGTCGAAAACCTGGACGCCCATCGCCTGTGTGCCGGCCGCCGAAGCGATGCCGTAGAACCCGGAATAGCCCGCTTGGCGTTTGCCAACGCGCGGATCGTCGATAAAGAGAACCAGATAGCCGTTGCGGGCCATATGACAAGCCCACGGTTTGTAGTACGGCTGGTCCAGACGTCCCAGCCAACCCGGGGGCGAAACGATTGCCGGCAGCTTTTCATCAACCTCTTTGGGCCGCGCGACATTGCCGGTGACGTATGCCCGTTCGGCCCACAGGTAGATCACATCCTCGATGATCAGATCATCGTCCTCGACCATCTTGACCACCTGCCCCCGCATCGGCTCGCGCTCGGGCAGGCCCAACACGTTCGTCAAGGCCGATCGCACTTGATTTCGCCGGCTGTCCCATGCCGGTCGTGTGGTGGGGCGTTTCGGCAACGCGCCAGCCATCGCGCTTGCTCGGTTGCCCAGGTATTTCAAAATCGTTTGCGATTCCGGCGCGTCTTGTGCAAAGACGAGGTGGCCGGATAGGAAGAAGCCAAGCAGTACCAGTAAAGGTGCCGTCCAAGAACTCATGGCGAATCTCCGTTGGGCTGCTGTTGCGTGTATTTTCGTCATAGGACTCAATGACTCGCGGCCGCAATCTTTGCGTAATCCGCATACTTCGACTGATGAAACGCCAGAACCGTGGAAACTACATCTCTAGCCTACCGAATCGACTGCGGAAGTTTCAAACCACCGCTGGAGATTCCCGTGCAAACTTGGCAAAATTTAGTTGGTGTTCGGGTAAATTTGACAGAGGGAGGATTCGATGGCGAAGCAAGTATTTGTTTTCAGTTCAAAGAAACTGGCCGAGTTGGCGGTAGCCGAGTACATCATCGCCTGGTGTCAAGAGAACAAAGGCTGCGGGCTGGGCGGGGCCACGGGCCGTAGCCCCGTCGGTGTGTGGGCCTGGGTCTGGGATATCCTGGGCGTTAACCCCGAAGCCCGGCAGGCTGTCGTTCAGCAACCGATCGTGTTCTTGGACGAGTACTTCGGGCCATATCCTTCCTACCACCACTGGGCATGGCGGAATCTGCGAGTGGGCACTGGCGGGTTTGGGCCAGAGAAGGTCCATGTTCCGCGCGGCTGTTTCTTCGAAAACGATCGCGTCGTCACAAGCGCTCGGCTCGAAGAGATTCTCGACGACGATCACTTCCGTGACGACTGGGACGCAGAGACGGTCCCGGGCGAGGACGAGAACCCACCGGAAATCCGGATCAAAGATACCGCCGAACATGAGCTACTCGCCGAGATTCGGCGATCGCTGCATGATTACGACACGATCGCCCGCGACTTTAGCCAGCGTCTACAGTTGCTCGGCATCGGCGTTGGCGGCGCGATCGATATGGATTCCGACGCCGGTGGGCACATCGGCTTCGTCGAATACGGCGCGGCGGCAAGAGACACCAAGACGATGCTCGTCCGGCTCGCTCCCAGCACCATCAAAGCGAACAAGGATGACTTCGTCCTTTCGAACGCCGACGGCGACGCATCGCTCGAGCCGTCCCACTACGCCGTCACGCAAGGCATCTCGACGATCTTGTCCGCCGGGGAACTGTTGCTGATGGCCTGGGGAGAATCGAAGCAGCTTGCCGTCGAACGCATGTTTCTCGGCACGCCGACCGAGAAGAACCCGGCTGGCTGGGTGCAGGACCACCCCAACGTCACTGTGTTTCTCGACCGGGGGGCCATTGGCGACCTCGATCTGGACCAGTTGGAGGACCGTGACTGGTCCGTTGAGTTTCTCGATGCCGTGCCCAGCGTATTGGCGCCGAGCACGTAGCGGTCCTGTCCGGGAGCGGGATGGCCCGCGACCGTTCTCGATTGATCTGCAAGGTCGCGTTTGCCCCATGGCCCTCTCCGCGGATGGCTATTGCCAGAAGGCACTGCGATGCTCCATGAGCCGGGGAGGAACGATCATGCTGATTGCTCGGATATGCTGTGTCGCCTGGATCAGTCTGTTTGTGTTGCCGTTCTGTGTGTTGGCAGCACCAATGCAGCCGGCGGGCGATGCGGCCACGGTTGAGCCGCTGACCCTGCCCCCGGCGGGGCGCGTGCTGGTGATCGCCGGGCAGGCGGGGAGGGCCGGCGGCGGGCTGGACCTCCAATTCGGAAAGTCGGGACGAGAGGCACCCAGGTTCGAGTTGCGGGCCCAAGACATGGTCGCCGCCAACCATCACTGGCGTCTGACCGATGTAGCTTCCGAAGAATTGCCGGACGCCTGTCTGGGTTTGTCACTGACCGCGCGTGGGGAGTACGAGCGGCCGGTGCGCCGTGCGTACTTCATTCGCCCGGATCTGCATTTCTACTTGCCTGACGACCAAGCGTACAAGGAAGCGTTGGCGAACTGGGCAAAGCTGCCATCCGCATCCCAGCATGTCTTCCGTCTGGAGATTGCCCGACGGTACGGCCGCGTCGAACTGACGATCGACGGACGGTTCTTTTCGAGCTTTACCGACAAGCCGGAGTTCCAGCAGTTGACCGTCCACGAAACAGAAGGCGGTAAGGTGTTGGCGATCGCAGAAGAGAAGGACTCAGAGGACGCTCGATTCTTGCCGGTGAATGTGTCTGCAAGCAACCATCAGGATGATCTGTCCATCCAGTCCATACCATTCAAGCCGGGCACACATACGATCGCGGGCAAACCCATGCAAGTGTCCGCGCCGGCGACACATGTGGACATAGGGCTGGCACGTTGGCTGAGGCAGGCCAGCGGCGGTAACAGCTACTACGATCCCTATTATCGCCGCAGCGCCTGGGACAGCCTTCCCGAAACGATCATCTTCTCGGTACCCAAACGTCACTACAACACGGCACACGTCCTTTGTGCGGTGCGAACCGATGGCGGCCGAGCCCCGATCATGAGCATGCGCATGGCGCGTTATCGCCAAGCCTGGGACGGTTCGGGTGCCACGCAGGCCGACACGACCGTGCACGTTGATCCCAGGCAGCCGCGGGGATGCGATCGCATTCAACGCGTGGGCGAAATCACGGCTGATATACATGGCAAGAAGCACACCTTGCCGTTGTACCTGGTCGAAATTCCACTGCGCACCGGCAAGCTTGCCGACGTGTTTCACATGGAAGGTACGGATTTCAACGAGACCACGGATTTCTTCTCTGTGGAATTGACACGCCAATTGTGTCTACGCCGCACCGTGAATCACAGCAATCATGAATGGAAGCCCCTGGGACCACAGAGCGGGGTAGTCGTGCTTGGGCTGACCTTGGAGAAATCTCCGGTTGCGATCCGCATCGAGTCAGCGGAGACCGGATACGTTTTCTACAAGCACAAGAAGCCCGCCTTGACGATCATGGCCGCGAACATTGGCAATGGCTCGGTATCGCTGGATGTGTCTACCAGCGTTACCGACTACTTTGGCGAACAGCGCGAAGTGAAACAGAGTCTGCAGGTGCCGCCAGGCGAATCCAAGCACAGCTTCGACCTTGGGCGGTTCGAATTGGGGTGGCACTCGGCTTCGTTCTCCTTTGCCGACGGGCAAGGTCGTTGTGTGTGGCAACAACCGCTCAGCTTTGCCCTCCTGCCGCCGGATACGCGCAAGGCGGGCAACGAATCGCCTTTTGGCATCTGGTGGTTCAAAGGTTCGCATTACACGCAAACCGATCCCGACGTGGCTCTGTCCCTGATCCGAAAACTGGGAATCCGACACACAACGCCCGGTTTCCAGGAAAAACGCGGGCAAACCCCGGAAAAGGCTCGCCAGTTCGGCGTGACGCCGAGCATGATGCGTTACCACCGACCGCGGAAGGGCAAAGATTCGTTGAAGAAAGAAGTCGCCAAGTTTGTCGAAGATTGGCCCGCGGTGGACTGGGCCATGGTCTTTCACGAAACGCGCGGGGTGGATCTGGGCATCGAATTGCCTCCAGAGCTACTCGGCAAAGAGGCACCCAAGCTGGACCAGGAATCCCAGAAGCGATTCGACGATCTGTCGAAGCAAGCGATCGAGTACGCCCAGGCAGTTCGGCAGACCAAGCCGGACATGAAGATCATGCTGGGCAACGGCGGAACCCCCGCAAACGTACACTGGCTGCGGGCAAGGTTTCCTCGTTCGCACTGGGACGCGCTAGGCATGGAGATGGCCGTTCAGAAGATGGTGCCGGAAGGCCAGCCCAATGGCTGGAATCTCCAAAGCCTATGGATCGCAAAACGCATGCGCGAAATCTACGGTTACGACGACTTGCCGATCACTTCCTGCTACGAGTTTGACTACCGAGCCACCGCTGTGGGCGCTTTAGCGCTACACCGCCAAGCTGCCTGGTACGCACGTGATGCGCTGCATTGCCTTGCCTACCGTATGCCCCATATCAACATCGCCCTGCTGGGCGACTGCAACAGCGCGTACTACACCAGCCGCTGGGGTTCGACGGGGGTCTGCTTCCGAGCGCCGCTAAATTTGCCCAAGCCCAGTTTCGTAGCGCTCGCCACGCTAACGCGCGTGCTCGACCGCGCGGAATACCGACGATGGCTCGATACGGGCTCGACCGGTGCCTACTGTCTGGCGTTCAAATGCCCTGAGGGAGGTTACGTCTATGCATTGTGGACGGTCGTGGGCCAACGCCAAATGCACCTCCAAACAGACGCGAAAGCGATTGAGGTGGTGGACAGCATGGGTCGCAAGCGAGTTGCGGAGCCAATTGCACCAGTCACGATTTGCAGTACGCCGCTGTATGTGCTGAGCGGAAGCCCGCTGAGTTCGGTGCGGGCTGGCCAAGTCGAGCATGAGGAACGGCTCCTGGCAGATGTCGCCGTGGTTGATCCCGTTTCCGATATTCAGCGATGGCGCGTCGTGGAGAAGCCAGACGAGGCATTTGAAAACTGGTGCGCCTACTCGCCGCTGGTCGAAGCCGATGTCGAGTTGAAGGCTGGCACGGAAGGCGGTCTACAAGTCGCCCTGCAATCGCAACCCGATGTCGCCGATGTCGTGGGTCGTTACGCGATTCTTGAACCGGCTGATGGCCCCATTCCCGTTGCCGGCAAACCGGATACGGTCGGCGTATGGGTTCACGGCAATTCCAGTTGGGGCCGCGTGGTGTTCGATCTGATCGACGCCAAAGGACGACGCTGGTCGTCCAATGGCTACGGCGAAGCTCCCAACAGTTGGGATCTGTCCGACTGGCAGGGCGATACGTGCATCAGCTTCGATGGCTGGCGATTGGTCTCCGTGCGGCTGCCGGATCATTTTGAAGGCGGTAGTCATTACGGACCCAATTTCTACCAATGGCGCTGCCATGGCGACAACAGCAAAGACAACCAACTCGCCTATCCAATCCGTCTGAATCGGATCTACCTGATTCTGCGAGAGAAGTTGGTGTACTTGACCGACATGGTGCCCGCCAAGTCGAAAAGCATCGAACTGAAAGACGTGACCGTAGGCCGATCCTTGGTCCCGATCGGCAACACCAGATAACCTCACTCTTTCCTATCTGCGAGTGATCGGTACAGCTCTGGTCGGCGGCATTTCAAGATGACTGCCCGAAGGTCGCCTGACGCTATGGGGCGGTTGAATCGACCGTACATCTTCATGCTGTCCTCGGCCGGAATGCCGCGTTTGACCGGATCGGGGTACGTTCCGCCCTTGCGTACTTCCTCCGGCCATTCGTAGTAGACAGGCCGGCTGTTCAGGTCGATGGTCGTCACGACGGGCGGGTTGGCCGCTCGGTACTGCGAGGCGGCGAGCACCATGCCCCATGGATCCATGATGTAGCTTCGATGGTCGCATTCGGCGCCGCGGCCGCCGGCTCGCAGCAGATAATACCCGTTGTCCACGCACCGATGGCCATCGCGAAGACGAATCGACTCGCTGTACGGGCCGGCGTCCTGGGTGTGAAGCAGCATCAAATCCACTTGGTGCAACGCCGCCACGCGGTCGATCTCGTGCTGTGAAATGTCCAGGCAGATCTTGGTGCAGATTCGGCCGAAGTCCAAATCGAAAACGCCGACTTTGTCCCCGGCACGGTAGTATTTTGATTCCTTGGATGTCGTTTGCGCAATCTTCGTGTACCGTCCGATCTCCTGGCCCTGGCGGTCGAACAAGATGGACTCGTTGAAGCCGCGTTCCAACTCGCCCCCAATCACCACATACATTTGGTTTCGCTTCGCAGCCTCGGCAATGCGTGCCAGATATTGCTGATTCCGCTGTTTGAATTTCTCAACCTCCTCGTCGGTGCGATACCAGACGTATTCCCACAGACAGGCAATATCGCAGCCTTGTTTGCCGCAAACGTCGAGCTTTGCAATCAGGCTGTCGATGTTCGTATCGCATTCGATCGCCGCAGCACGAATCACCCGTTTGTCGGTCGGCTTTGGCGGAGGCGGCAACTCATTGGCCGTGATCGACGCGTACTTGCCGTCAGTGGCGTAACCTCCATCGCGCGGGCTGCCGCCAAGCTCGGTGGCCGGAATTGCAGCGATGGCGACTCCGCCTTCATGTCCCGAATCGGCCACGGTATGCCCGTCGCGGCGAAACACCTGGGCACGCCCGAGCGGCCATGACGCCGTCCAGGAGAACCGATTGGCATATCCGCCATAGCCCTCTTTGCCTGCATACCTCGCCACGGCGTAGCACAAACCGTTCTGAGACGCTCGGCCGCGCAGCGCGTAGGTGATGTAGTGTTCGTCACGAAGAGGAAACGGCTTCGTGGACCACACGACCAGCGATGCTCCGCGCCGACGCAGCACCGTGTCGATTTCGGGGAAGAAGTGGTCGGTGCCGATCTTCAATCCGACGGCGCCAAAGTCGGTGGCGAAAACCGGCAGATCATTCCCTGGATCAAAGTCGTCCTCGTACGGCAGCCTGTGCGATTTGCGGTACCTGCCCACGATTTCGCCATCGCGATCGCACAGGAACGAGGTCACATAGGTCTTGTCTTGATCTTGCTCACGAAGATTGCCAACGACGTACATTTTGTACTCGGCCGCTTTCTGGGCAATCGCGCGCGACGACGGACCGGGGATCGGTTCCGCGGGTTGGTCGACACACTCTTCGGGAAGACAGGCAAGGTCGGCGCCGAGTTGGCCTGCTTCGTCGAGTGCCGTCAGCGTATTCTGCAACGTCCGATGGCCCTCGTCCCACGTAAGCGAGATCGCCGCCACGCGGACCCTTCTGATCCTGCGAGCGAACGCTTCGGCCTCCACCGCGCGGCGGGCACCGGTGGCTCCCTCGAACGCTATGTCGTCCACGATCACATCCGCTTTCGTTCCTGCCTTGTTGGCCACGGCCACGATGACTGAATGGATCCAACCATTCGTTGCCTGTTTGCCGCCGCCCGCGCACCATTCGCTCAAGTGTTCGTAAGCGTTGTCCAGAGTGACCCTCTGCCACTGGTCCGACGCCCCTACGCCCGGACCATGGTAGATGAAGCCGAAAGGCCAAATCCCGATCTTAATCGACACGGGCACATTGGTCTTCACGCGGAAAGAGACCGCGCCAAGCTCTGGAACTAGCGGCACACGCGCGGGCAAGTTGTACGTCCAGTACGATAGGTTGTGCTGTACCTGGTCTGGATAGTCCGCCGCAAGGTGCGCTCCGGCGGAACCGTCTGCGCCAATACCGCTCTCCACAACGTTGGAAACAACGTTCACGGGCTTGTCACCCCACGTGTGAACGAGCGGCGGTTTGACGGTTTCGTTCTCGAATGACTCTCGGAAGATGTCCTCTCCCGCAGTGAAGGCCGACAAGCTCAACAAAAGGGTGATCGAGGTATACGTCCAAATCGGATTTGGTTTCATCGGGCCGCTCCTATCAGATCTTCATCGGGTAGCACCAGTAGTCGACCGGTTTCAAGGCCCATACATTATGGTTGGCAGTGGCATCTGAGAGAAGCTACCCGATGCAGTTGACTAGTCCGTATCGTGATTACTTGTCGATACCGCCTCCGCCACAACGTATAATGCACGACGATTGAGAATCCAGAAGAGAGGAATTCGCCATGAAGAAACACATGAGTCGTCGTCGATTCTTGGCCGGCACAGCTACGGCTGGAGCGGGCCTGTTGATCCTACGTAACAGCAGTTCGGCTTGGAGCTACCAGGCGAACGAGAAACTGAACGTTGCGCTTATCGGCTGCGGCGGGCGCGGTATCTGGTTTGTCGACACCATTCCCAAAATGGAAAACGTCGTTGCCCTTTGCGATGTGGACGACCGAAAGCTGGACGAAACGTTCAAACGATGGACACATCTCGCCGACCGTTTCGAGAAATCGTCACATCATTGGGAGCAGAAGGCAGCGGTGGAATACAAGCGGCTGTGCGAGGCGAGACCGAAGACTCACAATGACTTCCGCAAAATGTTCGACGACATGTCAGG
Source organism: uncultured Pirellulaceae bacterium (assembly GCA_964623055.1). GTDB lineage: Bacteria > Planctomycetota > Planctomycetia > Pirellulales > Pirellulaceae > JADHUC01. The sequence goes on from CAZURK010000098.1 coordinate 30,767, forward strand.
CGGGATTGACGCAGCGGTTGTGGCCACGCCCGACCACTCGCACGCAGTGGCATCTGCCGCAGCCATTCGGGCCGGCAAGCACGTCTTTTGCGAAAAGCCCCTCACTCGCACGCTGCATGAATCACGTGCCGTGCGCGAACTGGCTCGCGAGCACAAAGTTGCCACGTCCATGGGCAATCAGGGCACTGCGAGCGGACAATTCCGCCGGTCGTTGGAGCTGGTCCGCAACGGTACGCTTGGCGAGATCAAGGAAGTCCACGTCTGGAACACCGGCGGAGGTGCAAATCGCGACAGGCCGCCGGAGGGCGAAGATCCCGTACCCAGAGGTTTCGGTTGGGACCTGTGGCTCGGTCCGGCGGCCGACCGGCCCTACAATAATCTGTGGGTGCGGCGGCACCTGTGGCGCGAGTTTGGCACCTGCCAACTTGGCAATTGGGCCAGCCACACGGCGAACCTCGCTTTCATGTCACTGAAGGTGCATGATTTGTGGCTAGCCGATTCTTCGAAACAGGCGCGGCCTATCATTCGCGTGCAGGCTCAATCCTCGGGGATCAATCGGCTATCGTTTCCTCGCTGGGAGATCGTCAAGTGGGAGATTCCCGCTCGTGCCGAATTCCCACCGATCACAATCACTTGGTACAACGGCGGCGCTCCTGGCGCGAAGGCGACCATCGGGCCGTTGATGAGTGACACGGGCCACACCGAACAGGAAAAGAAGAACATGGAATTCGCCGGCGCTATGATTGTCGGCGAAAAAGGCTGGATACATTCGACGGGGCACAACGCAACGTTTCGCCTGTTGCCGGAGGATCAGTTCCGCGACGTCGACCGGCAAAGGCCTGTGGAAGTTGATCCGTCGCGCGGACACGAGCGAGACTGGTTTGACGCCTGCCGGGGCGGCAAGCCGGCGTGGGCGAACTTCGACTATGCCTCGGCACTGAACGAGTTTCTCATGCTCGGAAACGTCGCCACCCAGTTCGAGGAGAAGCTCGAATTCGATCCGGTGGCAATGAAGATCGTCAACAACATCGAGGCTGATGCGCTATTGCGAAGCGAGTACCGGGAAGGGTGGCGACTCTGAGCACTGCGTGAGCATCGTCATCGGTCCGGCCGCCGGCTGGCCAAGGCCCCGTTCTTCAAGAGTCCAGTCGCACACGACACGGCGCGATACGGGTTCAGCGCCCTCACGTGTAGCAGTCCGACCGCCCATTGCGGCTTCGGGAAGCGGTTCGACTTTCGCCTCGCTTCTGCGTTTCCAATGCAGCCACCCAATCCGAATCATCTAACTGGCCGGACTTCCGGTAGACAATCTTCTCGCCGGTCTTGTCAATGATCGCCATAAACGGATACTGCTTGGCCTCGAAAACGTCCGCGACCCGTTTGCCATAGTCGGTCGTCACATCGACGTGACAAAGTACATAGTTCTCGAGTAGTTCCGTGTTCTTCTTTTTCTGCGTGGGTCCCACACGTTGGGATTGGCCTTTGGATTGGGCCGAATCTTCAATCACGATCAGAAGCGGCTTCTGCTGGGTTCTTGTTTCTTCCAGCGCAGCCCCGTAATCGTCGACCCAGCGCAGTTCCTTTTCAGCAGAGGTCGGCGCGCTAGCGATCACCGCCAGCGATGCCAGCAGGCAATTCACATTCAAAATCCTTTCCATTGTCGTCGGCAGGCCGCAACGTGCGAGGCCTCAACCAATAACCGCCGTACAGAACGACCAAGGCAGGCCAATCGAGGGAGGGTCCAAAGGCAGGATCATCGAGTGTGTGCAAAGACGATTTCGCAGTTGATCCGCCGCACATCGTATCGACCAATCGACTGAAGTCAACGGGGCAGGGGTTGACACGGCGGAGCAAACTGGTATTTTAGTACCGATTTACTTTTTTGCGTTCGGCCGAGAAACAGGCGGTGTCGCCCGATGCTAGTGAACATCTCGGAAGCTGCGTCGCTGGCTCTGCACACGATGGCTATGTTGGCCAGTGCCAGTGACCAGCGTTTCACAAACCAGGGGCTCGCCGCGAAGCTCAAGGCTTCGAGTCACCATTTGGCAAAGGTGATGCAACGATTGGCAAAGGCCGGCTTGGTTGATTCGGTCCGTGGTCCGCAAGGTGGCTTTCGACTAGGGAGGGCCGCGAAGACAGTGACCCTGCTGGAAATCTACGAAGCTGTGGATGGTCCGGTGGACGATGGCGTTTGCTTGCTAGGTGAACCGCTCTGCGAAGGGATGGACTGCGTATTGGGCGAGTACATCCTGTCCGTCCATCGACAGATGCGTGATTACCTGGCCGAGACGAAACTGTCTGCTCTGGCTTGTGGCGTCCCTCTGGTGACACTGCAGAAGAATGGCGACCCGACCGTCGTGGCCTGATGAAACGTGGCGGAACTTTCGTTGGTTCCTGAAGAAAGGGAAAGACGAAGGCAAAGATGCACCGTTACCGCGTCGAGATACCGACTGAGGACTACTGGCGGCGTCAGATCAAGTGCCAGGACGCTTGCCCGGTCAACACGGACGCCCGCGGCTATGTTCGTGCCATTGCCGAAGGACGTTTCGAGGATGCGTACCTGATCGCGCGGGGGCCCAATCCGCTGGCGTCTATCTGTGGTCGAGTCTGTGGCGCTCCGTGTGAAGCCGCTTGCCGCCGAGGCGATGTCGACCAGGCGATTGCTATTCGCGCGCTAAAACGATTCGCTCAAGAACGGTTCGACCAGCAGGGCCATGACACTGGCGAGCCTCCGCTCGGTTTGCTTCGCCGGCTGATAGATCATGCAGCCGGCCGCGATTGCCTCGCCGGGGAGGAGTTCGCGGGGCTGAAGCGGTTCTTTGCCGATCGACAATCGCCCGGCAATTCAGATGGCGAGACCGTGGCAATCATCGGCTCGGGGCCGGCCGGCTTGGCGGCGGCCCACGACCTGGCGCTACTAGGTTGCCGCCCTACGGTCTACGAGATGGAGCCAATCCCGGCCGGGATGCTGGCGGTGGGAATTCCCGAGTATCGTTTGCCGCGCGACCTGATTCAGGCGGAGGTCGAGTTCATCAGAGCTTTGGGCGTCGAGTTTGTCTGCAACACACAAGTCGGTAAAGACATCTCCCTGGCCGAGATACGTTCGCAGCACCGGGCGACGATCATTGCCGTGGGACTCAAGTGCAGCCGTTCGCTGCCGATTCCGGGAGCGGACGGCATCGGCGTCTTGGGTGGCGTCGAACTGTTGCGGGATGTCGCGTTGGGGCAAGAGACCGAGCTGACGGGCGATGTGGTCGTCATTGGCGGAGGCAACGTGGCTTACGACATCGCACGCACGGTGGTTAGGCAAACGGGGGTCGACATCTCGCGAACCGCGATTCGCCGGCCCGATGTCCAGTCGGTTCACTTGTGCAGCCTGGAAAGCCTCGACGAGCTACCCGCCGACGATGCTGAGATCCTCGAAGGTGACGAAGAGGGCATCGTTCGCCATCACAGTCTTGGGCCCAAAGAGATACTGCTAAGTGATCATGGCCGAGTACAAGGTGTGGCATTTCAACGTTGCATGCAAGTGTTCGACGATGAAGGCCGGTTTGCCCCCGAGTTTGACGAGCAACAGATCGAGACGATTCGAGCCGACACGGTGGTTTGGGGTATCGGTCAACGGCCGGATCTCGCCTTTGCGGATCAGCAAGAGGACATAACGCGTACGGATCGCGGCCTGATCCAGTGCGACGACGATACATTTCGGACTACGGCCAAGGACGTCTTTCTGGCCGGTGACATCGCCTACGGGCCGCGACTACTGATCGACGCAGTCGCCTGCGGCAAGAAGGTGGCACGCAACGTCTACGAGTACCTCCGCGGCGAGAAGCCGATCAAAGAACAACGCCTGGTTCATATCGACATACCGACTTACGCACGCGAGCAGGACTACGAAAAGCTTCGACGCACAGCAATTCCCGCTCTCGGCGCTAAGGAAAGGACCGTCTCGCAATCGAGAATCGTCGAACTCGGCTACGACGAAGCTGGAGCGACGCAAGAAGGCTGCCGCTGTTTGGACTGTGGAGTGAACACGATTTTCGATTCGGACAAATGCATTCTGTGCGGCGGTTGCGCCGATGTGTGTCCGGAGTTGTGTATCGAGCTTGTATCGCTTGATCGGCTCGACGGCGACGGCCAGTTTGACCGAGCCGTATCGCAACACTTGGGCGGTCGATCGACCGAGGGATTTTCGGCGATCGTCAAAGACGAAACCAAATGTATTCGCTGCGCACTATGTGCCCAGCGATGCCCCGTCGGGGCGATCACGATGGAGCGAGTGAGTTCTGCCAGTGAGTGGGTGGGAGAGAAGCCGTCAGCCGTCAGCGATCAGCCTTCAGCTTCTTGCTGACCGCTGATAGCTGACTGCTGAAAGCTCTCCTCGTACGTGAGGAACTGAACATGAGCAGCGACTTACAGTCAAGTCGACGATTCACGGCATTGAAAGAAAGACGCGATTTTTTGGGACTCGCGGCCACGTGGTCCGCTATCGGCGCGATTGGCATGGCGCTGGTGGGGGCGTTGCGACTGCCGATGCCTTCGGTGTTTCCGGAGTCTCAAAGCCGCGTGAAGCTCGGGCCGTTGGCGAAGTTCCTTACCGCGGATGTAACGCCGTTACCAAAGCAACGGGCGTGGATCTTCCGTGACCCAAACGGTTTGTATGCCATCTCCGCTGTGTGCACGCACCTGGGATGCATCGTTAGTCGGCAGGACGGCAAGTTCGAGTGTCCCTGCCACGGAAGTCTATTCGATGCCAACGGAAACGTGGTCTCCGGGCCGGCGCCGAGAGCCTTGGGCTATCTCGACCTGTCGATCTCTCCCGACGGCCAACTGGTCGTGGACCAACAGAAAACGGTCGGTGCCGACGTGCGTTTGGAAGTTTGAAGTGGATTGGGCGATTCCCGAAATGACAAGGGCCTGCTGCGATGTCCATTGAATCGACAAGCCAGTCACCGGCAACCTCGGATACGCCGATTGACGAGTTAGAGCAACTTGGCAGCCCGGGTGTGCTAGGCCGGTTCGGCCGCAACCTGGTGAGAACGCCGCAGCGGTTTCGCCGATCGCTGGTTCGCCACGGTCGGCCCACCTCGGACCGCAGCAAGTCGCAGACGGTCTTCACGAACCTGTTCCTGCACATCATGCCGGCGCGCATCCACCGCTACTCGTTGCGGATCAAAGCGACTTGGGGGCTGGGCGTGATTTCGTTGGTCATGTTTCTATTGCTTGTCGTGACCGGCATCGCGTTGATGGTTTACTACAAGCCGTCGACAGATCAGGCCTACGATTCGATGAAGGAGATCGGCTACATCGTGCCCACCGGCCAGTTCATGCGGAACATACACCGCTGGGCCGCTCACGGCATGGTGGCTTGCGTGATCCTGCACATGGCACGCGCCTTCTATACCTCGGCCTACAAAGGCTCGCGGCAATTCAATTGGGTCATAGGCATGCTGCTGTTTGTCATAACACTGGGACTCAGTTTCACGGGTTACCTGTTGCCGTGGGACCAGTTGGCGTTTTGGGCCGTGACAATCGGCTCGGAAATCGCCCAGTCGCCGCGCGAAGTGACCGACGTATTGGGAATCACGTCGTGGTGCGACATCGGCGGTCTGCAGAAGCAGTTGCTTCTGGGCTCGAACCACGTCGGGCAGGAAGCGTTGATTCGTTTCTACCTCTTGCACGTGATTGTGTTGCCGTTGTTGGCAACGCTTTTGATTGGTGTCCACTTCTGGCGCATCCGAAAAGACGGCGGATTGACGCGACCGGCAGGCGAAGACGAACCGCCCGATGGGGATCTCGGCGCGAACGTCTCGGGCGCTGCTACTGCGGGCGGCACGTTGGCTGTTGCGGCTCCGTCGAAGACTTACGGACTTATGGCAATCGTCCCTGGCCGTACGCCGGCCGTGGACCGGGTAATGGCCAACACCATCCCGACGTTTCCGAATGCCTTGTATGCAGTCGGCGCGTTGACCATGCTCACGCTGGCGGTGCTCTTGGCACTTGGCTATTTCTTCGATGCTCCGTTGGCGGAACTGGCCAACCCGGCCGTGCCGGAGAATCCGGCCAAAGCTCCGTGGTACTTCCTCGGATTGCAGGAGTTGGTCAGCTACTCGGCCTTCATGGGCGGCGTGGCCATTCCGGCAATCGTCGTACTCGGCCTGATGTTGGTGTCGTACCTGGACCGCGAGCAGGAGGACGTAGGCGTCTGGTTCTCCGGGCCGCAGGGCCGCCGGATCACTCTGGCCAGCGTCGTGTTCGCCGCGCACGTCGTGGTGGGCATGTTGGTCTTAACGGTCAAGCACGGCTGGCTCCGCAACTGGTATCCAACGATCCCGCAAGTCTGGATCACGATTGTCAATCCTGGAACGGTCATGCTGGCGGTATTCGTCGCCTGGTCGTTGATCATCATGAAACGGACCAATTCGACACGAATGGGCGCCATCGCCGTGTTCACGTGTTATCTGGTCGCCTTTGTGATTCTGACCTACTTCGCGACAGTCCACCGAGGGCCGAACTGGCAATTCTACTGGTCGCAAGACCAGTGGCCGGTGCATTAGTAGACGAGGAAAACAATGGAAGAGTCACACGTCAAAGGACTCAAGATTCTGCTGCTGGTTTCCAGTCTGGTTTGCCTTGCGCTGTTATTGTTGGCCGCGTTCGAGGAAAACTTCACGGCCGAATGGCGCCGGCATCAGACCAACTATGCGGCCGCGTTGCAGATGCAGACAGTCGCGGGATCGACGAACGTCGACTACCCGATCGAAGTGCGCCAAGTTTACCTGGAATCGTTGAAGCGAGTGGATCGTTGTGTGACATGTCACGTAGCGATTGATAATCCGGCGTTTGCAGATGCCGAACAGCCGCTGACGGCGCACCCGGGAGACCTGCTCAAACATCACCCTGCGGACAAATTCGGCTGTACCATTTGCCATCTTGGCCAGGGTCGCGCGACGGTCAAAGAGGACGCTCACGGCCACGTTGCCCACTGGCCGGAACCAATGCTCAAGGACCAGATGGTCTACACAAGCTGCGGCCGTTGCCATTACGAAAACGACCTCTACGGCGGCGAATCGGACCTGTACGGCCAGATCCGGCCGATCGAACAGGTGACCCAAGGCGCATTAGATGCGCACGTTCACGACGCCGAAAGCGTAGCCCGCGGCAAACGCCTGGTCATCGAACGCGGATGCCTGGGCTGTCACAAGTACCGAGAACGCGGCGGATCGCTGGGCCCCGACATCACACACGTGGGCGAAAAGACCGTCCACGATTTGGATTTCACGCATGTCGAGCACGGTCACACCGTGTTCGACTGGATGACAGCTCATTTCAAGTCGCCGCAGGAGGTCGTCCCGGACTCCAAAATGCCTGACATGGGACTATCGGATGACGAGGCTCGTGATCTGGCGATTTACATGATCAGCTTAAAACGCAAATCGGCGCCGGCCGCGTACACGCCGCTGCCGCAGCCGGTCGACCCTACGCCTGCTGACGGGCGTACGCTGTATCTGATGTACTGTTCGTCGTGCCACGGGGCGGACGGTGTTGGGGCTGTCGCGCGAATGACACTGAACCCTGAAGGACCGGTTCTGCAGGCAATTGACCAGCCGCGGGAATTACTGACACCATCATTGCGCAATCCGGATACCTTGGCCGTGGCCAGCGATGATTATCTTCGTCTTATTATTCGGCAGGGCCGATCCGGTACCGGCATGCCCGCCTGGAGGACCGATGGCGGACTGGCCGACGAGGAGATCGACCGCATGGTGGCGACAATCCGATCGTGGCAGGAATCGGGCCCGCCAACCGACAGCATTTCCGCCCGCCGCGGTAACGCGCGCTATGGCCGGGCTCTGTACCGCTCGCGGTGCATCGGCTGCCACGGCGCGGACGGTCGCGGCGGTGTGGGGATCAGCCTCCGTTCGCCTTCCTTCCTGGCGGTCGCTTCGGACGAGTTCCTGCGCGACGCGATCATCTACGGGCGGCCGAACACGGCCATGCCGAATTGGCCGGAGCTGAGCGCCGACGAAGTCAGCGATGTGATCGCGTTTCTGCGGTCCTGGCAGCTCGAGCCGGCGGATCGTGACACGGTGCTCACTCAGTTGGCCGAACAGGAGGCAGCCTCCGACCAATCGCTTCGCGTGGGCGGGATCCTGTATCGGTCGAATTGCGCAAACTGTCACGCCATCAACGGCCGCGGGAGTATTGGGCCGTCGCTTCGCACGGATGAGTTCTTGTCGCTGGCCGACGACGCGTATCTCTATACGGCCATCGTTCATGGTCGGCCCGATACGGCCATGCCTGCTTGGCGACACCTTGCGTCCGACGACGTGGTCGACCTGATGAATCACCTTCGGACGTTCAATGACAACAATCGTCGCGAGTTGGAGCCGTATCTGGCTCGCGGCGATTGGGACCGAGGACGCATCCTCTTCAAAGGTCACTGCGGCGGGTGTCACGGCCTGTCGGCCGAGGGCGGTGTAGGACCACAACTGGCGAACCCCACGTTCCTGGAAACGGTCAGCGACGCGATGCTTCGCGAGTGGATCAGTCAAGGGAGGGTGGGAACACCCATGCTGCCGTTCCTGAAAGGTCGCCAGGGGATGGTCGAGTTGGCGAAGTCGCAGATCGAAGATGTGGTTACCTTCCTGCGCTACAACCAAGACCGCCCGCGGCTCGTGACGGCTCGACCGGGGACGGGAATCGCGCCGCTGGGTGCCGAAACGTACGTCGGCACATGTGCCGGCTGCCACGGAGCGGATGGCGAGGGACTGGTGGGACCGGCACTGGCCAATCCTCATTTTCTCCATTCCGCTTGCGACGGGTTCCTTGCCTCGACGATTGTGCTTGGACGCGACGGTACTCAAATGGTCGCCATGGGCCAAGGACAGGCCGGTGCTGTGGAGATGAACGAAGAAGATTTGTCGAACGTGGTGGCTTTCATCCGAGGCTGGGAACACGAACCGCCCGGTGCCGTGATTCCGCGGCGATACATCGTCGAGGCTGATCCCCCTGGCGGTAAGACGCTGTACGGCGGTCACTGTGCAGGCTGCCACGGTTCGGCGGGCAACGATGGCTGGGCGCCGGCGCTAAACAACCCTGAGTTTCTCACGGCCGTTACCGACGGTTTCCTCCAGGCGACGATCGCTCGCGGACGAAGTGGAACGGCCATGCGATCGTACGGCAAGGGCAGCGGTGGACTAGCGGCACTGACGGCCGACCAGATCAACAACGTCGTCAGCTACATACGCACATGGGCACCGCCGGAACATCGACTGGCTGTCGACAAACAGAAACTCGAAAGATCGGATCCGTTAACTGACACGATGAAACAGTCCAATGCGCTTGAGGACGCAATCCCGTTCGGATTGGACAGCGACTGAGATAGTCCTTCGTTTAACCGCGACCCAGCGGGGAGCGCGAGAGTTGACGTCATCCGACGCGCTCCCCGCTGGGTCGCGGTTAAACAACAACGCAAACAACGAATGCCGGCCGCGGCATATTGAAGACAACCAACAACAGCAAGAAAGCGTAGGGAGTCCAACTCATGGCACGACGACAAGGTCCGGTCGATTTCAAGCGTCGCGAGTTCATGAAAATGGCCGCGGCCGCAGGCGTCAGTTGCGTGGCGACCGACATGTTCTCCGACGAGTACATTCAGGCCCAAGAGAGCCCTCGGCCCGGAGCCATGCAGCCCGGCGTCAAGTTGATCCAATCGGCGTGCCCGTACTGCGGCGTTGGATGCGGCACGTTGATCCAAGTCCAGAACGACAAGGTTGTGGGCATGGTGCCGGATAAGAAGCATCCGACCAACCGCGGCATCCAGTGCATCAAGGGGCTGAACGCCCACGAGCCCATTTACCGCGATCGACTCACCAAAGTGCTGGTCCGCAAGGACATGAGCGATCCGCTCCGAGGACACGTCTCGGCCACCAAAGGGCGTTTCGACGACGACGTGTTTATAGAGATGCCCTACGAGGAAGCCGAAGAGATGGTCGCCGACAAGTTGGCCGAGATCATCAAATCCCAGCCCGACGGCGGCAATCTGGTTGGCCTGAACGGTTCGGGGCAGCTCACCATGGAAGCCCAGTGGATCGAAAACCAGGTGATGAAAGCTGTCGTTGGCAGCAACTCGATCGAGGCCAATGCCCGCATGTGCATGACATCGGCCGTCACGGGCTACTTTCACTCGTACGGCTCCGACGCTCCGCCCACCAGTTACGAAGACATCGAAGAGGCCGACTTCATCACCTTCTGGGGCCATAACGCTCGCGAAGCCCATCCAATCCTGTTCTGGCGTGTGGCCGACCACAAGAAACGAAAGGACATCCCAACGCTGGTTGCCGATCCGCGAGCGACCGGCACCGTCGCCGGCTTGGAGGCGATCAATCCGCGCAACAGCTACCACATCCAGACGATGAACGGGGACCTCAGCTACCACAACGCCATTGCTCATGTGCTGCTGAAAAAGTACCCCGGTGCCTGCATGTCGCCCGAGTGGCTGGAACAGAACACCAGCGGATTCGACGACTATCGCCAGGGCGTGCTTGAACGCTACTCGCCCGAACAGGTCGTCGAGCGGCTGGACATGCTGGATCGCGGCCGAGTTACGGTGGAACTGATTGAGAAGATCGCGCAGACGTGGGCCGAGGCAACGATCAAAGGGCGCGAGCGTGGCCGCGGCGGTGTGTTGACCTTCTGGGGCATCGGCTACAACCAAATGCTTCATGGACAACACAATACGATCGGTTTGATCAACCTGCATCTGCTGACCGGCAATCTCGGTCGTCCCGGTTGCGGCAGCCATTCGCAGACCGGCCAGCCCAACGCCATGAGCGAACGGCTGATGGGCGGACTGACGGGCCGGCTGCCGTTCAATCAGCCCATGAAAAACGAGGCTTGGCGAGATCACATCGCCGACTGCTGGGGCGTTTCGCACGATCGGTTGAAGGATACGTCCGTGCTGAAGAACCCCGGCATGGTTGTGGGCATGATGGAACGAGCGTTGAAGGGCGACCTGCTGGCCATGTTCTGGATGTACACCACACACATCCACATGCCGGACGTCAATACCCTGGTCCGGCCCGCACTGACCAAGATGTTTGTTGTCGTCCAAGACATCTACCGCCACGCGCCGAACAACCTGTACGCCGATGCCGTCTTTCCGGCAGCGACCTGGGGTGAATGGACCGGTGGCACTTACGTGCAATCGGAACGCCGGCTCTATTGCTGCGACGGCACCAGGAACCCGCCTCCGAACTGCCGACCCGACATGGACATGGCGATCGACAAAGGCAGGATCCTCGCCAAGCGACTCGGTCTGGATGACAACAAGATATTCCCCTACGAGAAGACGATCAAAATGGGCAATGGCCTGATGGCCTACGACCCGGAGGATGTCTTCCGAGTGATCCTCGCGGCCAGCAAGGGTTCCGACGCGGATGTGTCGGGAATTCTCGAACTCGAAAAGGAGACGGGCCTGAGCCCCTACGAAATCCTGCGGCGGCTGCGAGGCGTGCAGTGGCCGGCACCCTCGGCCGACATCGCCCGACAGGGAGGAACCCCGCGTCGCTATCTCGGCCAGGAAGGCTGGGCAGGCAAGCCTTACGGTGCATTTCGCCATGCCGATGGCAAAGCGAAATTCAAACTGTGCGAGCAGGACTACACCAAGATGCAGGAAGTCTGTGGCAAGCTGATGGAGTACGGGCACCGAAGCCGGCCCGGCGCCGGACCGTATTTGATCGACGAGTTGGCAGCCGCCGCCAAAGAAGGACGTCCCGACCTGCTGGTACAAGCCCGCGATGCGGGATTGCCACCCGAACTGCCGGATTTGGATACGCACGCGGACGAAAGCAAGGGCCTGTCAAACCACAAATCGGAAGATAAGTATCCCTTCTGGCTGTCATTGGGAATCGTCTACGAGCATTTCCACGCGTCGAAGACGATTCGCGGTGCGACGACGTTGAAGCTGGTGCCAGAACAGTACGTCGAAGTACATCCTGACGACGCCGAACGATACGGCTTGCGCGACGGCCAGAAGGTGAGGCTGGTCACCCGTCGCGGAAGTTACGAAGCCCGGGTGTCGGTGGGCTTGGACAGTATGGTACGACCGTCACGGACCGAGGTATTCCCCGGCCTGCTGTTCAGTCCCTGGAACCTCTCGGTGGCCGACAGCGCCGACCCAGCCAAGAACCGCTGGTTGGTAAACCTGACCAGCCACCGCGCATGGGATCCGGTTAGCGGCCAAGCCGATTACAAGAAACTGGCCGCCCGAATCGAGATCATTTGAACAGTAGGTCCCGTCTGCCGGACGGGACCTGAGTTGTGCGCGGGTCTCCCGACCCCGTACACGCGACCGACCGAAGGTCTCCGTGCTTCCTAATCCGGGGAGACCTACGGTCGCCGCTGACGGCGGGGTCAGGAGACCCGCGCCGAACTCTCACAGAAAACGAAAGACCGTGTCCGAAAACCGTCTCAACCGCCGCAACTTCCTCAAAAACGCCGTCGCCACCGGTGCCACGGTAGCAGGCTGCGCCGGTGCGGCGGGGATCTTCGTTTCGGAAAAAGAAGCACCTGGTTTGCCGCTTCGTCCGCCGGGCGCGCTGCCTGAGGAAGAATTCGTCGCAAGGTGCATCCGCTGCCTGCGGTGCGTGGAAGCGTGCCCGAACAACGCCATCACTTCGCTGGACGACTCCTTCGGCCAAACTCGCCAAAACACACCAGCAATCAAAGCCCGTCGCCAAGCGTGCATGCTGTGCAACCGTATCGAGGGTGATTACCTCAAGTGCACCGAAGCGTGTCCCAGTGGAGCGCTACAACTTGTCCGCCGCGAACCGGAAGCCATCCAAGATCAGGTGAAGATGGGCGTCGCCGAAATCGACCTGGCATTGTGCTACTCGTACAACAATTGGAGCTGCGGCGCCTGCTTTCGAGCATGCCCCTTCCCCGGCCGGGCAATGACACTGGGACTGTGGGAACGCCCCGAGGTGAACGCGGATGCCTGTGTCGGATGCGGCTCGTGCGAACGAGCCTGCATCCGGTATCCTCAGGCGATCCGGATCCAACCGGAGGGCGTGCAGCCGAAACAGGTGCCAGAAACCTTTTCCGGGAATGGCCCTTGGGATGCTTCGCACAAAGAATCCCTGACACTTTTTCCGGCGGAGGACGACTGATGGCGACCGACCGTCGGGGATTCCTCCGGAAGGCTGCCAAGATAGCGGCCACGGCACTCACCATGGTCGGCGGAATGGTCGCCGGCCACTGGATGCTGGGCAAACGGCCGACTCGCTATCCGGCCAATCGGGCGCAATACCGCGAACGCGGCACGCGCATCATCCGGCCGCCAGGCGCGGTGGACGAGGAACGGTTTCTGGCCGGGTGCATCCGCTGTTACCGTTGCCAGGATGCATGCGAGCCGGGAGCCATACAGTTCTTCGCCGAGGACGCAGGCGAACATTACCACACGCCGTACGTCGCCCCGGGGATCAAGGCCTGCAACGTGTGCATGAAATGCACCAAGGTGTGTCCTACGGGTGTATTGACTCCGATGGAAGTGGAGCAAAAAGGCGAAGTCGAGATGGGCAGCGTCGAATTGGATATCGACCGGTGTCTGTCGTACAAGGCAAAGGCTCGATACAACGAGCGAGCCGCGCGCTGGGAAGTCAAGGAAACGCCTTCTTTGGAGTACGAACCGCTTGAAGCGTCCGCGGAAATGCTGCAACGGCGTGGGGCCTGTGGCGAGTGCTACGACTGGTGCCCGCTGCCGAAGATCGCAATTGATCGCGAACCCGGCGAGTTTCTGGCTCCCGTGGTTTTCCCGGACGGATGCGTAGGTTGTGGATTGTGCGAAGAGATTTGTCGGCAATTGGTGCGCGGCGAACCGGCGATTCGCGTCGTGTCGATACGAGGGGAAGTGTAGCCATGATCTCCTTTCACAAGGCAAGGCATCTGGGCGTTCAGTTCCTGCGCCGCGTGATCCAACTCTCCGTCCTGGTCCTGGTGGCCGGGATGGTCTACCTGAGCCTGTACGCCCACTATCGGGCCGCACACGTGTTGGACGACGATACAGAGATGGTCGGTTCCCGGGGCCGCATTCTTTCGAGAATCGACGAACACGTGGAAGGCATGGACGACCCGCAGAAGTTCCTTGACGACAACAAAGGCACTGTCTGGTCCATGCGGATCGGTGGTTGGGACTTGACCGATCCTCTGGCAGCCGCCGAGGCGATTGCCGCGAGTCGATCCGTCCACGTCCCCTTGCTGATGTCGATTCTGGTGCCGGTCCTGGTGACACTGGTCCTGGGCAAAGTGTTCTGCAGTTGGATCTGCCCAGCCAACTTGCTGTTCGAGATCAGCGGCAAGCTGCGGAAACTGCTGCGGCTGGCCGAACTGCCTCCGGTTGAAGTCGAGTTCTCGCGCGTGAACAAATACGTACTTCTGGCCATCGGATTGCTGTTTGCCGCAATCGTTGGCCTACCGATATTTGCCTTGATCTATCCCCCTGCAGCCATGAGCCGACTGATCCACGCGTGGATCTTCGGCACATCGCTGACCGGCATCCTCATCCTCTTGGGGATCATTGCCCTGGTGGAAGTCGTCATTTCTCCGAGATGGTGGTGCCGGACGATGTGCCCCGGCGGCGCGTTGTACGGGTTGATCGGCTGGCCCAGACTGCTTCGGGTCAAATTGGACACAGACCGCTGCACGAAATGCCGCAAATGTGTGCCCGTTTGCGAACCGGGGCTTGATCCGGTACGTGAGTCATATGGGATCGAATGCGACAACTGTGGAGAATGCGTTCGTCATTGCCCGGATCGGGCGCTTCGGTACACGATTGGTTTGCCGGCGGTCGTGAGAAGGGAGAAGAGGGGTAGAAAGGACCGGGACGATAAGAAGGTATTAGGAACCGTTTCCGCGACGATATTGATGGTGTTGGTGATGCTCTCGACACCAACGGTCGCATCAGCGCACCACATCTTGGGATTGCCGCATTATTCCTACAAAGAAAACTATCCACAGGTGCCGGTGTTGGAATACCCAGCAACCACGGGGCCCTACGAAGTGCTGTTGCAGTGCTATCCCGGCGAACCGGTGCCGGGCGAACCGACGAACCTGGCTTTTTACATCAAGGACGCGGCTAGCGGCGAAACGTACGATCGGCAGATCGGCGTTCGAGTGCTGCAGACGTTTACCTTTGGGAATAACCTGGACGTCCTTCCGACGACGGAGGTTTCGCCGTTTGACGGTTTGCACAAGATTTCGACCACCTTCCCCGAAGACGGCGAATTTGTTGTCGAACTGACGATGCAAGTCGAGGGACAGACGGAAGTGATTCCGTTCCCAGTCGTTGCCGGAGACCCAAGCGCAACGACATCAATCGTCATTGCGATTGCGGCCGGTTTGCTCGTCTTTCTGATCGTCGTCCGAGCGATCAAGATCAAAGTGAAACGACGCAGACAACGTGAGGAGTCGGATATGACCGAAGAGATCGTAGCCGATGCCGCCTAGGTTCGTAGTCCCGCCTTCAGGCGGTCTTCGCGGCAAGCAGCCCCGCCCAGGACCGCCTGAAGGCGGGGCTACGAACGACGACCCAAGATATTGTCCCTGAGAGAATCCATTGTGCGATCACTGCTGAAGATATTCCTGCCCTACACGCTGCTTGCCGGCATCGGGATCGCGATTTGGGTCTCGTGCAATCGGCCGGGTATCGAGCCGATCGTCGTGGAAGCGGATGTGGAAGATCCATCCAAGGTGGCGTGCTCCTTCTGCAGCTCGCAGCTCGAACCGGATGATGCTGTGGTCGAACGGAGCGGTGATACGACCCACTACTTCTGCTGCGATCACTGCAAAGGCCACTTTCTGGCTGGCAAGGAAGCCCCAGCGACTGAGCCTTCCGGTACACAGGAGTCGAAGCGACTGGTCGATCCTATCTGCTACATGGACGTGAATCCGGCTTGGGGATTCGAGGCGCAATACAAAGGCGAATCGTACTTCTTCTGTTCCGAACGATGCCGTCGACGGTTTGCCGAAAGTCCGGAAGATTACCTTGGCGACCGTTGCGTGGTGTGTAAGAACCTTCTAAAGCCCGATGGTGTCAAAACAGCCACGTACATGGGCAACACGTATCGCTTTTGCGGCGAGGCGCATCGAAAGCAGTTCAAGGCCGATCCGGCGGCGTTTTTCATGCATACCATGTGGGGAATTCCGCCGTGGATGTACT
>CAZURK010000099.1:0-46638 GCA_964623055.1 uncultured Pirellulaceae bacterium
TCTGCAGAGGTATAATCAATTCCTTGTTTTCGGGAAATAGAAATTACGCGCCCACAAAGAGAGCTTCTGCAAGCGGTTTTCCCCATTCGAGTTGTCGGTATGCCGGCACATCGAAGTTAACGCGTTTCTGCACGTGAACCCCGATCTGCTGCCCGCCGTTGTCGTGGATTGGCCGGAGCCGGACCAGGAATTTGCGGGCTTCTCGATTCGGGCAAAGCTTGGGCAGGGCACCTTCGCCCGAGTTTTTGTGGCCGAAGAAATCGCTTTGGGGCGTCGACCGGTCGCCATCAAGGTGAGTGTCGACGGGACGCTCGAAGCCAAGATCCTGGGGAGACTACAACACCCCAACATAGTACCGGTCTACTCGGTGCGCCAGGATGCCGACACCCGTCTCACCGTGGTCTGCATGCCCTATTTGGGGCGCAAAACCCTGTTTGATGTCCTGGACGGATTGTTTGGCGAAGAAAAGAGGATACCCACGCGATCTCGCGCCATCATCGAAGTAATCCGTAACGAAGCGATTCGCGACGATGAGAAAAACACGATGCCAACGGGCGACGCAGCCGGCTCGATCGATGGCGAGTTGTACCACGGCTCTTACGTCGATGGGGCACTGCATTTGGGATCTCAACTGGCCGAGGCGTTGGCTTATTCCCATTCCCGCGGGATTCGCCACGGTGACCTGAAACCTTCGAACGTGATGGTTACTCCCGGCGGGCGGCCAATGCTATTGGACTTCAACTTGGCGTTCGACTCGCAAGCGATGGACGGACGTCTGGGTGGGACGTTGCCCTACATGGCACCCGAACAATTGCGCGCGATGGGTGGCGCACACGGGTCGCATGGAGTGGTTGGCGAAAGGTCGGACATCTTCTCTTTGGGGGTGATCCTTTACGAATTGCTTTCTGGATCCCGTCCTTTCGGTCCTATAGCTACAGATCGTCCGTGCGATGAAATCAGGGCGTCTCTCTTGAAGCGTCAAGCGCAAGGCCCGCGGCGTTTGCGGAGTGCCAGCAAGCAGGTCGACCCCAGGTTGGCCAGGATCGTGGAAAGCTGCCTTGCGTTTTCCCCAGACCAACGTCCCCAATGTGCCGGCGAACTCGCAGACGCGTTGCGAGCCAGCAGATCTACGAGTCATCGTGTCGAACGCTGGGCTCGACGTAACTGGTTGCTGGCGGTTGGCGGGATGGTTTGTTGCTCCGTTGCCGGCATCGCTGCCGGCCACCATCTGTTTACGCGCGATCCGTACGAGATACGTATGTTCAACAGCGGCGGCCAAGCTTACGAGATAGGCAACTTCGTGGAAGCCGAGAAATGCTTCAAGCTGGTGTCAGATGAGTGCGCCGGCCGGGTGCGTATGACCGCCAAGTCAAAAGAACTGCTTGCCGATGCCTTATTGTGGCGCGGGCGGGCTTGTTTGGAACTCGGGCGCGGTGAGGAGGCCATGGCGTATCTCGGGGAGGCTGCCGCATTGGACAAGGATGGGGACGGCAGGATTTTTGCATTCCATGCATATGTTTGCGCCCGGAAAAAGCACGACAGGGGCTGCGTCAACCGCTCGAAGCAGGCAATCAATTCGGGGTTCGGGACGGCGGAAGTCTGCAGCAATCTGGGCTACACGTACATCAAGCAAAAAGACTATAGCTCGGCCATCGAGCATCTGACTCGGGCCATCGACCTCAAACGTGGGCTGAGACCCGCATATCACAACCGTGCCCGCGCTGAGTTCCTATGGGCAGATCGACAGGATGGTCCGCTAAACCCGCAGGCAGGCGAAGACATCGACTGTGCAATTGCTGCAGGCCCAGAGTATGCAGTTGCGTACTACGATGCTGCGCTGATCTACTCCCGGCTTGACGACGGCTCTGGCTGCCACGAGAAACGGGTAGTGGCTCACATCTGCCGAGCCCTTGGGCTGGGGCTTGCCCCAGATCTTGTCCGTAGGGGTTCTCAGTCGCGCAGAGGTTTCTCGTTGCCCATTGAAAACCCAGAAGTCAAGATAGCGCTCGCGTCGGCTTTCGGAGTGACGAACCGCAATGCGGAAGACCAACTGGCAGATCCGCTTCACGACCAGCAGTTTCCCTTCCGACAGCACCGCTGATTCAATACCTGCATGGGTATCCCTATCGTTGGGGTGTCTTGATCGCTACTTCGCGTTCTATGCCGTCACTGGTACGGGATGGTACATTTGTGCCTTCAATGCCACGCCGGAGACAACGGCCTTCTTTGTTGCCGAACCGAGGCAAGCCGACATTTCTGGCTGGAGTTAGGCGAGTCACGCTCGACCCGTACAGGACAGAGACGCGAAACAGGCGGAGCTCACTCGCAGTGCCTCCTTCAGGTGGCACTGAAGTGGATCTTCAGTTCCATGCCTGCCCCAAGATGGACGATTAGAGGCGGGCACTACAACCATCACCCCCGCGGTCCGTCATGCTGACTCTTCCGGCATCCGTGCTGAGCCATACACAACGCCATCGCGGTTCGCATCCCGTCCGAATTCGCTACGGGGAATTTTTTCTGCTCAGGCGAATGTCCACTTTTTTTCCCGTAGTTCGATTACTCTAGGTAGAGCGAGGTCTGTGATAGCGCGATGTGTTCCCGGTGTATGATCTTCGGCGAGCACGCACGCTCCCCCCCGGAGTTGGACGCTGTGCGCGACGCTGCGTTTTTCCAACCAAGGTTGCTCTCATTGCTATCCAACTCCATGTGTATGAATTGAGGAGGTTCTCATGTTTGGTTTGTTTTCTTCCCGTCGGCGGCGACGCCCCTCGCAACAGCCGAAAAGGTGTCGCCGGATTCAGTTCGAATCGCTTGAACGTCGGTACTGTCTCACGGCTCCCACGATTTCTCTCTTACAGATCGATGCCGTCGAAGACACGACGGTTGCGCTCAGCGGATACGTCTCGGACGAAAGTCCGGAAACGGTCCAAGTAGATTTCGACGGTCCGGTCTATGGCAGCACGTACCCGGACGCATCGGGATACTTCACGTACATCGGCGATGCGTCTTACCTGGGCGACATCGTGGCAGTTGCCACCGACGAGGAATTCCTGGAGTCGGATGCGGCCTATGTCGAGCTTACCAGCGACGAGCCCGTGATCGATTCGTTGGCAGTGGCTTACGGTTTTCACACAGAAGTCGCAATTGTCGGCCAAGTGCTCGACGAAGAACCGGGTGATTTGACCGTCTACTTCTCCGGTGCTCTGAGTGGATCGGCTGTCACGGATGCCGAGGGATTCTTCGTGATCGAGGTAGCCGAGGGCGTGGCGTCGTTGGGTGAAGTCATGGTGGAAGTCGCGGACGTCTGGGGCCAGGCCGCTTATGGGTCTACGGAGATCACGGGCGACGACCCGCCGCAGATCTTCAATTTCGATACGCACATCGACGGTCACGGCCTTTTGACGGTGGAAGGTACGGTGATCGACGAGGACCCCGAGGGGCTAACCGTTGTTATCAACTTCTGGGGCGAGGAGTGGGAGGTCACCACGGATTCGGACGGGGACTTCTTCTGGCAGTATCAACTCGAGGAAGGGCAAGAAGGTTGGCTCACCGCCGTCGCCTTGGATTGGTGGACGACGGAGTCGGACATCTCGGAAGAGTATGTAGGCTACGACTTGGGCGGCTACTAACGGAACGCCGGGAACGGACGCGTTTGGCGATTGACAACTCACATTCATGAATTGGAGTAGGATATGGACGGAGAGAACAGCCAGTTTCGAGACCTCTGTAATGCCGTTGTGGCCGGAGCGGGGGACGCGACCCAGCGATTTCGCCACGCCATCCTGCCGCATCTTCGCATCATTGTGCGACGATCGCTGCGGCTGAACCGAAGAGGATCGGCCTCGGACCTGTATCGTCAAGATGTCGGCTACCGGCCAAGTGCTGCCGGCTCTCGACCGTCGGCCCGAAACGACGAAGCGATGGTTGATCACAAGGCGCGGCAACTCTGTGACGCCATGATCGAATCGCTTCGATCCCTTCACGGCCGGTCGACGGACGATACTATTGTCGACTCCCTCTTGCACCGGACCCTCAGCCTGGGCGCGATGAAATACTAGGCTTGATGTGTCCGCGCTGACGCCTTTGTCAGTACCCCGGCTGCTCCCAGCAGCCGGGGTCGGCGTGCGCGTATCATCGAAACTGAAATGAATAGACGTCCCCATCTTGGATCACGAACCGCAGCCGAATCGGCCGAGCCGAGAGATCGCCGAGATTACCTCCATTCTCCCAGGCGACGATGTGTTCGAGGGCATCGCCTCGTATTTCCAGACAGTCGGCCAACCCGAAATGTTCGATCGGCTCGCCCTGCACATCCTGGACTTCGATTCGTACACTTCCATGCTCTGATGTGCGGAAGTTGATCGCGAGTTGATTCCCTCGAAACCGCAACGGTTTTGTCAACAACTCGCCGCCGCGCGCCGAGGCTCGGAGCGACACGAATCCGTCGACGCGATACGTGAATCGGCGTACTCGGCTATCCGCTCCGGTATAGTAAGCCTCGGTTGCCGTCTCGATCGGCCGGAGCAGTCACCGGAATCAACGCTTCGGTCCATCGGTGAAACACGCGCCCGTCTCGGCTGGTCATGAAAGTCGGCTCCACCTGCTGGCCACGTGCGGGAAGAAACCGAGTGGGAAAACACTACTTCTGCGGCAGGAACGGGAACAATTGCCGCAGTTGTTCCTTCGAAGGTTGACGACCGTATTCGCAAATCTCGAACGCTTCGGCATAGCGAACCTGTTTTCCTGCCTCTTCGCCGTAAAGCTCGATCAACTTGTCGCGACCCGCATCGGCAATCCGGGCGAACCGATTGCGGAAGGCGCTTCGCAGACGCTCTTGCTTAGCCTTTCTATCCTCCTCGTTCTTCGGCAGCCGACCTTCATTACCCATCGCTCCGCCTTCGATGAACTGCGATTCGATGACTGCCAACGCATCGACTTTCTGCTCGATTACCGAATCGATCGCCACCACAATGTCAGCGCGAAACGGGTTCGGCGTCTTGAAGCGGTCATACGAATAGAGGAATACCGGGTTCTTCTTCAATGGCGGCGTATCGGGGCACAGAAACGGAACCGCCGCCATGTAGGCACTGTCCTGCATCAGCACGCCCGTGTACCGGTGGTCTGGGTGATAATCATTTGGCCGGTGCCCGATGACGATATCCGCGTTCCACTGGCGAATCAGCCGCGTCACGATTTTACGGTTCTCCAACGTCGGCATCAGTTCGCCGTCATGGATGTCCAGCACCTCCGTCGAAACACCCAAGATGTCCGCCGCTGCCTTCACTTCCGCATAGCGTCGCTTGGCCAGCGGGCCACCGGCCATACGCCAATGTCCGATATCGCCATTGGTCATGGAAACGAATTTGACGTGGTGACCGGACTTGGCCCACATGGCCCCGGCGCCGCCGGCTCGAATTTCGCAGTCGTCCGGATGCGCGCCGAACACAATGATCCCCAGTTTCCCGTCGTCCGGCCGTACTGGTTGGCCGGCAAACGTCGTCTCGGCGTTCTCCGCCGACGGCTGCCCCGAACTCGCGAAGCCAAAACCGATCGCCAATAGAAGCCCGAACGCAATACCGCCAGAGAACAAATACGAACTTCGCATCACAAACCCTCCTACGAATTGCACTTAGAGAAATGGAATCAGCTACACTTCTTGTCTAGGAGCATATAACATCAGGAATCGGTTCGCTAGCTTTCGGCCCGTCGTTACCGCCTGCGTGTGTTGGGAACCGACTAATTATTCGGGGCCAGCGCGACACGGCGGGAAGGGCTCAGACGGCTCTGGGAACAAAGATAGGGGGAAGCGAAGATGGTGGTCAGCAAGAACAAGGCTACGGCATCCATGGCCGCATTGGCATTCTCAGTCGGCGTTTGTGTCGGCGCGAGAGCGATTGCGGACAGATTGGACGTGTGGGTAATCGATCCTCATGTGAAGGTCTTTCGCGACGCGGGCTCCGAGAACGCTGTTGACAAGATCACGATGCGGGCGGCTCGTAACGAGTACGAACCGGCGCAGATCGCCGTCCGCTCCGCAGAAGATCTGAAGGGCCTACGCGTCGAATGTACGGCGCTGGCCCATGTCGACGGACAAGCGACGATTGGCACCGAAAGGATCACCTGGAACTTCGTTGGTTTCATCCCGCTGACGAAGAATACGCCGCGTTCCGAGCAACTTCGACTGCGGGAAGCACCGTGCGAAGTGCCGGATCCGCTTCTGGACGTGAGATCGCTTGATGTGCCGGCCAATTCAACCCAGCCGGTTTGGATTACGGTGCATGTCCCCAAGGACGCCGTGCCCGGGCCCTACCGCGGCGAGATTGCCATCGCGACCGATCATGGCCAGGTGAAAGTACCCGTGGAACTGACAGTCGACCCATTCACGCTGCTGGACGAGCGTCACCTGCTGGTCACCAACTGGTTTCGTGCCGACAACATCGCCACTGGGCACGGAATCGAACTATGGTCCGAGCCATTTTGGGAGATGCTTGGACGCTACGCCGAGAACATGGCCGCCCACCGCCAAAACGTTACCCTGACGCCCTGGTCGCTGATCGAGATCACCCAGGAGGCCGACGGCAAGCTCTCGTTCGACTATGGCCGGTTCGATCGCTTCGTACGGTTATTCGAGCAGGCCAGCGCGGCCGATGGGATCGAGATCTCGCACGTGGGCCATTTCGGCGAGGGAGGCTGGGGCGGCAAAGAAATTGTCCTGCGGAAGGTTACGGTGACCAACCGCGAAACCGGCAAACGCATCACGCTGGAACCAGAACAAGGTCTTGCAGCGCTGTTGGCCGATCTAGAACGTCACCTCGCCGAGCAGGGCTGGCTTGAGAAGTCGATGATCCACGTGGCCGACGAGCCGTCGATCAACAACGTTCGTTCTTGGCGCGGAGTGTCAGCGACGGTGCACCGCTGGGCGCCTCGCCTGCGACGGATCGATGCCATCGAAGGCACCGACTTCTCCGGCGACTTGGAGGTGTGGGTGCCCAAGCTGTCACACTTTGATCGCTGGCGCGACGCCTACGAGACGCGGCGGGACGATGGCGAATTCTGGTACTACATCTGCTGCCATCCGTTTGGGAACACATATCCCAACCGCTTCCTCGATTACCCGACCGCTTGTGTTCGCGTGCTACATTGGATCAACTTCGCAGCCGATTTGCAGGGCTACCTTCACTGGGGCCTGAACTTCTGGGGCGATGACCCGTTCGGCACCCCGCGCGACCGCTTGCCGCCGGGCGACACGCACGTAATCTATCCCGGATCCGATGGACCACTGAATTCAATCCGCTGGGAGATCCAGCGAGAGAGTATCGAGGACTTCGAATACTTGCACCTGTTGACGACCGCGACAGCCGCAGCGAAGAAGCGGCTGGGCTCGGCGGCCGATTGGGTAGACGAGCGGAGGCGTGCGATGGAATTGTGTCGTCGCGTCGTTCCTAGTATTTCCGATACCTCCAAGGATCCGGCACAGATCATGTCAACGCGTGATGCGATCGCTGATGAGATCATCGCGTTAGATCGATCGCCGCTGCTCCTGGTCCAGACTGAACCACCGGCCGGCGCTACCCTGATCCAAGGACCGCTTTTGGTCGAGGTGCGAGGCGTGGTCGAACCAAACACGGTGGTCAAAGTAAACGGCCGGCAAATCGACGTGCACCCGGACGGCAACTTCGCCTGCGGCACCGGGCCGGTCGGGGAGGACAGCGCGATTAAAATCGAGGCGGAATGCGGCGGAAAGAAGAATACGGCAATCCGACAGTTCCGGATACGAGACTAATCGGACTGCGCCACTTCCGTGATCGATTGAAGCCTGAAGCGCAAGCGAAGAATCGAATCATGCCGTCGGATCTTCGCTGCGCTTCAGGCTCCTTCCATCGCCGCTTTCAATTCGGTGATGGCGGTGGCGGCCTTGGAGCGCAGGGCGTCGAATTCCTCCGGCGCAAACGGTCGGTAGAGGCTCAGCCCGCGGCCGCCAAGCGTCCGTTCGATGTCGAGATCGATCCGATCGCCGAGTTCGGCCACCGTAGCTTCCGCTCTTCGGCGGGCCGCGACCGCGGCCGGCTCGCGACGAGTCTTCGACCGACCGATCCAGTTCTCCAGCGTCGTCAGATACGCGTCGTCGTCAACGCCCTCGCGCAACTCCTCCCAAAACCATGAGCCGATCATGCGGCCGGTCGGCGAGTAGACGGAGTTGCACCAGCCGGGGGCTTCATTCAAGACCTGTCGAGCGTTGCTGTCCATGCCCAAGTCGTTATCCCAGTCGTTGTTGAGCGTGCCGAAATAGGGGGCATAGAACTCGTGAAACGTGCCCGAGGCGCCCGCCTTCCAAAGGTAATAGCCGGGCACCATCCGCCCCCGCGTCCCGTAAAGGAGAAACGGTCGCCCGGTGGCCCTGGCCGCCTCGACCTGAGCGGCGGCACCTTCGCGCACGCCGTGGAACATTCCCAGCCCGACCAAGTCGCAGTCCGCCAACGCGATCGGATGGCCCCAGTCCGTGTTGCAGGTGTGGGCCGTGTAGATGTTGGGCCAGCGGCTGCGGTTTTCGCGGACGTAGCGAAGGAAGTTCTTCCAGCCCTCCACGCCCGCCTTTTTCGGCAAGTGACTCTCTTCGGCCGACGCGTGCAAATAGACTTTCGTGAAACCGGTCTCGGCCAGTCTCCGGCTGAGCCTGTCGAGCCAACGGCCAGTGTCTTCGACGGCCCACGTATCGCTGCCCGAGCCGAAGGCATCCAACAGCCCGCGGTTGTTCATGCTGGCCGCGTCGGCCCAGAGCCAGTCTTTGCGCCCGAAGGGCGAATCCTTGATGATCTGAAGGAACTGCCCCGGCGGCCCGGACATCGAATTCGGCTGGCCCCACGCGATCTTCCCCGTGTCACGATCGTAAATGCCGAGCCACCACAGCGAGAACTCCGGTGAAAAGCCGTGAGTGAAGAGATCTTCCAACGCCATCTTGCGATAGAACTGCTTGTTGCGGACGTCGTCTTCCTCCACCGGATACCGCACTGGATAAGGCACCAGCACTTGGTTGCCCCCGCGACGCATCACGTGGATTCGCTCAGGCCGCTCGAGCACAAACGGCAGCACCCGCACCGAAAGACTCAGCGTCGTGGCCGGTGCCCCGTCGGGCTTGAGCTTGACTGGGCCTCGATAAACGCCCGCCTTCGCGTCCTCGGGGATGTGCACGCTGAGCCAACACCGCTGGGTAACGTCGCGGAACAGATCGCGGACGTCCCAGTCTGGGAGAAACGTTCCGCGAATGCGGTAGGCCGTGGCCGGCAAAGGCCGCCGTTCTTGCTTCTGCTGCAGGTACCACACGCGAACGGCTTCGCCGGGTAGAACCGACCCGTCATCGCTTCTCAGATCGCCGACCGTCACGCGGACCGCAGATAAATCACTTTGTGGCCAGATACTGAAAGTGACCGGCTCGTATTCACCCGGCGTGGACTGAAGCGACAGGTCGGTGGCGATGTCGTCGGGCTCGGGGCGGGAATCGTGTTCGACCGCCTCCATCCAATGGCGGCGGAAGATGACGTACCCGCGGCTGCGGTCTTCGTCGGTCGGTTGGTAATCCCCGCGCACGGAGCCGCGAAGCCACTCGCTCGGCAACTGCTCGGCCCAGGTCGAAGCGAACTCCTCGGCCAGTGCCCTGTCCAAAGCGTCGATGGCCCGGCGGTGCTTACGCTCAGCGGACGCCGGGGTGATTACGACCGCGCTTGCGAAGCCTTGCCGGATCGCAATGTCGAGCCGTCCGCCAGTCACTTCGACGGTGAAATCGTGCCGCCGGTACCGTGGCCGAATGTAGCGGTCGTAGACGGCCAAGCCTCCCCGCTCGATGTCGTCTCGAGTGACGAGGGTCGCGTGGACATAGCGGAAATACTCCTCGTCCATCAATCGGTCATGGTCGCGGACGTCGTTGACCACAAGTTGTCGCTTGACTTCGACGACGTGGTTCATCATCCCGATGCTGGTGCGCCATAAATCGCCCATGTAGATCGAAGCGACGTAGCGTCCGTCAGGTAAAACGCACGAAAAGGTCGCACGGCGCACTGCGTGGCTCTGCAGCCGAGTGGGATACCCGGGCTGGCTGGCGAGTTGGCCTCGGCCAAACTCCTGACCGGAGCGGAGTTGCCACCCAAAGTCACCTGCTCGGTCGAACGAACGATTTGGGCCGACTGCGGTGAAACCGGCTACGGGCTCGGTTATTGCCTCGGCTGTGAACTGAAAGGCCCTGGTTCCCTCGGGCGGCTCGAAGACCGCCTTGGTCACCCGCTTCATCGAAACGCCGTCCACGGCGAGCACGCCTTTCCAGCCGCGGCCGGGGCTGATCCGCAGTTCAAGGCTTCGGGCCAGTTCGGGAACCGCAAAGTCGACTTCACGCACCAGCCAGTCGAACGAGGGCCGCGTCCGCCCGCCCGTATTAAGCGAGACTATTCCGTGCTTTCGCCAATCAAGGATCTTACCATCAGCGTCCCGATAGCGCCCCTGCACATAGACCGCCTGTCCACCCGGCAGGTTGCTCTTGTCGATGCGGAAGTGATACCGAAGCCGATACGTGGCCCCCGGCTCGACGGGAACGATCTCGGTGGCTGCGAGGGTCGCCGACTCGTCTGCTATGATTAGCCCCAGGCACTGTCCGCCGTCGAAGGGGCGGTCGCTGGTGAGCCGAAAGCACTCCAGCGGCCCCTTTTCGATCTCCCAGTCGTCCGGAAGCCGGGCGACGCTGGGACCGCCCCGTTCAAACGAGCCGTTCGGCACGAGGTTGTCGGCCGAGTGGCCGTCTCCGCTCGTGCCGATGACGATTACGACACAACAGCATCCAACCAGTCGCCACACGCCACGTACCCTCCCGTCATCCGACACATCCATTTGGATTGAGCCACGTTGAGTATAACGGAGTCAATGGGTGAATCCGCGTCACACCTTCTCGGGAATCACCCAGGGCTCACGTCCGGCTCGTTTGAACAGCCTCATCGCGTCTGCGTCGTCAATAATTCCCTCCGTCCCCCGGTCGATTTTCAGTTCGCGACCATCCAGCCGGTAGCTGATTGTGCCGTAATGGGATAGCAGCGCGCTGCGGTGACCTTCCTCGATGTCCGCGTTCGCGCGGCGGCGGGTGCGGATGGCCTGCACAAAATCCTCTTTGTGATCGGGATCGGGATGACGACCGAACATTTGATCCTGGACCACGGGCTTGCGGTCTTGTGGGCGGGCAAATACTTGCCAGCCACCACCGTGACGGCCCATGATCATCATGGCTTTGGAGCCGTAGATCTCGATTCGCGTGGCGTTCTGCGGCCAGTAGGGAAATACATCGCTCGCCCGTACATCGCCGGGGGTCTTGAGTGTGTAGGGCGTGAAGCCGGTGTATTCCATTTGCATGAGCATCTTATCGAACTTCCAAACGACCGTTTGCGTGTCGGCCGTCTGGGCGTCGCCGCCCGAGTGGAACCGGTCGCCCGTCGAGAAGACACTCTTGGGGTAGTCGACGCCGCACAGCCAGCGCGCCAGATCAAGCTGGTGGATGCCGTCGGCAACGATCAGGCCTGCTCCGTAATCCCAAAGCTGGTACTTCAGACGATGGACGTCTCGGTTATAGGCCCGCGCCGGGGCGGGCCCATTCCACATGTCCCAGTTCAAATCAGGCGGCGGGTCGCTGTCGGGGCCAATCTCGACGGCTCGATCCCAGTTTCCCAACTGGAAGACGCGGCAAAGGTGGATTTCACCCAGCCCGCCGTCGTCGATGAACTTCTTGGCCGCCATATTGTACGGCGCACTTCGATTCTGCGTGCCGACCTGAACGACGCGTTCGTACTTGCGGGCCGCCTCGACGAATCGCTGGCCTTCCCAGCAGTTGTGGCTGGGCGGCTTCTCGACATACACGTCCTTCCCCGCCTGACAACTCCAAATGCCGGCCAGCGAGTGCCAGTGCGGCGGCAGAGCCAGCACCACGGCGTCGACCGCCTTGTCTTCCAGCACGCGGCGAAAGTCCTGGACGCACTTGGGCCGTCGACCGCCCTGACGTTTGGCGAACGCATCGGCAAAGAAGAATTGCTTCGCGTTGACGTCGGCTATGTAGGCGAACTCGCAGTCGCCACGGTCCAGGAATCCACTCACCAGTCCCGGACCACGGCCGCGGCAGCCGACGATGCCCATGACGATCTTGTCAGCCGCCGGGGCGGCTCGAACCGATTTCGGATCGCCCAGAACCGTGACTCCAGCGGCCAGCCCGATGCCAGCCCGTTTCGAAGAATCCAAGAACGCTCGCCGATGGATGCGATCGGTCATGTGGCAGCCCTCCCAAGAACGCCAGACGTTCACTTTTTGGGTTGAGCCTGGAACCGATCCAGGCCTGCAACGGCGATTATTGTAGCACGTTCCTTTGCCTTCTTCGCGTTGATTCCCGGCATCCGCCCGCACTCTGGCGAGTGCAGCTACGGTTTCGAAGTCGCCTCTCGTTAGATTCCCGGCCCTCAATCGCTTTGCGACGCACAAGTCAGTTTCGTGATAAGGAATCGCTCGCGCGAGCTGTTTTTCGTCTTGGTGCCGGGGTACTGCAAGTCGGCCTCGACTCCGATCTCGTCCATCTTCTCCTTGAGCTTGACGCCGAAGATCACGTGGTGGACCTTCCAGCCCTGGCTTCTGGCGCCGGCGGGCACAGGGTCGTCGGGCTTCATTCCGTAGCTCATGAAGATGGGCGGGTCGTCTTTGCTGATCAGCGACATGGCGGAGATCTCGTTGACGATCTTCTCGGTTCCTTCGGGCGTGTCGGCGTCGAAGATAGCCGAAATGTCGCGGTGAGGCTGGTCGTAACCGGGCACATTCTTATGCCACCACGCAAAGTCCATGGTGGTCTGCCCACCGCTGGTGGCCACGCAAGTCAGTCGGGTCGACTCGCGGGCGATTGCGTCGTCGGATTCCGCGTCGGCCATGTCGTCGTGGAAGCCAAGGTACATGCAGAGTTGTGCCCCGGCCGAACCACCGAACGCGCCGATTCGCGCCTTGTCGAAGTTGTACTCCTTGGCATGGTGACGGAGGAATTGGATCGCCCGACGGCAGTCATGGTGCGCCGCAGGCAGCCGCTTGTGTTGCACGAAGCGGTACTCGACGGCGACCAGCGAGATACCGGCGTCGAGGAACGGCTTGGGATTGACGCCGCGCTTCGATCCGCCCCGGAATCCGCCGCCGTGAATGTACAGTACCAGTGGCGTGGGCTTGTCCGACTTGGCCAGATAGATGTCGATCTTCTGCTGAGGGTGTTCGCCGTACGACACGTCGGCGTGCGTCGGCTGCACGCGCGGCCCGGCGGGACGGCGTTTCTGGCGGTTCTGCTGGGCGTCGGTTGCTGCCGGCACGGTAGCCATGACCATCATCGGCGCGATCACCACCATTGTCCATGTCCGTCGTACTTGCCCGTGGTTCGCCATCAGTTGCTCTCCTTGATCAGTTTCACGTACGAGTCCACACCTTCTCTACAAGGACGCTAGTGTAGACGGTAGGCGTTCTCATAGCACCGGACTTCAAACAATTTGACCGTTGGACGCCCGTATGTCTCTTTCACGCGGACTCGGACGGCTGTTGTTTTCACCTTCTCAAAGTCCATTTTGATCAGGCGGGTCCGGTTATTGTCGAGCGAGCCGATTTCCACCCACTTGCCGTCCACGCGAGCCTCGGCGGTGAGAGATTTGAGCAACTCCGGGGGGACTTTCTTGGTGTGGTGCGCCTTGGGCGCGGTCTTGCGCATCATAATGTTGCACTGGAGATTGGTGTCGCACTTGATCTCCAGGCGTGATAGCCGTACGGGTTTCTCCCACTCCAACTGCACATCCGCCGGAAGACCATCGGATTGCCAGTGATGAATCGTTCCGTTTTCATCCCGCGACACTCCATCGGTCAGCAAGGCTGCATCTCCTGACCGCGTTGGGTGAGCGAAAATCACGCCTGCCTGTCGAGCCAGATCCTTCGGATCTTTGGCCGGACGGTTCGGAATGAAGGCGTCATCGCGCAACAACTGCTCTTGTAGTTCGCCTACATGCTCTTTCGCCAGCTCTCGCGGAAGGACTCCCTTCTGCACGCAAAGGGCTGCGCCGGTTCCGACCGCCTGTCCCATCAGGGCACAAGTCGCCATGACGCGCGTGGAGGAGAGTGCGATGTGGGTTTGGCTGATGTTGCGGCCCGCAAACAACAGGTTGGAAATGTCCTTGGAGTAGAGGCTTCGGAACGGGATCTCATACACCTTTGAGAACTTGTAATGGAAGAAGCTCGGCGGATCATCTGGGTTCTCGATGCCTCCCGGGCAGTGTTCGTCCAGGGACCAGCCGCCGTGGGCCACCGCGTCGGGAAAATGACGATGTTCGACAAGATCCTTCTCTGAAAGAATATGGTCACCGATGAACCGGCGGGATTCGCGCCTGCCGGGTACCGAGCCGACCCATTCCAGGGCATAGTCTGCCGATTCCGGGTACTTCCCTGAGTTCTTGATATAGTCCCACACGCCGTGAAGGTATCCCATCAGTTTGTGTCGGTTGGTCTCCTGATCCGCGATGATGTCGTATTCGCTTCCCAGTTCGACCCACCAATACCCGTCCTCAAAAGTCCTGATTTTCCGATCATTGGCTTGGCTGGGATCGTACGGAATGGCAAACGATGGTGGCGTGTAGGGCATGGGCTTTCCCATGTCCTTGCCATGTAGCAGAATCGAAGCGCCCATTTGCCATCCGTCTGCCTTCTCCGGGGCGTACTTCTCATTGAATTCCGAGGCGGCTTCGCGGCCGGTACGATAAAGGGCTCCGGCGGTTGCCGCCAACAGACCGTCGCCGGAACAATCGACGAAAATCGGGGCATTGACCGTGAATTCCGTTTCGGTGGTGGATTGCCAACAGATGGTGGACTGAATCGTCGAGCCCTTCATGATGGCTTCAGTCGCTTGCGTATTCATCATCACTTCGAGATTGCGCTCCCGGGTAGCAAAGTCGTAGATTACATGATCCCAGACGGAATAGGATTCTTGCGGATTCATGAACCGGTTCTCGATGAGGATCTCCTCGATGATCCCGGTTTCACGCTCGGGAAGCCACTTTGGTTTCAAGTGCGATACGCCGTTGACATTCACGCGGATCTCACTGGAGGCATTTCCGCCCAGCACGGGCCGGTCCTGAATCAACACGGTTTTCGCTCCGTTGCGTGCCGCTGCCACGGCTGCGCAGACGCCAGCCAGCCCACCACCAACGACGGCGACATCGAATTGAAGCGTCTTCCTTCTGCTTGGCAGTCCGGTAGCTCCGGTGCCAAGCTGCTGCCATTGGTCCGCCGTTCGTTCGCCCTGGGAGTTGGTGGGGGCTGCCGCGTCGGCAGCCATGGGGTCATTCCGGCAATGCCAATGCTTGCCGCCGTCTGTTTTAGGAAGTTCCGCCGTTTCATCTCTATTCCTTTGGCATATTGGTCATCGTAGAAGGACGGGGCAGCTTCGAGGAATTACGCTCATCCCAAGGCACTCTCAATTCGATCCGCCGCCTCGTTCAGAAGGGACCGCATGGCGGCCTGAGCGCTGGTCGGTTTGCGTGCGCAGATGGCTCTTTTCACTTTCTGATGTACGGGGACCGACGCGTGGTTGTCAGCCGGCTGGCGATTTGTCAGCCGCAGGCTGGATTCGAGCGAGGCACTGATGACGTTGGCAATCGGTGCAAAGAAGGGATTTCCCGTGGCGTGCAGAATCTCGACGTGAAACCGGATGTCGGCCGCAAGAAAATCTTCCACGCTGTCGGCCGTCCGCTCCATCTCCTCCCAGGCCTGGGAGATGAGGCGCAGACTCTCATCCGTGGCACGCTCGGCGGCCATACCCGCTACTGGCGGCTCGATGGTTCGCCGAAGCTCGGTTAGATGGAATAAGTGCCGGCCGTCAACGTCCGTCCTCGCTTGCCAGTCCAGCACTTCCGGGTCCATATAATTCCATGATCTCGCCGGGCGAACGATCGTCCCTCGCTTGGCCCGCGATTCCACCAAGCCCTTAGCGGCCAAGGACTTGATCGCTTCGCGCACGACCGTTCGGCTGACCCCCATCTGGTCGCACAGCGTCCATTCTTGGGGAAGCGGTTCTCCCGGTTTCACCTCGCCCGCCAAAATCTGACAACCCAGGTCGTAGACGACCTGGCCGCAGAGATTTCGACGCGATCGGGAGATTTCCATGTTTCAGTACCCTGGCCGGTTGAATGTCATATTGTAATACAATATCATAATTGCGCGCGCGGTCAATGGGGGCACCATGATTCCGCGGCCCTACCAAACGAAATCTTCAAACAACGATCAGAGTAGCGTGATGTAGCGCAGCCCAGGTGAGAACACTAGCCGTGATGGGACAACTGGAATAGATGAACGATGTAACAAAGACATGCCAGCTCACGCGGAGCGTGAGCGCTACTTTGCCCACGCTCTGGCGAGCGTGGCTGCGCGGGAATGCCTAATGAAGATCGACTGTATTCGAACTCACCATCTGCGTGACGAACTCGACGAACCTTTCGGGTTCTCCCAGTGGTTCTACAGCACGCGCAACACGCTGTGGGTCGAGATCGTCGCCGACGACGGGACGACCGGCTGGGGCGAGTGTTACGGCCCGGCCGAGGTGTATGAAGCGGCGATCACCAGCTTTTACGCCCCGCGACTGTTGGGGCTCGACCCGTTCGCGACCGATCGCCTCTGGCACAACATGTGGCAGTGGTCGCTCGATTTCGCCCGAGGCGGAATCATGATGGGCGCCATGTCCGGCATCGACATAGCTCTCTGGGATCTCAAGGGCAAGTCGCTTGGACTGTCTGTCTCTGAATTGATGGGCGGGCGCTATCGCGAGTCGATTCCCTGCTACGCCACTGGCATGTATTTCAAGGACATGCCCGAAGATGCGTTGCTCGACTCGCTGGTAGCCGAGGCGGTCGGTTACCGCGAGCAAGGCTTCAAGGCGATGAAGATCAAGGTCGGCAAGAATCTGGAGTTCGACGCTCGTCAGATCGCGGCCATGCGCGAGGCCATGCCGGACACGACGCTCATGGCCGACTCGAATCATGCTTACGACTTGCCCGAGGCGGTTCGCGTCGGACAAGTTTTGGAAGAACACGGCTTCGCGTGGTTCGAGGAGCCGCTGTCGCCCGAGTATGAGTCCCAATTCCGGCAACTCCACGACAAGATCGGTGTGCCCATTGCCACCGGCGAATGCGAGCAGACTCGATACGGCTTCCGGCGTTTGCTGTCACCAGGCGGTGTGCAAATCGCCCAGCCCGACATCGCCTATTGCGGCGGAATCTCAGAGGCATTGAAGATCCGGACCATCGCGTCGTCGCTGGGCATCAATGTCATACCGCATTGCTGGGGCACGATGTTGAATCTTTCCGCTGCCACTCACTTCCTTGCCTCCGGCTTTCGAGAGCCCGGCCGGGCCGAAGACGGCGGCGCTATCCTGGAACTCGACCGCACGCCAAACCCGCTTCGCGACGAACTCTTCGAGGCACCAGTCGAAATCGACCACGCAACCGTTCACGTACCGACGGCGCCGGGCCTTGGTGTCATCGTCAATCGCTCTGCTCTCGAGTCTTTCCGAGTCAAGAAAACGGAGATACGATGATATCCGTGTTAGTCGAAGCCTAGTGAACTATCCCAGGAAAAGACAGGAGAAAACTATCATGAAGAGACTGGCGCCTATTCTACTCGCACTCAGCGTGACCATTTCCCTGGCGGGATGCAAAGAAGATTCACCCTCCAATTCCGCGGCCCAGGGGAGCGGCGCCCCGAAGCCAGTCATGGGGTTGATGCAACACAATCAGTCGGACTCCTTTCAGCGCGCAATGCTCAAGGGAGCACAAGAATCGGCAAAGGCATTGGGCTACGAGTTGCTCGATGCCGCTGCCAATGATGACCCGGTCAAAGAGCTCGAGATCATTCGCAACTTCTCCAAGCGGGGCGTGAAGCTGCTTATCCTTGGTTCAACGACTCAGGCCGCGGGGGAAGCCGGCGTGGAACTGGCTCATTCCTTGGGAATGAAGGTGGTGACCATGGATTCGATCCAGCCGGATTCTCTGGCCGAAGGACAAGTGGGCGGAGACGATGTAGCCGCCGGTTATCTCGCGGGGAAAGCACTGGCGGATGCCATCGGGGGCAAAGGCAAAGTAGCCATCAGCAAGTTTCCCACCCCGATCCCGCCCTCCGAAGATCGCGTGAGAGGCTTCTACCAGGCATTCAAGGAATACCCAGGTATCGAGGTGGTCGCTGACGCGGGTACAGGCTTTGACACAATCAAGGCGATGAACTGGGCTGCGGCCATCATTCAGGCCAATCCCGATATCAAAGGCTTCATCTCGATCGAAGACACCAGCGCCTTGGGCATCGTCCGGGCCGTTGAAAACGCGAACCTGCAAGATCAGATCAAGAGTGTAACCGTCGTGGAGAGCCAGGCCATTTATGAAGAGATGAAGGAGGGCAAAGTTGTCAGTGGCGTCTTCGCCATGCATTCCTACAACTACGGAGCCCTCTCGGTGTTCCTGCTCGATCGCCTGCACAACAATCGGCCCGTCCCGTACATCGTCAAAACGACTGGTGTTCTGGTAACGAAAGAGAACGTCGGCGAGAACATCGCTTACCTGAATTTCGATTGACCACGAAACCGCCGAACAGGCCTCGTCTAGTGCAAAACGCAGCCTTACTCGTTGATCATGTGTCCAAACGCTTTGGTGGTGTCAAAGCGTTGACCGACATTCATCTGGAGTTTGGCAAAGGGGAGATCGTGGGTCTGGTCGGCAGCAACGGCGCGGGCAAATCCACCTTGCTGAACATCATCTGGGGAGCCTTTCCTCCCGATAAAGGTCGATTGTTCGTCGACGGCCGGGAGGTGCGCAGGATAACGCCCGAGAAAGCACATCACCTGGGAATCAGCATCATCTTTCAACATCGCCGCCTGATGCCGCATATGAGCATTGCGGAGAACATCTTCATCGACAAGATGCCCAAGAGAGCGGGCATGATCGACAATCGGAAGATGCACAAAGACGCAAGAACGTTGCTTGATACCCTAGAGTTGGATATCGACAGCAGAAGAATGGTGGCGGAGCTGACTGCGGAGGAAAAGCAGTTGGTGGAAATCGTCAAAGCCTGCTCCCGTGCCCCCAAGATCCTGCTGATGGATGAACCCACCACGGCTTTGCGCCAACATGAGGTGGAAACGCTGTTCGGCATTATGCGAAACCTTAAAGCGCAGGGCTGTAGTGTTGTTTTTATTTCTCACCGGTTGAAGGAGGTCATGGAGGTCTGTGACAGGATTGCGGTCATCCGTGATGGATGCAATGTCATTGAAGGCCCGAAGGAGGATTTCACGGCGGAGAGTATCGTCGACTATATGAGTGGCCAGCGAGGCCAATTGGACCGCACTGGTGAGGCCGCCGCACTCAGGCACACCACCAGCACGCGAACGCCGCAGAAAGGCGTGTTGCTGAGCGCCAGAGCTCTCGAAATGACAGATGTTCACGGCATCGACTTCGCGATCCATCAAGGGGAAGTCCTGGGCCTTGCCGGTCTGGGCGGATCAGGGATAGACGATATCTTCGATGCATTGTTCGGTTTGCAGAGAATCCAAGCCGGTGAGATCGAGATCCAAGGGGAGAAGACGACGTTCAAGAACCCGCGACAGGCCATCCGTCATGGCATCGGCTACGTCCCGGAGGACCGACAGCTCTGCGGCGAGTTTCTGGAGCTGACGGTTCGTGACAATATCTGCATTCCTAAGGGCCAGAAAAGCCTCCTCTTCTCGTGCATCAAACGAAGAGACGAAACCGTTGCATCTGAGACGTATGTCGACAGACTCTCCATCAAAACGCCATCCGTACAAATCCCGATCAAGACTCTGAGCGGTGGCAATCAGCAGAAGGCCGTCATCGCGAAATGGCTGCACGCGAATTCCCGCATCCTCCTCATGAGCGAACCCACCGCGGGCATCGATGTGGCCGCAAAGGCAGAAGTCAATCAGTTCATCAAGGAGATCGCCTCCGAGGGCAAAGGCATCCTCTACACGTCATCCTATATTTCGGAACTCATGGAAGTCGCAGACCGAATCATCGTCATCTACAAGGGAAAGATATTCAAGGAATTCCCACGAGATGAGTACGACCACAACAGGATCTATTTGGCTATCAACGGCATCGGCCAGTAGAGAGCCCGTGAAGCTCGTGCGATGGAGCATCTGGATAGCAACATGACAGCGGAAAAAAAGACAAAGCCTTGGGGACATGTGAAAAGGTGGATGTCGGGCTATCTGCCAACATTGGCCCTGGCGTGCGTCGGGTTGATTGTCGTGATGTCGTTCTTGAGCCCACACTTCTTCAGCCTGACGAACTTCAAAGATATTCTCCTAGGGACGGCAGTCATAGGCATCATTTCCTTTGGCATGACCATGGTTCTTATCAGCGGCGATATCGATCTTTCGGTCGGTTCTGTCGTCGCTTTCAGCAGCGTTGTCCTCTGCGTCAGCATCAACGAAGGCCTGGGGCTGCCGGCGGCGCTACTTTTGACGGCAGCAGGTGCGATCGCCGTAGGCCTCGTCAACGGGTTCTTCATCTCCGTTCTCGAGATTAACTCGTTCATTATCACCCTGGGAACCATGAGCGTTATTCGGGGACTCGGCTACATCATACTTGGCGGGACCTCTGAACCGTTTAGACACCCCGTCGTGCGATTCCTCGGGTCTGGCGCTCTCTGGGGCGTACCGGTTCCAATCTGCTTCATGGTGGCAGTGCTTGTGATCCTTTGGTTCGTCCTCAAGTACACTCAGTTCGGCCGCAACGTCTATGCCATTGGCAACAATCGGGAAACGGCAAGGCTATCGGGAATCAACGTCGTTAAAACCAAGCTGCTGGTATTCGGCATCATGGGGCTTCTGTCCGGAGTCGCCGGCTTCCTCTTGGCTGCTCAAACGTACGCGGGGAGTTCTACCGCGGGACAGGGATATGAACTTGACGCATTAACCGCTGTCATCCTTGGTGGGACCAGTTTGAAGGGCGGACAGGGAAGACTTACAGGGACTGTCCTCGGGACATTCTTCGTCGCGGTACTACTCAACGGACAGAATATGTTGAATGTGAACTACGAACACCAGTTGGTCAGCAAGGGCGTCATCATCCTGATCGCGATGGCGCTTGCCCGCATGAGAACGTGAGAGCTTTAGAGGAGTTGAGAATGAGTGAAACGGCAGTCACATTCCGAGCGGTACTTCCACGGCTGGAAGCGTGCCGTGTCGTTGCCGGCTTTTCGGTCGATAAGCCCGAGCATGCGGTACCCTTGGCCAAGGCGCTGCTGGCTGGTGGCATCGATGCGATTGAGTTGACGCTTCGCACGCCGGCAGCGATGGAGGCGCTCAAGGCCATTTGCGCCAATGTACCGGAAATGCTGACCGGGGTCGGAACCATCCTGACACCGGAGGCGGCGGCCGAGGTCAAAGCGGCAGGGGCTGATTTCGGAGTGGCTCCCGGCATGAATCCGCGAGTGGTCCGCGCCGCGCAGGAGGCAGGGCTGCCGTTTGCACCGGGTATCGCGACGCCATCCGAGCTCGAAGCGGCCGTTGAACTGGGTTGTCGATTCGTGAAGTTCTTCCCAGCAGAGGTCGCAGGTGGCATTCCGTACCTCCGCAGCATGAGCGCGCCCTACAAACATCTCGGGATTCAGTACTTTCCGTTGGGCGGGCTGAATGCGGAGAACATGGTCGAGTACTTGAAAGAGCCCAACGTGCCCGTCATCGGCGGCTCCTGGATTGTCAAGAAAGAGCTGGTGGATAACGAGGACTGGACCGGCATCACCGCCCGCGCCACGGACGTCATCCAAGCAATAGGAGACGTGAGACGAAGATGAATCGGTTTATTGGCATCACTATGACGATTCTCTGCGCGATCCCCATGCAGGCCGAGGCTGCCGACAAGCCAAATATCGTTCTGCTATTTGCGGACGATGCAGGGTATGGCGATTTTGGTTTTCACGGCAGCCACCATTTCAAGACGCCGCATCTGGATGAACTCGCCAAGTCCGGCGTGCGTATGTCGCAGTTCTACGTGACGGGAGCTACGTGCGGTCCG
This sequence comes from uncultured Pirellulaceae bacterium, assembly GCA_964623055.1. Lineage (GTDB taxonomy): Bacteria > Planctomycetota > Planctomycetia > Pirellulales > Pirellulaceae > JADHUC01. The sequence continues at coordinate 22,101 of CAZURK010000099.1, forward strand.
TCGCGTGCGGGTCTGCTGACGGGTAGAAACCAACAGCGTTTTGGTTTCGAAGAGAACAATGTGCCCAGCGTCATGAGCGATAGCAGCAAACTGCTGGGCGATGAGATGGGGTTGCCGGTTGAGATACCAACGATGGGAGACTATCTGCAGCAACTCGGTTACCGCACGGCGGTTTTCGGGAAGTGGCATCTGGGGATCGCCGACCGGTATCATCCTCTGGAACGCGGCTTTGACGAATTCTACGGCTTCCGCGGAGGTGCCCGAAGTTTCTTTGCCTATCCTAATCCCAAGTCCACGAAACACGAAAACCTGATAGAACGCGGTTTTGAGGACTATCAGGAGCACGAGGGGTACCTGACAAACGTGCTGGCGGATGAAACCTGCGACTTCATCGAGCGCAACAAGGACAAACCGTTCTTCGCCTATGTCTCGTTCAATGCCGTGCATGCGCCGATGCAGGCGGATCCTCAGGACAGGGACAAGTTTGCTCAGTTGGAGGGAACACGACGGACAGCGGCACAAATGATGCTCTCCCTCGACCGAGCGTGCGGTCAAATCATCGACAAGCTTAAGTCCCTTGGCCTGGATGATAACACCTTGATTGTTTTCACGAACGACAACGGCGGCCCCATGGATAGGAATGGATCCAGCAACTATCCATTCGCCGGGGTCAAGGCAACGCAACTCGAAGGCGGAATCCGCGTGCCGGGCATTGTAGTCTGGCCGGGAAGACTGCCGGAAGGATCCGTCTATGACAAACCTCTGAGTACACTCGACCTGATTCCCACTTTTGTCAGTGCCGCAGGCGGTGATCCCGCATCCATCGAAGGACTCGACGGTGTGGATATGCTGCCCTATCTGCAGGGCGTGAACGGGCAGCGGCCGCACCAATCGCTGTATTGGAAAATGGAAAACCGCGGCGCCATTCGCGATGGCGACTGGAAGCTGTTGCGTTTTCCCGACCGTCCCGCGGAGCTCTTTAATCTGGCCGAAGATCCAGGCGAGCAGAACAACTTGGCCAACTCGCATCCAGAGAAGGTGAAGACGCTTTTCAAGAAGCTATTTGCGTGGGAACTCGAACTGGAACGCCCATTGTTCATGTTGCATCGAGCTGCAGAAGAGTGGTCGGCGCGACGAGCGGATGAGTTTCGCAAACCACCCGCTGAATCGTACTAGTGAGAGGCGACCGCGGGACGTCCGCGACGCCAGGTTTACAGTGGTAAGGGAGACCTTCGGTCGGCCCCGGTGGCCGGTCGGGAGACCGGCCCACAACCAGACCCCAAGGCAGAATGGAAGAGATATAGGTCATGACATCACACACAAGAAACGCCTTCATCTACGCGACCGTCGTGGCCATGGGCGGCTTTCTGTTTGGCTTGGATGCGGCATTGATTGCCGGGACAGTAGACTTCATCACTCAGGAGTTTTCCTTAACCTCCATTCAATTGGGGACGGCAGTAAGCGCTCCCGCGTTGGGAGTTCTGGTCGCCCTGCCGTTTGCCGGCTATATCAGCAATCGGTTTGGTCGAAAGAAGGCGATTTTACTGGTTGCTGTGCTCTATTTGGTCTCTGCCGTTACATCGGCATTTGCCCCTAGTTATGCGACGCTTGTCGCAGCTCGCTTCCTGGGCGGACTGGCCTTCAGTTCGATTTCTTTGGCGTCGATGTACATCGGCGAGAAGTCTGAAGTTCTCTCACGCCGGCGCTTTGTCGACGGACGTGGTTTCCGCCGTGGCTCCGCACGGTTCGGTCAACCTGCCGGCAGGCGATTACGTGCTCTCGGTCAAAGTATGGATCGAACCACAGAGCACGGCGAAACGCCTGCGATTGTCGTTGGAAGACCCAAGGCTGGAGTTGCCAGCCATTGACCTTACGAACTGTGCCAAGGGGAAATGGGTGACGGTCAAAAGGCCATTCAAACGAGATCAGGCCTCCACACCCAAAGACCGTTTGACAATCAGCATCCACAAAGAAGATGCTTCGGTCGGCAACGGCTCATTGTCCATCGACGACATTTCGATCGAGACTGCCAAGAACTAGACACGTGCGCTACGCAAGAGAACCGCTTTTCCAGGAAACAACATGCCGACGATTGTGGAGTAAACCATGGTGAATCAGTTAACGCGGTCGCTCCTGAACGCTGTATGTCTGCTCGCGATTGCGGGCGGTGTCCAGGCTGCAGACAAGCCGAACATTCTTTTCATTGCCGTCGACGATCTTCGCCCGGAACTGGGCTGCTACGGATCGGAGATCGCCGTTTCGCCGAACCTGGACAAGCTGGCCAAGGACGGTTTGCTTTTCCAGCGAGCCTACTGCCAACAAGCGATTTGCCGGCCGTCGCGGGCGAGTCTCATGACTGGAGCCCGTCCGGAAACGACAGGGCTGTACCACAACTACGTGGCGCTGCGAGAACTCCAACCGGACATCGTGACTCTGCCGCAACACCTTATCGCGCATGGTTACGATACTGTCTATTTGGGCAAGATCTTTCATCATGGCGATACGGATGAAAGGAACTCATGGAGCCGGAAGCCCGTTCCTTGGATCAAGGGAGTCAAGAAGCCGATGGGCGCGTATGCGCTGGCCGAAAACAACGAGATCAAGAAAAAGAACATGCAGCGGATGATTGCCAAATACGGCGAAGCCGCGCGACGGGGGCTGGGCAGCGGCCCGGCTTACGAAAACGCAGACGTCCCGGATCACGCCTATGGCGACGGATACGAAACACTGCGGGCGATCGCCACGATGAAAGAGATGGCCAAGGACGAAGACAAGCCGTTCTTTCTTGCACTGGGCTTCAAAAAGCCACATCTGAATTGGACCGCGCCCAAGCGGTATTGGGATCTGTACGATCCGGAGCAGATTCCGCTAGCGACGCAGGTGGACGCACCGGAGAATGGAGCGGCGATGGGACTGCACGCCTCCTTTGAGCTTCGAACGCGCGTCGGTATCCCCAAATTCGGGCCCATTAAGCCGGAATTGGCCAGAACGCTGATGCACGCTTATCTGGCCTGCGTCAGTTATATCGACGCTCAGATTGGACGAATGGTTCGAGCACTCGAAGAGGAAGGGGTTCGCGACAACACGATCATCATCGTCTGGGGTGACCATGGTTGGCATCTCGGCGACATGGGTGTCTGGGGCAAAGCAACCAACTACGAAATCGCTACACGCGTGCCGCTGCTGATCTGGACGCCCGACATGAAGACGCGCGGCAAGTCGACCGATGCACTCGTGGAACTGGTCGACATGTATCCGACGCTCTGCGAACTGGCGGGTGTGCCAATACCTGAACATGTGGAAGGTCACAGCTTTGTGCCGCTGCTCGATCGGCCGGACGAGCCATGGAAAAAGGCCGCGTTCAGTCAGTATCCCAACCCGGCACTCAGAGAATGGGCCGCCAATCCGCTTTCCAGCGGAATGCGTGAAACGTGGTTTGGGCCATTGATTGAGCAAGTCGAACAGCGAATTATCAAGCAGCAGGGCAATAAGTGGAATCGCGAGATGTTCGAGAAGCACCTCATGGGCTACACCATGCGCACAGACCGCTATCGCCTTGTCGTCTGGCGCGACCATCGCGATCCGGACGCCGAGCCGATCTTTGTCGAGCTGTACGATCACAAGAATGATCCAACAGAAACAGTGAATGTCGCCGCGAGGTATCCGAAAACGGTTGCCGATCTTCTAGATCAGTTCGATGCCGGTTGGAAAGGCAGTCTTCCCAAGCCGACCGAAGATGCGGAGCCGCACTAACACAAAAAGTCGATGTTGTGGCCCGGTCTCCCGACCGGGACACACAGGCGGCGACTGAACATACGGAGCTGAATTGATACCATGAAGACTCTCCAAGCTGCACTATCCTTGTTGGGCCTTCTGTCGGTCCCGCTGACGGGCGCCGCGGTCACGAATGCGCCTCGGCCGAACATCGTCGTCATTCTGTGCGACGATCTTGGGTATTCCGATGTGGGTTTCAACGGAGCCACGGATATCCGCACTCCATCGCTGGATCGTCTGGCGAGGAACGGGACGATTTTCTCGTCGGCCTATGTAACGCATCCCTTTTGCGGCCCGAGTCGTATGGGACTGATGTCAGGCCGCTACCCACATACGTATGGGGCACCGTTCAATCTACCCAACAGCGGCCAAGGAATCGAAGAGTATAACAAGGAAGGAATTCCTGTCAGTGAAACATTGATCAGCACCGTTCTACAGGATGCAAGTTACTACACGGGAGCCATCGGGAAATGGCACATGGGTATCACACAGCCGTTCCATCCAAACACGCGAGGATTCGACGATTTCTACGGATTTCTCGGCGGCGGTCACATGTACTTCCCGGAGAGATACCGAGGAATCTACGAACGGCAGAGTCGAACCGGGAAGAAGTACATCAACGAATACGTCCTTCCGCTTGAGCACAATGGCAAGGAAGTCCGCGAGACGGAATACCTGACCGATGCTTTCTCGCGTGAAGCCGTGCGATTCATCCAAGGGGCCGCGGCAGACAGTCAGCCGTTCTTCCTGCATCTCGCCTACAACGCTCCACACACTCCGCTTGAGGCCAAGGAAGAGGATTTGAAGCAGTATGCGAACATCACTGACAAGAAACGTCAGATTTACGCGGCCATGGTGCATGCCGTGGACCGCGGTGTGGGCGAAGTCGTTGATACCCTAAAGAGCACCAGCGAGTTCGATGACACCTTGATCATCTTCCTCAGTGACAACGGTGGAAAAACATCCTCGGGCGCTACCAACAGACCGCTTTCCAAGGGTAAAGGCAGTGTCTACGAAGGCGGCTAGCGTGTTCCCATGTTTTTCCATCGGCCCAAGTGCGTGCCGACGGGGCGACGTTCTGATCATCCGGTTTCCGCTCTTGATTTCTATCCAACGTTCGCTGGCCTTGCAGGAGCTTCCATACCCGATGGCAAGCAACTCGACGGCAAAGACATCTGGGCGGATCTCCTGGCTGGCCGCAATCCACGCAAGGGCGAAATGATCTATGCCCTGCGCCATCGCGACGGTTACAGCGATGTGGGCGCGCGCCGGGATCAATGGAAAGCCTGCCGCGAGGGCCAGGGACCTTGGAAACTGTTCGATATTGAACAAGATATAGGCGAGCAACATGATCTGGGTGCAAAAAACCCGGATGTTCTCCAGTCCCTCGTCTCCGGGGCAGAGAAATGGAGCCGGAGCCACACGGAGCCTCGATGGTTTCACGAGTTGAGAGCGCGGGATCGATGGAACGAAACCGGAATGCCGAACTACGAGGCGACATTCCGACTGGCACCGCGTGTGGCGATGTCGATCTCGGCGAAGCCTCAGAAACAGGTGAAATCCAAAGGAGATTCCACCCGCGCCGAGTTCATCGAAAAGGAGCGGGTGAAGTGGAAGACGAGGGGGTGGAAATGGAATCCGGCCAAAGTCGAAGCACTGTTCGACAGAATCGATACGAACAAAGACGGCATTGCCTCTGGCATGGAAAAGAAGGCCTACTGGGCGAAAGTCATGAAAGGCGAGTGAGGCAGTAGGCCGGACCAAGGAGCCTCAGGCGACGAAGTTCCGGCGGAGGCGTCCACATGAGGCGAGCTTGGGCTTGCCTACTGCGAAAGTTGCCGTAACGGCGTCGCCTCCGGCTCCGGGTTACGGCCTACGTGATTGAGAACGACTTGCACAAGGGAATATCTGACAATGAAAAAGACCATAGCATTCATCCTCTGCAGCCTCTGCATGGTAAGCCTCACCCACGCGCAAGAGCGTGGAATTATCAACAATGCACAAAGTCCTCATATCAAACTGAAGAGCATCGACATCGGTGACTGTCAGTGGACTTCGGGCTTCTGGGCCGACAAGTTCAAACTGTGCGAAGAGGTGATGGTGCCGCACATGGGCACGCTGCTGAAGGGCGATATCGGTCATGCCTACAACAATTTTATGATCGTCGCCGGTCTGAACGAGGGTGAACACCAAGGCACGAACTGGCACGATGGCGACTTCTACAAATGGATGGAAGCCGCCTCGCACGTCTACGCGATCAACGAGGACCCCGAAATTCTCGAAGAACTGGATGAGATCATCGATGTGATTGGGCGGGCACAAGCCGAGGACGGCTACCTGCACACCTCGGTGATGCTCAAGGGCCTCGGCCGATACACGAACCGCGGCCACCATGAGATGTACAACAGCGGCCATTTGCTGACCAGTGCGTGCATCCATCACCGCGTGACGGGCAAACGAAACTTCCTGGAGATTGCGATCAAGCATGCCAACCATTTGTACAAGACATTCGAGCCACAACCGAAGGAGTTGGCCCGCTTTGGGTTTAATCAAACCCAGATCATGGGACTGGTGGAGCTTTACCGCACGACGAAGAACAAGAACTACCTTCGCCTGGCCGAGATCTTCATCAACATGCGGGGGCGATCCAGGCCGGTACCTGACGATACAGTCCGTTACACGATGGTCGGGGACATGGTTCAGGAACGCAAACCGCTGCGAAAAGAGACTGAAGCTGTGGGACATGCCGTTCTCGCGTTGTACTACTATGCCGGAGCCGCCGACGTGTACGCGGAGACTGGCGACAAGGCTCTGGTGGACGCGCTTGATCGGATCTGGAGCAGCGTGGTGAACAGGAAGATGTATGTCACCGGCGCCTGCGGACAGACGCACCACGGCGCCTCTTCCAGGAGAGACTTCGTTCACGAAGCATTCATTGATGACTACATGATGCCGAATCTGACGGCCTATAACGAGACCTGCGCAAACATTTGCAATGCCATGTTCAGCTACCGCATGCTGGGCGTTAAGGGTGAATCCAAGTATGCCGACATCATGGAGCTGGTTTTGTACAACAGCGCGCTTTCTGGCATCAGTTCGGACGGAACGCACTATTTTTACACCAATCCGTTGAGAAGAACCCACGACCACGCGATGGATACAACGGACCAGAAAACACGAGAACCTTACATCAAGTGTTTCTGTTGCCCACCGAACCTTGTGCGGACCGTCGCGAAAGTCTCTGGCTGGGCCTACAGCTTGTCCGAAAACGGCATCGCGGTGAATCTGTATGGCGGCAACAAGCTCGACACGCAACTTCAGGATGGTTCCAAGATCCAGCTCACACAGCAGTCGCAGTACCCCTGGGACGGTGCGGTAAGAATCACGGTGCAGTCCAGCAAAGACGCGCCGTTTGAAGTGCTTTTGCGCATCCCGGATTGGGCAGAAGGAACAAGAGTCCTGTTGAACGGGAAGGATGCGGGTGTTGAAGCTGTACCTGGAACCTGCGCCAGGATCGAGCGTTGCTGGAAGACGGGTGATGTTGTGGCGTTGGACATGCCAATGGACATCAAGTTGATCGAAGGTCATCCCCGTATCGAAGAAGTGCGCAACCAGGTAGCGATTAAGCGCGGCCCAGCCGATTGTTTGGGAGTAGAAAGGCGTCGTCTCTCGGTTGGGCCAACGGCTTCGTTGTTCTACACGAGTTTTCGATCCGACGTCGAGGGCCAACGGCCAGGCCATTTGCGCCAAAAAATGGGAGAGTCGAACCATGCCGCAATCGCACGCTCAAGTCTGGTTACACATCACTTTCTCGACCAAGGAACGACGGGGATTCCTGCAAAAGGAAGCATTCCGCGACCAAATGCTCCGGATGCTGGCCCACTAGGTCAAAGAGTGTGGATGTGTCAGCGCGTCGGTGGGCAGCCATTGCATGGCGTCAATTAGCTTTCTCGTCTCAGCGTCGATCAGCATGACCGAGGAGGGCCGGTGCTAGCAGGTTTTCGCTTGGAGTGAATGACAGTTAGGGGGCCGAGGGAGCGGGGCAGCTGACAAACGGAGACGCGGCCGGAGCGACAATTAGAACGACCGGGCTGGCAAGAATGGGCACTTATGGCGGTCAGTGCTGCGAGATTTGGAATTCCCGTGGCTGCCTGAGGTATGGCAGGCTATCGCAAGTTCTAACTTCAGGGAGACTTGCGATGCTCACGGACGAAAAAGCAGGCAGGATGTTCTCGATGCTTCACCGAGGACATGCGGTGGCGGAGATTGCACGGAGGCTCAAGATGGGCGAAAGAACGATCAGGGAGTATCGCGATGGCGGCATACTTCCTAGCCAACAGAAGCGGCGAGTTCAGAAATGGAAGCTGCAGCAGGACGTGGAACACGAAGTTACGTTCCCTCAGTCATCGCATCAATGTCCGCAAGCCGCACGAGAATGGCGACGCGGAGTCGGCGCATGGGCACCTGAAGTCGTGGCTTGATCAAGCCTTACGCCTGCGTGGCAGTCGCGACTTCACCGCCCCGGATGAGTACCTGGCTTTTCTCCGGCAAGTCGTCGCGCGGCGCAACCAGACACGCGCCCTCGCGTTTCGAAAAGAATGTGAAGCCTTGGAACGACTGCCGCTTCGACGAGTCAAGGAGTATCTGAACTCACGAAAACGAAACGTCGCTTTCTACGTTTCAGTCTCCGCAGCTTACTGCTGCTCATGCTGCTTCTCTGCCTCGCGCTGGGGTGGAAAGTAGAACGAGCGCGGAAGCAGCGTGAGGCAGTTGCTTGGATTCAGCAGCAGCCGGTTGGCAATGTCAGGTACGACTACGAACTCGACGGACTTCGCCCCATCCCGAATGCAGAAACGGCAGGATGCTAAGTGCATTCGGTGGCGCACACCTGAGAAAGCCAGCAGCCCGCGTTTACCTGCTTCGGTCCGACACACCGACGCGACTTGGGCCGAGACCATAACACGGGTTTGCTGCGGCCGGTCAGTACCGAGAATGTCGTGCAGGCTGAATCCGTCGAGCTGGACCGATCGGGACGTTCACGTGTACCAGTTCGCTCCGATGGGCGCACTCACTCCCAGACTGACGCCTTTGGCTTTGAAGGCCCAGGCCCGGCTCGTACGTTTCCCCAGCGGCGTGCAAGGAGAATGGCAATCGTGTACGTCAAACGTAGGCGCCCAGATCGTTGGCGAACCGAGAATTCTGTCGACCACCTGCTGCGTCTTCATTTTCCGGGCGTAGTTTTCGGCGGGATGAATTTCAGATCAGTCAACCACGCCAACGACCTCTCTTGCCACGCGTCCCACATTGGCCCCTTGTAGCCGTTCAATCCGTGACCGCCGGATGGCAGTTCGAGATACTGCGACGGGATCTTCTCGGCCTGGAGGGCTTCGTAGAGTGCCTTGCTGTTCTCGGGAGGCACGGGCTTGTCGTCGAGAGCGTGAGCCAGAAACGTCGGCGGAGTCTGCGCCGTCACCTGTTTCTCGTTCGAGAACAGTTCGACCAACTTCGGCGTTGCCGGTTTGCCCAAGAGATTGTTCTTGGAGCCCTGGTGAGTCTTCTCGCCCATCGTGATGACGGGATAAATGAGGATCACAAAATCGGGCCTGCAGCCGATGCGATTGACGGAATCAGCGACGTTCGGGTCGCCATCGTCGAAATGGGTGCCCGCAGTCGACGCCAAGTGCCCACCGGCCGAGAAACCCATGATGCCGACGCGCGATGGATCGACACCCCACTGCTTTGCGTTCGCGCGAACCGTGCGGATTGCCCGCTGGGCGTCGAGTAACGGCACAAAGGGCCGCCCGGCGGGGAGACGATATTCCAGCACCACACCGGTGATACCGTGATGATTGAGCCACTTGGCGATGCCGTGGCCCTCGGATCCGGTCACCAGCCCGCCGTATCCACCACCGGGGCAAATCACGATCGCCGCTCCGTTGGCCTTGGCCGGCCGATGCACGGTGATCCACGATTCCTCCTCCTGAAACTCGCCGTCACCAACCGGAGCACGGCCGTTCCAGAGTGGGATTCGTTGCGGATCCGCACCCTTGGCGTCGGATTGCAGCTCGGCGGCGAAAGAGGTCACGATCAGAACAAGAAGACTTGCGTTCAAGAGACAGCGCATGAAAGACTCCTGACTATAGTGCGACGAGCGCGTGCAGCGAGGTGAAAAAAAGCACTCACCTGACACCCTCCACGCCTTCACTTCAACTCGACAGTATGTACGCCGTACGGAGCCGCTGCAACGGGCAAACGTCGTCGAGCGTGATGGCGTCGCGCCACGTGACCAAATCGAGGCGAAAAAACGCCGGTACTGGCTATGGGGTGCGTGCACGATGCTAGAATGGCTCGCATTGCCCGCCTGGATCGGTTCTCGGCTGACATCGAATGGAGAGTCGAGACTACGGCTCAAGATATAGCGTACGGAACGGGACAACGGGAATAATCGGTTGAGCGTGTTCGGGAATTGTGGTTCGATTTCACCTCCACAATGGAGAGCCAGTTATGTCAGAGAACCCAAATCGTCGAGATTTCTTGGGTCGATTTGCTGCGACGACTGGAGCAGCGGGCCTGATCGCCGCGAGCGGTGTTGGCGAGTCCGAAGCTGCGTCGGGCGGGGACTCGACCGGTTTGGGCGCACAGAGGGCGGAGACTGCGCCAACCGAATCCAAGGAAAGCCGTTCAAGGTCGACGGCAGCGGCGACACCCGCCGCCAAGGGAAAGACGCTATTGGCCATCGGCGCTCACTACGACGATTGCGTCTTCGGCATTCCGGGCATTCTGCTGGAAGCCGTGCGCAAACATAATCGCGTCGTCATCCTCAACATCATTGGCGATTACGCCAATTGGTCGCCTGTCAAAGGCCGTGCAGAACAGTTGCGTGCGACCAACATTCGCCTCGCGTCGGAACGAGGCATTGAAGTGCGATTCCTGGACTACGCCTCGATGCACTTCGATGTGAATGCCGATACCAAGCGAGCCGTCGCCGAAGTCGTCGCCGACGTCAAACCGGATGTGGCCTTCATGCTGTGGCGTCGCGACCGTCATCCCGATCACGAGGTCGCCTCGGTGTTGAGCGAGATGGCTCTGCGCCAGCCTGGCGCGATTCTTGGCCGTCCGGGCGTAAGAGCGGTGCGACGCATCTATGCCTACGACAACGGCCCGGGCCACACAATCGGGTTCGAACCGAACACGTTTGTGGATGTGACTGCCGAATGGCCCGCGGCGATGGAGTGGCTGGGGCAGTTGATGGCTTTTGTGCGCCACCGGCCCTATGACCCGCAGTCGCCCGATCGAACGCAGACCGTCAAGCAAACGCTGGCCCAGTATCGCGGTCTGGCTTGCGGTGTCAAATATGCCGAAGCAGTATGGGCCACCCGCCCCGAACCACGCGAGATTTTGTGACGCTACTCATCTCCATCAACTGCTGGGCTCTCGGGCTAGTCCGCGGTAGCCGCGTCAAGAATCAACGCGGCAAGCAAGGACCGGATTACCTGTTTCATTGGTCAGCTTTCTGAGGATGGGGAGGCTCCATGTCGTAGCAATAAAGCATGGCTTTATCCCGCACGTAGAACCTTCCGCCTGCCAGGGCCGGGTGGACCCACGTCTTGTCACAGAGCTTCATGCGGTCGAGGATCTGACATGATTTGCGGTTCTTCGCCAGCAGCAGCAACTGGCCGTCCTCGCACATGACCAGGGCGCGGTCCTCCGAAACGATGATGTGGCATACACCGTTGACACAATTGTCGTCGTCGTAGATCCATAGAGTTTCGAGAAGACCGTCGCCACTATCCGGCGAAGCGTCCATTAAGATCAGCCCTGCATAGACGCCCAGCACCGTATCGCCCCAGGCGGTAGGTGTGACCATATCCGGCGCCACGTCCTCGTTGAAAGCTCCCGGTTCCGGCTCGATCACGCCGCCGGAGCTAAATCCAAACAGCCGCGCATCCTCCTCGTCGCTGGTCAGCAGAATCCGGCCGTCTACGGCGACCGGCGTGGGGACGATGTAGCCGCCCCTGTGCGCGACCTCCAGTGTCCACAAACGCCGGCCCGTTTTCAGATCCCACCCGCCGGCCGTTGTTTCGTCGTAGCCGATAAGCTGCGGTACACCGCCGAACGTGCCCACCAAGAAGCTGGCATAGTTCAGCGATTTGCCTTCGCCGGTCCAGACCACTTCACCCGTTTCAGGATCGAGTGCTGCTACCGGCCCCCCTTCGCCGCCGGGGCTGACGATCAGTTTCTCGTCGGCGATCAGCGGCGAACCGCAGTAACCCCAGATAGGCGTCTTTTGCTGGAACTGCTGAGCCAAGTGTTTTTGCCATACAACATCGCCATTGGCCAGGTCGAGGCAGAATAGCTCGCCCCAAGCGCTGAGACAGTACACTTTACCGCCAAAGATCAGCGGTGCGGATCGGGGGCCGGCTCCGAATTCCATCTTCTTGGTGTTGGCGTAGTCGTACGTCCACAGCGGTCGCCCGTCGGCCGCGGCAAAGCATCGCCAGTAGTCCCGCTTCGCATCGTGGTCGGCCACCACGACGCATTCCTGGCCGACGGAGATGGGGGCGTGACATTCGCCCGCCATTTCCTGGCTCCAAAGGAGCTTTTTCGGTGGGAGGCGGGTCGGAACCTCCGGCGAAAACCCGTTGCCTTGCGGCCCACGCCAGCCGGACCACTCCAGTCCCGTGGTCGCTTCGATCGGGGGCTCCCGCGACGGCTTGTCTTGCTTTGCAGCCGGTTCCTGTGTCGGATCGTCCGCGAGGCCCCTTTTCTTCTGATTCTCAAGTTGGCCGCCACTGCACGACGCCAGCAGCACGATGGCCAGCCACAGAACGAAGCGTCTCCCGCGCTTCTGATCGTTCGGCGCGGGTCGAGCGTTCGGCGCGGGTCTCCGACCCCGCCGCCCGTTGGACCGCAGGTCTCCAACTCTCGAGGGAGACCTGCGGTCGCAGTCTGTGGCTCGGTCGGGAGACCGGCCACAACACAGTTTTGAAACCGCTTCCTGGGAATCCCAGCGTTTCATGGATGACTCGTCGAAAGAGGCAAGGTTTTACGGCGAGCCGGCGCCATTATGGAGTGCGTACAGGTTTCCTCGAAGAAGCACGTACAACACTCCGTCGGCCGCGATGGGCGAGCAGTCGGCACCCATGCGAATCGTGCTGAGTTCCGTCTTCTGTTTCCCCGCCGCCAGCACGTGGAAGGACCGCTTCGTGATCAGGTACACTTTGCCGTCGGCCTCCAGCGTGGATCCCCACGTATCCTGGCGGGTATCATGGGTCCAGTAGCAGCGACCGGTGTCGGCGTCCAGGCAGTGCAGTCGCCCGGTCAGATCGGGGATGTATACTAACCCGTTGGCCACCGACGGCGTGGAGAGCGAGCGGTCGATGGTGTCGTAGCACCAGATCCGCCCGGACTGTGTGATGTCGCCGGTCCCTGTGGCGTCAATACAATGCAGGGCGCCGCGGCCCGGGCCGTGTCTGGGGTCGCGGCCAATCGCCACGTAGACCCGGCCTGCGTGGAAGACCGGGCTGCCGACGATCTCGCTCATGCTCAACAGGCGGCCATCGCTGTCCAGATGCTTCGCGTACTCCTTGGCCACCGCGTCCAGGTCCCCTGGGGCTTGGCGGAGTACGTCTACGTCGCCGAGACTGTAGTTTTCGACGCCGATCCCTTTGTATTCCGGCGGGTTGCAGTCGTAGGACCATACCTTTTTGAGCTTGACGGGCTCGGCGGGCACGTCTGCCAGGGCCTCGAAGGCGTAGCATACACCGTCGCCACCGCCATAGAAGACCAGCGTCTTTCCGTTCACCTCGCCCAAAGACGGCGGAGACCATTGTCCGTGCAACATCCGCTTTCCGATCGTCTCGGCGTCCGTGGCGACCAGTCGACCGGTTCGCTTATCGAGCGCGATCAAGTTGGGGGCGTCCGGATTAGGCGGAGCAGCAGGTTTGCCGTGCCAGTGCGGCCAGCGCTCGATCCCGTTGCAGGTGGAAATGTAGAGCAGGTCGCCGTGGATAAGCGCGGCGTTGCTGAACGTATCGGCAGGGCGAGTTATCACCTCGGTCCACATGTCGAACATCCAGATGATGTCGGCGCCCGTGGACATAGCCGCGTCGGCGCCGGACTGGTACTTGGCCTCCTCGCGAAATGGGCCATCGTTGCCATCGGCCAAGCCATTCACATCCAGGCACACGACTTCGCCCCGCTGTGTGAGCGCGTACGCCCGGTCGCCATCGACGGTGGTCGAAGAGCAGATGCCCCAACCGTGGGTCTGGGCATGCGTGGCGACCAAATAGTCCCATGAGCTGTACTTGTCGTAAGTCTTCGGCCGCAGAGGCGTTGGGAATTCCCGAACCGGGCACGTCAGTTGCCAAAGGAGCGTCCCCGTCGCCGCGTCGATGCACTTGACCACTCCGCCCTTTCGACCGGGGCCGGACGTGCCGACAAACACGCGGCCGTCTGCCACCGTGGGGTTGCCCCAGGTCGTGGTCCCAAGAGAGAACTTCCATTTCACATACGGACTATCTTCCGCAGAGAGACGGGTTGTCGTTTCGCCCGCCGCCGGCCGCAGGTCCGGCAGCCCCGTCTCAGGGGAAACCATATTGCGATGCGGCGTCCCGCCCCATTCCGGCCATTCTTCTGCGTATGCTGCAGCCGAGAGACAGAAGTACCCAGTCGACAGCAGGACGATTAAGTACTTTCGCATGATGACTATTTGTCCTTTCAATGATTAGACCATACCGCATCTGGTGTGTTGTGTGTTAAGAACTGTCATACACGACAGGATATTAGCGCGAGCTTCCTTTGGCCGAAGGCCATCGTTATCGTATCCCGGGGCAACACCATCGTCGTTGATGTACAACTAGCTATCGACGCGAATTCCCATTGGCCGAAGGCCATCCTCATCGTAGCCTGGGGCAACGCCCCAGGAACACGTTCACGTACGCATCCTTTTGGCCGAAGGCCATATTCACTCCTATTTACTCCCGCTCATCAATCCCAGACGTACCGTTCGTCATGTTCAATACCGTAGCGTTCCAGAAACTCTCGAAGTTCCTCTTGAAACGTCTTCTTGTGGTGATGCTTCTCCTGATCCCGGACATACTTTTCTGCATCCGCTAGGTGCGTCGGGCTAACGGAGAACATCCCGTAACCGCGCTGCCAGTAGAAGTCCCTGTATTTCGGTCCGAGCGTCTTCACGAATTTGGACGATTCGCGTTTCACCTGTTCCACGAACTCGACTGGTGCATGCATTTTGCCCATATCGAACAAAATGTGAACATGATCGCCTACTCCTCCTACGACAACATACGGAGAATCGAGGTTCCGAATTATGGTCGCCAGATATCCATGGACGCGCGGTCGAATCTCTTCGTCGAGAAACGGTTTCCGATTCTTCGTGCTGAAAATCAAATGTGCGTGCAACTTCGTGAATGATTGAGGCATTGCTGTCTCTTTTCCTGATGTGGAACGTCAGGGTGACGGTGATTATGGCCTTCGGCCAAACGTCTCATTCCCATTTCGTGTTTCTGGGGCGTTGCCCCAGGCTACGGTGAAAATTGGCCTTCGGCCAAACGCCGCGGTTCATGGCCGCCTCCGGTTGATACCACAGCGACCGCCAATAGGCCCGGTCGGTTTCGTATACATCAATCGGATCTTCCGTTGGATCGAACTCCGTCGACAGGATGCCGTAACGTATCATCTCGCGGACGTAGTGCCTGTTTGGCCGAAAACCCGGCATGTCGAATCGCTTGATTTCGTCCAACTGGACCTTGGCTACTTCGATGCACCGAAGAATCGTCTGGTAATCGGGATCCTGCGTGTTGGCGAAGACACGAGCAGGCTGAACGGGCTCTTCGTCCGCCGACTTGGCCTTGCACCACTCGTAACCGCCCGCTCCTTTGGCCAGCGGGGCCAGCAGGATCATCGACTTCTCCGGGTGCGTCAGATTGTAGAGATTCAAGCAATGCCTGGGTACGTTCAAGTACGCCTGAGTCTTGTGAATGCCCGGACCCAGCGGCATGGCTGCGTCGTGGCACGTCAGGCAGCGCCGCTTGATGATCGCGTCGAGCGATTCACCGCCTGCCGGGACCGTACCGGTGTTCACGGTGCCACACGTTGGCGCGTGGCCGGCCGGGTCCGGTCTTGTGTGCCCGGACGACGGTGGTCTACCGGGACGGTAGGCGCCGTATGTTCCCGGGAAGGTGGCGCCTGTGTCGATCCACAGTCGGATCAGCTCCTGCTCGGCGTTGGAGAGCTTCGCGTCGTAATGGGTGCCGTCAACCTTGTTCATCAGCGCGCTGGCGGCTGACCCGAAGCCGCGCGCCGGATGGTTCCCGTCCTCGTCGTATCCCTGACTATCGTTGATCTGGCCGCTGGCAAACAGCGCGTAGTAGCTTTGCGTGAACCATTCGTTGAAGTCGCCCGTGAGCACCACCCGGCCCTCGGGCTTCTCGGCACTGTGGCACTGGACGCAGTGCTTGTCGAAAACCGGTTGGATGTCGCGTGGGTAGTCGATCACATCGGGCGCGTTCGGGATGGGCTCGATCTGGCTGGCAGGACGTGCGGTGGCCAGCAGGATCTGGTCAAAGCGAGGCGTATCCGCCCTATGCTCATGACAGCCCACACAGCCAATTGTCTCGCCGGGCATCACCGTGCAGAAGCTCTGCATCCGTTTCACCGTACGGCCCTGCCCATCCAGTGCTACGAAGTGCAGGCTTCTCAATGCCGGCACTTCGAAGTGGGCCGACCCATCGGGCTCGACGGGAACGGTACCCAGAATCCGTTTCAGCGTGAAGGCGCCGTTCACGCTCAGGTTTTGCTGCACGCCGCTGAAGTTGACCGGAGTGGGAAGCTGCTCCAGGACCAACACTCTCTTGATGTCACCCGGCTTGACCCCTTCCATGTTGCGGCCGTGATGGGCGTCGGCCACGACCAGCCGTCCGGTTTTCTGGGCCAGGTCGGAGTGCGGAGGAATAGTCCGTTCGCGCGGCCGCGAGCGGATGACCTGCGGGTCATGGACCATCTTCTCCCCACGGTAGATTTCTTCGGTCCTCCCGTGCCCGTCCATGATCAACACGCTTTTGTCCCGAGCGACCAAAAAGCAGTCTTCCGACAAGGGGTACGGGTCGCGGAAGCCTCCTCGGCCCCACCCCCCGCCGTTGCCCATTTCCACCTTGGGGCTGATGTGCGCAGCGCGCGCCGGATCATCCGGCCCGGCGTCGAGGTCCACGAGCGTCACGTGCCCCGCGTGTTCGCGGTTACCATGACGCGGCGAGAAGACCGCCACGATCTTGTCCGCCCCGGGGATCGGCATGGCGTCGATCATCAGGATCCACTCGCCCGGCGGCTGCATGTTGCCAAACATGATCGTCTGGTTGGTACCGTCGGGGTTCATGGTCCACAGGCCGTGGAACTTCTGCGGGGCGCGGTCCACGTATTCCCACCGTGTGTACATGACCCGACCATCCGGCAGCACCGCGGGCGTGTTCTCGTGGACGATGTTCGAGGAAAGGATACGGAGGTTGCCGCCGTCCGCATCCATGCGGTGCAAGGTGGCCACCGGCGTGTACCAGCAGGCCACGAATCGCTTGCATCGGGATGAGGGAAAGACGATGCCGCCGTCGGGCAGATAGGCCGGCTCGATGTCGTCCCACGGGCCCGAAGTCAGCTCCCTCAAGTCGGTTCCGTCCGTGTTGATCTCGTAGAGGTGAAAGTGCTTTGTGCCGCCTTTGCGGTACGAGAATAGGACCTTCCCACCGTCGTAGTGGACGCGCGGGTCACGCACCGAGCCTTCGGCGTCATCTAACAGCACGGTGAGCTTCTTGGTCCGCAGGTTCAGCTTGCACAGCCGCGACCCGCCCGGGCCGTACATCATCCTGTTCGGGTCAAGCGACCAGTGGCCGAAGTTGGCGTAGTAGTGCCCGTCGCCGTACAGGCCGCGGACGGCGAACACGATCTCTTCAGCGCCGTCCATCGCCTCATACGCCTTCTCGACGAGGTCCGGCGCTGCAGCGGTGACGGCGTCGGTTGTCACGGCCGCGTCACCCTCTTTGGCCCGACCGGGGCTCGCAAGGCTCGCGATGATCCAGCTTGCCGACGCCAACGCCACTGCCACAACATCAAGGCGTCTCATGGTCTGCTCCTTATGCTGAGAAAGGATCAACAGGCCCCATTCTACCTTGGCAGCGAGCCTGCACAACTGACACGCATCGGGGCGGGATTTCTCTGGGATGGATCAATCTGCTGGGGAGGTGGAGTTGGCGACAACCGTGGGCCGATACCACAGTGATCGCCAGTAGGCCCGGTCCACTTCGTACACGTCAACAGGATCGTTCCTCACGTCGAAGTCCGGGGGCAGGACGCCGTAGCGTTTCATTTCGCGGACGTAATGCGTGGTAGGCCGAAAGCCGGGCATATCGAAGCGCTTCATCTCGTACAATTGGGTCTTCGCGAGTTCGATGGCCCGCAGGATCGCCTGGTAATCGGAATCATCGGTGTCGGCGAAGACACGCGCCGGTGGGCCGGTTTGACCGTCGGTCGCCTTCGACCGGCACCAGCCCCAACCACCCGCCTGTTTGGCCAGCGGTGCTTTGAGAATCATTGATTTCACTGGGTGCGTCAGATTGTACAGGTTCAGACAGTAGTGCCGGGGCACGTTCAGATGCTGCTGCGTCTTGACAAAACGACTCCCCATCGGCAACTCGTCATTGTGGCACGTCAAACAGCGTCGCTTGACGATCGAGTCCAGTGTTTCGTCACCGCCCGGGACCGTGCCGGTACTGACGCTGCCGTAAGTTGGCGGATAACTGTGCGGGTCGGGCCTCGTGTGGCTGGACGGTGGTGTGCCAGGGCGTAGTCCGGCATAGGTTCCCGGGTACGTCGCACCGGTGTCGATCCACAACTGTACCAGCCGTCGTTCGCGCGCGGACAGCTTTGCGTCGTAGTGGCTGCCGTCAATCTTCTTCATCAAGTCACTGGCGGAAGAGCCGAAGCCGCGGGGCGCGTGGTTGGCGTCTTCGTCATACCCGTAACTATCGCTGACCTGCTGCGCGGCGAACAGCGTGTAATAGCTCTGCGTGAACCACTCGTTGTAATCGCCCGTGAGCACCACCCTGCCGTCGGGCTTCTCGGCACTGTGGCATTCCACGCAACACTTGTCGAAGATCGGTTGGATATCTCGCGGATAGTCGATCACGTCGGGAATCTCTGTCAGCGGTTCGATGCGACTGGGGGGCCGCGACATGGCCGCCAAGGCCCGATCAAAACGGGACGTATCCGTCCGATGCTCATGACAGCCCACGCACCCAACCGTCTCGCCCGGCACGAGCGTGACGAAGCTCTGCATGCGTTTGACGGTTTGTCCCCGTTCATCCAACGCGGCAAAATAGATGCTCCGCAATGCCGGCACTTCGAAGAAAGCCGAACCATCCGGCTCGACCGGCACCGTGCCCAGAATCCGCTTGAGCGTGAAGGTGCCGTTCATGCTGAGCGTCTGCTGGACACCGCTGAAGTTCACCGGCTTGGGCAGTTGCTCCAACACCAACAGCTTCTTGATCTCACCCTGCTCGACGTCGTGCATCTTGCGACCGTGGTAGATATCGGCCAGGAACAGCCGTCCCGTTGTTTGGGAAGCATCCGAGCGGGGAGGACTGATCCGCTCGCGGGGCCGCGCCCGGATCGGACACGGTTCGTGGACCATCTTGTCTGCCTGGTAGATCTCTTCGGTCCTCCCTTGGCCGTCGAGGATCAACAGACTTTTGTCCCGGGCGACCAGAAAGCAGTCTTCTGACAAGGGGTAAGGGTCGCGGAAGCCGCCACGGCCGCCCATCCAGCCGCGGCCCATCTGCACGTCAGGGCTGATTCGTCGCGCCCGATCCGGATCGTCCGGCCCCGCGTCGAGATCGACAATCATAATCGCCCCCGCGTGCTCCCGGTTGCCGTGGCCGGGCGAAAAGACGGACACGACCTTACCCGTGCCGGGAATCGGCTTGGCGTCAATCATCAGCTTCCACTCGCCCGGCGGCTGCGTGTTTCCAAACGAGATCATCTGATCGGTGCCGTCAGGGTTCATGGTCCACAGGCCGTGGAACTTTTGCGGCGCCCGGTCAACGTACTCCCATCGCGTGTACATCACTCGCCCGTCAGGCAGCACAGCCGGCGTGTTCTCGTGTACGATGTTCGACGACAGCAGGCGGATGCTCTTGTTGTCGCCGTCCGTGTCCATCCGATGCAACGTCGCCACCGGCGTGTACCAACAAGCCACAAACCGTTTGCAGCGAGACGACGGAAAAACGATCCCATCGTCAGGCAAGTACGACGGTTCGATGTCGTCGTATGGACCGTCCGTCAGTTGCTTCAAGTCCTGGCCGTCTACGCCGATTTCATAAAGATGAAAGTGCTTTGTGCCGCCAGGGCGATAACAGAAAAGGGCCTTCTTGCCTTCGTAGTGCACCTGTGGATCGCGGACCGAACCCTCGGGATCATCGAGCAAAACCGTCACCTGTTGCGTGCGCAGGTTCATCTTGCACAACTGCGATCCTCCCGGAGCATACATCATCTTTGCCGGGTCGAGCGACCAGTGGCCGAAGTTGGCGTAGTAGTGTCCGTCGCTGTAAAGGGCCCGCACGGCGAACACGATCTCATCGGCGCCGTTCATGGCCCCCAGCGCCTTGTCCACGAGGTCCGGTGCCGCATCCATCGGGTTGCCCGTCGCCCCGCCCGGCTCGCGCTCGTCGCCCCGGCTGGGTCCTGCGATTGCCGCAACCATCCAACTCGCCGCCAGCGCGGCGGCCATCACACAAAGGGGCCTCATGGTCTGTTCCTTCTACCGGGGAGGTCAGCAGATCCTATCCGCAACCGTTCACGGCTGTCAAAACCGTGTCGAGAAGTCTTCCCGCGAACGGTACCGTTAGCATTCTCGTTCAGCGGATTCTTGTCGTCAACAGCACGAATTGGATCGTCCGTGCGGATGACAATCTCAATCGGCCGTTTGTTCAAATTGACAAGATATCGAGCGTGCTGGACTGTAGAAGGCCCGGGCGAGTCGCTGTAGTATGGAAGGCTTAGTCGGTGCACCGGAGCGACGTTGATCGCTTGAGCTGGCCGTGTATGACGTGTGGGATGGTACGTGGGCGACGAGCGAGGAGAGACACAGATGACAATCCATCCAAGGCATTTTGTTCGCTCGATCACGCGAGAAATGTTGATGCTTTCGGCGCTACTGCTCGGAGGCACACTTGGGCTCTCGTCCGAGTCTTCGGCCCTGGATGTTCCTCTGATCGTTTTCGACACGGCCAGCGTAGTCCGGAAACAGGACGTGTGCTCCAGTGGCATCTGGCTGCCCTGTGGGGCACTTGAGGCACCCGATGACGTCGCCGTTTTCGATTCTGCGGGCAAAGCCGTTCCGGCGCAGTTTCGGGTCTTGGAACGTTGGCGTGAGAAGGCCGAAGGCAAGGACGACCTCTCGGTCAAGTGGCTGCTGGTCACCTTTCTGGCCGACGTCCCCGCTGGCGGCAAGGCTGAGTATCGACTCAAGGCCGGCGAGAATCCCGCGCCGGCCGCGCCGGTCAGAATCCAGCAGAAGGGCAACACGTGGGAAATGGGCGGGCTTTCTTTCAACAAGGATTTCACCGCACCATTCAAGCTAGTGTTGACCGATGGCGACGGCAAGCAGGTATCCACAGAGGGCCAACAGATTAAGTGGTCGGTATGGGAATCCGGACCGTTGCGCGCGTGCCTCCGCGCCGAAAGCCCTACGGATCACGACAAGTTCGGCTTCATCGCATGGATCTATGCGTATGCCGGGCAGAAACGATGGGACATGACCTTCGTCCTGAAGAACACGCCCAACGATATGAAAGGGCCGTTCTACTTCAAGGACTTCTCGGTAATCTGGGCGCCGCCGGAGGTTCAGGACGCCGGCGACTTCATCCTCGGCGGCGATTCGGGCAAGCCGGTGGCTGGGACTCTGGAAGGCAGTTCGACGGCCTACCTGATGCAGGCCTCTTGCGGGACGGACAAGTGGGACAAACCAAACGGTAACAGCAATCTGGTCATGGACTGGACCAAGGATCTATCGAAGGCCAAGGCGGGCGTGGGCGCGTTCCGCGGCTACAAGGTGCTGGCCGGAAAGAGGGAACTTGGCGCCGGCAACTTCGCAGCCGGTTGGGCAACGCTGAACTCAAGCCGGGCCGGGGCGTGCGCCTTCGTCTGCGACTATCACCACCAGTGGCCCAAAGCCACCGAGATCGAGTCAGGGAAAATCGTCTTGCGGCTTTGGCCCAAGTACGCTAAGGGGTTTGGCGGATTGCACTGGCTGGACGACTGCACCCGCAAGGCCTACGATCTCTCCTTCCGCCTGGGCTCCGCTCTCATCGAAGCAGCAGATGCCGAGGCTGCTGACCGGGCCTTCAACCATCCGCTTGTGGCCGCCCCACCTCCTGATTGGCTTCTGGCCCAGGGTGTCATCCGGCCCACGGGGAAGTTGTATCCGCCTAAGCCGTTCACGGGCGGGGAGGTCCCGGGGCTCACCGGCTCGGGCCGCAACTGGGTGACCTGGGGCGGGGACATCACCGACCGCATCCGCCGCCGGTATCACGGCGCGGACATGGATGGCTTCCTGCGGACCGGCGACCCCACGCGGGCCTACAAACTGCTGCGCGTTGCCCGGCACTCCTCGGGCATGACGCCGCTGTGGTTGGACGACTACCAGTACCCGCGAGATGTCGAGAAGCTGACGCACGCCCAGTACTGCGGCTTGGCTCGCGACGCTGGCGAATACCGGCCGGGCACTTGGCAGTACGGCTACAAGACGTGGAACGCCGCCCACTTCTGCTGCCAGGAGGTCTTCGACGCCTGGCGGATCTTTGGCGATCCGCTTGCCCTGGATGCAATAACGACGATCGGCCGCTGGTCCCAGGCATGGGTCGACTTCCGTGAGAGTGGGGGCGGGCTGATCGCCGGGACGCGGGCTGACGGTCTGCCCTTCTACAATTTGGCCGAAGCGTACCGCATCCTGGGCGACCGGTCCATGCGCAAGTCGCTGGACCGGATGGCCGAGATCTGCTGGAATCAGGTGAACAAGGATCGCGGCAACTACGGGGTGATGGATCGTTGGGAGGGCGGCCAGGACAAGTGCGAGAAACCTTTCATGATGGCCCAGGTCATTCAGGGTATGAAGGCGCATTATGCGCTGACCGGCTCGGAGCGCACCCGCGACCAAATTCTGGGCATGGTCGACTTCATTCGCGCCGAGTCGTCAATGGGCGAATGGGGTTTCCACTACGTCGTCTTCATCGACCCGAAGCAAAACGACATCCGGATTGCCGCGGCCCGCAGAAAGCTCGATGAAGATCCCAAGCCCGAGAACCGGAAGAACGTGAGCTACGGCCACATCAGTTGGATCATGGCCTGGGCCTTCCGTTACACCGGCGAGGAGCGTTTTCGCCAGGCCATCGACGGGCTGAGCGGTCAAGCCTATCCGCATACGAAATGGGCCTACACCAACCACTATCCGGAACGAACCGACAACAGCCCACCCGAAACGATCCGGGATCTCTCCGTCGAAGCCCTGGGCGGCGGCAAAGTCAGGCTCACTTGGACCGCTCCGGCTGGCGGCGCCGTGCTCTATCAGGTCAAGTGGGCCGAGCGAGAGATGGTGGAACGTCTCAAGTACCCGGAGGAGAAGGACACCAAGGCCAACTGGTGGTCGGCCAATCAGGTCGAGAATGAACCCACGCCCGGCGCGGCCGGAACTAGCCAGGCGTTGACCGTCGAGGGAGTAAGCTCAGGCAATCGCTTCTTTGCCGTGCGCTCTTTCGACGCGGCCGAGAACCGCTCGGGGTTGAGCAACAAGGCGGCCGTCGACGTCAAATAGATGAGGGTGTCCGGGGAGTTGTTCCCGGAAAAGCACGACGGATGCAAGCCGTAGCCGAAGTCGTGAGACTTCGGTAAATCACCAGCACGCCCGAATTCTCACGAATTCGGCTACAATCAGTTGCCCGACACCCTCAAATAGACAGAAGAACGGAAGGCAGTGGTACTCATGCGTGGACTATCGTCGAATCATTGGGAGGCCGTACTGGCGTTCGTGGCAGTGGTGTGTGCAGTTGTAAGCGAGGCGACAGCCGATGAGCTTCCCCTGCCGCTGGAGAACCGCAAGAGCGGAATCTCGATCAGCCTTTCTGGCGACAACGGTGAGGACTGGGCCGTCGAGCAGTTCTACAATGACCCTTCGTTGGGCGACCAGGTGATCTTCATGAACGATCACGTGGCGATTTCCTTAGCCCACAATGTCAACAACAGCATTATGCATCGCGGCGTTGGTTTGCCGGGCGTCATCGGCGTGGCCGGCCCCGACGGCCGACCGGACACAGGCGACGAGGGTGATATCCATTGGAAGATCGACCGCGACATGCAGTCGCACTGCTACACCACGGCCGAGGGCGGATCCATTCCGGGGTTCGCCCCCAAGTACATCGGCCCGATTCGACTTGACGAACTGACATACGATGGCGGAAAGCCCGTGCTCGGCTCCGTAGGCGACAACGGTCTGCCTTGGGGTGATCGGCCGCTCACGACCCGCGAGCGGTTTGCCTACGGCCAGCAGGATGCGGCGGGCAACGAGTGGCACACTTTGACCTACTGGGACGACGACGGCCCAATCTTCAAGAGAACGGGCAAGAGCCCGCATCGCCAGGGTGCTTCCGATGGCCATTGGGTCTACCTTTGCGTGAACCCTCGAACGCCGATCTTCCAGTTCAAGGCT
>CAZURK010000100.1:0-46203 GCA_964623055.1 uncultured Pirellulaceae bacterium
AAATCGAGAACGCGCACAGCGTGGCCAACTTGTGCCACCTGGGCAACATTGCCCGTCGACTGGGACGCCGGCTGAAATGGGATCCGGAGAAAGAAGTCTTCCCCGGCGACGATGAGGCAAACGGCTACCTCGACATTCCAAGGCGTAAGGACTTCGAACTACCGGAGGAGGTCTAGGCCCCAAGGCCGAAAGTACATTGGCGATGTTGGTGGGCTGTTCGTAGTACCGCCTTTAGGCGGCGCCAAAAGGCAGCGTACATGTCCACCCAAGTTTTCCACCTGAAGGCGGTACTGCGAACCATAGACTACTAATTGTCCGATAGGAGGACACTCATGACATGGCGATCTTTCATAATCGTTCTGTTGACTGCTTGCCCGATCGCACTGGCCAACTGCCCGGCGGCCGAGGAAAAGGCCGTTCCGGAATCGCCGGCTAAGGAGACGGCCGAGTCGTCGATCCAATACGTTCCCCTCGACGCCCCGGAAGGCATGTCGCAGGCCGTGATCGTGGATCGCATACCGTTAGTCCACACACGACAGCTCTTTGCCTTCGATTCCGATGGAAAACTGGTGGGCGACGGTTCGGCCGATAAGCAGATCGAGCAGGTTCTGACTAACCTTGAGGCCGTGCTGAAGGACTCCGGCTCGGGCCTGGACCAGCTCATTCGGGTGAACGTCTACGCCCTTTCCACGGCGATCGTCACCGAATTCCGTGAACGCTTGACGGGGCGGCTCGGCCCGACCGTCCGCCCGGTGATCACCTCCGTCCAGACGCCGATGCCGCATCGCGGCGCCCTTGTTGCCGTCGATGCGGTTGCCGGGGCCGCTGACGCCGGCAAGGCGGTGACGCTCCGGCGATGTCAGGCCGTCGCCGGCAACGACACGTGCGCTGATGCGGCCGTGCTGCCGGCCGGTGGCATCGCCTATCTCTCCGGCCATCCTGAAGGGTTTGAACTGACGAAGCTGCCGACGACCAAGTCGATGACTAGACTCATGAAGACCCTCGGCCAATTGAAACTCGCACCCGAACACGTGGTCCAGGTGAAGGTCTTCTTGAATCCGGTGACTTCCGCCGAGGACGTCCTTCGGGAAGTCCAAGCGTTCTTTCCCGATCAACTCACACCGCCGGTCGTCTTCGTAGAATGGCTGGCCGCGCTGCCGGTGGAAATCGAGATGATCGCTCAATTGCCCTTATCAGACGAACCGGCTAAGCCCGTGGAATACTTCGACCCGCCCGAGTTCCGCCCCAGCAACACCTTCAGCAGGGCGGCCCTCATGCGAGCCAAACAGCAGATCTATATTGCCGGCCTGTACGCGCGTGTCCCGAGCCGAGGTGAGCCGCAGGCCAAATACCTCTTCGAACAATTGGAGGAGATTCTGGCAAAGACTGGCAGCGATATGCGCCACTTGGTGAAGGCCACGTACTACGTGAGCGACAACGATGCTGCCCGGTGGATCGACAGGACACGGCCCCTGATTTTCGACGCCGAGCGTCCGCCCGCGGCATCGAAGTTGATGGTCCATGGAGTTGGCCAAGCCCAGCGCACGATGACCGTGGACATGATCGCCGTCGGCAGCGAGGAGTAGGGGCAGCCAGCGCACAGGTTGTTTAACCCTGAGCCGGAGGCGACGGTTGTTGTGGGCGCCATGATGCGCCGCAACCGTCGCCTCCGGCTCAGGGTTAAACGAAAATGATGTTCTCTCCGCGATCCAGCGGCGGCGAAGCAACACGACTCAGCCAAATGATGCAGTAGGAGAAACACTATGTCGGATAACAAAGTCGGAAGACGTCGATTCTTGGCAGCGGCCTCGGTGGGCTCGCTTTCGGCGGTGGCAACTACAGGCCCTTCTTCTGTTGCCTCTGTTTTCACCAAAGACGCCTCCAAGCCAGCCATTCTCGGAGGTCAGCCCGTGCGGACCGAGCCGTTTCCCAGTTGGCCCATTTGGGACCAAGCCGACGAGCAAGCCGTGGTTCCTGTGCTTCGGAAAGGCCGTTGGTCCAGAAGCTCGGTGGTGAACGAAGCAGAGGCGAAATTCGCGAAACTGATGGGCACCAAACGGTGCGTACTCACGTTCTGCGGCACACAAGCTCTGATCGTCTCGCTGCACACCGTGGATGTCGGAGCCGGCGATGAAGTGATCGTTACGCCTTACACCTTTGTCGCCACGATCCATAGCATCCTTCAGAACAATGCCTTACCGGTCTTTGTGGACGTCGATCCGGATACGTGGAGTATGGACCCGGACAAGATCCCGGAGAAGGTGTCCGAGCATACGTATGCCATCCTTCCAGTTCACATCGGAGGCAGCCCGTGCAACATCGGAAAGATCATGCAGATCGCCAAGGACCGCGATCTGAAAGTCGTTGAAGACGCCTGCCAGGCCCATATGTCGGAATGGAAGGGAAAGAAAGTCGGCTCCTTTGGCGATTTCGGCTGCTTCAGCCTGCAGAACGGCAAAGTGATCACCTGCGGCGAAGGCGGCGCGATCATCGGCGACGACGACGAAATGATGGACCGCGCTCATTCCTATCACAACTTTGCCAGGCCGCACCGTTCATTGAGAACAGGCCAGTACGGCTATGCCGGCATGGGCACCAAGGCCCGCATCACGGAGTTTCAGGCTTCCATCGTGATGACACAGTCGGACACGTCCGACCAGGAAATCACGACGCGGGAAAGGAACGGGAAGCATCTGGCTTCAAGACTGAAAGAGATACCCGGCATCGTCCCCAGGAAAGAGTACCCAGAGACCACACGAGTCAGTCATTACACATTCGGCTTCAGATACAAGGCGGAACAGTTTGACGGGCTGTCGCGCGACCAGTTCCTAAGAGCTGTCAGAGCCGAAGGTATTCCAATAGGCCACAGCCTGGGCAACATTTCTCGACATTCTCAGAACCGGGAAGGCAGCGTCGAAGGAGTTCTCAAATCGAAGACCTTCAAGGCCATCTACTCCGAGAAACGAATCAAAGACTACCGGGACAGGCTGCCGTGTCCGGAAGTCGAACAACTGGTCAAAGAAACCGCCGGCTTCTCACAGAACTTGCTGCTGGGGACGAAACAAGACATGGGCAACATCGTGGATGCTGTCCAAAAGGTCTACGAGAACCGTAAAGCACTGATAGCAGCGAGCTGATTGACGAGTTGTCGAAGCCGCGACAGACCTGTCGACCTTGTGCTGTGTGTCACGGTTGTTGGATCTTGGCGCCCTTCTTGTATCGATGCACGAGGAAGTCGCCCACGTATATCAGATATTCGAAGGGCAGCTTCTGCTGACCGATCTGATCCGTGATGGTTCCAAGTTTGCCCAGAATGACCTCTTCTTTCGCGGCATACCCAGCGTGCTTGACCACAGCCACGGGAGTCTCGAGTGGGTAATGGGTCAGAAGCTTCTCAATGAAGACTTTGAACTCGGTTCTCATCGTGAACAGCACCATTGTGGTTTGATGCACGGATAGCTTGTCGATCGTGTCCGTTTTCCCGGACCAGTCGGTGGCCGACAAGATGACCGACTTGGTGCGATCGCTGGTTGTGACGCCTCTCCGCAGCGCTGCGTTGGCCGCATTGAAGCAACTTACTCCGGGGACGACGACGGGATCCAAGTCTTCGAACTCCTCCAAGCACCACGCCCAAGGGCCGTAGATCAAGGGATCGCCGCTGTCGACGATGGCAACGGTTCTTCCCTGGTCGATCGCCCGGCGAACCATGCCGATGAACTCGTTCCGTTTGGCAGCGATCTGCTCACACTCGCGACGTTCGTTGCCTTCAAACTCGGAGGGATCTCTTCCGTAATAGGGGAACAGTCTCCAATAACCGTGGATTACCTCCTTTCCTTCCAGATACGTCGTGAATTTCGCCTCGACGCTTTCCATGCAGAAGATCAGGTCGGCTTTCTTGATTGTATCGATCGCCCGCAACGTAATCAGATCGGGATCACCTGGCCCGACACCCACAAGGAAAAACCGAGTCGGCGTCGTGGCGGCCCTCTCGGCTGCCACCGCTCGTTGCAGGGCTGAGCTGCAGGCACCAGCAACTGCGATAGCGCCCACCAGGCACATGGTCATGCGTCGCGAACTGCTCGTTCGATCTACAGTAGTCATTTATCTCCCTTTCGCGGTTATCGTTCAGAACTTGGCGGGCGTTTCACCGCCGTTGCGTGATCCTAGGGCACGCCAGGTTTCTAAGTCGATGCTGTCACTGACGAAACGCACTGAACCATCGCACAAAAGCAGATTCACTCCACCGGGATGACGGCTGCGAGCGGCGATCCACAGAGATCGCAGCGGGGCCCACACGGCGCAGTCCGGCAGCGAAGAGTTTGGTGCCCGCCAATGATAGTACGCCGAATAGAGCACGAAGCCATCGACCCAACGCGCCCCATGGCGTGCCGCCGAGGCCTGTGCCCCGAAAGGCGAACAACGTTGCTCGTCAAGTGTCCCGTTTCGGAACCCCACCGTGACCAGACCCCTGTTCTGGTCCGTGAGAGCGAATGATCCGGAATCACTTGGGGCCAAGAGGCTTTCGGAAAAGGCGGCCGTGTTACTCAACCCGTCGATGATATCGGCAAATTGGACGGCGTCGTCGGACCTGAAGACCCCGTCGGTATCAAATACCGCCGTCCCCGATTGGGTCCGTTGTCCTCTTCCCCAGCAGCCCAGATAGTTGGTGGGGCCAAATTCGGCGTGGACTCTCTGGCCTTTGTCGCTCGGGCAAAGCATGAACGGGATGATCACTCGGACTGGTTCCTGGTTATCCGCATGCACCCCGTAGCCAGGACCGCGATAAACCCCCGTGTGCCCATAAAGGGGCATATCCAAGTTCAATGCGTCATAGGCGTTGTACTGTTCCATGTATGGGCTGAGCATCGCCAGCGGCCCCCACCGATATTGCCAGCCGGGGATCTGCGTGTAACCGGGGCAGGACTTCGAAGGCGAGCCCACCGGCAGCTTTTCGTACGTGCCATGAAAACTGTGCATGGCCACGCCGATTTGCTTCAAATTGTTGCTGCACTCCGTACGCCTAGCAGCCTCTCGCGCCATTTGGATTGCCGGCAGCAGCAAAGCCACCAGAATGCCGATGATGGCGATGACGACGAGCAGTTCTACCAACGTGAATCCAGCTTGCCTCTTCATGGCGTGTTCCCCTTGCCATTGGTAATACAGATTGCAGTTTCGTATTATCGCATACGCGAGCATAGTGGACACGTTCGTTGTCTGCAAGAGGCTGTGCGGGTATGTTAAGGAGGTTTCTCGTAGGCGTTGAAAGCGCGAAGTGTTCGTCCGCTTCCGAATTCGGGCTCATGTCAAGCGCTAACGGTTGGGGGCCACCATGTCCGAAATCGTTCGTTTCAGTGTTTCCGCGGAAGAAGAGTTGCTCGAACAGTTCGACGAGTATTGCCGACAGGAGCAGTTCGCCACTCGTAGCGAAGCGGTTCGCCAACTGATTCGCGACCGGCTTACGAGCCGCGGCTGGGAGACCGGAAGTCACGCGGCGGCCGGTACGTTGACGCTGGTCTACGATCACCATCACGCACAACTAGGCAAACGCCTGACGAAGCTGCAGCATGACAACACCGACCTTATCGTGTCGACAACACACGTCCACCTGACCCATGACCTCTGCCTGGAGGTGATCATCCTCCGCGGCTCCGCTGACCGCCTGCAGCAGATCGCCGCGCAGTTGAAAGGCTTGAAAGGCATCCACAAGGGCGAACTGGTGATGGCCAGCGCTCAGCACGAATGAAGCGTCTGTTACCGTCGAACTCTGCTGACGGAGCAGGCAATGATCGTGCATAACGGCGTTCCGGACCATCTGCTGACAGGAGAATTGCCGCGTGACTCGAACCAGCAGCCCGCTGGAAGTCTTAAGGTTGCTTGACAAATCCAATTGCAGGAAATGCGGCAAACCCACGTGTATGGCCTTTGCTGTTGCAGTGTCCAACGGTCAGAAGCAGCTCGACGAGTGCCCTAGGTTGGAGAGCGAGATCGTCGGGCAATTTGCCGGGCCAGTTGCGATCCAGACACCTCAAGTTGAGGACCCGTTCGCCTCGATCGAACCGTTGCAGAAGAGGATCGCCGAGATTGATCTTTCCGCAGCAGCGCAGAGGCTGGGAGCGACGTTCTCTGATGGAAAGCTCACACTGAAGTGCCTCGGCAGAGACTTCAGTGTTGACGCAGACGGGAACATCACGACCGCGATCCATGTCCATGGATGGATAGCGATACCCGCGTTGGACTATGTGGTCAACGGCGCTGGAGTGCCGCCATCCGGAAGCTGGGTCTCGTTCAGGGACCTGGAAGCCGGGGCGGCGAGTTATCCACTCTTTGCGCAGATGTGCGAAAAACCCTGCAAGAGACTTGCTGATGACGACACGGATCTCTTCCAGGACGTCCTTGGCCTCTTTGGGCGGCCTGTCGAGAACCGCCATTCCTCTCACCTTTCGTTTGTCCTATACCCTCTTCCGAAAGTCCCGATTTTGATCCGCTACTGGGAACCCGAGGATGGAATGGACTCCAATCTGAACTCCTTCTTCGATTCGACCACGACAGAGAATCTCAATATCGAGTCTGTCTATCTTCTCGGCACGGGGCTCGTGGTCATGTTCGAGAAGATCGCTTTGCGGCACGGCCTAACACAAGCGTCTTTGTGAAGATCGGCCGATTGACAGGTAGATGGTCTTATTGGACAATTGGGATTCACGGTATAAGATATCATCATCTACAGGATGTATACAGACACAAGAGTTCATCGCATATGACCGCGAAGGGCGGTGCCCTCGACAACGTAGTTCACCGGGTCGGAAATTCCCGGCGCATTGGGGCGAATCGCCAGAGCAATACCGCAAGCAGATGAGTGCACGGTTGAAGACCGTACGAAAATCCATTGCACAGGCAAACCGTGTCGGGCCCGTGTCGTCGTCCAAGGAGCGTTATCTGGGGCCAAAGGTTAGCTCATGTATCCGCCCGATCCACCAAAGGGAACGTCGAACGCGGCTGGCAACGGCAACATACCGTCGAGCGAGGAACATGCCTCTCGAACGGCCAGCCGGCGACCGCTATTCGGCGAGTGTGTGGCTGAGTTCATTGGGACCTACATTCTGGTTTTCTTTGGAGTTGGGTCGGTGCACGTTGCCGTACTGACCGGTGGACACACTGGCCTGTGGCAAGTGGCGATCGTGTGGGGAGTAGCCATTTCGCTGGCCATATACGCCACAGGTGCCGTCAGCGGGGCGCATATCAATCCGGCGATTACGCTCGCCTTCACCGCCTACCGGCGGTTCCCCGCTCGGAAGGTCACGCCCTACATCGTTTCGCAATTGCTGGGGGCATTCATGGCCGCTGCCACGCTCTACGCGCTTTTCAATAGTATCATCGACGGGTTTGAGCTGGCCCAGAAGATCACCAGAGGGCAAGCAGGCAGCGAACTGTCCGCGATGGTTTACGGCGAGTACTTTCCAAACCCGGCCATTATCGGAACCTCACAGGAAGCTCTTGCCTCAGTTACGCTTGCTCAGGCCATGCTTGCCGAGGCAATCGGGACCGCCTTTCTGGCGTTCTTTGTCTTCGCTGTTACGGACACGCGCAATCCGGCCAAGCCGAATGGAACGTTCTTCGCAGTGTTCATCGGCCTGACCGTGTCGATTGTGATTTCGATCGTCGCTCCGCTGACCCAGGCAGGCCTGAATCCGGCCCGCGACTTCGGTCCGCGGCTCTTCTCCTATTTCGCCGGCTGGGGAACGATAGCGATTCCGGGCCCGAGAGGAGGGTTTTTCACCGTTTACATTCTGTCGCCAATTCTTGGTGCTGTGGTGGGCGCCGCGATCTACCAGTACTTGCTCCGCCCAAGCATGCCTGAATCGTCGGCGCCGGACGAATGAGGCGTTTTGTAGGAAGTACGAACTCGCGCAAGAGGTGTGCTCATGACCGTTCAATCTGAGACCAAGGGGTTTACCCTTATCGAACTGCTGGTAGTGATCGCGATCATCGGCATCTTGATCGCGTTGTTGCTGCCGGCGGTGCAGGCGGCTCGCGAGGCGGCGCGTCGAACCGAGTGTGTCAACACGCTGAAGCAACTGGCGTTGGCTGCCCACCACTATCACGACGCGATGCGTTCGTTTCCTCCAGCCATCATGCTCTCACAGTATGATCCCCAACGATCGCGATATCGCGGTGCGAGCTTGTTTGTTCTGCTCTTGCCCTACATCGAAGAAGGAAGTCTCCACAGTCAGTGGGATTTCGTGAACCCGAACAAGAACTTCAATGGGGGATTGGAGTCAAACGCGGCCAAAGGGCCGAACTTGCTCTGCCCGTCCGAGCCGGAGAGCGAGAACCCATTGCACTATTCCACCAGGCTCACCGGATCGTCGTTGGACCGGCATATCAAGGTGACGAGTTACGGAGGGAGTGGCGGGACCAGGTCCTACCATCCTGACTCGGGGTTCCTCAAGACCGATGGAGTCTTTTTCGGAGCGGGACCGGGCTCGCAGCCCCAACCCGACCAACGACCCGTGCGTCTGGCCGACATCATCGACGGCACGACCAGCACTTTGCTCTTCGGCGAACGAAGTCGGTGGGACCCCAACTACAATTCGTTTGCCGACCAAGGCTGGGACTGGTCGTTCCGCTGCTACGGCAACTGGTGCGGGACGAGTCGCAAGGCGCTGTCGCACTTCACGCTCAGCAGCTACTCACCCATCAACTACCGACTGCCGTTCTCGTATCAGAACCGGGCCATCGCGAGTCCGCCCGCTAACACCGCCAGCGATTTCAAATACTACATCGACCTTCGGGTCTGCGCTTTTGGCAGCAACCATCCGGGAGGAGCCAATTTCGCGCTGGCCGACGGTTCCGTCCGTCTCCTCTCGGAGACGATTCCTCTCGTCACCCTACGAGCCCTGAGCACGCGACAGGGCGGTGAGACGGTGACCAGCCCATGAAGAGTCCCCTGCAAGCTAATCGAAGCGGACGCTCCTGGTGCCGGCTGCGTCACGCCCAGCGTGTTGCATGGCGTGCGTGGCTCATGTCGGCTCTCACGCTGCTGTTGGGTTGCAGCCAAAACGCTCCTCCGGCTACGGTAGAGGGGGCTCTGTGCATCAACGGCGAGGCCCTGGACAATTGCCTGATCACGTTCTTGCCTGAACCCGGGCAAGAGGTGACCGGGCCCCACTCCACCGGACTTACTGACGACCGCGGCTACTATCGCCTGCGTTTGGACGACCAGCGAGAAGGAGCCTCGATTGGCTGGCATCGGGTTACTGTCCAGGACCTGCTGATTTCCACAGGCGTCCGCCGCCGGGACCATGGCACCGTCGACCAGGAGACTGACGAAACGATGCCACCACCGCTCGTGCGGCGGTCCCGTGTGCCGGTAAGGTACAACTCGCCAGAAGAGACGCCCTTGAGAGAAGAGGTCAAGCCGGGTCAGCAGGTCATCGACTTCGAGTTGCTCGGGCGATCGGTTGACATATGATTGCTCTCGTAAGAGAATCGACATTCGAGGTGCTAGACGATGTCAGCTACCAGAGCTAATCCGACAAAGGACATGGATACATGTCCGTGCGAAGGCAATACCCTGGACAAATTGATCCAACCGGCGATTCTGGCGGTGCTGGCCGAAGCCCCGTTACACGGCTACAAGATTGCCGAGCGACTGGGCGAGATGCCCATCTGTGGCGGGCGCAAGCCTGATGTATCAGGGATTTACCGTTTTCTGAAATGGATGGAGAAGAATGGCTACGTAGTTTCTTCGTGGGACCTGTCCGATACCGGTCCCGCCAAGAAATCATTTCGCATCACTCCCGCAGGCGAAGACTGCCTGGCGCGTTGGATCGAAACGCTCGAGCGGTACCGCAATCAGATTAACGCACTGCTGAAGACAGCACGCAAGTCGCTCGCGTAAGACCTCACTCGACCGTGGTCTGCTGATCCACAGCCTCTGCAAAGGAATTCTCAGTATGTCGACAACTCGTTTTATCGTTATCGGCGGATTTTTGGGCGCAGGGAAGACGACAACCATTGCGCGGCTTGCTCGGGCATATCTGGACAAGGGCCTGAACGTGGGTATCGTGACCAACGATCAGGCGGAAGATCTGGTCGACACGCACAACCTGCGGGCGCAAGGATTCGAGGTCGGTGAAGTAGCCGGGGCGTGTTTCTGTTGCCGTTTTGATGACCTCACCGCAGCCATCGAGAAGCTGGAGGAACGCCAGCCCCCGGACGTCGTTATCACCGAACCGGTCGGCAGTTGCGCAGACCTTGTGGCCACGGTCATTCAACCGATCCAGCGTTCCTTCAGCAGCAAGTTCGACGTGGCTCCCTACGGTGTCATCCTGAAGCCGTCCCACGGCAGGAAGATCCTACGAAATGAGAAGAAAGGTGGTTTCTCGCCGAAGGCCGCTTACATTTTCCGCAAGCAGTTGCACGAAGCGGATTTCATCATTCTCAATCGAATCGACCAGTTGACCCAAGAGGAAGTGGACGAACTCGCGGAACTGATCAGTGCCGAGGTGCCGGATGTGCCCGTTGTTCGCCTCTCTGCGCTCACCGGCGAAGGATTCGAGGGACTGGTAGAGACGCTCGATCAGCAGGGGCCGTTCGGCCAACGCATTCTGGACATCGACTACGACATCTACGCTGAAGGCGAAGCGGAACTAGGTTGGCTGAACAGCCACTTTCGTGTCGACGCGACGGAGCCATTCGCCCTGGACGATCTGCTGGTGGACATGGTGAGCCGAATGCAGCAGTCGCTGGCTGAAATCGAAGCAGAGACCGCTCACTTGAAGACCATCGGTCTGTGGGAAGGCTATCACGCCGTGGCAAATCTCGTCAGCAGCGATTCCCCCGTCGAGCTTTCGACGTCCTCCGGATGCCGCACAAAAGCGGCTGATATTATCGTCAATGCACGAGTCGGCACTGCCCCGGAGTTACTTCAAGATCATACAGAGCGAGCAGTGAACGAAGCGTGTGCCGCAGCGGGAGTCACAGTCGAGCCAGTTCACACACGAAGCCTTCGTCCGGGAAGACCCGTCCCGACCTATCGCATCACCTGACGTGGGGCACGTTTCCAACGTGCCTCGCTAGGTGGTTCCTGTTTGAGGTTGACCCGGCTGACCGCAAGCCGAACGCTGCCGAAAAAAGTAGGTCCCGCTTGCCGAGCGGGACCTGTGGTGATGACAAACCTCGAATTCCGAGGTCCCGCTCGGCAAGCGGGACCTACCTTTCGCCACAGAGGAGCGATTCATGTCTAAACCGCGATTCGCGCTGTTGTGTGTCTTCCCGGTCTTGACAATAGCCCCGAGCATCACGGTCGCAGGAGATGCGGCGTTGCCGGGCGAACTCATCCAAGAACTGCCGACGCTTCACTGCCTGGGTGTGCGATGGCTCGTCGCCGGCGACGACAATCGTAACGCCAATATCATGGTGGGCTATCGCGAAGCCGGTACCGCACAATGGAATCGCGGGATGGATCTGTTTCGCGTCGATAGCCGTGGAATGCGTGAGAACAATCGGCCACCGGACGGGCGAACGCTCTTTGCTGGTTCGATCTTCAACCTCCAAGAGGACACAGAATACGAAGTCAAGCTTGTACTGCGAGATCCCGATGGTGGCGATGTCGAGCGGACCTTACGAATGAGAACATGGTCCGAGCCGAAGCTGCCGCAGGGCGGCCGAACAATCGACGTTCATCCCGGCGGTCTCCAGAAAGCACTGAAGGATTCCAAACCGGGAGACGTTCTCCGCCTGCACCAAGGCGTCTACCGCGGCGCGTTTCGTCCGAATTCCGGTACCTCCGAGGCACCGATCACCCTGATTGCCGCCGGTGACGGCGAAGCAATCTTCGATGGGCAGGGCGGCACGAAGATCATCGACGGCTATGCATTGCACGACCTGATGTTCGAGGATCTGACATTCCGAAACGCCAATTGGGGATTGACGTTCAACGAGGCCGCACGGATCACGGTCAGACGCTGTACCATCACGGATGTCGATTACGGCTTCGTCGCCGGGCGAAACGGCAAGCGACAACAGCGCATCTTCATCGCCGATTGTGTGATGTGCGGCCGATCGAAATGGCCGCGCAGCGAGGGGATCGAGCCCCGGCGCGGCATACAAATCGGCGGCACGGGTCACGTAATCTGCCACAACCGCATCAGTCACTTCGCGGATGCGATCGACACATTTTCCGCCTACCCGGTCTGCGCCATCGACATTTACAGGAACGAGATTTCCGAGTGTACTGACGACGGCATCGAACTGGACTACAGCGAACACAATGTACGCTGCTTCGAGAACCGGTTGACCAACGTTTTCCAGGGCATCTCGGCACAGCCGGTGCAGGGCGGTCCAGCCTACATCTTCCGCAACGCCATGTACAACGTCGGCCATTCGACGTTCAAGTTGCACAACAACACATCCGGTGTGCTGATGCTGCACAACACGTCGGTCAAGGCCGGAATGCCGCTCCGGTTATCGACCAGCGCGTCGGTGACGAACTGCATCAGCCGCAACAACCTGTTCGTGGGTACCACGGCCAACTATGCGTACGAAAGTTCGGCTCGGATGCGCGACTGCGACTTCGATCACGACGGCTTTGCAGGCACCTGGAAGCTGTTCATGAAATTCAACGGCGTGCGATACGCGAATATCGAGGCCATGCAAAACAGCGGCGTCGCGTACGCGCATGTCATCCGTGTGGACCCGACCGGTTTGTTTGCTTCGGGCATTGGAACGCCAGCCGATCTGGCAACGCAGTTTGACACGAAGATCAACGATCTGCGGCTGAGCCCGCGCAACAATGCAATCGACGCGGGCGTCACACTGGCAAACTTCAACGACAATCACGCCGGTAGCGGCCCCGACTTGGGCAGTTACGAATTGGGGCAAGAACTGCCGACATACGGGCCTCGTGACTAGAGCAGCTTCGAAACCCAATTTGTGTGGACGGGGCTGGACCGAAGGGAAGCCCCGGTTCTGGAATCTCCGGGGTTTCGCACGGCTCCAACCCCGGCCACCCTCTACATCAACAGTTCCGATACCGCTCCTAATAGTCGAGCAAACGGTAGCAGCGATACAGCACACGCGGCAAATGGAAGAAACCCTTCCAGCCGTTAGCCTTCGCTGTCCATACCGGGCTGCCGTCACGGTTCAGGTATCCGAACCACTCGCCATATTCCGGATCGGGGAAGTGACTGAAGGCGTAGTCGTGTACCTTCCGATACCATGAGGCGATGTCGTCGCGACCGGTCAAGTCCCATGCCATCAGCAGCGCGTAAAGGGCCTCGCTGTGCGGCCACCAGAGCTTCAGATCGGCCTCCAATGAATGGCAGGGCGTCCAGTCGACATTGGTGATGTAGCGTATCCCGCCGTACTGTTCGTCCCAACCATGTTCCAGCGAGGCCAACGTGATTTCGATCGTGGTGTCCAGCAGTGACTTCTCGCCGCGCTCTCGGGCGATTTCCATTAGCATCCAGGCGCTTTCGATGGCGTGTCCCGGATGAAACATGCGTCCCTCCGGCAGATCCAGCATCGGCGATCCGTCCATGGCTGCGTTTTCCAGCATTGCCCGCATGTCCGGCTTCCAGTGCCGGTCGAGGATAGAATCGACCGAGAGCGTCAGGTCGTTTTGGAACCGTTCATCGGGACGGATCTCGTTGAACACCCAAGCCACAGTGATGCGGCACATGTCGTGGGCGTGCAGGTGAAATTCGGCGTGGATCGGGTAACCCAACAGTGGCGTGTCCGATGGCTGCCCCAGTCGCGACAAAAGGAAGTCGTACATCTCGACCGCCTTCGTCCAGCACGATTCATCGCCGGACGCCTTGCTGTACTCGGCCATGGCGATCGCCCCGAACACTTCCGTGTAGAGGCTGAGCACATCCGAGCGGCTTTCGCCTTCACGCGTGAGTCGAAAGTGCATCTTGCCGTCGTCCTTGAAGGCGTGCCGACGCATGAATTCGGCACCCAATCGCGCGGCCTCCAACCACTCGTTGTTCTGTTCATGCTCGTTGTACAAGTGGCTCAACAACCACACCTGACGGCCGTTCATCCACATGTATTTGTCGGTGCCCCAGAGGCGACCGTCGCGCTCCAACAAGCTGTAGTAGCCGCCATGTTCGCGGTCCAGCGAGTGATTCATCCACCAGGGCACTACGTCGTCGAAGAGCGCGGCGCGGTACTGCTCGCGCAGGTCGGCGGCTTGCTCGGCGGGTGTCCTTTTGCCCGTCAGACTCATAAGTCTCCTCCTCTTCTTGCCGTCCTACCATTTCTCGTCGTACTTGGTC
This sequence comes from uncultured Pirellulaceae bacterium, assembly GCA_964623055.1. Taxonomy (GTDB): domain Bacteria; phylum Planctomycetota; class Planctomycetia; order Pirellulales; family Pirellulaceae; genus JADHUC01. The sequence continues at coordinate 14,280 of CAZURK010000100.1, forward strand.
CAGAGCAAGTCGCCAAGGTTCCAATAGGATTCGGTTGCCTCGGAGCAGGCCTCGCGTGTCTTCTGTGTCAGATAGGCTCGGCCTCTTGCGGGATTCTCGGCCAGCAGCTTGGTGGCTGTCGCTGCAATTTCCTCTTGGGCAGCAAGGTATTTTTCCTGCAGAGGATCACGCACTGCGGCTACGTCCACTCGCATATCGCCCCAGCGTTGTGCCGACAGTGTGGCCACCCGGTTGAACGCCCACCATGCAGATCTCCGGCTGAAGCCCGTTGTGCGGCCATCCGTCTTGTAGTCCTGCGGCAGGTCCGCAACACCAACGTACATTGGGACGTACGTGGCCATCGCTGGATTGCCGTATCCAAACCACAGAATGCCCCCGACCGGATCGGGCAGCCACGATCGCGACTGGGTGACAGTCACGTACATGCAGTACCAACGAGCCAACGGACGTTCGCCGCGCCAGCCCCAGCCGCCGTTGATTTTCAGCAACTTGTTCATGTCGTACGGCATGAACGGATTGGCCAGCGGACTCTTGACCGTCTTGCCGTCCTCGTCCGTTACGGTCAAATCTTTCACCATGTCAAAGTCCGTTCCTTCGAACGTGTCGCGGAAGATCTCCATGATCTTCTCGGGTCCAACCGGCTTTTCGGGTTTGACCGAGAACGGGAAGACGTTGCTGTTCGGGTGCAATTCCAGTGACGGGGCAAGCAGGTCCAGCACTCGCCATTCGCGCCGGGTCACTGCGTAACTGGTGCGACCGCCAGGATCGTACGCGGCGTAGAAACGAAACGGCTGGCCGCTGTTCGGATCCCAGTAGCCGCTGTCCTGCGCCGCCTTGACGACGTTGCCGGACGCCATGAATAAGTCCGGCTTCGAAAGGTCGATTTCGCCAATCCTTGCACCGTTGGCCACGACTGCGACGTGATCGTCGGGAACACGTTGTGCCGCCCAAACAGCTCCAACCTTGTCCTTGCCGGAACCAACGATTTCCATCACCCAGACCTCCTGGGGATCGGCGATGGTCAGGGCTTCGCCCGTGTCGCACCAGCCATGTTTCTCGATCAGTTTCCCACCGATCCGGATCGCCTCACGAGCCGTCACTGCTCGTTCAAGCATCAGGCGTGTCAGCGTCTCGCAGTCGATCAGTCCTTTGTCGCTTTCCAACTCTTCGCGGCCACCGAACGTCGATTCGCCAATGGCCAACTGCCGCTCGTTCATCGCTGCGTAGGCGGGCGCGAGGTAGCCGTGCGTTTCGGCAACCTGCGGGATCTTGCCCGTCGGTGCGCGGCCATATCGCTCCATCGGACCGCTGTCGTCATCGCGACGCTTAGTCAGAAACCGGTGGGAGTTCGGTTTGTGCTTCGCTCGTGGAATGACAAGGATATCGGAACCGGTTCGATGGCTGTCGCAGGTATGTGATGTCATCACCGATCCGTCGACGGACGCCTTCCTGCCCACCATGATGGATGTGCACGAATGAGCATCCTTAGTAATCGAGGCGGCGGCGAAGCAGATCGCCAGAAACGCAAAGGAGATCGTCAAATGTCGCATGGATGTAGTCCTTGGATCTCTTCTTCGTTGCCGTCCTGAATTCGTTGGGCAGAGGTTTAGGTCCCCAGCGAATTCAGGGCGGCAACGAAGGAAATGGCCGTCAGGCAGCGGCCACACATCTTGGGTTAGTTCATTGGAAAAACAAGTACTGTACTATTGTACTTCGCTGCGCTGGCTTCGTGACGAAAAACCCGCCTATTCTTGCCTCAGGCAGACGACGTGCCCGTTCATCGTGGCGATGAACACCTTGCCGCCAGCGACGATCAGGCCGTCGAAGACCGGCGGTGATTCGAGTTCGTGCTCGGCCAGGGTCTCACCCGTCTTGGCGTCGACGGTTTGGAGCATCGCCCCGGACTGCCCCATAAGCGCGGCGTTCTGACTGGCCAGTTGCTTCTGAGTCGTCTCGTCGGTGAAAGTCTGAAACGCGGCGTCCTCGTCAAGCACGTCCGGCGGGCCGGCAATCACCAGCTTATCCTTGGCCAGCGCCATTGCCCGAACCATCAGGGGAATGTCGCGAGACCACAGGTAGGCAACCGACGACTTGCCTCGCCCCTGCGTTGAAGCCACGAGGGTCTTCGGTTGTTTCAGCACCAGTGCTTCGCCAAACGGACCTTCCCTTGTCTCCGCTTTGCCGCCGGCGATTTCACCGTGATTGCCACAGGACGAGCGATCGCGAGCCTTGCCGCCGCTGAACGAGAGATGTAGGACTTGGCCCTCTCGGCTCTCCTTAGCGAGTTTTGCTTGAGCGTCGGCAAGTCGTTGGATCTCATCGGCAGCGAGAGCCCGATGGAAGAGCATCACTTCGTCCATCGCTCCGTTGAATGGCGTGAGCGGTTTGGGCAGAAGCTGGTTGGTATCGTCGTAGCCGACTTTCATCGGGATCGAAGGTTCTCCGGTCAGCATGGGAACATCTTCCGATGTCTCGGCTGCAGTGCCATCCACATAAACCACCATGCGTCCATCCGCGTGCAGGACGCCGGCTACGTGAGTCCAATCACCCCCGATTGCTTTGTCTGCAACTGCTTCGAACGTTTTGCCCTTCGTACGAAGCAGCATACGCGGCTTCGCGCCGGTGAGGATCAGAGCAAAACCGTTCTGTTGTGCGCCACGGACAAGGACGGTTCCGTTAGGCGATTCGGTCTTGATCCATGCCGCGACCGTAAGCGGCTTGCCGGCCGGGTCGAGGCTCTCCGAGTTTTTGAAGTACACGGCCTTGGCCGCGCCGGCGTCTCCGCCCGGCTTGGCCGCGGCAAACAAGTGATAGTCTGCAATCGAACTCCAGCGGAAGTAATCTGGTTTGCGTCCGTAGCCGAAGACGGTCCGGTCGTTGTTGACAAGGATACGACCCGCAGGCTTCGAGCGTGCATTGCCAAAGCCGCCGACTCCGCCGCTGTAACCGTCGCCGTACAGCCAGTACGTGCGATGGAACCACGAATCGTCGGTGAAGCCGTAAGCCGCAAACAAATGATCGCGACCACTCTTGCCAGGCCCAAACTGCAGACGATTGCCCTCCAAATCCATCACTTGGGATCGCATGTAGAGACACTCGCCATCGCTGGACAAAATGTCCGTCAAGGCGACGGGCATGTTCAGGCCCTTCACTCGCCGCTGCATGTTCTCGCCCGTTTCCGGGTCACGGTCGTCCAAGATCGTTTCGCCCAGCAGACGGCCCGTTTCCACATCAAGCCGGCATACCCACAAACCGCCATCCAGGTACATCGAACGCCCAGCGACAACGGTTGCGACGCCATCTTGCACGAGCACCGATCCATGGACCGGCCAAACCGACTCGACCTGATCGAAGGCTACCATACGCTGATCGACCGGCGCGGCGCGGAAACGCCAAGCCAAGATACCGTCGTTCGCTCGCAGGCAATAAACGTACCCGTCGGTCGAACCGAATAGCAGTCGCCCTCGATCAAATGTCGGCGACGAGTCGATCTTCCCACCGGCAACGTAGCTCCACAATTCCTCGCCCGACGCGACGTCGATTGCATAGACCGTGTGACTCTCAATGTCAGCGACGAACAGGCAATCGCCACCCACGACCGGCTGCGTGAGCCGAGCCCCCAGTTGCGTATTCCATTCGGGTCGGAGCTTGTCTGCAATCGGCGACGATGCAGCACTGCTTCGGGCAGCATCATGCCGATACGTCGGCCAGTCCTCTTCGCTGACGGCCGATTGCTGATTGCTGACCGCTCCAAACGCCGGCCCCTTCTCAAGTCTTTCTGACTTCTGACCTCTGACTTCTGATCTCCGACCTCTGACCTCTGATCTCTGACGTTCGGCTGCCAGGGCCGTGAAACCATAGAGCTTCGCCTCGGGATAACACGCGCAAGGATGCGGCGGCGAGTAAACGAGGCCGTTGCACGGCATGATGCCATACAGACAGCCGCCGCGAACCCAGTGGTTGATGGTCCACTCGCCCGTCTCGATGTCAACAAACTCGATGCCCGTTCGCGAGCACAGTACGTACTTGTCTGTCGCCTTGGCGCGGTAGCAGCGATGATGAAACCAGAACGTGTTGACCGTGGGTGGAAAGTCCTTCTCGATTTCGCCGGTGCTCAGGTTGTAGCCCGTGTAGCGACCGTCGGCATTACCTTTGCCCGTGACTCCGTTCCAGACGCTTCCGCCAGCGACGAACAAATCCTCTGGCGAGTTGTAGCCGCTGTAAGGGTGATTGGCCATCCAGAGCTTCTCGCCCGTCTTGGCCGAGAAGGCGGACATAGTATCCTGCCCGATGTCCTTTGACCCCCAACCCATGTAAGACATGTGCATCTTCTCGCCGCCAGCGAACAGGACTCTATTATCGTGGACGACCAGCGTTGGCGCAAACCAAGACTGCGTTCCTCGACCATCCAAACCGTGCCAAACGGGAACCGGTTCAGAAGTCCAGCGTTCGTCTCCTGTAGACAGGCTGGTGGCAACGATCTTCTCGCCATCGTGGAAATAGGCATTATCGGAATCGGCTGCCAAGGTAAGCGGGATCACGCGACTTGGCTTCTCCCAAAGCTGGCGGCCACTTTCCACGTCAAATGCCCGGATAACGCGATTGCTATTCGTCCAGCGTTTTGAACGTACGCCCGCCCAGATGCGTGCCATCTGAGCCGAATAGGTCGTTCGGCTGTCGCGCGATTTGCCTTCTTCCGAATCTTCAGTCAGATCGGCAGCTAGATCCACCGAGGTCCGGTTAACCAGCACCAGCAATACGCCGTCCTTGAGCACGATCTCTTCGGCCCCGGCTGTGTTGGCATACTCGCGTTGAGTTTCACCCGACGCGGCGTCCAGAGCGGATACCGGCGCTTGGATGCCGAGCGTTGCATAGACCACTTCGCCCTCGGCCACCAATCGTCGTGGCAGACTCGCCGGACCGCTCTTAAGCGGCCAAAGTCGGTCGTGCCAGCGGTCGATAGAACGCTTCCACAGAAGTACGCCGTTGAACGCGTCGCGGGTTACCAGCTTCCAGTCGGACGGTAGCTGCGGCGATACGCGAGAGCCTTCGTCCAATATGTAGAAGACTCGCCCACCGGTCGAAACCATGCCCGAGACACTGGCCATATGGTCGTGATGCCGACTCCATCGAGGGCCGCACTGCCACTGCAAGTGCCGCGGCGGACCAACACGGTCGTCATGGGCCACAACGTTGTTCGAGGCGTCGTGCAGATAGTGCGTCCACTCGTCGATGTCCTCCGGCCTCGGCTTCCTGAGAGTCTGAAGGCTGAAGTCCGAAGGCTGAAGGAAGATCGCGACGCCTTCGGGCGCCAACACGCGTTTGACCTCTTCATCCCGTATCCCGTATCCCGCATCTCGTATCACAATCAGATTCACGACGTTGTCAATGTAAGGTAGCCGGCCATCGCACAGTCGGTCCACCGAGACCTTGCCGCACAGACCGAGCGAATGGATGTACTCACGAGCAGCCTTCACGGATTCCGCGTCCGTGTCGAGACCGTGGACCAGATAGCTGTCACCTGCATGCAAGGCGGCCGTGAGCTTGCCGTCGCCGCAGCCTACGTGGACTATCAGCCCACCCTTGACGCCGGTCTGCTCAAGAATCTTCCCCGCCAAATCCTCCGCTGCCCATGCCATTCCGTTGATCGTGGTGGAAACAGAGACAGCCGCACCGAGCGCTGCTGCGATGAAGATTACGCGAGTCCAAACGGTTCGTGTTATCATTAGTTTCTCTCCGTACATCTGTCACGCTTCAAAACCGCCGCCCAAGTGGCGGTACTGGGACTGTGTATGATATCATTCAGGACCCTGGCCGCGTCAGGGGAGGCTGCGAAGTCGCGGCACCACACAATTCTCACAAGACAGGAGACTAATGACATGCTCTTGAACAGCCTGCGATATGCCGGTCGTTTTCTTTCGGTTTTCTGCTCCTGCTGTCTGGCAGGTTCACTTTGTCTCGGTGCGGAGATAGGCGATGTCGACCAAGCCGATCTGGCTCGGCGTATTCTGGCCGAGACGGGCGTCAAAGGTGGGCTGATAGTCCACGTTGGCTGCGGCGATGGGAAACTGACCGCAGCGCTACGGGTCAATGAAAGCTACCAGGTCCACGGCTTGGACGCCGACGTAACGAACGTCGAACAGGCCCGCACGCACATTCGATCGTTGGGGGCGTACGGCGAGGTGTCGGTCGACCGTTTCGACGGCAAACGGCTGCCATACATCGACAATCTCGTGAATCTGATTGTGATACGAGATGCGGGACACGGGATACGGGATGAAGAGGTCAAACGCGTATTGGCACCCGATGGTGTGGCGATCTTCCTTCAGCCTTCGGACTTCAGCCTTCAGACTCTCAGGAAGCCTCGGCCCGAGGAGATCGACGAGTGGACGCATTTTCTGCACGGGCCTGACAACAACGCGGTGGCGCATGATGATGTCGTAGGACCGCCGCGCCGAATGCAATGGGTGGGAGGGCCTCGATATTCTCGGCATCACGACCGAATGTCCAGTGTTAGTGCGGTTGTTTCTTCCGGGGGCCGCGTTTTCTACATCATGGACGAAGCACCCGACGTGTCGATCCTCACGGCTCCGAAATGGAACCTGATCGCCCGCGATGCTTTCAACGGTACGATCTTGTGGCGGAGGTCTATTGGTACTTGGTTCAATCACATGCACGGGCTCAAGAGTGGACCAGCCGATTTACCTCGACGCCTCGTATCCGTGGGCGACCGAGTTTACGTGACGCTTGGCCTGGGCGAACCACTTACCGCGCTGGACGCAGCAACCGGCAAAACGGTTCATATGTATGCCGACACGGAAAACGCGGAAGAGCTCATCTGCTCGGAGGGCGTGCTTTTCGTACAGGTGGGCGCCGCGACAACTGAAGCACAAGCCAGAAAGCCCAAGCCGCGTAGAAAAGCCGCGTCAACGAAGAAGCTCATGGCGATCCAAGCCGATTCCGGCAATGCGATCTGGACTGCCGAGCACGCGATACTCAAGGGCACGCTGGCTGTCGATGGCGGGCATGTCGTCTTCATGGCGGGAGACAGAATCGTTTGCCTGGACCGTGACAACGCAAACGAACTCTGGCGTTCCGATCCGTTGCCCCGAGCCGAGAACTATCCGTATCGCTTCACGCCGACTTTGGTACTGTACGACGATGTGGTGCTGTTTGCTGGCGGAGAGTTTGCGGCGAACGGAAACCGGTCTTGGGCCACGGAGAAGAACGATACCTTGACCGGCCTATCCGCCGAGACGGGGCAGGTTCTGTGGACCGCACCGCATCCACTGTCCGGCTATGCGTCGTCCGAGGATCTGCTGGTCGTCGACGGCGTCGTTTGGTGCGGCGAGACGACCAGCGGCCATGCCGTAGGCCGCTTCACCGGTCACGATGTGAAGACCGGGAAGGTGGTCGCCGAGTTCGATCCTGACGTCGAGACATACTGGTTTCACCACCGCTGCTATCGAGGCAAGGCCACTGACAAGTATCTGCTAATGTCCCGCACGGGCACCGAATTCATCGACATCGACAAGCAGAGTTGGTCGATCAACCATTGGGTCCGTGGCGCCTGTCTCTACGGCGTCATGCCCGCCAACGGGCTGCTATACGCTCCGCAACATCCCTGTGCGTGCTATCTCGAAGCGAAGATGTACGGGTTCAATGCGCTGGCAGCAGGCGGAAGGCCGAAGACTGAAGACCGAAGGACGAAAGAGGACAGACTTGAAAAGGGTCCAGCTTTCGATGAAGATGCGCGCTCCGACCTTCAGCCTCCAGCCTCCAGCCTCCAGCCTTCCGCAGATTGGCCCACGTATCGGTGTGATGTGGCTCGCAGTGGCCGTACGGTGACGGAAGTGCCTTCGGAACTGAAGGAGGCGTGGACAGTGGCGGTCGGCGGTCGGCTCACGAGTCCGGTTGTCGCCGGCGGTCGTGTTCTTTTGGCGTCGATCGACACACACACGGTTCATGCACTCGACGCGACCTCTGGAAAGGAACTGTGGCAATTCACGGCAGGTGGACGAGTCGATTCTCCGCCGACGTGTTGGCGGGGCCATGTTCTGTTCGGATCGGCCGATGGTTGTGTCTACTGCTTGCGCGCTTCGGACGGAGCGATCGCGTGGCGATTCCGCGCCGCACCGATCGACCAACGGCTGATGGCGTTCGAGCAGTTGGAATCTGTCTGGCCCGTTCATGGCAGCGTGCTTATTCATGACGACGTGCTGTATTTCGTTGCCGGGCGTTCGATGTTTCTGGACGGCGGCTTGTGTCTGTATCGGCTCGATCCCGTGACAGGAATGGTGCTGTCCGAGACGGTCATGGACGAAAACGATCCTGGCCAGGGAAAGAAACTCGAAGACTACGCCCGTCAGCAAAACATGCCTGTCGCGTTTCCGGATGTTCTTTCTACCGACGGTCGTCTGGTCTACATGCGTTCACAGCCCTTTGAACTCGACGGCACGCGTCTGCCACTGGAGGCTTTGCCCTATGCCGGCAACCCGGAGAGATACTCGGTTCCGGCGACTCAGCGACCGGAACACGCGCATCTGTTCAGCCCCACGGGGTTTTTGGACGACACGTGGTGGCATCGCACGTACTGGATCTACGGCAGCCGTTTTCTGGGCGGTTGGGCCGGGTATTCTCAAGCGGGCAAGGTGACGCCCGGAGGGAAGATTCTGGTGTTTGACAAAGACAAGGTGTACGGATTCGGCCGCAAACCCAAGTTCTACCGCTGGACGACACCGATCGAGCATCAGCTCTTCTGCGCCGCGAAAGATCCTTCGACCGCGCCGCAGGAAGGGCGGAAACCAAGCGGCAGAATACATCACTATTGGACTCAAGATATCCCGCTATTTGCCAGGGCCATGCTGCTGGCGCAAGGCACCCTGTTCTTTGCCGGTCCGGCGGACCTCGTCGATGAAGAACAAGCGGTGAAGCAATTGGCCGATCCGCAGGTGCAGGAACGACTTCGCGCGCAGGAAGAAGCATTTGCGGGCAAGAGCGGAGGAACGCTATGGGCTGTGTCGGCCGAAAACGGGCAGAAGTTCTCGGAGCTTGAACTGGACACGATTCCCGTCTTCGACGGAATGGCTGCCGCCCGAGGTCGTCTGTATCTGTCCGGAGTCAATGGGCGGTTGATGTGCTTCGGAGGTGAGCGATAGGCCACGCACTCCAGCGTGACGCGGCGGGAAGGGCTCAGACGTACAGAATTCAAAATTGGCCGGCAAGACTCCGGGGTTCAGTTGAGCGGTTCGACGGCCAATTTTGAATTCTGTACGTCTGAGCCCCAAAACAACAAAAGTCACACCGACATGCCGGAAGCTGTCGGTTGGAGTGCGGTATGAGCCTGTGCGATGCTTAGAAGCTCTTCCGCCTCCGCACCGAACAGATCGGACCGGCACGATGTGAGCACGGCCACGAGACTCTCTGCACATGCGTCGGGCACGCCGTCTTTCGCGAGGTCGAGCAATTGGCGAATCACTTCGTCGAATTGTTCGCGCTGCATCTTGTGGCTGTGACAAGTGAGCAGGCCAACTCCGGCAAAAAAGCGACTGATCGGGGCTTGTGAAAGATCCCACGATTGTTGGTAGTGGTCCAATGCCGTGTCCACTTCGTTGTCTTCCAGAAGGCACGCGCCCAATAGGCTGTGCATTTGGATTTGCCCCTGTAGATCGCCGATGGCCTCCGAGATTCCCAGGTCCTTTCTAAAATGAAACGCTGCTGTGGCGACGTCTTTCGGTTCGTGGAAGAACGCTAACCGGCCCAGCCCGCCGTGTGTCATTGCCTGGCCTCGTGCGTCGCCGATCTTGTGGGCTTCGTTCAGTCGGAGGCGACGTTCGAACAGATCCTTCGCCTCTTGCCTTTCTTTAGCGTTGCCGCGGCTGAACTCTTCGGCCAACGAGCCCATGATTCGGCCCAACAGCTCGATGTCTTCGGCACCGTCTGCCTTCTCTTTCATCAGACGCAGGGCTTCGCGGAGTTGCCTTCTACGTTCGTCGTGTTGTCCGCGCGGAAGACTTATGCCCACGAAGTGCCGGCCGATGGCCTCGTCTCGTGCAGATTCCGCTTCGTCGATTATTCTTTGGCCGATCTGAAGCGAACGCTCGAACCACGAACGATCGCCGCTGCTTCTGCCGGCGTCGTAGTGGACTTGGGCGATCGACAACAACAGTCTCGTCGGGCAGTCTGGGTGTTCGCCAAGATACGCTGCCCCCGCATCGGCCACGCGCGTGTGGTCGTCCAAGTGGCCGGTCACATGTGCCTTGCGGCATTCGACATCCAGCCGCTCGGCTTCGACCGTGGCAGTCCTGCCGATCACGCGAGCGCACTCTTCGGCACGATCCAGATAACGCTCGGCTACGTCGAAATCCAGGACGGCGCTCGACGCGCGCGCCGCTTGCAGGCAGTATTCCATCCCGCGATCGGCAAAGGCGGCCCCGGCCGAGTAGAAGTGATTGGCCACGGCATAAATCTCGTTTGAATTGGCTTCCAGAGATTTCTCCAAAACCGTTCCCAATCGCGCGTGGTACTCGCGGACGATCTGGGGCGCCTCGGCGGATGCCGGGCCAATTTCCACGATCCTCAATTCGTTGCGCACGACGTCCAGCATAAACGACGACTGAAATGCAAATGCGTCATCCCGTTGGCGAACGTCGTACAGAATGCTGGTTTCACGATCAATGCGGTCAAGGTCCGTCAGCAACTCCAACCGCGGTTTACCGAGCGCGTCGGCCACGACACTAGCGTTGAACTCGCGAGCATCGCATGCGCACGCGGCGCATTCGATGACCGTGCGGTACTCCGGGAATCGTCGCAACTGTTCGGCCAAGAGGTCTCGCATTTCGTCGGGAATAAAGACGTCCTCGGGCCACTTGCCGTCACAGAGTGCGATACCTTCACCGGTCGAGACAAAGGCGCCGGCCCGCGCAAGATTGGCGACGACCTGCAACATCCAGAACAAGCCGCCCTGTTCGACGGTCGAGGGACCCAACCGAGCGACGATTTGTTCAGCAGTCGCCGGGGCCAGGCCGACGCCGCCGGTGAGGATTCGTACCTGCTGCTCCGACGATGGGAACGACGCTTTGGCTTGGTTCGAGGCGTCGAGCCCCAACTCGTCGAGGATTCCTTGGTCGTGGCTCGTGACAATGATCGCAATGCGGTCGGGACCGCCCGGCGGAAACTCGCGGACAAGGTGCTTTAACAGCGCCTTCGAGGAATCGTCCAGCCAATGAGCATCGTCGATCAACAGAATTACCGTCTTCGATTTGCTTAGTCGTCGCAGGGTCCATGCGATCGACGAGATGATCTCTTCACCCGACGTCGCACTCGCGGTGGTGCCAGCCGCGGGGAACAGGATACCTGCGAATGGTATCACGGACTGGAAGACTTCGCCCAAGGCGGCGTCGATTTCTGCCAGCTTCGTTTCGGGCGTCGCGAGCAACTCGATCTCGAAGTGCTGGGCCAGTGCTTTTTGAAACGGGCCATATGGCCTTGGCTCGCCCACTGCTTGGGAGCATTCGCCGCACATCTGTACGGCTTTGCGGCCGCGTTCGGTCAGCGATCTCGTCAGGTCGTCAACGATTGTCTTGGCCGTCGCCGATAGACCGCAGCCACCGGGTCCATGGAGGGCTAAGTGCACGGATCGCCCGGCCAACGCGGGTTCGACGAGCCGCCAAAATCCATCGTAGGCGGGAAGCCTCTGATAACGCGGGTTTTCAGCCAACTCGTCCAACTGGCTGAGTGCAACCGCCATTCCGGGCGCCGCGGCGGGACGTGCCTCCGGTGGGCGTACGACTACTTCCGTCGTCGGCCTTTGGTGCCTGATCCGTTTGTGTGCGCCCAATGCTACAGGCACGCCACACGCGATGGCTGTAAGCCCGGCGGCCGCCCATGTCCACGATGCCAGGCATTGAAATACGGCAAGCCCCAGAAACAGCGCCAACAGTATCGGCACGAACGATACGGCCGTCGAAAGCCGGTCTACGCCGTCCAGCGCGCGCCCGAGTAGATATGCGATGCCAACGACTGTGACCATAAGTGGCACCAGAACCGCGACGGCACTACTCTGCATGTACAGAAACAGCGGCACCGACAAATGCGCAGCGGCACCGGCGCCGATGCCGACAAATGCCGCTACGGCTCGGGCGTCGATACCAACCATTGGCCAGAGCTTTGCCAGTCGCTTCGAAGTCACCCAGACAAGAATCATCGGAACAACGGTCAACGCTGCCCCCGCGAGGCAGGGCACCCAGAACGATACGATGGCCAGTGTTTCCGGGATGGGTGCGATCGAATGGAGTAGCGGCCCAAGGAACCAGGGCATGCACCGTCCGGTGGCAAAGGCGGCCAGCGGCATCACAAGAAACGTGCCGGTCGACGCCCGGACGGCCGCCCGCCGCCGGAACCTCGACTGCAACCAAAACGCGACGTACGCCAAGGCGAGAAACAGCAGATTGGTTACGATGATCGGCATGAACAGAGCATTTCGATCGCGGCTGAACCCCATCACGGCAAAATCGTGAGTGGGTGTCTCTTGTCCAGCGTGATGAATTTCGCCTTCGACAGTGTAGAAATAATCGCCGTCGATCACGTCTGCTTCTCGGACCACTACGACGAGCACGTCGTTCACGCCGAATGCGTCCAACAGGCTCTTGATTATCTCCGGCGTAACGCGTCCGGACTGGAATTCGGCCAGTTGCTGATCGTCCAACGCGTCGGTTACTTCCCGAAGATTGTGCACGAAGAACTTTGGATGGCTGTTGAACAGATACAGTGCCTCGTTTTCGAGTGGTGAATTGTGAGGCACGCTTGTGAACACGACGTCCAGTTGATGTCTTTGAGTCCATTGCTTGATCGTTTCCAACGCGAGACTCTTCGCGGCGAACGTCGATGCCATGACCGTCGGATCGTCGATCACCTCGAAGGTGCGCAACGAAGTCGACTCGGCGAAGATCGACCGAGCCAGAAATCGCGTCATAGGGAACAGACCGTACAGCGTGTCGTGAGCGATCTCGATTTGCCCATCCAAGTCGGTTCGCAGCCCTTCAATGCGAACTCGGTAGAGTCCCTTTTTGTCATCTGAGAATGGGCCCTGCTCGACGAACCCGGCGGCGCGGTCAAGGTGGCGCAGCCCCTTGCCAAAGGCGGCAAGGTTTCCTTGTTCGGCCATTCCGAACCAGTAGTACGTCTCGGCGTGCACGAGTTCACGTTCGGCCTTCTCTGCCGGTGTCGGAGCATCGGCTGCCTCGGTGGCCACAGCAGGCGACGCGAGCGAATCGACCAGTACCCAGCACAGTGTTAGGATCGCTATGGGCACCGTCATGAACTGCTTGATCATGGATTCTCCGACAACGCCTTTAGATCGACTGGGCCGTAAGAGTAGACTGCAACTGCCGGAAGATCGCCGAGACCAGAGCGAAACCGATCAGGCCACCAATACCGCATACGCCCAGGGCGAGCCGCGATCCAGAATTGATTGTCACCAGGATGGTGACCGCAACCATGGGAACCGATGCGGCACATACAAAGAATCGCCACGACAGGCGACCAAGCCGCTGAAACAACCTCCGATCCTCGGATGCATACGCATTTCCTTGAGAAAGGAACGGATAGATGATTCGTACGGCAAACCACGTGATCAGAAAGAACGGGTAGGATGCTGCGACCAGTCCACAAAGCGCCAACGAGCCAAAGAAGTGCAGATGGCCCGACATCGGCATCTCGCCCGCCGCTGCGCGTATCGCGATCGGATACGTCACGCCCGCCAGGACCCACAGTGCGATTCCAATGATCGAGGTGTAATAACCCAATTGCAGGCAATGCCGCCGCGCTCGCCGTAGGTCATCCGGGTCGGTCGGCAGATTCTTGCGAGATCGGCCTAGCGGCCGGACAGCCTTGAACGTGAACATTCCCACCAGGAAAACACCGATCGGGTAGGCAACGCCGTTGATGATCGACTGCGTTGTCCAGAAAACACCGAGGGATTCGGTTGATAGATGCTGGATGATTTCATCACGGTTGTATAGCAGATTGAAGAGCCCCGCTAACGCGTTGGGGATCAGCGCGGCAAGGACCACAATCGGGATTGCCAACCGCACGAAGAATTTCTCGACGGCCTTTGGCGCGCCGATCGACACCGGTTTCCCGGCCAGGTACATCTCCAGGTACTCGGCCATTTGCCCTGCGCTCTGTATGCGACTTTCGACGTTGCGTTCGGTCGCCTTGGCCGCGATCGCTTCCAGGTCCGGATCTAACGTCGGATCGACGGATCGCAAAAGGGGGACGTCTCGATTCAGGACCCATGTGGCCAATTGTCGTTCGTCATCGGCTTCGGCAAACAAACGCCGCCTGGTAAGCAGTTCCCACATGGTGACACCCAACCCACGAACGTCGGCCGTTGGGCCAATAGGCATGTTCGCAGCCGCCAGTTGTTCCGGTGCCGAGTACCGCAGCGTTCCCAGCAGCCCGCCCGAACGAGTCGATGTCAGCGCTGTGCTCTGGCCCTTTGCCAGGCCAAAGTCCATCAATACGACTCGTGACCCATCGGCCGTCAGAATCAAGTTGGCGGGTTTCACGTCTCGGTGAACGATCTGCTGGCCATGGACGGCCTGCAGTGCCATTGCTGCGTCGTGGATCAGTCCGGCCACGCGACGCTGAAATGCCGACACATCCTCGTCGTCGGGATCGTCCGGCAATGCTGCCACGTGCGGCAATTCGCTTTCGGCGAGTGAAACGTGAGGCGTCGAATGTACATCACTGGATGAAGTCGAGTCCGAAGACGGGCGAGCAAGATCCACGGCCGTATCTCCAGCGGCCGTATGTCTCGTCTGTTGAAGTTGCTTTTGGCTGGCCGATCGAACGGCTGCGGACCAAGAGGTGGCTGTTCGATCGGCACGCCCGCTGTCACCGGCCAGTTCACGCCAGATCTGGTCCAAATCCGCACCGGGGACATATTCCATTGCATAGTAGAGCTGGCCGTCCGGCATGGCGCCGCACGAATAGACTTTGACGATATTGGAATGATCGCAACGTCCCAACGCTCGCATTTCGCGACGAAACCGAGCCAATGCGATTTCGTCGCCGAGCAGATCGGCCGTCAGGGTCTTCAGTGCGACCGTCCGCCCCAATGACAACTGACGCGCCAGATACACGACACCCATACCACCACGGCCGACCTCTGCCATGATCTGGAAGTCATTGATGCGCGGAGCCGA
This sequence comes from uncultured Pirellulaceae bacterium, assembly GCA_964623055.1. Taxonomy (GTDB): domain Bacteria; phylum Planctomycetota; class Planctomycetia; order Pirellulales; family Pirellulaceae; genus JADHUC01. The sequence continues at coordinate 29,489 of CAZURK010000100.1, forward strand.
ACCGTTGCCCGCACTAGCTGGCTGAGGCTCCGCGTTTTCGTTCGCCGTTGGCGTTGGATCCGTTTGGCCGGTAGAGTCAGGCCCCTTGGACAAACCTGGAATCTGCTCCAGCAACCGGCGTAGCGCCGGCTGCATTTCGCGGTCGCGTACGGTCTGCCCCGTCGTATAGCTGAGGTATTCGACCTGGCGCCCACTGCGATCGCGGTTCAGGAAAAGGACCTCTTCGGTAAGGTCCGTCTCGCGAAACGTGAGGAGGGGATCGAGTCGCAGGGGCACTGGTTGGCCGGGCCATTCGACGGCCACACACCCAGGGGCCAGCGTCGCTGCGTCCTCGGCCGTCAGCGTTTTGGCGTCGGCCCGCTCGCTCTCGCGCCCGACCAGTTCGCGTAGTTCGAGCTCCATCCGATTTTCTGCCGCCGCACGGATTTCGACCAGAAAAACCAGCCGGCTGCCCTTCGGCCCCAAGATATCCAACACGCCGTCGGCCAGCAGGTCGCTGACCGCCGGCAACAGCAGCGAGCCCATTTCCTTCTCGTAGAATGACGCAACGCGACTGGCGCCGTGTCCAAAGACGGTGTTGCGGTACTGGACCAAGGCATCGAACAGCTCCAACGCCGAACAACTCTTGGCATTTGTCGGCTGGCCATCCGGGCCGTTCTTGATTCGACGAAACAATGCCAAGACGCCGTCCCACTCGCGCCGTTTCGTGCTCAGTTGCTCCCACAAATGCCCCAACGGATGAGATGCCGCATCGACGCGGTTGCCAAAATGCCGGGCTGACTCGCGAAGCAGCGCAAGCCAATGGCCCAGCGAAGGAAGCGTCAAGTGAGCCAGTGGCCTGTCCACCGCGTCCGATCGTGTCGCGCCTCGTTTAGCTTCGTTCAGATAAGTGACAATCGCCGGCGCGGCGGCAAGCTTGATCAGGGCCTCACACAAATAGAATGCGTTGTCATGACGTGCACGGGCTTGCTTGGCGTTGTGTGCCCGGCTATAGAGCTGCGCAAGAGGTAACGGCAAACGAACCAGGTAATCGCGATGAAACCTGTCGTCCATCGAATTCGCCGTCCATCACTTACGCGATGCGTGCCACGATGTGCACCGTCGCTTGAGCAGAAGAGACAACCGAGAAGCGCTTGCCCTGACGCGTCACTGGCAGATAAGCAACCTTGTCGCTGTCTATGTCCCCTTGTCCACACGTCTTTGCAAGCCTTGGCGTACGCCGTTAACTTGACCGATACCCGAGGCATGAGACAACCGCCTAGGTCCAGTCGAGTAGGGCCGGTTCCTACCGGCCGGGCGCTTGACCGTCGTTTGATCGGCCGGTGGGAACCGGCCCTACGCCTTCTTTCTTTGGCGCAGCCACCGGCGTGTCCGCCGCGTTACCCCATTCGCTCCATCCTCGGTAGTAGTTGCGAATATCGTTCGCTCCCATCAGCTCCATGGCGAAGGCCATAACCGAGGCCCGCCCACCCGATTGGCAATGAGTGGCTGCGGGTTGGTCAAGGTCAATACCTGCGTTCTTGAATTTCCGGCGCAGTTCCCCAGAGCTCTTGAACCGGTGGGTTTCCTGGTCGATTACGTCTTTCCACTCCAGATGCTTCGCTCCTGGAATCGCCCCGCCTCTCTTGTTGTCACGCTTCTCGATCCCGCAAAACTCATCCCCCGAACGCGTGTCGACGATTTGAATGCCGTCTCGCTTGAGCAAGGAGAGAAGCTGCGTTTTGGTCGTCAGCCGCCCAGTGCGAGGCACCGCTTTGAATTCGGCCGACGACGCCCCGACTACTTCGTCGGTTGTGGCGTAGCCTTTCGCCTTCCATGTCTTCCATCCACCGTTCAACAGCCGAGCATCTTCGACACCCCAATACTTCAGGATCCACCAGATCCTCGCAGCATCTTTCGTCGCATTGTCGTCGTAGAGGACAACTTTCGACGAATCGCTGATGCCCAGCTCCCCGATCCTTGCACTCCAACTGTCAGCGTCCGCACCATCGCCGAAAGCCGCTTTCCACGCATCGTGGTCCACTCGCAGTGCGCGCGGCAAGTGTTCTCGTAGATATTCTTCCTCTTTGCGCACATCAAGGATTACGAACTGTTTGGCCACGTCCGGTTTGGCGAGTTCCGCCGGCTCGACCAGTAGATCCGCCCGAGGATACGATCGCTCGCCGCCCGCCGACACACTCGCGGAGCACAACACCAATGCGACGACGTGTACAAAAAGGACTCTCACGATGTTCCCCTCGCTGTGAAGAAATGGAATTGTGATTTCGAGCAGGATACTCCACCAACGGTTGTTTCAAGAGTATGCTAACCGCAGAGGAAATCGCAACGCAACGTCAGCGAAAGCGGAGATATGGGAGAACGAATCATGAGAATCCTGACCGTCGCGGCCGTGTTAGTATTGGGTGTTGCCCAGACTGCCCACGGGCTGGAAGGCCGACGAGCGGATTCCATTCTGTTGAACGGCCAGTGGGAGTTCGCGTTGGGTTCGGGGGACGAACAGGTTCACGCGTCGCAGGATCGGGCAGAGTTGGATTGGCGTCCGGTTTCGCTACCGGGTCGATTTGTCCAGTGGAACCAGGAGGCGGCGACCAGTATCAAGTTCGTTTGGGTGCGAAAGACATTCAAAGTGCCGGAATCCCTGGTAAGTCGGTTGGCCGTCTTGCGATGGAATCGCATTGATTACGGCGCCACGGCGTTCATCAACGGCAGGGAGGTCGGCCACAACGAGCCAACAGGACCGTATCACACGATCCTTCCCGGCGGTGTGCTCAAACCCGGCGAGAACGAAATCGTACTGAAGATCCCTGGTGCCGCCGGTGTGCGTCGGTCAAAGAGCGGTCAATTCCTGTTCCCGGCCGGACTGATTTGGGGGCCGTCGCGGCCTCGAATGCCAGCGGTGACCGACGACGTGTGGATTGACTTTGCGGACGAAGCGTACATGAAATGGGTGTTGGCGATACCCGATCTTACCGGCAGCCGGGTAGAGATCCGCGTAACGCCCATCGGTAACAAACGTCTGGATGACTTAAGAATCTTCGCCGAAGTGCGGCCCTGGCCGGACGGTGACGTGATCGGCTCCGGCGATATCCCGGCGCGTTGTGTGCCATCACGCGACCCGCTCGGCGGCGAGCGTTTCGACGTGGATATCCTCATGCCGAACTTCAAGCCTTGGACGCCCCAGGACTGCAGTCTCTACGCGGCCCAGGTGAAGCTGATGCGCGGCGAAGACGCGCTCGACATGGTGAACGTCCGGTTCGGCATGCGTGAAATCAAAGTCGTCGACGGCGACTACAAACTGAACGGACGGACGCTTTGGCTGCGCGGATCGAATCTCGTGCATGAATGGGACTGGGGTGATGTCATCACGGGTAAGGAGAAGGCTTATCTTGCCACCGAGGCAAGAGAGATGAGCATGAACGTTTTCCGCACCCATACGCAACCGCCGCCAAGGCTGTGGACCGATATCTGCGACGAGCATGGTACGATGATCTTGGCCGAGTTCCCCGTGCTGTACAACTACAGAAACCACCGGTACACGCCCGAGGAATGGGAGATCTTCCACCGCAACGCCCTGACCGACGCGGCCGGATGGATGGCTCGGCTGTGGAACCACCCTTCAGTGATCATGTGGGTCTTGTCCAACGAATCACGAAACGACAACGAATGGGAAGCTGGTCCGTTTCGCGATTTCGTGGTCGGACTGGATCCGACTCGGCCGACCATGCGAACCGGAACCACGGGCACCAAGACAAACTACGATGTCCATACATGTGGCAACACCAACCACTGGACACACGAAGGCCAAATGCACACGGTGATCGACGGATGGTTTCGGCAGGCCGGCGACCGCACCGTGACAAATAGCGAATACATGAACATTTTCGACCGGCCTAGGTGCCAGTGGACAGGCAACGATGATGTCCTGGCCGATCGGTTGGCCTACGCGCAGCTTGGGATGGAACACACCGAGGTGATGCGGCGAGCCCGCGTGGACGCAATACTGCCGTACATGTACGCCGGATGGACCAGGACGCGACGCGGGGAAGTCTGGAAGGCAGGCTACGCCCAACCGGTATCCGCCTGCTGGCACAGTGCTCTGTCTCCGGTACTGGCCAGCCTCGATCTGTTCGACGCCAACTATCTGACAGGTCAGGAGGTGACCACCGATCTCTACTTGATCAACGACTCGTGGAACGACGTCGAGATTCACGTCGATGTGCTGCTAACCAAAGAATGCCCCGAATTCATTCCCGAGGCGAAGTGCTTTGACGAACCGCTGGCCAAATGGAGCTTCGATTACACACTCGAAGCCGACACGCTCCGCAAGACAACCGTCACGTGGACACTGCCGGATGAAGAGGGAGCATATTGGCTAACCGCTCGCACCACTGGCGTTGACGGCCGCGCGGTGCTCAGCCAGCGATTCGTCCGCGCTGTCACGACTGCCAAGGTGCCCGCTTCGGCCAAGGAACGCACGTTTGTCGTCCTGGGCGGTGATGCTATCAGTACCGCCTACTTCAGGAACAAAGGGCTGATGACTTCCACAAGCTTGAACGATCTTTCGCCTGCCAAGCACGTTGTACTCGTGTGGAACCCGGGCAACCTGTCGAAGGACGAACTGGAGTCGGCCGAAACGTTATGCCGGTTTGCCGCCCGCGGAGGACGAGTGGTGGTGATGTCGGCGACAGCATGGAAATGGAAGAGCCTCTGCGACGTCAACATCGGCCGAACGAGCGGTTCGCGCGTGTTCCCGTACGAAGATGTCACACACCCCTTAGTTCACGATGTAGATCCGGAATGTCTGAAACGCTGGAACGGCCTACCAGGCACCGTGGCCGTTGCGAGTATAGAGGGACCCGCGGTCAAGGCGGGCAAGAAGGTTCTCTGGGTCCGCGAGCCGAAACACACGGTCGTGGCAGAAGTGGCCGCCGCCACGGGCGAAGGTTCCGTCCTGTTTTCGCAACTCGACCTCCGGCGCCACGTTCTCCGGTCCAGGCCCAATTACGACCCCGTGGCGGATCGGATTCTGCTGAATATGCTGTCGCGATAGCCTGGACGTAGCCAAGTCGTTTAGCCCGAAGCCGTAGTCGATGGCGAGAGTGGCATGGATCGTTCACACGTAGCGCCCGCCATCGCCTCCGGCTTCGGGTTAAACGAAATTGTTGGCAAGATGGCATCAAGGCCGCTATTGTGCCTTGGGCAACAGCACAGTGCGACTTTGAGCCACTTCTTCAACAGCCTTCTTGCTGAGCGGAGCTGGATTCAACTGGCCGCGTACCCAGCCGTCGACGTTCACAACGCGTAACGGGCTGTCCGGGTCTTCTGATGGACCTGGCGGCAGCAACGAACGAGCGCTGTCCACGTCGTCCATCGAAACCCATTGCACGTAAGCTTGCCCGCCTTGTGAAAACACGGTGGCTCCGTCGGTACACGCGATAGCTGGGTACTTCATGTCTAAGGACTCGTCCAGCGACGGAAAGCCGTCCAGACTTTCGTAGGCACCAAGCTTGCGTTCGGTCACCTGGCGCTGAGCAGTCTCGTTCCAGTCGGCTGGGTCCGAGCCATAGTTTCTTTCGGCCGTTGTCCACGCGCCCGCCAGTGCTCGGTCCACGAAATCCTGCTCAAGCGGTGTGATGTCGGCTTCGGGATCGGCGTCCAACCGTTTCCCGACCGTCTTCAGAAAGTGGCTCAATCCCGACTCGCCTCCGCCGTAGACCGAAGTCAGATCCGTGGATACGAGACGGAAAAGCGTGTTGATGTGTATTGCCACCTCGGCACCCGGCACGTCCAGCCTTGACGGAGATCCTTCAGCGTACCAGTCGTCCAGATGCTTCAGGGCCAACTGGGCGGGTCTCGAGAGATCCCGCTTTAGAACGTCACGAAGATGATAACCGATCCGGGCGATTCCCCGGCGCGCCGGGTTGGTCGAATCGGCAAACATGTCATGCACTTCCTGCGGGCTCATCGACGTTTTGCCCTCCAGCAGTTGCCGCAACCGCCACGATCGCAAGCTGTCGCCCATCGAGCCGGTGCGGATGCCCAGCGAAATGGGATAGAACGATCCCACAGGCCGATGATTGCCGCTGAACAAGTACCCTTCCTGAGGATTGATCACGTGGGGCACCAGCTTCTGAGGGATGATTGCTTGCCAGTCGAATTGCGTGGCCGATCCATCATGGGCCGCACCACCGACCTCCAAAGCCTTAGGTGATCGAAGGGGCAACGCACCGATGGTCGAATAGCCGATGTTCCCATTGGTGTCGCCGAAGACAACATTGGCCGTGGGAAACCGCCACCCTACCAACGCCGCGAGGAAATCCTTGACATCGCCGGCGCGGATCATTGCCAGCGAACCCTGTATCGTATCACGATCTGTATCGCATACGGGGACTCGCTTCAGCGCCACCAGCGGGTCACCGGGACGTGAAAAAGCGAACTCATTTACAATCGGACCAAGGTGCGTTTGGCGAACGACCAACGAATTCGAGCGACCACCTTTGACCTTTATCTCCTCGCTGATTTTTTCAATTGGACGCCATTGACCGTCGAACTCGTACTGGTCTGGATGTTCGGCGTCGGTCTTCAGGCGGAACAGATCCGCCTGGTCGGCCCCCAACGCTGTCATTCCCCACGCAACATGCTCGTTCCAGCCGATTAGGATGACGGGCGAGCCAGGCACGCCGATGCCCCGAGCGTCGAACGTCTTTCCGCAGATATGGAATTCATACATCAGCGAAGGGTTGGTCACGGGCGTTTGCGGCATGCTGACCAGCACAGCCGCACCCGTACCGCTCATCTTGCCATCGACGACCCACGCGTGACTGAACTTCGGCCCACTCTCATCCCCCTCGGCCGACTTCCGCGACTCGTGCCCGTGTTCACCGAGGAATGCATGGGTGCGGCGAAGCCACTTGTCGGTCACGTCCTCTCGGCCGACGACTGCCGTGGGCTCGTCTTGTGGTATGGGCGTGAGATCCGCTGGAGCCACAGGACGACGCGCTCCGCCGCGGTCGCCTCGACCGCCTCCGCGAAACGGCGGAACGGGTCGTCTACGTCCGCCTCCTTGCGTCAGGTTGCGATAATGCATCAAGTCACGGGTCCCATCGGTGGCAAAGAACTGGGCGAGGTGCCACCATGACAGAATGCAGTCGGCGGGCGTCCACGGCTCGGGCTCCAGTCCCACTTTACTGAACAAGTCAGGCAAATCGTCGCGATGTTGCTCGAAGTAGTCATTGACTCCTTCCGAAAACGCTTCCAGCATCGAGACCGATTCGTCATCCAACTGCTTGACGCGTTCGTCGGCCGCGCGATCGAAGCCAAATGTCCGCATCTTGCGGTCGCTTTGTACGGCCGTCTCGTTTCGGCGTGTCTTCTTCACGTGGCCGATCACTTCGGCCAGTCGCCCCTGAATGATGCGCAACGTGTAGTGCATCTGAAAGCCACGGTCCTCGGCCGTTGCATAGCCCAATCCATACATCGCCCCCGGATCGGTCTCGGCAAAGATGTGGGGAACGCCCCACGTATCGCGAATCAGTTCGACCTTGCCGTAGTCGCGTGCATCGACGTCGGCTGGAGTGAACGCGCCGGCCAGCATGGCCAGTGTGAAGGCTGGGAGGAATCGCTGAAGCTTCGCTGTCATCCGTCTCGCACTGTGCATAGTCGTCTTCCTTTGCGTAACCGAGAGTGTTCGGGAATCCTACATGTCGGAATACACGGTTCCGTAGCGCGTCGTCAAAACGGGATTACGACGAGTTCTCCTTCTTCTTCTCTTCGAGCAAGGCCTCCAGTTCGGCGATCTCCGCGCGGAGCTGTTCGATTTCGGCTTCTCTCTGGGCCAGTTGCTCTTGCAGTTTTGGCAGACGTTTCTCGGGCTTTCCTTGCATCAGACGATGTATGATGTCCAGCACCAATATGCCTCGGAACATCCGCATGCTCAGGCCGCGCAAACGGTACACGCGGGCGACTCGGCTGAACTGCTGCATCCGCAGCACCTGGCCCAGCCGTAGCATACGCAGGAAGCTGATCAGGGGCAGGCAGATAATTGCGATGTCGATCCAGTGTTCCTTGCAGTAGCGGAACTTCTTCGGAACGATCGAGACCATGACGATGAACTCGACTGCGAAGGCGTACCAGATCACAGCCTCGACCCATTTCAGAAAGTCGCCCATTCCCGAACTGGGTTCGGCCTTCTCGATCATCAGGTGGTAGAACTCGAATCCTACTACGGGTAATACCAGCAAGGCGAACACGATCATCGGCCCGCTGAACGCCTTTTCCACTCGCTCCACCAAACCCTGATCGACGCGAGCCCAGCCGATTCGCGGCAACCATATGGATCTGCCGTCAACGTGATCGCGGCCGCCGAGCCGAAATGGTGGGCATGCGCAGTAGAGCACGTTTCGCGACCAGCATCTGCCCCCGGTCGCGATGTGAAGGATCATCTCGACAACAAACAGCGGCTGCAGAAAGGCCAGTGTCCACACGTACAACGTGACGTCGCCTCCCACATCGTGCCGTAGGAACCTCAGCATTCCTGCGACCACGGCCAGATAGCCGACCGACAGACAATACATGACAGGTCCCAGCCACCGGTCCAAACGCGTCACTGAAACCTCGGACTCGATTGCCCCGTCAGAGGCAGCGTCCGATGGTCGCGCGGTGCTCCGAGGCGGTTTGTCGGTCGAGCAAACGTTTGGTTCCTGTGAGGCCATGTGTCGAACGTGTTGGATGGTGCAATGCCCATCACAAGGAGTTATGGTGTATCGGCGAATCAATAACGGCTGAATCACTATTGTGGGGCACGTCTGCAACGTGCCTGGCACGATGGAATCGTGCCCCACCCTCTTCTGCACCGATCCTTGTCGCACATCGGCGAGCCATGTCCGCCGTGGATGCTCAATACTCGTGCTCTTCGCCGCTGTCTTCTTCCAGCGTGGTAGACTCGGCCTTGGCCACTTGGCGAATCGTCCGTTCTTCGACCTCGGCACGCAGCCGGGCAATGGCTTCCTGGATCGGCATGGCGCCCAAATCGCCTTCGATTCGGTCGCGCAAGGCAACCGCGTCCGAGGCGGCTTCGCGCGGACCGACGACTGCCATGTACGGGATCAGCTCCAATTGTGCATCGCGGATTTTGGCTTGGACCTTCGCGCCACGAAGGTCCGTCGTCACGCGGAATCCGGCATCAGCAAATTGTCTTTCGACAGACTTGGCATATTCGTCCGATTTTTCGCTGAGCGGAAGGACGCGAACTTGCTCCGGCGCCAGCCACAACGGAAACGCCCCGGCGAAGTGCTCGATCAGCATTCCGACAAACCGTTCGAGCGATCCGAACGGCGCGCGATGGATCATCACCGGACGATGCGGCTGGTTATCCCGGCCGATGTACTCCAACTCGAACCGTTCGGGCAGGTTGTAGTCCAACTGTACCGTTCCCAGTTGCCACTGCCGGCCGATGCAATCGCGCACCACGAAATCCGCCTTGGGTCCGTAGAAGGCCGCTTCGCCCATCTGTGTTTCGTACTCCAAGCCCGATTCGCCAAGAACTTTGTGCAATGCCGCTTCGGCCCGTTCCCAGTTCTCGTCGCTACCTACGTACTTGTCCCTGCTCGCGTCGCGCAGGGACAGGTACACTCGATAGTCGGTCAAACCGACGCTTTCCAGTACGAACCTGGACAAATCCAGTGTCGCACGGAATTCCTGTTCGACTTGTTCGGAAGTGCAGAAAATATGGGCATCGTCCTGCGTCAGGCCGCGGACGCGCAACATGCCGCTCAATTCACCGGTCTGTTCGTAACGGTAAACCGTACCGAATTCAGCCAAACGCACCGGCAGTTCTCGGTAACTGCGCGGCTGAGACTTGTACATCTGCACGTGATGCGGGCAGTTCATCGGCTTCAGTAGATACCGCTCTTGTTTCCGCTGCCAGGCCCGCAGACATTCGGCGCGATCCGCCGACGGATCTTCAGCCGAGTATCCGCAGTCCTCCACATCGAAACCGAGCACTGCGGCGGCATCGATCAGCTTCTGCTCGTCCTCGGCGGAAATCGCGTCCGCCGCGTCGTCCGAATCCAGCCTGCCAACCAGGAAGTCGACGATCTGCCCCGCTTCATGGTGAAAGACCGGCGCAAACTGCGATTCGCGGTAGTACGGAAAGTGTCCACTCGTCTCGTACATATCGACCCGGCCGATATGCGGCGAGTAAACGGGCTCGTAACCGCGAGCCAACAATTCCTTTTTGATGAACTCCTCAAGCAGGCCTCGCACGGTTGCCCCTTTGGGCAGCCAAAGGCAAAGTCCGGACCCGACCGAATCGGGTTCCAGAGCGAACAATTGCAGCTTTCGGCCCAGCACGCGATGATCGCGCCGCTTCGCCTCTTCCACCTGTTCCAGGTGCCGCTTCAGGTCCTTCTTGCTGAACCACGCGGTTCCGTACAGCCGCTGAAGTTGCTTGTTCTTGGCGTCGCCTTTCCAGTAGGACCCGGCTATCGACAGCAGCTTGAACGCCTTGATCTTGCCCGCATGGGGAATATGCGGCCCGCGGCACAGATCGATAAACTCGCCTTGACGGTAGAAACTCAACGAATCGTCGCCGGCAAGCCCCGTGCTGATGTGCTCGACCTTCAGGTCCTGGTGTAGATCCCTGCACAACTCGACGGCTTTGTCTCGTTCCAAGCTGAGCCGCTCGAAGGGTTCAGCCTCCTTGATGATCTTGGCCATTTCCTCTTCGATCCGGGCGAAATCGTCCTCGTTGATTTTGTGCTCCAGGTCGAAGTCGTAGTAGAAGCCGTTAGCCACCGTCGGGCCGAAGGCCAGCGAAACGTCCGGAAACAGACGCATCACCGCTCGCGCCATTACGTGCGCGCACGAGTGACGCAATACGCCATGGGCTATCGGATCTTTGTCCGTCAGCAGACGCAGTGGGATTGGGCTCGTGTCCGTCAATTCCGCCAGCGGGCGTGTCGCGTCTAGTACATGATCATCAACTTCCGCGGCGACGACCGCGGACGCCAGACGCGAGCCGATGGACTCGGCAACGTCCAGGGCCGTGGTTTGATCGGGATACTCGTTGATAGAGCCATCGGGTAGCTTAACCTGAATCATAGCGATTCCTTCGTTGCTGGATGCACGACCGCGGTCACCGTTACGAATGGCAACCGTCAATCTGCATCGCGAATAGATTGGTCCGGTTGCCTTATGATAGGACGCGCGCCTTTTGCGTCAACAGCAAGTGCCTACGGTGATCCCCGCCAAACGAAGGGTTATGGCGACTCGAAAAGGCGTCTGATAAGATCCCCCTGATGTGTTAAGTGACGCAAACAGGAGTGTCCGAATCATGGCTACCGACGCTGTCTCTCGCGGATACGAAATCGCCGACTTCGCCGACATCCAGGGCGTTACCTGCCCCTGCGGCACCGCCAGGCGGGCGTTCGCCGAAGTCGAGGATTTCCCCGGTACGGTCCATGTGACCGAAATCTCGGTCGATGCACGATTGCACTACCACAAGCGCCTGACCGAAACCTACTACATCCTGGAATGCGGCCCCGAGGCGCAGATACAACTGAATGACGACATCATCGATGTTCATCCCGGCATGTGCATCCTGATTCGCCCCGGCGTCAGACACCGAGCGATCGGCAAGATGAGGGTGCTGATCGTCGTCCTGCCGAAGTTCGATCCCGATGACGAGTGGTTTGACTAATACGTCACAAAGGAACTGGAAGACTATGAATCTACGAAACATCCTGGCTTGGTCTCTGCTTTGCGCGATTCTCGCATCGTTGTGCGGATGCGGCGGCGATCAGCAGTCGACTTCCTCCGATTCTGTTGATCCGTCCTCTGCCGATCCTGACACGGCTTCATTCGACCCGAGCGACAAGCCGGCGGATCCGCCAGCCACGCCGAAAGACGCAACCGAGACGACAGAGCCGGAGACAACCGAGCCGGAGACAACGGAATCCGACGCGAAGGAAGTTTCACCCGAACCGGTATCTGAAGACCCGTTTGACGGTGGGGCAGCGACCGAGACTGCGAAAAACGATAGTCCGTCCAAGACCACGGTGGACGAACCGGCTCCGGCCGACGAACCGAAGGATGCCGACGATTCTCCTGAGTCCAACGACAGCAAATCCAAATCGACGGCAGCACCCGTCGCCGGCGATCGCGTCGTCACTGGCGATTGGTTCTGCTGGGGCGGCAGTATTGGGCGGAACATGGTCAACGCAACAACGGGCATTTCCATCGATCTTTCGCCGATCTTCGTGCAGATGAAGCATCCCGTGACGGGAAAACCAATACAGAAGAAGAAGCTCAGAACGATTGATGAAGACATCGAAAATACCCTTTGGACCGCGCAGCTTGGTTCATACACCTACGGGAATCCAGTGATTGCGGGCGGCAAGGTCATGATCGGCACCAACAACGATGCCAAGTACCGGCCGAAGCACGACGGCGACCGCGGGTGCCTGGTGTGTTTCGATGAGAAGACGGGCGAGTTTCTCTGGCAGTTGACGCGCGAGAAGCTGGACGAGGGGATGGCGATCGACTGGCCCGACGTGGGCATCTGCTCGACCCCATTCGTCGAAGGTGATCGCGTTTGGGTGGTCACCAACCGCTGCGAATTGGTGTGCTTGGACCTCCAAGGCTTCTACGACGACGAAAACGACGGGCCGTACACGGAGGAAGTAGACGCCGAAAAGCAAGACGCGGATATCATTTGGATCTTGGACATGAAGACGGATCTGGGCGTTCTCCCGCATAACCAAGCCACCAGCTCGCCCGTGGTGTATGAAGATACGGTGTGCCTGCTGACGTCCAACGGCGTCGACGAGGAGGACCACGAGGTAATTCCGGCTCCGAAGGCTCCGAGTTTTCTGGGAGTAAACAAGCAGACGGGTAAGGTCGTCTGGCAGGACAATACACCGTCGGACAAGATACTTCACGGACAGTGGGGTTCGCCGGCCATCGGCATCGTCAACGGACAAGCTCAAGTGTACATGCCAGGCGGCGACGGTTGGTTGTACGCACTGGACGTGAAGACGGGCGACCACATCTGGAAATTCGACTTGAACCCCAAAGACTCCGTATGGAAAGAAGCTGGCCGCGGCGACCGTAACTCGGTCCTCGCCACACCGGTTTTCTACGAAAACAGTGTCGTGATTGGCGTAGGCCAGGACCCCGAGTACGGCGACGACATCGGACACATCTACCGTATCGACGCGACAAAGAAAGGCGACATCAGCCCGGAAACACCCGACCGCAAGCCGAATCCTAATTCCGGCCAGATCTGGCATCTGGGCGGCATCGACGAAGACGGTTCGCAGACCGGCGAGAAGGGCGCCGAGGCATTCCGCCGCACCATGTCCACGGTCGCGATCCACGACGGACTGGTCTACGCCCCGGATCTCAGTGGCCGAATTCACTGTATCGACTTCGCAACGGGCAAACGGTACTGGGAGGCCGACATAATGGCCACCGTTTGGGGATCTCCAATGGTTGCCGATGGCAAGATGTTCATTGCCGACGACAACGGTATCCTGTCGGTCTTCGCGACCGGCAAGGAACTGAAGAAGCTGGGTGAGATCGAGACTCACTGGGCGATGAACGGCACGCCTGCCATCGCCAACGGCGTCCTGTTTTTGAGCGACAGCAAGCAACTCTACGCAGTAGCGACGCAGTAGCGGGAGCCAAAGTCACGAGCCTGCGGCAATCTGGAGTTGCGCGTCTGCGTCCGTGTTTAGCGTCATACAATCATCATAGTGTGACCAAGCAGTCGGCGCACCTCCACTTTTGCGCGCTCACCGAGGTTCTCTTGACACTCGACCCATGCGACCATATAGGAATGCGCCAGCTATGCCTATCTCAGAGGAGACCCAATTGACCGAAAACCGACCCATTCCGCAGCAGACAATGGTCGTGATCCTGGCCGCAGGGAAGGGGACCCGAATGGGTCAGAGCGATATGACGAAGGTCTGCTTCGAAATCGATGGCGTACCGGCAATCGACCGCCAGATCGCTGTGTTCAAGAAGCTGGGATTCAGGCGGTTTCTGCTTGTGGTCGGCAGTCGGGCGGAACAGGTGCTGCAGACCGTCGAGTCGGACCACGCGGGTGTGCTGTATGCCTTCCAGGAAAAGCCTCTGGGCACCGGGCATGCCGCCAAGGTTGCAGCCGCGGCGCTGCAGACGATCGACCATCAGGGCTGCGTACTGATCACCGCCGGCGACTCGCATCTGGAACCAGAGGCGATCGAGACGCTTGTCACCGGCTACGTCAAACAACGGGCGGACATGGCCCTTGTGCTGGCGCTGAAACCGTCCTCGGCCATTACGTCAAAGGGCCGCATTTTGGTGGACCCGGACGGACAGGTCCTGGCCATCATCGAGAGCGTGGATCTAGCCAGACAGACGATCGTCGACCGATTGAGACAAGACCTGGCGACGGGGACTGCTGTCACCGGAAAGCACATTCTGGATGTGGTCTGCGCCTGTATCCCTCAGGCCAGAAAACGCGAAGCCGCCGCAGGCGAGTTGCTGGCGCTGGCGAAGGATCGGGTTGATCCCGTAAAGCTGGAGCAGATTCTGGATTCCGATCACTACAACATCCGCCTTGATGGCCGGAGATACAGTGCACGGGATATCGAGAAGCAATGCCAAGGCGAAAACCAGAGCATGTACCTTTTCCGGTCCGATGTCTTCTATCAGGGCGTTGGCATGATCGACAACGACAACGCCCAGCACGAGTTCTATCTGACCGATGCGGTGCGGAATCTGGCAGAAATGCGAAACGCCCAAGGCGCGCGCGCCTACCGCGTTCGTGCCGTTCCTGTAGGCAATCCTGAATGGGTGCAGGGTTTCAACTCACCTGACGAGTTGGTGGCGATCCAAGACTATGTGCGCCGAAAGAAACTCGAACAAAGTGGCAGTAAGGGAGCCCGCGCGCCGCGGTTGAAGGCGAATCAATACTGCACGCCCAAACGTTGGCTGGAAAAAATCGAAGCCCGCGCGCCCGCCATCAAACGTTGGCTGCGGAACACCTACGGCGTCTTCGACGACTTGCACTCCGAGAAGGCTCGGGACTTGACCCGTGTGCTGAAGTGCTACGGCAAACGGTTCGGTCTTGACGAGAAGGTTTGCATCGTGCGAGCACCGGGCCAGGTCAACCTGATGGGCCGGCACGTTGACCACCGAGGCGGCATGACGAATTTTCTGGCCATCGATCGCGAAACGATTGCCGTGGCCGGCTTGCGCGACGATTACCGTGTCGTGGCAGTCAACACGCAGCCGAAGAAGTTCTCGTCGGTCGAATTCAGCATTCCGGAGTTGCTCGGGCGGTTCGCCTGGAGCGACTGGCTGGACTTCGTCAACAGCGACTGGGTGCGGAACATGATCTATGCCGCGCCCGGCGACTGGGGGCACTATATCCGAGCGGCGATCCTCCGTCTCCAGCACCGGTTCCAGGACGTGAAGGTCCGCGGCCTGAATCTGGCTGTGTGCGGCAATCTGCCCGTTGGTGCGGGGCTGAGCAGCAGCAGCACAATCGTCGTTGCCACGCTACAAGCGGCCATTGCCTTGAACGAGTTCGAGTTGGCCAGCCAGCAATTCATCGACCTATGCGGCGAAGGCGAATGGTTCGTCGGATCACGAAAGGATGCCGGCGGCCACGCGGCCATCTACCTGGGCCAACGGGGTAAGATCGCTCATGTCGGGTATCTGCCATTTCGAGTGGAACGGACCATCGATGCCCCGAGCGATTATCAGGTCGTCCTGGCCAACAGCCACGTGAAAGCAGCACAGAACAGCACGGCAAAGCACGTTGTCAACGCGCGCGTCGCAGACTACAGCCTCGGCCTGGCACTGCTCAAGCAGCGCTGTCCGGAGGTCGAGCAAACGGTGGAGTACCTCCGCGACGTGAATCCGGAAAAACTGGGCTGTCGTACTAGTGACATCTATCGCATGCTTCTGAAAATCCCCGAGCGGATGACGCGAAAGGAATTCAGAGACATCCTCTCGAGAGAGCATCGGCAGATGATGGAGGACAATTTCGCCACGCACGCCGAGCCGGACTTCTACCATCCTCGTCGCGTGCTACTCTATGGCGTCGCCGAGATCATCCGCAGCAAGATGTGCGTCGACCTGCTCGAAGCGGGCAAGGTGCGCAGGTTTGGCGGGATGATGTCCGTCAGCCACGACGGGGACCGCGTGAGTCGGCCTGCGGCCGATGGCACTTACGGGGCGATCGAAGTGGATTGCGGCGATGCATACCTTCATCGATTGATCGTGGACCTGGGCAGTGAAGATCCCGATCGCGTGTTGCGAGCCCAACTCTACATGCAAGCGGGCAGCTACGCGTGCAGCACGCCCGAAATCGATCAGATGGTGGACATCGCCTCGTCAGTCCCGGGCGTCGCCGGCGCGCAAATCGCCGGCGCCGGCCTTGGCGGCTGCATCATGGTATTGGCCAAGAATGAGGCCGTCCGGGACGTGCGCAAGGCGCTCGTCCAACAATACTATCGACCGGCGGGCCTGAAGCCGGCCGTGCTGCCCTGCATCGCCGTCGAGGGAGCCGGTTTGGTCGCGTTTTGATCTCGCACTGTTTGTTTGGCGTGCGGATAGGCTAGAATGGCTCTCGCCAAGTAGAACCGACATCTGCGATCATCGGCCATGCTCGTTTAACCGCGACCCAGCGGGGAGCGCGTCGGGCGGCGTCAACTCCCGCGCTC
>CAZURK010000101.1:0-45526 GCA_964623055.1 uncultured Pirellulaceae bacterium
AGGACGCATCGACGATTTGTGTCGCCTATTGGAGCGAAGAATCACCAATCCAGTTGTACGATTTCTTATCGGGCGAACGGCGGCGAACGGTCAAGTTTGGCGCGGATCACCAGCATGGTGATGTCGTCCTCTCACCCGATGGTCGTTGGGCGTACACCACGAATTACGGTGCCACACGCGCCGGCCCTCGTTACATTTCCCGAGTCGATCTCAAGACTGGCCAACGAGAGGATCTTGATCTGGCCGGCATATGCACGATGGGCATCGGTATAACGCCCAGCGGAGACAAACTGGTAATTTTGCGCGGAAGTGACGGCCGCCGCATCGAGGAAGACACACCTAACAAAATATCGATAGTCGACATAGCCAACGGGAAGTTCGAATTGCTCGCGTCTGTGATGCTGGGCGACGAACCCAGAGGAGCCCCCGGCAATCCTGCAATCAGTTCTGACGGTGAGTTCGCTTATGTGATCACGCAGGAGCGGAACTCACCCGATCCAGCCTTGTTAGAGGTGCGATTGACGGCGCCGTACGAGGTAACGCGTAGTGTGGGGTTCCCCGCTGGGTATCTAGGCGGCGTGGCAGTGTCCAGTGAACTAAAACGGGTGTTTGTGAGCGACAAAGCTCACAAGAAGATCTGGGTTATCGATCTCGTTGACTTCAAAACCCTCCCTGAGTCTGAAATAAGATTGGACGACGGGCACGCGCCTTGGGGTTTGGCCATTCGCCCTGATCGAGACCTCCTCATCGTATTATGCTCTATGGCTAAGATTGCATTCTTCGTCGACGCCAAAGACGGCGACGTATTGGCGGAGGTGCACGTTTCGCGAAAGCTCATTTACGATGCGGAGGTGTCTAGCGACCTGCGATATCTGTTCGTCACGAACCATGATGTAGAAGGTGGAATTGGCGTTATCGATCTGGAAAGCCTCCTGACGAGAATCGTCTTCGCGTCAGACCGCGATGGCGGCACCTACCAGATTTACTCGATGGACGGCGCTGGCCATCAGGTCACCCGACTGAGCAACAATCCACACACGGAACGGTGTCCAAAGTGGTCACCGGACGGACGGAGAATCGCATTCTTGTCCGACCGCGTTGCCCCTCCTAGGATCTGCGTAATGGATTGCGATGGCGAATCCGTATTGGTTCTGAAGAAGACGGACCCGAAGATGCATACGGGCGATTTCGTCTCGACGATAGACTGGTCGCCTGACGGTACCCAGATCGCGTATATTGCAGAAGATCACAAGTCGATTCGGTCTATCGATATCGAGGAAGACAAGGTCGAGACTCTGCTGAGCAAACCAGTCGGTAATGACTATTCAAATCATACGAGTCTCTGCTGGAGCAGCGACCGTACGATCCTGTTTTCTAGCGCGCACCCAGCCTGGGGAAACGACCAAGACGTTTTTGAGCTCGATCTTGGCAGTGGTAAAGTGCGCGAGATCACCAACGATGCAGGAAAACCCGTTTACCATTGGAATCCTGCGTCTTCCTTTGACGGTAGCCGGTTTGCCCTTTTGCGTGAGGGAACACATCCAACGGCAGTATTCCTGATACATCCAGACGGCACACACCCGACGCGTCTGACTCCTTCCGAGAGGCCGTTTGACACACCAGCCTGGTTTCCCGACGGAAAGAGCGTCGCCTGCATCGCCGAAGACGACAAGTTCCACCACATCTATGCCATCACCGTTGAAGGAAGTCAACTCACCCAACTGACCACAGGCGACTGGGACGACATCGAACCGGATGTATGCAGCCTGCTGACACGCACGCCAACCGATCAGGAGGGAGATCAACAACCCGATATCAACGGCAAGCCGCCTGCTCAAGCGGTTGAATGATCCTTGAGGAATGACTCTTGCAGGAGCGAAACGAACACCTTCTCAGCGTGCTCAGTTCTCGCCTTCTTCATTTCGCTGTTTCGTCAAGGGCAACTTACGAGAACCGGGTCGTTACTACCGGTCGCGGCCCGTTGGGCCTCGATATCCTTCATTGCCACCCAACTGGCACCGCTGGGCTATCAGGTTCGTGCCCTTTGGGCTTCCCGCAATTATCTCCGCGACGATCGTCCCGTTCCGGAGACTTCGAATGGGATGGCGGGGAGGATGCCGTAGGAGTGGCGGCGTTCGGTGGGTTTGGGGTTGGTTTCTGTGGCGGCGGGGGTGTATTCGCGGACGATCTCGAAAATGAGGTTCCCTTCCAGGCCGGCCTCGACCGTCTCCGCGTCGGCCTCCAGATCGATGATCAGGACTTGGCCCTGAGTCGGCTTTGCGCCAGGGCGTGTAGGGGGCACCGTCACAGCTTGGGGCGTTATCTTTTTGACGCTAATGCCCTTGGGCGGGTTGTTCAACTCGATGCGGAGTTCCTTGGCGGGTGGGTACTTGCTGGTCTGTCGCGCGGCTATCTGCGTTGTGCGGCCCGGGATCAGCTTGATGCGGTCGATCGGTGCAAATTCTACCGGGAATTTGCTGATGGGTTTGCCGTTTACCAACACGGCCCATTGCTTGGCAGGTACGATTTGTAGCCAGAGAAATGCCTGCATCATGCTCTCGGCAGGGACAACCGGTCGCGTGAACCGTCGATGTTTGCGGCCCGAGGATTGGCCGTCCATTGCCAGGATGAATGGTTCCTCGGCGGCCTCGGGCGGGACCGTCAGCGTCATCCGCACTTCTTCCGCGTCGGCAGGTACAACGCCACCGCCGAGGATGAATCCTTCGGGCGGTTCGATCAGTGACACGTCGACCGGGGCGTCGAAGCCTTCCCTGCGCAACGCGTGCACGGTGATGGGTACGGTTTGTCCAGGCCGGGCGATGATACAGGACGGCACCACTCGCAAGTCGACATCGGGGCGCGGGGCCCTGAGATACACCCGGTAGATGAAATCATGGCCGCCTTTGCGCTGCGAATCGCTCAGGTGCACATAGTGCGGACCCGCGCCAGTCAAGGTCGCGGTTAACCGGGAGTCGGCGTGATGGGTGATCAGGGGCTGGGCCTTGTCCCTGAAATCGTCGTTGAAAGCGACCTCCTTGCCGCTGGCATTGGTCACCGACACCGCCGAATCCAACGGCGATCCGGCTCGACGGGCCCAGACCTCGGCCACGAATTTTCCTGAACCTTCGAATCGGAACACGTCTACGTCATCCGGCTTGTCGATACGGCCATTGACGATGACCGGCAGCTTGACCTCCTGGGCCGTTTCCATAGTATCATTCGGTTCCTGATCCAGCGTCTCGGACTGCATGTTAATGCGCAGCGGGAAGTCGAGCGTTACCTTGTCGGTTTGAGGAATGGAGTACCAGCGAATCTCACGTCGCCGGTCCATGCGAGGCTTGAGCTTCAGTTGGGTCTCCACGAGATTCCAGCCTTGCAGTTCGACCGTGACATCCTGGTCGGCGCGCCCGCCCAGCGGGAAGATGCCGGTCACAAACGGCAACTCGCCCAGCGTGATGCGGTAGACGAAATCCTCGCGTCCGCGGTAGATAGAATCGCGAATCTGGAATACGTACTCGCCGTCCTCGGGGACCTCGTAGTAGATCACCGGATCCTGGCGGTAGTAATAGGCGCCTGCATAGGCCACCTCGTTTCCTTTGGCGTCATAAAGGCTCAGCACGCCCT
The DNA here is from genome assembly GCA_964623055.1 of uncultured Pirellulaceae bacterium. Lineage (GTDB taxonomy): Bacteria > Planctomycetota > Planctomycetia > Pirellulales > Pirellulaceae > JADHUC01. The sequence continues at coordinate 3,625 of CAZURK010000101.1, forward strand.
GGAACCAGCCGGGTACGGCGTCGGCCAGGTAGGGCATCAACTCGCGGGCGTCGACGGCGATGACCAGACGCATGCCTTTGCGAGCGGTGAACGAGAAACGGTCCACGTCGCCGGGCATGATCTGCCCGTTTGCCACGACCGGGAGCGTATCGCCGATAACCGGGCAGGGATCCTCGTCGTTCGGCTCGGTCTCGTGGCGTTCCTCCCATTGGCCCACTTGGAACCAGATGGGATTGGACATGGCATCCGCCGTCAGCACCCGCATCTCGCGCTTGCCCAACTCGGCATTCGGGTCGATCGTAATCTTCAGCGTGAGTTCTTCGGCGATCTGGTCGTTGGGCTGCCGTTTGGGGTCGGCATCTCGTTTGCGGTAGACCTCCATCTCCTTCAGGTCTTCTTCGGTGATTCCTGCCGCCTCGTACACCATTTCGTCCGTGATTGGTTCGGTGCTTCCCTTTTCCTCTGCCGCCTTTACCAGATCCTCCTTAGTGAATCTGATTTTCTGACTGAGGCTGACGTACTGCCCCCGTGTCAGCGGCCGGTACCAACCAACGACTTCTGCCTTCACTCCGCTGCCGGAAAAGTAGAGTTCGGTCACCTCTTTGATGTACTGCCCGCCAACGGTCACCTCGAAGCTGCTATTTAGCTGGCCGCCGGTCGGGTAGACGTAGCCGATATGCGGGTTCTTCGGCGCCGTTTGGGCGTGGAGGTCGGTAGTGACTGCGAACAGCGCCACCACAATGAGGCATATCGAAAGAAATGACACAGCAACCGGTTGCAGCGGAAGTCGTGAGACTTCTCGCTCCCGAACTCTCGGTAGATGTTTGCCACGATAGCGGATTGCGTCTTCCTCGTTTAACCGCAGTGCCCAACGGGCCGCGCGTCGGTGAGGACGTTGCGTGTCGTTTCTCCTCGGCGTCGAGAGGGACACCAATTCCGGCTCGACTCCCGCGCGGGCCGCTGGCCCTGCGGTTAAACGATCTGATGGCACGCTAGACACGTACGGTCTCCCGAGTTCGGCTACTGGTACTTTCACGGTGCGCTCCGGGACTATATGAGTTCATCGACCGCGCCGCCCATTTTCAACCCTTCATCGGCACTGGGGGTCGCGCGGACGAAATCGCCCATCGGATGCGGCAGGCCGGCTTCTGGATCGATGCCGAACAACTGGTACATGGTGGTGATCAAATCGCAGGGATAGACGGGCCGGTCCTCGACGTGCTCGCCCTTGGCCGTGGAAGATCCAACCACCTGCCCACCTTTGAATCCACCGCCAGCCACGACCGAGGAGAAAACGTGGCCGTAGTGATGGCGTCCGCCGTTCCAGGGCGATTTCCAGTCGACTTTGGGCGAGCGGCCGAATTCGCCGATCCACCAGACGATGGTGCTGTCCAACATCCCGCGGTCGTCCAGATCGGAAATCAGCGTGGCCATGCCTTTGTCCATTTCCGGCAGCTTTCGGCGCATCGTGGGGAAATGATCCTTGTGCGTGTCCCAACCGCCGTAGTTGATCGTAACGAACTTCACTCCCTTCTCGATCAGCCGGCGGGCGGCCAGGCAGGACTGTCCGAACGTGCTACGACCGTAGCGGAGCCTGAGATCTTCCGCTTCTTCGGAAAGATCGAAGACCTTGCCTGCGTCGCCCAAAATCAGATCATACGCCTTGTCCTTGGCCTCTTTGGTGGCTGCTATCTGCGGATCGTCTTTCATGAATGCGCCGAGAGTGTTCATCCTCTGCAGCAAGTCGCGGCGCCGATACTGCTCGTCGTCGGAGATGCCCGGGGCGACGATCCCTTCGACCGCAAACCGGTACGCGTTCGGGTCGCCGCCGGTGGCAAAGGGCTTGTACTTGATCCCCATGAAACCGGCTTCCGAAAACCGGCCTTGAGGCTGGGTGAGCACGATGTACGGCGGAATCAGACTCTCCGATCCCTCTTGGAAGCCCTTGAAGGCCGTGACCACAGCGCCGACGGACGGGTAGACGAGCCGGCCGCCGGGCATCCGACCGGTCTGGGTCATGTACGAGGCCGTTTCGTGACCGAACACGCCGTGCGTCATCGAGCGGATGATCGAGTACTTGTCGGCCAGCTTGGCCAATTCGGGGATCGACGTACCGACCCGGATCCCTTTGACATTGGTCTCCAGCGACCCCTTCAACGGCCCAGTAAAATCATCGCCCGCATCGGGCTTGGGGTCGAACGTGTCGGTGTGTGGCGGGCCTCCCCACATCCAGATCTGAATGCACGCCTTGGCCTTCGCCTCGGGCGGGGTGGCGGGCGGTGTTTTGGCTGTGGCGGGAGCCGTGGCCGGCTTTGCGGCGGTGGGCTCGGCGCCAGCCGACAGTCGATCGGCCAACAAGAGACCGGCCGACCCAACCATTCCGCGTTTGATCGCCTCGCGGCGGGAAACCGGTTCGCCTTTCGAATCGACGTCGGTCGAATCGCGTTTCGTAGTCATGTTACCTCTCCTATCATCCAGCCGCTCGGAAGCGGCCAATCAGGCCGGTGCCTTTGTGTATGCCTCAATATTCGTAGCGGAAGTCGCAAGACTTCCGACAGGCCCCAGGAATCGTCGGAATTCTCACGAATTCCGCTACGTAGGACCACAAACCCCATTCTCGCAATCCCCGGACAGGCTCAATGCCGAAAAAGGAACTCCTCGCTATTGAACAGCGCCCACACCAAATTCTCCGCACCGCGGTGCGAATTCACCTGCCAACCGGCATCCGCTTGCTCGTCCGGCGTCGGCGGACGCGAGAGGATCGTCATATACAGGGTATCCGCCAATTGTTCCGAATCGGTGGACGTCAGCAGGTCTTGGATTTTGGGTCCTTCGCGGATTTTTTTCAGGATATGGGTGGAATTCAACAGGTGCAGCGCTTGAGCGGCCGTGAAGCGATTGTTGCGCTCGGACTCCAGACCCGTATCGCGTGGCGGACGCCCGAACATCTCCAACACGCTGCTGGTGATGCTGCCGTCCGGTAGCTTGATCGAGCGTTGCTTCTCGGGAATGAATGTAAAAGGCTCGGGAATCATGCTGGAATAGCTTTCCGTCGTTCCCGTGATCTGGCAGAGGGCGTCCAGCAGCACTTCGGCGTCTAGACGACGGAGCGGATAACAGGCGAAGTTGGCCGCGGCCTCGGAACCGTCGCCCTTGGGAATGCAGGAAAGCTGGTAGGTTGTGGAATTGAGGATCAAACGGTAGATGTGCTTCAAATCGTAGTCGGCTTGGACCAACTCTTCCGCCAGGAAGTTCAACAGTTCCAGGTTTTGCGGCGGGTTGTCGGGCCGAATGTCGTCCGGTTCGTGAACAATGCCGCGCCCGATCAGCCAGTACCACACCCGGTTCACGATGTGTCGCGCAAACCAGGGGTTCTCGGCGTCGATCAGCCAGTCGGCAAACACTTCGCGCGGGTCCTGCCCCGGGGGAAGCGTGGGCTTGGTTCCGTCGGGAAAGATCGCCACAGGCGGCGGGCCGTCCTCGGGCGGTTTGGTCGCGCGGGGGTCGAAGACGACGATCGTTTCCTTCCATTCCCGCGTGGGCTTGAACCCAACCTGCGAGAAGAAGACAGCCATGCCGGCCAATTGCTCTTTCGGCCAATTCTCTGCCCGCACGCCCATGAACACCAGGGCGACCGCCTTGGCGATGGACTCTGGTTCCTTGCTTTGCAGGGCTCGGAAGAAGTTGACCTGCGGCGTGCGGAAATTGCTGCCGCAGGCGGTCAGCAACTCCCGGACGAACCGGTCGTAGGGCATGTTCTCTTTGATCGAGGTCTGAATCCAGCGGTGGTATGCCTGGGCGCCGTTGGGCCAGAGATTGATTGGAAACTCGGCCTTGACCCGCAACAGGTCGCACCACTTCATCGCCCAGTAGTCGGCGAACTCCGGCCGCTCAAGCAGTTGGTCGATCAGCACGGAGCGTTTGTCGGGGGCCCTGTCGTCCAGAAAGCTCTGCACCTCCTCGGCAGTGGGTAGCGTGCCGATGACATCGAAATAGACCCGCCGGAGGAAAGCTGCATCGGAACACAGATTGGCCGGCTCGATTTCCAATTCCTTCAATTTGGCGAAGACAAACTCGTCGATCTCGCCTTGAGGAGTCAGCTCCGCATCGCTCTCGAACGGGTTCGTCCGATTCATCGGATTGTTGAACGTGTCCATGCCGGGAAAGTCGGGCAATTCCGAATCGACCGTCGGCGCTGTTGTCTTGCGGGGTGGCGGGGTAGGTTTCCCGCGAAGGCGAACGGTAAAGGTCCGCTTGTGGCTGAGTGCTGGCGGCTCGGAAGCATGCACCTTGACGACCACTTGGTACGCACCCGGCTTGTACGTCGCGGCGGTGGGCCAGCATAGCTCACCTGTCTTTCCATCGATCGTCACTTCGGGAGGAGCCTTGTCGAGGCTGTACGTCAGTTGTCCGCGATCGCGTCCCACAAGACGAATGGGAATCTTCAACTGCAGCACGTCGCCTTGCGTGATCTCCTGGTCAACTATGGGCGGGATCGTCACAGAGCCCGAATCACGCGGGATCAGCAAACATACGAGCCCAACCAGTAACACTGCGAGCCCAATGAGCCCGCCTACCGTCCCCCACAGGACCAATGGCGACTTCTTCTTCCGCTGGGCATAACGTGGAGTCGGCTGGCCGACGTTCAGTTGAAAGCCATCGTTTTCAGTTTGTTTTGGGTCAGCGACCATCCGGATTTCGCTCTGCGATCAGGCAACTTCGAAGGAATAGAATAGGTGTAGCCGAACTCGTGCGAATTCCGCTACGACGCGTGGGCAGCTTCTTTGGGGGGATTGCTCAGGCCTACACCGATTCGACCTCGGCCACATATCATTATTGTACCAGCGCCCTCGCGTGCGTGTCCATTGCATCGTCGCGGCTTGGGGTTGTCTGACGACCCACAAATCGTGTGTCATCAACGAGTTCTGGCGCCGGAGCCTCCGGCCGCGGCGTGACTGCTCGCCCTGGGTCATGGCTCTGCGAGGCATTCGCAGAGAGGAACCGCCGCTTGAACCGCCGCGTACATCTCCTGGTAGTGTTCGCGCAGCAAGCGTCGACGACGCTCCAATTCCGCAATCGCCTTGTCCAGGATTTCCTGCTTCTGCTGGTCCGTGAGTCGATATTCCGGCGGCAGTGGCGGTTTGACGGTGAGAGGGACCTCCTGCTCCAACGACCCATCGCGGCTATCCTCGACGATCACCTTGGTTTTCCCGTGGTCGGTTACTGTCGCCTCTCCGGCGTTGATCCGTTGTCGTATCGCGGGTTCCAACGAGTCGATCACTGCAAGTCCGGCATCGCGGAGGGTTTCGGCGGAGGCCACAAACTCTAATGCGCGGCGCCCTGCCAAGTTGGTAGCGAACGCACCAATGGAGTACTCGTATTGGCCGAACTTCTTCGCGACCCCACATCTTCCGCCAGGGATGGACAACGCGGCATTAGAAACAGACCCGGGGCGCGCATATTCCTCGTTGAAGAAAACGAAATCAAACGACTCCCCGACCTTTGCCGAATCGGCATCACTTTTGCTGTTAGCGTAGAACAGACTGACGCCCCAGTCGCCACGGTCGCCATGCCGCTTGACGTTTAGGGAAAACTCGCGCAGTCTCTTGGGGCTATCGGGAAACGGCCTCGCCCGGAGGCGGATGCAATGGACGGGACGCTCCGTCGACCACGCACACACATGAGAAGGTTGATCAGAACGTAAACACCACACAGCGCTGTAGTCCAGCCACCCGATCCCTCTACTGCTGCGCTCAGGCGGATGCCACTGCTCGTGCCATTTGACGTGTTTCCATTTTGGACCCGCGAGGCGACGCGCCGCGGCATCAAACCGATGAAGACGCTCGCGCATGAGGGGATCCTGACATACCAACTCGTCCAGCCGAACCAGCTTGAGCTGTTTCGCCGACGCACTCGGTCGGTCTTGCGTGGTTGTTCGATCATCAGAACAACCGCAACACAGGGCGAGGATGGCCAATGTGCATCCAATTCTATGGTCCACCGCGTTCATAGTATTTGATGCCTTTCTCAGTCCACCATCGGAACCACCGCTCTCTGTCTGCCCCGAAGGGCTGGCCGGTGATCCCTTGGAGGCTGCGCGCGATGAGATTGCGATATGTGGCGGGCGTTGCGTGCCCGCCTTTGCCGAACCTCTGTTCCTTGAAGAGCACGTCGAAGCATTCGATCAGCCCTTCGATGGCCGCCTTGTGTTTGAATCTCGCCAAACCTCTGATCGCCATGTCGAGGATATGATGGTCCGCCTCTGTCTTGACAATCGTGACCAGGAACGAGATCGCTTTGGGGTCGTCCAGCGTTCCCAGCCTCATGACGATGTCGTAGCGTTGATTACGGGTTGTGGTAGGATCGTCGAGCAGTTCGCCCAGGAGAGTGGCCTCGTTGTCACGATCGAAACGCGCAATCGCAGATCTTGCGGCAAAAAGACGTTCGCCGTCCAGGTCCGGAGCCACGTGCTTCCCATCCCTGATAGTCTTCCCTTTGGCCTCCACAATCTCGCGGAGTATGGGCAGGGCACGTGGATCGCCGATCCGCTCAACGCAACGGATCGCGTCCGGATTCTCGACGTACTTCAGCAGCACAGGTACGGCTTCCAGTGCCTTCAGTTTGCTCAGCGCATACGCGGCCTGCTCGAAGTTGTGCTGGGGCTGGTGTCGCTTTGAACGCTTCCAGGACTCACCGGCAGCTTCAACCAGTTCGATCAGCACAGGTATGGCGCGCTCGTCGCCTATGTCGCCCAGGGCTTGTAGCGTATACCAGCCGGTGTTCCCCCGCCTCACGCGTTCAAGCAGCAGCGGCACTACCTTCCGGCATTTCGACTTTCCGAGTGCGAACAGCAATCGACTGCCACGTGACGCGACTGTGAACGAGGTTCCGGACACGAAGTTCCCCTGTTCCAGGCCGGTGACGAAGCGATTGTCGGAGACAATCGTCAGGAACAACTCCGCCAGCCAGTCCGGCAGTTTCGCTGTCTCCCACTCCGATGGACCACCGGTGCAGTTCACGTACGTGAGCCACAAGGCCTGGTGCAGGCTGAGCACCGTGACGTAGTCGGTATCTCTCTTGGTCTCCAAGAAGAACAGCGCCCCTTCTTCGCTTCCCGCGGAGGCGGCGATACTGGCCAGCAGCAGTTTCATTTGCGGTATCTTCTCGGCTCGCATGCGCCCGTCGAACTCCTTGCGCACGCCCGCCGGATCGTAGATCGGCAACATGTCAATTAGCGGCTCATTGCTACGGTGCAGACCCTCGACGGCCGACGTGGTGTACCAACGCGAATCTTCGTAGCTTAATGGCGGGAAATGGTCCGGAAAGGGCAAAACCGCGCGGAGGGCACGGCGTTGCTCCTCGGACAATTCCATCGCCCGCGGTGGCGTCTCCAGTACGCCGGTCCAGCGCCCCGGAACGCTGGCATCAGGCTGCTGCAGAACAACTTTGACACGCTTGGCTTCGCCGGTGTCTTTCTTGTCAGAGCCTGCGACCAGAGCAATACTCTCTTGCCCCGGTGCGAGCGTCACCCATGGTCGATCGTTCGGCGGTAGCTTTGCGAGACGCAACGGTTCACGGGCCTGCATGGCTGCTTGGGGGTCAGACGGGGAGGGCACGTACCGGTTGTAATGATCGAACTCGGTGGCCCGTCGCCATGGGCTCGACCCTTGCTGAGCGTAAACATCAAAGAATGGCCCCGCCTTCGCATCGCCGGGATTTCCCATCGGAACGGTCAACGGCTGGTCGGACACGTTCTTCAGCCGCACAAGAAAGACCTTTTGCTGCCAGAAGTTTATTTGCTGCCAAACAAATTCGATTCGCGCCGCCAAGCCGTTGACGGGTTTGGACCAGGCCAGCACAGCCGCCACGTCGGAAGGCAATGGCTTGGCGTCGGCGTCTTTCGCCCTCACTGTTTCCTTGATCAGCCGCTTCAGCCGCTCCTCGTTTTCCGCGCCGCCGAGAGGATGAATCTGCGTATTGAACTCCGCAACCGTGGGTTGTTTCGGTGGCTTTCCGATTGTGAAAACCGCATCCACTCGATTGAAGCCTCGCAGCCTGTCGGTAAGGCCCGGCGCGTCGCCGTCCAACTCGAAACGTACCCGGTAATAACCATCTCGCTCGATCTTGAACCAATCGTGAAGATCCAGCGTAAGGGCCTCGAACGTCTCGGCAAACTGCAGTGTGTGGTTCCCGCCATCAGGTTCGAAGTGCCTATCGCCAACGGCATCGACGGCCATGAATAACTTGTCGTTGGCTGTGCCCGCATTCGGCCTCTTGGGCTCAAACCCAGCCCAGTGGAGTGAGATCGTCAAGCCTTCGCGAAGGGCAGGCCCGGACCGCGCATCCTTGTACCAGGTCGAAGGCACTTCGAGTGGCGTGTGGTCACTGTTCAAGAAATGGAGGCTGACGTGAAGCGGATCAGTGATCTTGGGGCAGAGTTCTTCCTGACTCTTCAAAGAGAGGTGCCCGGACCCCGGTACCATCAGCCCCCATCGAAGACGCAACGCCTTCGTGGACTTGTACCTTATCAACGGGGACCCGTAGGTATTGTAGAGTTCAACATCTCTGGCGGGTACGACGGCCGCGCCTTCCTTGCACAGAAACCCGAAGTAGCGTTTCCATGTGCCTTCGACCTTCAGTTCCTCCGCCTGGCAGATATATCCCGCTTGCCGAGCATTGCCGAGAGTTCGACATCGACTCCACACGGGGCAACGATCGGGAAGTGGCCAAATGCGGACTTCGCCCAAACCGTCGAAACTGAAAATGGCCTTGCCCAATTCCACATCCACCTTTGTGGCTGGGCGATCCAGTTCGGGAAAGCTCGTCCGCCGCTGGTACTTGATGGCGCTTGGCCCGATCGTTCTGCTGTACCGCCCATAGACCAGTTCGTCGTGCGCGTCGTCAGCACCTGGGCAGACGCGAAACAGCGAAAGAGCCAATCCTATGGAGGCCAGCCACGATTTGATGCACATGGTCAAGTGCCTAGTCGATTAAGGTCAGACAACGCTTGATACTCTCGGATTCGCGCTGCTCGCGGCTGCCTTCCTTGCCTAATGCCAGCATTAGGTACATCGTGTGGGCTCGTTTGGCCATCCACATCTTGACGAACGCCTTGTCGCGCCCCTGTTGTCCCGACATCACGACTTGCTTCGCCGGAAGGCCCGCGAGTGTGGATTCGCTCTCCACACGGCTATTGGGATCAACGTTGATTTGCGAGTTCTGGATCAACGCGTCCACCGCGAGTTCCTCGTCGAACCCCAGCGGGGCGCAGATGGCCATGACGACGAACGCCCCGTTCGGCTTGCCCATCATGAACATGGTTCCGATGGCTTGAATCTGGGGAGGCGTGAAGTTCTCAAAACTCCCGCCGCTGGGACTGGTGACTTGGAATCCGAGTCGATGGTCGAGGATCGTCGCTCCTCGAGTCTCGATCATTGTCGGTGGCGTTTGTGGGAAGTCAAACCCGGCGATGATTTCCGGCAAACGTTGGTCCACGTACCGTTCGTTCGATTGCAGGGCCGACACCAATAGCTGGACGTGCCGCTGGCCTCGGACAGCCGTGACCAGACGAAAGCAGAAATCCGTGTCGTCAATCGTCTTGGGGAACGCGGATACCAACAGGTTCATGTCGCCCCGTCTCTCTGTGCGTGTTGGCACTTCGTCCGCGACATCCAGTCCCTGCCGCAAGACGGCGTGGTACTCGGCGTGGTTCATGTCCAGCGTTTCCGGGATCACGGCGACTTGGACGCCCTCGGACAGCATTGTCAGTTGCAGGCGGGCGTCGGGAGTTTGCTGCTGGAGCGCGTCGCCCGTGATCGCCTGCCACAAACCGGGCGGGGTCTTCAGCGTGTAGCCAAACTCGAAATCGCGGAAAACGCCCTGTCGATAACCGTATTGTGGCCCCACGGCGTTGTTGACATCCGATTGTGCCAGGCTCGCTGCTAACTCGGCCCGTTGCGTTTCGTCCAGCCACTGAAGGTGAGCGTAGCTTTCCGGCAATCTGAGCGACGATTGCTCCGCCTCTGCCGATGGCCACCAGGACTGAATGCGGAAGAACAACGCATCGCGATAGAAAATGGTCTCACATACGTCGAATTCCGCTCCGCCCAGATCAGCTTTCTGATAGCTGTATTGCCGCGCGTCGATACCGCCCACGCGTACGTCGGACACCTTGGCGTCCTGGTCGTTGATCCCCAACTCTTGCTCGACTTGGGCAATCGCGAACTGCGTGAACGCATCGCGTTCGACGTCACCCACCGGTTCGACAATGTAGACTTGGTAGAACGTCGGCTTCGAGCAAACAATGCCGGCCGAGGCGTCCGGGTTCATCGTCGTCAACTCGTTGTGCCCCGTCAGGCGAAAACCTTCCGTTGGTGTCAACTGAAACCCAAAGGAGGCGTTGGAGTAGACGTTGTCGGCGATTCTCCAGTCGACGCCTTCGTCGTCTTGGCTGTCGGCCGTATCCGGAACCTGAGGCTGGCGATCCCTGACAAAGGAAAGTGAATTCGCGATCGCCACGAAATCCGGCTCGACCTGCGCATACTTGTCAACCATTGTCCAAGCCATCATTTGATAGAAGAAATCCTCCCGCTTGACGAACTGGATACGATACGTGAAATCCATCCCCTGGACGGTCGCACTTCGTTTGACCACGATACCCGGACAGCCATCGACTTGGACCGCTGTCTTCTCGGGCCGCGTGCCCTGCACGATAGGCATGTTGTCGAGAATCAGGTCCACGTATCCCTCCAGCGTGATGCCCTCCATCGGTTCGCCGATCATCACCATGAATCCCTGCTTGCTCGGATTGACGAGCCCCATGAACGAGTCGGCATTTAGCGATTGAACCTTTCGGCTGTCCAGGAATCGCCAGTCGCTCGATGGACGCCGCAGTCGTAACGCGTAGTGATAGTCCTCGAATACGTCGCCGTTGACAACCTGCGGTTCCGCCTCGCTGGCGCCAGACGCATCGCTTTCGGGCATGGCATAGGCCGGCGTTTCGTCGCCCGTCTTGCCGCCGTTGTTCGTGGCGCCGCCGGGCTTGTTCGCCGGCCCGCAACCGGTGACAGGCGACAAAGCAATCACGAGCAGAATTGCCCGACAGGTTTTCCGTACAGAATTGAGTCGCGACATTGTGATCCTCCTGTCTTGACGGGATGCCGGCAATTCGAGACGGCCTAAACACGAGCCCGTTGTCGGATGTTGAAAAAAACCAAGCAACATTGGTGATCAGTCGAATCGGAGTGAAAACGCGTCGGCGTTTTTGAGTGTGAAACGCAGTTGTACGACGCCTTGACTAAGGCTTGGATCCACATCCCAAGCAACCGGTGCGTCAATGGCGTCGCCCGTCAGCGGTTTCGATTCTCCGATGACTTGCCCCGATTCACTGAGGACCTCGACCATCATGGAACCGCCTGCGCGCACCACGTAATTCAGCAACAGTCGATGGCCTTTGTATTGCAGCGGCTTGATCGTCACGGAGCCGCCATTTGGCCCGCCGCGCAGAGCTACAAAACCATCCACGCGATAGGAGAATCGCCGGACTCGCCCCGGCGTGGGTTCGTAGTAGTTTTCCGTAGCGTAGACGGAGATTTCGTTCGGTTTGCCGGGCAGTTGGAACATGCCCCAAGTCATGTAGTTCGAACGATTGCCCTTCCGGTCGGCCGGAGCTTCCTCGGGAATGGCCGCGTCCGGCCAGCGATGGAAACGGACGCCGTCGCGGCTGGACATCAGCAGCGGTTCGACACGTTGACCTTGTTTTGGCAGATAGCGAGTGGGAAAGCCAATGAAAATGTGCGGCGCGCGGAAGTACTTCTGCACGGCGTTGGTATAGAGATGCTCAGTCGGGGTTCCTTCGGTGTAGGTCAAATCGGCTTCGTTTTCCCAGGTGATGAAATCTCTCGATGTCGCCGTCCGTATCGCGCGGAAGCCCGCCGGTTGCCATTTCTTCCCTGTGGTGATGCCTTTGGTGAAGTAGCGCCAGTACGCGCGATACTCGCCGCGATCGGTGTCCCAAAACGCGAGGTTTTGTGAGTCAAATGCACCATTGGTAATGACCGGCTTGCGTTGGATCAGCTTCCAGTGGATACAATCCGGCGATTGAAACGCCAGCAAGCCGCCACCGCCGCCGCCAAAGGCTTTGTAGCGGGCCTCGGCGGGTGTCGCCGGATTGTCGTCGCGAAAAGCGGTGAAATTGTGCGTCCCCGGCGTTAACCAGACAATGTTGTTCTCCTTCGAACCCTCCCACTCGAACAAACCGACGTTCGGCCTGGTCCAGTGGATGCCGTCTTTGCTTTCGGCGTAGCAGGTGACTTCCCTGTGAGCGGCCTTCTTCTTCTCGTCATGCTGCCAACCGCGATAGATCATGCGGTAGAGGTCGCCGTCTCGAAAATAGGTGTAGTACCCGCTGGTGTTGCCTTCCCAGGGTCGGTCAGCCACGAATACGACCTCTTTCGGCTCTGGTCTCAGCAACTGCTGCTGGACATCACCCCGGATTTCGCCGATCAAATGGTCGTCAACAAACAACTCCAGTTGGTTGTCGATAGCGATCGGATCGGCAGAAAACGTGGGGGCAATCGTACTGATCGCCACGAGCACAGCCACGATGAAAGTCCAGACAACGTGCTTGTTTTGCATCATGTAGCCCTCCTTCTGATTGAGCTGCCGTCAGCCAGTCTAACAGGAATTCTGTGCCTACGCACCACGCGGCGCGTCGTTTCTGAAAGCCGGTTGCTGTCTTTTCGATCTACGATCGTTGTCTGAGCGACCACGCAATGGTACTCTCGAATTAACCCGACAGTTGCCTATGATTGTGCCCACATCGGCTGTGACAAGCCGTGACGACAGTCAACCAGAAGGAACGCTAAAATGCCATGTGTTTCCGTTTGCGTTCTATGCCTTTCCCTTGCTACGGCTGTGCCGGCAGAAGAGGCCAGCCTTGCGAAAACGCTTTCGATCTGGGACTGCGATCGAGTTGAAGGAGTTAGAGGCCTCGAACGAGAGACCGAATGCATTAGGCAAGGCGATGCGTCCGCACGTTGGCGCAATCATCCGCAGGTGACCGGTTTCAGCGTGCCCAACGTGCCGCAGGATTGGACCGAGTACAACCAGCTTCGACTCTGGGTGCACGTCGCCAAGCCCGTCCCCACTCGATTCATGATCATTGTCCGATCGGAGAATCCCTCAACCGACGGCATGGACTACTGGTCATACGGCATTCGACTGGGCTTCACTGGATGGAAAGAACTCGTGCTGCCTATTGGGGGCAAAGGAGGAACACGAGCGCCTCGCGGGTGGGACCAGGTGGACGGGCTGGCCTTCACTGCCTCAGGCTGGTCGAACACACCGCACGCGGAAGCCGACGTGGTAATCGACGATGTTCGACTCCAGTACGATCCGCCACGACCGGGGCCACGCACAACAGACAAGGAGTTCTTCCTCAACCTGGACCTTTCACGAGCGGACTTGATGCCGGTTCGGACAGCGGTCGAGGCAGGCGATTTGGATGCGGCGAAGGCCGCGCTGCTGGACCACATGCGTACACGCCGGAAACCACGTTGGTGGTTCGACTGGCGTGACCGTCCAACCGTCCGAGCGCCGGTAACCGGCGGCAGCGAGGGCTGGGATTACTATGTCACCTCCATCAAGATTGACTGGACCGGATGGAAGCAAATCACGTTGCCTTTAAGCGAATGGCGCACCGCGCGCAAACCGATCGGCTGGCATTGGATCAGCGACCTGCGATTCAGCGCCACCTACGGTGGCCGTACGCCCAGTCGCGATACGGTGCTCGTACTGGACGCGATCGAATTGACGGGCAGACAGCCCGTGTCGCTGGGTGATTTCGAGAGTGCCGAGGATTTCCGACGCTGGCGGTTTCTGCAGCCGACGAAGGACACGGTAAAGCAAGGAGACCAGGCGGCAATCTGGTCGCGATTGCCCGATCGGTCCGGTCTGCGCATAACGGACGTTCCACGCGATTGGCGCGAGTTCGAGGCGTTACGTTTCTGGGCTCACTCATCCAAGGCCACAGGAGATGTGATCACCATTACCGCCGACTCGGACACGCCCGATATCGTCCTCAGCGCCGACAGAATCCTCGAACACACCTACGGCGGTTATTTCCTGGGCGACGATATCGACTGGGAATCCAATAAGTACGATCCCGAGGACCCCGCCTTCACACGCGAGTGGACGTACGGACTGAACCGGTTTTCCCATTGGCGGACTCTCGGACAGGCGTACTGGACGACCGGCGACGAGAAGTACGCGACAGAGTGGATTGCCCAAATGCGCGACTGGGTCGAGGACAACCCTTGGCCTGTGATGGGGACAGGCAACAGTACCCTCACTTGGCGGACGATCGAGGCGGGTATTCGAACCTCCGGAACCTGGCCGGACGCGTTGTACTACTTCCTGGGCTCACCGTCACTCAAGCCAGATGATCTCGTCACATTCCTGAAGTCATGGATCGAACATGCCCATCATCTGATGCGGATCACCGTCGAGTACCCGGAGCACGGCGGCAACTGGGTGACGATGGAATGCAACGGCTTGGGCCACCTGGGGATCCTGTTGCCGGAATGCAGGGACGCGCCGCAATGGCTGAAGACGGCCGCAGATCGTCTGTCGTTGGAACTGGACCGTCAGGTGTACCCAGACGGCGCGCAAAAGGAGTTGACCACCAGCTATCATCAAGTTGCCCTGCGCAACTTCGTCGGTCTTCTCAGAATCGCAGAGCACAACGAGGCACCTTTGCCTACGGACTACCTGGCACGTCTCGAGCGGATGTACGACTACAACCTCAAGGCGATGACGCCCGACGGCAGACTGCCGCCACTGAACGACGCCGGTTACACGGGCGTGTTGCGATCGCTCGAAGAAGGCGCGGAGTTCTTTGGCCGCGAGGATTTCCAGTGGGCCGCTACCGGCGGAGTACAGGGAACTGCGCCAGACTACACTTCTGTCGAATTCCCCTATGCCGGTCAATACGTGATGCGGTCCGGATGGGATCCCGAGGACCGCTATCTGCTGTTCGAATCCGGCCCCTTCGGTATCGGACACCAGCACGAAGACAAACTGTCCATGTTCATCTACGGACATGGACGAGTGCTCCTGACCGAGGCGGGTACGTACGGTTACGACCGCAGCAAGTACCGATGTTACGTCCTGGGCACATGGGCCCACAACACGATCCTGGTCGACGGTCAGCAGCAACATCGCAGCGGTTTGCGCGATACCTACGAGACGGACGGGCCGCTCGACAATCTATGGATTCACAACGACGTGTTCGACGCCGCGGATGGCGTATACGACAGCGGATACGGCCCAAAGCGTGACATCCAAGTCGAGCATGCTCGCACCGTGATTTTTCTGCGACCGGACTACTGGGTCGTCGTGGACCGTCTCCAGGCGGAAGGTCCGCACCACTACGACATCTTGTGGCATCTTAATTCCGTCGCCGCAGCCAGGGACGAGCAGACACTTGCCGCTTGGGGAACAGATGAGGGTGTGGCAAATCTGATGGTAACGCCTGCGGTGACCAGAGGTTTGGATCTGGACATCGTGGTTGGCCGCAAGGAACCCGTACTCGGGTTTGCTCCGGCCAGTGGGAAAAAACCGATTCCCGTGCTGGACTACAAGCTCCGAGCCACCGGCCCAGCGACACTGGCGTGGGTGCTGACGCCGTATCCGGCCGTGCGCCCGTCTGTACAAGCCGAGATGTCGGACTCCACGGACGGAACGATCGTAACCGTATCGCACGCCGAAGGCACGGACGTGATTTACGTAGCAAGACGCGGCGAGAGTCAACAGGTTAGGCTGGGTCCTCAAGAGCTCGAAGGCCGTATTGCCGTCGTCCGGCTGAACGGTCAAGACGAGGTCGCCGGCGCGGCTGCGGAATGATAACGGAGCGTGAAGGCCGCACGCGGACTCAAAACCCGACGCAACAATTGGTCTGTAGCGTGGCGACTCCTCGTCAGCTTGCTCCTCCAACGGTTAGATAAGCGACCCGGCCGCCTGGGCGGTAAAAAGGGGTTATCGCATCGACAACAAGAGCTTACAATAGAGTTGGAATCTGCGTACAGTACACGCAAGCAGGAACCACCCAATGACGCTCGTGCCCGCGATCCAGGAAGTCGAATATCCCGATACGGATGGTCAGCCGATGGGCGAAACCGATCTGCACCGCAATTGGATGATCCGCATTTTCGACCTGTTGCGTTACTACTTCCGCGACCAACGCGCGTACGTGAGTTGCGATCTGCTGGTGTACTTTGAAGAGGGTGACCCGTCGCGGTTCATTGTGCCGGATGTCTTTGTCGCGACCGACATCGATCCAGGCGAGCGGCGCGTGTACAAAACCTGGGAGGAACGCAAGAGCCCAGATGTGGCATTCGAGGTTACGTCGAAAAGCACTCGCCGGCACGACATTTCATTCAAACCTCGCATATACGCAGAGATCGGCGTCAGGGAGTACTTCCTCTACGACCCGACAAGCGAATACCTCTTGCCGCCCCTGAGAGGCTTCCGGCTGGTAGGCGAATCCTATGTCGAGATAGAGCCAGAGGAGTCGGGCTCGCTGGAATGCCGGGAGCTCGGACTGTTGTTGTGCCTGAAAGCGGGGAAGTTGGCGGTCCACGACCAACGGACAGGCCAGCCGTTATGGACCGAGGCGGAAGCCGAACGCTCGGCCCGCGAAGCGGCAGAGCAGGAGTTGCAGCGTCTGCGCAAGCAATTGAAGCGACACGAATCCGGACCATCGGCACCCTGATCTCCAACCACCGATGACACAGGCCCAGTGGGATTTGTGTTCCAAGTGCTGCAATAGCTTCTCCACAGGACGAATGGCGATCCGTCCTTCTCTGAGTCTTCGATCCCGCTGGCCGTACTGGGACTCAAGGCGACACGCGGACAGAGGATCCGCGGCGACTTCGGACTCTTGCGTGGCGACGCCGGCCAAACCTACGAACGCGTCTACTGGCACAACAAATTCAATGGGGTCATCTCGGACGTCCCGACCAAGGCAATGCTCACCCCGCAACTCTGGGGCCAAGGGGAGTTTGTCGGGCCCTGAGGCGAGACATTCCCTGGGACGTCGCAACCCCGTATACTGTGATGCAGTCGCTATTGGATGTCGAGCACCACCAACTTGATATGGTCGAGCAGTCCGATGGCAACGGCCGTGCGCTGTCGATTGAACGCCCTTTCAAGTCCGCGTCTGTTGGAAATATGAGATAGGTTACATCATTCGCCCCCCTTCAATCAGCCGCTAGTCGGACGATGCACATTCAACACCCAGGACCGAAACGGCCAGAGAAACCTCGTATCGTGAGGCGCATTACCCAGTCAACTATCGTATGGCACTTCGGTAGGTCGATTTGAATGCTCATACGGCCCGATCGCTAATGCTTCGGGGTGTCTCACAGGACTATCTCCGATGGCAGCAAGTGCCCCCGAATCGTTCCCTCGTCGTCGATTCATGACAAGAGAGATAGAACCGCCGCTTGACGAATACGGCTTTCTGGCCCCAGACTTCGCCGAGAGTTCGGCCCGTGTTGATGAGCTTTTCGCGCTACAAGCTGTTCTGATAGTCGCGCCACCATGGGCGGGTAAGACATTCCTCGCCAAGCAACTGATTAGTCACTTCCGCGAACACCAGGATAATCCGGACGATCTGGCGCCATTCGGGAAGTACTTCCACGACACGCTTTTCGAGCGCGGCGGCATGGGAGTTGAAGTCATGCCGTCGTGGTGGGACGAATGGAGGCGTTCGAAGAAGCGAGCATGTTGGATCGTGGACGCTGTCGACGAGGACGAAAGACGTGGATTCGGTCAGTTTATGAAGATTCTCGATACCATTGACGGCCTTCCCGATGAACAACGGTCGACCCGACGAAGGATGCAGCGACATCTCACGCGAACGCCTGAGAAAGAGACCTTGTTATGGAGACAACCATGATTGCGATTCTAGACGTTCGAGAGGCACGCGTCGCTTTGCTGTCGGGGTCGGTCGTGCTGATCGGGGCTTTGGGTGTGTATGGCGACGATCCGGCAGTTGAAGCTCGGTCGGGCTCGATGCCTGGCGTGGTGATTGATCATCAGGCGGCTAGCACGGGGAAATACGTTGGTTCGCCGAGTATCGTGATTCTGCCCGGGGGGGATTACGTGGCCTCGCACGATATCTTCGGCCCGAAGTCCAACTATCGGCAGCGGGCCACCACGCGCGTGTTCCGGTCGAGCGACCGCGGCCTGACGTGGCGGAATCTGAGCGATATTGACGGCCAGCTTTGGTCGACGCTGTTTGTCCACAACGGTGACCTCTACATCATGGGGACGCTGGCACGCTACAACGACGTGATCATCCGCCGCTCGACCGACGGCGGCGAGACTTGGACCGACCCGCAGGATGAGCGGACGGGGCTGCTTCTCAAGGGCCTCTTCCATTGCGCGCCGGTGCCTGTGATTGTGCACAACGGTCGCGTGTGGCGGGCTATGGAGGATTCGACCAACACGCTGCGTTGGGGGTTGCCGTTTCGGGCGTTCATGATGTCGGCCCCGGTGGACGCCCATTTGCTGGATGCCGAAAGCTGGACCTGCAGCAATCGACTGCCCTGCGACAAGCAGTGGCTCGGCGGCAAGTTCGGCGGTTGGCTCGAGGGCAATGCGGTGGTAACGCCAGACGGGCGGATCGTCGACATCCTGCGTGTCGAGTATCCCAGTGGCGGTGGCAAGGCGGCCATTGTGGATATCAGCGACGACGGCCGGACCGCTTCGTTTGACCCCGAGACCGGTTTTGTCGATCTGCCGGGTGGCTGCGTGAAGTTCACCATCCGCTTCGATCCGGTGTCGAACTACTACTGGACCCTGAGCAGCTATATGCCACCTCGCCATCTGGGACTCCACCCAGGCGCCACGCGCAATACGTTGGCTCTCGTCCGATCGGCTGACTTGCGGCGATGGGAAGTGCGCTCGATCATCGCCTACCATCATGATGTGAAGAAACACGGATTTCAGTATCCCGATTGGCAGTTCGACGGCGACGACATCGTGGCCGTCTCGCGCACGGCATACGATGACGGCCTGGGCGGAGCCCACAACTATCACGACGCAAACCATTTGACGTTCCATCGCCTGCCCGACTTCCGAGATCTGAATGATCTGGACCTTCCGCCCGTGCCACCACCGGTGAAAACGACCGTCCAGTGCCCGGATCTCACAGTCGAGGGTTTCGAGTTCGAGATCACCACGCTGGACAATGACGCCAAGGCCTACAGCAATCGCAATTATGTCTGGAAGAACGTGCCGGAGCCGTACCACGGCTGGCGATTCACGCGAGTCGGCGGAGGCGTTCCGGCGAAGATTACGGTGACTGCCCGTCGCGACACACTGGTCCATGCCACGACCGGTGCGAAACAGGAAGGGACCGACACGACCGGCTGGGAAGTGCTGGACCACTCCGGCTTTCATTACTCGACCAAGCACCGCACACCGATGCTGATCATGCGCCGGTCGCTCAAGACGGGCCAGACGCTCGCGATACCACAAACCAACTGGTCCGGCACCCTCGTGCTGATCCCGCCGCAGGAGGATTCCGCGAATGATTGACGCCCGCTACACATTCGTTGTCGTTATTGCGCTGACGATCTGCCTGAACTCATGGTTACTCGCAGCCGCGCCGCCGGACGCTGGCATCGTTTTCGACGCGAAAGGCGTGTTGGTCGTTCCGGCCAAAGAAGCATCGCTGAGTAGAGAGACGTTGAGTGTCGCGGCCTGGGTGAGGCTCGACGGTGTTGACACGGATCAAGTGTTCCTGAATCAAGGCATCGCCGGCGGCAACTTCACGTTCTACCTGTTTAAAGGTCGCGTGCGGATGCTCGTTCGGCACACTGCCGAGACCTATACGCACGCGAACGTCGCCGCCCCGGCCGCTGTGACTTGGACACACTATTTTGGAACCTATGACGGCGAGGTCATCCGCCTGTACGTGGATGGCAGGCTGGCTGCAACGACCGACGCGCCAGGCGAGATCAACGGCAAGGCGGATGACGTATACGTGGGAAGTCTGAACGACTACGATCGTCTGTTTCGGGGACGAATGACCGATATCCGCATCTGGAACCGGAGGCTGGCGGCCAATGAGGCGTCCGCGGTGTGCGCAGGCCAAAGCGGCGGCACGTTGGACGACGAACTTGTGGCTCGGTGGACCGCCGACAGCCGCTCGGACGAAGGTCTGATCAGCGTCCCGCCTGCGACACTCAAAGCCAGCCCGCGCAAGCTGGGTGATTGTCTGATCAACGAGAAGGGCGACGGCTTCCGTGGCATCTGGTACTACAACCAGTTGCTGCCGAACAGCGAGTACGTCTACAAATACAGTGGCGGCTTGGGTACGTATTGCGCCAAGCATATTCCTTTCGCTTGGTACGCGCCCGAGGCAAACAAGACGTTCTTCTGCTACGGCGGCACGGACGGTGCCAATACCACGTTGTACCACATGGTTTCGTACTACGACCACGCCACGGGCATGGTCGCCCGACCCAGCACGTTGCTGGATAAGAAGACGACGGACGCGCACGACAATCCGGTCATCAATATCGACGACAAGGGCTACATCTGGATCTTCTCCAGCAGCCACGGCACAGGGCGACCTTCCTATATTTCACGCAGTGCAACCCCCTACGACATCGACCGTTTCGAACTGTCCTGGATCGGCAACTTCTCATATCCGCAGCCGTCGTTCCTACCGGGCAGAGGTTTCCTGTTCCTACACACGTACTACAAGGGCGGGCGAGGACTGAACACGTGGACCAGCGTAGACGGTGCGCATTGGACCGAACGCACGTTGATCTCGCACATCGAGATGGGACACTACCAAGTCAGCTTTCCGTGCGGCAACAAGGTCGGCACTGCTTTCAACATGCACCCGATGGGTAAAGGACTCAACTGGCGCACGAATCTGTACTACATAGAGACCGACGACTTTGGCGCCACTTGGAAAACTGTCGACGGGGCAGTACTCCAGATGCCGCTGGACGATGCAACCAACCCGGCTCTGGTGGCGGAATTCCGCTCGAAGAATCGCAACGTCTACATGAAAGACGTGAACTACGATTCGCAAGGCAACCCGATCGTCCTGGCGGTGACCAGCGGCGGATACGAGTCCGGGCCGAAGAACGACCCGCGAACGTGGACCACAGCTCGTTGGACCGGCAGCGAGTGGCAGATTCGCGAAGCCTTCACGTCGGACAACAACTACGACACGGGCCCGTTGTACGTCGAATCTGACACGACTTGGCGCGTCATCGCACCTACCGAGACCGGCCCGCAGCCGTACAATCCCGGCGGCGAAATCGCCATGTGGCTGACCGAAGACGCCGGCGAAACCTGGCGCATGGTCCAGCAGATGACCAAGGACAGCGAGTTCAATCACACTTACGTCCGCCGCCCTGTGAACGCCCAACCGGATTTCTATGGACTCTGGGCCGACGGCCATGGCCGACAACCGTCCCAATCCCGCCTGTACTACTGCAGTCGGGACGGCGAAGTGTTTATGCTCCCGGAGACTGTGGACGCGCCGATGGTGCGGGCCAGTAAGCTGCGATGACAAGGAGACCGTTGGACAGAAAGGATGACGATTCATGCCCGTACGAACAACCTTGCTTGCGGTCTTGTTATTGACTCACATCGCCTGTGGTGCCGACGACCATGGGCTCAAGCACGTGCTTATCTGCCACAACGGCGATACCGATCCCTCGAGCGAAGGCTGGTATCGATCGAAGATTCATACGGGCAAGATCGTCGAGAATCCAGTGGCTGAGGATCCGGTCGGCGGCCTAACGGCATGGTGTATCGACGACGATGGCACGCCGGATGCCCGAGTCGCGCTGAGTTATCAGAAGATGCTCACCGTGCCCGAGTTGGCCGTGGTCGATGGGCGACCGTGGCGGTTCACCATGCACCTGCGCGTCGTGGAGAGTCTGCGACGCCCCAACTTTTCCGTCTGCGGTGAAGTGGCCAACTCTACGACTCGCTACCTCATGCGATTCACTGCGGACGACCAGGATAACACCGTGCTCACGCTCGGCTTGCACGGGCCGACCAAAACGGCCAAGATCCACGGGCTTGGGTATCATCGCTTCGATTTTGTGTTCGACCCGACAAAGGGTGACAGGGGCGAAGTAGCCGTCTTTGTGGACGACGACAAGGAGCCCGTACTGACCGGTTACGCCGGGGAAACTTCAAAGAACGTTACGCCGCGACTTGTCTGGGGTTCGAACGAAAGTGGCTCCTCGGGCCAAGGCCACTACCATCTGGTGGAGTTCGCCGTTGAGGAAGCTCCCCCGTCACCGCCACCACTGCCGAAGTCCTACGTGGCTGTGGACAACGTCTGCGCGTGGCCAAACCTGACCGTGATGCCCGACGGCGCGATCATCGCAACGATCTACAGCTTGCCCAGTCACGGCGGAGGCGAAGGCGACGCCCAATGCTGGGCCACTACGGACCAGGGCAAAACGTGGACGCTACGTGGCACGCCAGCCAAACACGAACCCGGTACCTGCCGGATGAACCTCGCGGCCGGCTTGGCTCGCAACGACGACTTGATTGTGCTCTGCTCAGGCTGGGACAAACGCGACATGAGCGCACCGCGGCACACGAGGATTCTCAAGCCCTGGATCTGTCGTTCGTCCGATGGAGGACGTACGTGGGAAGTATCCAAGGACTTTCCCTGCGAAGAGGACATGAGCGAATTCATTCCCTTTGGCGACATCATCCAAGCCGCCGATGGCACGCTGTGCGTGTCCGCCTACGCGCAGACACCGGGAAGCGCTGGCTATACCTACCACTGCTACTTCCTGCGCAGCCGCGACGACGGGAGCACGTGGACCGTCGAGTCCACCATCGCCAAGGATCACAACGAGACCGCGCTATGCCAACTCGCCGACGGGACTTGGCTCGCCGCCGCGAGAGTCAACGGCATGGATATCTATGTATCGAGCGACAACGGCAAGACGTGGCAGGCACGGGCGGCGACCTCCGGAGCGCAACACCCCGGCCACTTCCTGCGAATGGCCGACGGGCGACTGTTACTCACCCACGGCGACCGCCGACCCGGCGCCCGGGGCGTAGGCGTCCGCATCAGTAGCGACAGCGGCAAAACGTGGAGTTCGGTTTCAACGCCCATTGCGAGTTCCATCAGCGGCGACTGCGGCTACCCCAGCAGCGTGCAATTGCCCGACGGTCGCATCCTGACTGCCTACTATTCGCAACGGACCTCGATCCACCCTCGCTACCACATGGGTGTGGTATTCTGGAGCGTGGACGAGATCTTCACCCTGGATCGTTGAGAACACTGTGATCATGACAAAACTGAACGACCGAATTGCGATTGCGTTGCTCGCGATACTGATGGCTGTTTCGTTTCCGGCCGTAACCGTCGCACGGGAATGGAGGGACGTTTCGGGGAAGTTCAGCATCGAAGCGGAGTTTGTCGAATTCAGTGGCGATAGCGTCAAGCTTCGACGCAACGATGGAAGCCTGATTGCGGTACCCGTCAACAAGTTGAGTGTTCTCGACCAGCGCTATCTCGCCTCGTTGCGCTCGGCAAAGCCGACTCCGGAAACCAAGTCGAATGTCGCGGCTGATGCGATGCCAACGCCGGACCCACCTGCTGAAGACTTTGACATCGTTCTCGTCAAGAGTGGCAAACCAATTCACAACATGGTCTGCCTGCCCAACGATCAGGCGGATCCGGCTGCAGTCTTGGCGCTCAAGGAATATCGGGCATTGGTTGCGAAGGCCACGGGTACGGAACCTGCCCGCGTGGAAAGTCCAGAGCCCGGCACGCCTACTATCTTCTTTGGCAGAAACCCGTGGTCCGTCAAGGCGGGAGTTACCGCCGATGGACTACCATCCGAAGGATTCCGCATTCGATCCATCGGTCAGGATGTTCACATCGTTGGTCGCGACACGCCAAAGGTTGGTGCGCATCAAGTGGCGGCCCGAGTCGGGATGGAGCCCGGCACTCTGTTCGGCACCTACGAGTTTCTTGAACGTTACTACGGAATGCTCTTCGCCTGGCATGATGACTTGGGCACCGTCACGCCGCCGCAAAAGGATCTCACGATCGAATCGATGCACATTGTCGACGGCCCAGACTGTTCCTATCGCCAATTCACCAAGTCACCCGAGGGTCAGGCTAACGAGATCTTCGGCCGACGACTTCGCCTCGGGCACCCACTCGAGGTGAGGCACGAACACAACTGGCACCGGATCATGTCGCCCGACGTCTACGGCAAAGAGCACCCGGAATGGTTTGCCGAGATAAACGGCAAACGTTACCCGAAGCACTATGCCGAGAAACGCGGCGGCCAAGTCTGTACCAGCAATCCGGAAGTGGTCGAACACTTCGCGAAAACAGCCATCGAACATTTCACCAAGAATCCGAAATCGATATGTTTTCCATCGCCGCCAATGATGGTCGCAAATTCTGCACCTGCAAGGAATGTCTGGCACTCGACAGCGGCTTGACGCGGCCCGACGGTCGTCGCGTCACTACCGACCGCATCATCAAGTTCAGCAATCAGGTCGCCGAGCGCGTCGCGAAGGTGCATTCCGACAAACGCCTTGGGGTAATCATTTACCTCGACTACAAATATCGGCCCAAGAACGTAAAACCGCACCCGATGCTTTTCCTGGTACATCCGACGAACAGTGGCTTTTCGCAGGGCGCATACTACGAGGGCGACGAATGGTCCGAAGCGGCCATGGAACGCGGCTGGCACGAGGCTGCCGGCAAGTTCTACAAGTACGACATCTGGCACTACGACCAGACGCCGCTGTACATGATCGCGCCGGTCACCAGGCATATCATCGAGAAATGCCGGGCGCAGAAGAACCACGGTGTTGACGGCGGCTATCATTACATCGCCCGCTCGTACGAATTGCTCGGAGCCGGTCACTACCTGCTCGGCCGGCTGATGTGGGATCACGATTTCGATGCCGAAGTCGCCGAGAAGAAATACTACGCCGCGCTGTATGGTGCCGCCGCCGATGACGTGAAGGTGTATTACGATCTGCTGGAAAATGCTCTTATCAGGGTTTTCAAGGGCGGGCCCCGCGATACGAAAGAGGCCATGATTGCCTCCTTCTTCAATCGTTATCCCGGAGCGAATAATCCGGGAATGTACCTCGCTGCCTACTGGCCCATACTGCGACAGATGAAGGAAACAATCGATCGCGCCTACAGCAAACGCAGCAGCCTATCGGAAGAGGAAAACGAGCGTCTCATCCGCCTGATCGATCATCACAATTACACGATGCACACGGTCGCCTCGATGATCTACGCCGGACGCATACTGACCGGTGCAGCCAGCAACAGCGATCGCAAAACCCACGCCGAGTCGATAGCGAAACGCGACGCCGCCAAGGCCCGAATCGCTGAGTACCGTCCGTTCTACGCCAAACTGATTACTGACCTAGACGCCAACAGCCACAGCGGCGTCCTTTACGGCAGAAAGCCCACGATCGAAGTCCGCGCCCCTTCCGACTTCAATCAGTAGTGGTGACCACAACCTCAGCCAATTGCTGAATGTCGGGATATGGACGTCTTTCTCATAACCATGATTCCTCGTCTGTGTTAGTCCCTGGCGTTTCGTGTTCTTGTAGGTTGGGCATTCCTGCCCGACTCCAAGCAGACGGGCCCGACCTCAAGCAGACGGGCCCGACTCCAACCAGACGGGCGGGAATGCCCATCCTACTGAGGATCTCAAATCACGCGACTCGCTAATGTCCCGCCGCTGCGGATGCCGGAGCATGCCGGTCAAACGTGAGCGGCCCATGCACAACATGCTCTTCAGACGCTCCTTTGGCTGCATACGGACTCCAAAGCGGCTTGAAATACTGGACAAACCGATCGGGGTACACGTCGTAAACAACCCACCCGCGTTGGCCTCGCGAGAGCGTGATGCCCGGCGCGATCACGTGGTGTGTGCCGTACTGCTGGAAATGCCACAATTCCCGGTGGAAGTGGCCGGCCATAACCGCTAGTACCTTGTATTCCTTGCACAGCCCGAGGAACTGTTCCTGGCCGTCGCGGATCCACCAGCCGCGCGGATTGGGGCCGTACGGAGTCACATGGCACCAGATCACGATTTCATTGTGTTTCTGTCGCGCGTCACGCAATTGCGATTCGAGCCATTTCAACTGCGCCGGCGTCACACCGCCCTGATGATGCTCGGCCCACGTTTTCATGCCAATGAACGTGACACCCTTGTGCTCGACAACGTAATCCAACTCTTTGCGGATGCGCTCTTGATACCACAGGTCAGGGTCATGATTGCCCGGAACCGGATGCCATGCCATGCGTTTACACGTGGCGAAAGCCTCCAGCAAGCCCGTAGTCGCGGCGTCTGTGTTCATGTGTACCAAGTCGCCGCAAACAAGCGCCAAGTCGCAGTTGGCAGCTTCGGCTTGCCGAATTGCCGCTTTCAGGCGTATTACGTCTTGTCTATGTGGCGGCTGCTTGTCGCCGAACCCGATTTGTGGATCCCCAAAGACCGCAAAGCGAAACAAACAATCCGGCTGGGGCGTGGGGAGTCGTTCCGGCGGCTCGATGCCCGAAGGTGGCGTCGAACCGACGTAGAGCTTGTCCACCAGCGCCGGATCGTCTTCCGTCCCGCACGCCGTCACTCGCATGCCCGTGACCTGTTGCGCCCCATCCAGAAGCGGCAAGTCACACGAGTGCAGCTTGCCGTCGACCCACAACGACCACGTTCGCGTGGTGAAATCGATTCGCTCGGTCAGCCGGTACCAGCGTGATTCGGTACATGGGAAGTCGCGGAAGACACGCCAGTAAGACCGAGTGAACGACGAGAACACGACATTCCTGCCGTCGGCAGCATAGCCAACATGCGTCACACCTTTCGTACCATCGCGAATGCTCAATGCCGTGCCCGCGGCTGGATTCGCGGACGGCTTAACGTGTGCGTCGACCCAGACAACGTCACTCGGCACTGGATCCAGTTTGCGGTGTACAAAGAAGACTCGATTGGTCGGTTCGTCCTGGAAGATGGCAAGGGCCTGCTTGCCCTCCAATGCCCCGCCACGAAGGACATGGGCCGCTGCTTCGTCCTTTCGCTCCGGGCGACAGTATTGCCAATCGCTTTGTGACGACAGCGGCTTGTCGGCTACGTACTCCTCGAAGCCCTCGTGCCAACCATTTTGAGGCAGTGTCCCCGGCGACGCTTCTCCCGCCGAACATATTGGCCCGTGGAATGCGAGACACGCAAAGGCCAAACAGAAGAGCAGGCTTCGGCGGAGAACGGGAGGGCGAGGCTCCTGCCGAGCCGCGGAGTCGAGGGTTGGAACCGGCTCAGCAGGAGCTTCGCCCTCCCAGATTCGCGGCCGCCGGGGTTTGCTGATAAAGCCAGGTGTCTCTTCCTTCTGCATCGTCGCTGCCTTATGTGTCAGAGTCGGGGAGCGTTCTTGGAACAGTGGCCGCGGACCGCTTGCTACCGTTTGGATCTCGAACCGTGCGCATCCACGACCATAGCCCAGACGGCAGTCGAGTTCAACAATCGGTGCGTGCAAACGTCATCAAATGATGTGATAATGCTCCACTGAAACCATGCCCAGCGTGTTGTTCTTCGGACGGAGCCATCCATCACGACGGGCTCGCTTGTTCTGCTGCATGACGGACGTATTCTTCACTCGGGAGAAAACGATGGGTACTACGGCCACTAGTTCTCTTGCCGTGCTCCTGCTCGCCGTTCCAATTACCGGCGGGGAGACAAGGGCATCTGATGTGACGTTCTTCGTATCGCCTGACGGTAACGATGCCTGGTCCGGACGGGTCGCAGATCCCAGCGAGTCCGGCAGAGATGGGCCGTTCGCCACGGTTGGACGGGCGCAGCGGGCTATTCGGGAACTTCGCGGCACCGCCGTCCAGTCATCTTCGGCGACGGTGCGGATTCGCGGCGTCTATCGACTGCAGCAGCCAATCGTCTTTAAACCCGAAGACTCGGGAACGGCAGATTTCCCCGTGGTCTATGCTAGTCACCCTGGCCAGCGTGCCGTGCTGTCAGGCGGTCGTCGCATTCGCGGATGGCGAGAGACGAAGGATGGAGTTTTCGCTGCGGACGTACCCGAGGTGAAGGCGGGCAAATGGTATTTCCGTCAGCTGTTCGTGAACGGGCGGCGGGCACAACGTGCTCGCGACCCGAACGAAGGATACCACCGCGTCCCGGCGTTGGTTGAGGCGAAGCCAGGCGCGCGATGGAACGAGGGTGTCGACCGTTTTCACTACGAGCCGGACGACGTTGAACCGTGGAAAGACCTCAACAACGTCGAGGTCGTTGTCTTTCACTCGTGGAACACGTCCCGTGTCAGGATTGCCTCGGTTGACACTCAGAAGCACATTGTCACATTCACCGGCCCCACTGTCTTTCGGCCGTTGGCATGGGATCCCGATCAGAGGTACTACGTCGAGAACGCACGCGAATTGCTGGATGCGCCGGGCGAGTGGTACCTGGATGCCCAGACCGGAACTCTGTACTACTGGCCACGTGTGGGCGAAGACATGGACTCGGCCGAGGTGATCGCCCCGGTGCTCACCGAGTTGGTACGGTTCGACGGCGATCCCGACGCTGGTCGGTTTGTTGACTATGTGCAATTGAAGGGACTGAGTTTTCAACATGCCGACTGGAGCCTGCCGGACAAGGGTTACGGCGACCCTCAAGCCGCAGTAACAATTCCGGCAGTGATCTCGGGCAAAGGTGCTCGATGGTGTGCTGTAGAGAACTGTGAAGTCGCACACGTCGGCAACTATGGCATCTGGTTCAGCCGTGGATGCAAGGACAATCGAATCGTTCGGAATCACGTTTGGGACATGGGAGCGGGCGGCATCCGCGTCGGCGAGCCGAACATGGCGGAGTCAGATGTCGGCGAATCGACTCGCAATCTGATCGCGAACAACTACATCCACGACGGCGGCTCTGTCTATGCGGGTGCTGTGGGATTCTGGCTTGCACAAAGCAGTCACAACGTCATCTCGCACAACGAAATCCACAGCCTGAATTACAGTGGCATGTCTATCGGCTGGAACTGGAGCGAGGCGCCAAACCGTACGCATCATAACCGGATCGAGAACAACCACGTGCATCACGTGGTGCGCGGCGTTTTGAGTGACGCCGGCGGCATTTACACGCTAGGCACGCAGACCGGGAGCGTGATCCGTAACAATTTGTTCCATGACATATTCCCATACATGAAAAGGCCGGCTATGGCGTGGGGCATTTACATGGATCAGGGCAGTAACGGGCACCTGATCGAGAACAACATTGTCTATAACACGCTGACAGGCGGCATCATGAACACGGGATTGGCGGAAAACGTCATACGGAACAACGTGTTCGCTTTCAGCGCCCGGCACGCGGCCTGGCGGTACCGTTGGACGCGGGAGCCGTCGAGCGTTTTCGAACAGAACATCTTCTACCTGACGCAAGGCGATCTATTCAACCAAGACGCCGGTGCGGACGATGAGCGGTCGAAATGGGATCACAACCTGTTCTGGCGAACCGACGGCCAACCGATGCTGTTCTATGGCGATGATTTCGAGCAGTGGCAGGCGCGCGGTATGGACCGCAACAGTCTGGTCGCCGACCCTCGGTTCGTGGACCCCGATAGTTACGACTTTCGTCTTCGCCCCGACTCGCCGGCTCTGAAACTGGGTATCAAGTCGATAGACACGAGCCAGATCGGGCTGATTGGCGATCCGGAATGGGTGAACCTGCCAAAGAAGGCCACATTTGCAGCAACTGTCTTGCCGCCTGCTCCTCCACCGTTCATCGCAATAGACGACGATTTTGAAAAGAAAGACGCGGGCGATCGACCGGATTTGGCGATTCTTCACGAAGAGGGACGGGGGGATGCGATCCGTGTGACGGAGGAAGTAGCGGCAGGTGGACGAAAGTCACTCAAAGTGGCGGATGCCCCAGGTCTGCAACACATCTTCAATCCACACTTCTACTATCAGCCTCGCTACCGTGGAGGGCGAGCGGTTCTATCTTTCGATGTTCGTCTGGAACCGGGAGCCATTTTCGCTCACGAATGGCGTGATGCATCGCAACCTTACCGTGTGGGACCCTCCATGCGGATCGACCCGGACGGCCAGCTTCAAGCATCGGGAAAGCCGCTTGCGAAGGTGCCCATCGGCCAATGGATCCACATCGAATTGACGTGCAACCTGGGCACAGGTACAAACGGCAAGTATCGTTTGGTCATCACGGTTCCGAATCAGCAGCCTCAGACGTTCACATCACTGCCCTGTGGCTCCGCAGAATTTAAACGCTTAGAGTGGCTCGGTTTCGTCAGTCTGGCGTCAGACAAGACGGCGTTTTACCTTGACAACATCAAGCTGCCTTCGCCGATGGCTGATTAGCGGCCGAGAAACCGAGAAGGAATGGCCGCACATTAAGGAAGTGTTTGATCGCTTCTTCGTTTAACGGCAAGCCGAAGGCGTCTGCGTTTTCGGTGTAGTGGAGTGTGCCAAACGCAGTCGCCTTCGGCTTGCCGTTAACCAACGCAGCCTCGCTTTGCTCGGCCGCAGCCAAAATGCGCGCAAAGAAATGACAATTTGCGAAGTAGCAGAACGATTTGGCAGCATCCGAGCACAGCGTGATCCCGTTACTCGGTTACGTGCAGTTGTTGCGTGACGACGGAACTCTTACCGAGATCCGTCGCGACCTCGTATACCACCTCGAACGTCCCGGCGCGGGTGGGAGTTCCGGAGATTCTTCCGGACTGTGGGTCAAGCGTCAGTCCGTCGGGTAGGCGGACAGCTTTGAACGAAAGTTCTTCGCGATCCCAAAATGCTGCGTTGTATGACGAGGTCTTGCTGCGTCGGCAACGCAAATCGCCGATCGAGGAGATTGAATGGATCTGGTATTCGTATGCCTTGCCCACCTTCGCAGGTTTGGGACGTGTGTAGATAAACGGCCGCGGGACTTCGGCGTGATCCGATGGTCCGCTCTCGTTGCCTTTCGAGTCCAATGCGACCACGCGATAGAAAGCTCTATTCGTGTTCGGCCTCGTTAGTTCGGAACCGACAACGCGGAAGGAGGTCTCGGACGTCTTGGCGATGAGATTCGCCGGCGTCTTCACCGATCCGGCGCCCGGGGCATTGGATGGTCTGCGATCAAACTCTTCGATCGTGCGCACGAATCCCTTGCCGCGGTGAACCAGATACTCTGTATCGCTGGTCGTGAAACCTTTCTCGTCGCTGCCGTATACTTTGTAAGCTGCGGGTTTTGTGCCTTGTGGATTCGGCTTCCATGACAATATGAGTCCGCCATCGTCGTTTGGCTTGAGTTGCACATCCAACGGGACGCCGGGCGACCGTGAGCGAAAACTGAAGGTCGGACCCCACGGGCCCCAGACGCCGTTCGTGTCCAATGCTCGAACCCGCCAATAGTACGTCGTGTCCGGATTCAGTAATCCAAGGTATGGCGCGGTCCATTCAGGTTTGCCTTTGGAAGGCGTCAGCGAGAGCCTCTTCTCGAAGTTCGGCGACAACGGCCAGCGCATATCCGCATGTTCCGACAATTCGAAGTGGAAGTCTGCAATCGTACCTGTGCCGGAAACCGTCGGCGCGTTCCATGCGAAGGTTACTCGAGTGCCTTCGACGGTTGCACCGTTTTCGGGCGAAACGGCTTCGGTCGGTGCGGTCGGCGGGTGCCAGGCTGTTCGGTCCAGCCACTCGTGTGTCACGCGAACCTTTCGGTCGCCGTCCGCACTGTCTGTGTAGATCAGTTTGTTGTCGCCCACAGTCAGTTCCGGCAGAGCCAATGCGGCCGTCTGAATGTCGTGCTCGAAAACGATCTCACGAGCGGCGACTTGTCCATGCAACGACAACTGCAACCAGAACACGTAGGTCGGCTGGCGACGAGGAGACACGATCTCGTCAAGCGATGCGGTCAACTCTTCGGTCTTTGACTTCGTTGTCGCCGCGAGCGATGTCCACGTTTTCCCATCCGTCGAGTAACGCCATTCGGCTTTCGCGCCGTCGCTGACGTCTACCAACGCGACTGCCTTGCCCCCGACATATACGTAGGGGCTGGCAAACCGCCAAGTGACAGTCCCTGGCTGGCTGGCTTGGCTGGGCTTGATCCGGCCAGCCTCCGTTTCAAAGAGGGCGTTATCCACTCGTTCTGCACCGTCAACGGCTACCGTGTTGGACAGATCTGGGCGGTAACGCAGTTTGCCGTTGCGCATGTTGTCGTATGCCGTCGTTCCCCAGCCAGCCAACAGGTCGCCCAATCCGTCTCGTTTCTTTTCGCCCTTTTGCAGCGGGACTCCTGCGGTGTACTGTTTGCCGATGTGATCCCAGCGCAGTTCGATCGATTCGGCGGGGCGCAATGTTAGGTCCATCGAGTGCTGCGCCGCCAGGCCGTAGGTGCCTTTCCGTTCGCCTTCGTAGACGTACAGCGAAGCGGAAAACTCGTCCGTTCTGCGACTCTGGTTGCGGCCAATGCCGTAAGTGTGTGTCCGCTTGATCAGGTCGTGATCGCGGACGAATTCCTCTGCCGAAGCGAGCGTGCGATTGTCCCTTTTCAGACAAATCACGTGTTCGTCGCTGTCCAACAGATGAAAGCACCCGTCGTAGAACACCTCGGTCACAACGTGGCCGATCGGATAGCAGCGGCGTGTCTCCAAGCCGGCGGCGTGCCACAGGTCCTTGATCACGCGCGCCTGATTGCCGCACAGGGTATAGCCGTAGACGTTCAACGCTTTGATCGCGTCGCTGCACTCGCCGTCCCACGTACAGGCGTGAAATCGCCTTCGTCTGACGAATTCCCAGATCGCTCGCGCCCTGTCCGCCGGTGTGGTCCAGCCTCGCGTTGCCTCGGCGACAATCGACTCCAGCGTCCGCCAATCGCCGCGGCCATTGACGGTCAACCAAGGATTCTTGACATCGGCCTGACCGATGTTCTCGATCGTCACCGATCGGTTTGGCTGCCATCCTTGCACAAACGCCGCGTACCCAATTGGCATTCGCGTCATGGTCCCGTCGACGGTGCCGCGAAATTCGATCGTGTACTCGTGGCTGCCGGCTGTAATCACCTCGGTGTGAACACGCGGCTTGTCGTCCTCACGGTCCACGTACGGCTTCTTGGGTTCGCCAGTGACGGCGCCCAGAGCGGCTGACGTTAGGCCGTAGAGAATCAAACTGGCTGACAATAATGCTCTCATTGGAATGCCCCCGTGAACTTGTGATACGCTTGACGCCTACCTATATTGTTGGATCGTGGCCTGTCGTCAACGGTTGGGAGAGGATTTTTGACGCAATCTTCTCAGGTCTGTCCGCGAGATGCGGTGTTGAGTAACGAGCCGGAGAATGCACGAAGATCAATGACGGAAAGACACAAAGTGAAGTATCACGTACTCGGTGTACTGACGGCGCTACTGATGAGCGGCACATGCGCCGCACTGGAGTTTCACGTGGCGTCCAATGGCGACGACGGGAATCCTGGCACAGGCGAACGTCCGTTTGCCACGCTGGCCCGCGCCCGGGATGCCGTGCGGCTGACGAACGAAAAGGGGCGGGAGTTGATCGAAGTGATCATTCACGCGGGCACCTACTATCTGTCCGAGACTCTGGCGTTTACGGCCGATGATTCCGGTTCGAAGGAGGCCCCTGTCATCTACCGCGGTCAGGACGGCGTCCGGTCGGTGATCAGCGGCGGGGTTCGACTCGATTTGAAATGGCAACCGCATCAGGGCGGCATTATGAAGGCGCAGTTGCCGGACGGCATGACCGCCGATCAGTTGTTCATCAACGGCCAACGCCAGCACATGGCGCGATATCCGGACTACGATCCCAAGGCACAATACTTCAACGGATTCGCTGCCGATTGCTTCAGCCCCGAACGCGCCGCGCGATGGTCTGATCCGGCAGGCGGCTTCATCCACGTCATGCACCGCGCCCACTGGGGCGACATGCACTACGTGATCACGGGCAAGGCTGCAGATGGCAATGTCACCTACGAAGGCGGCTGGCAGAACAATCGCCCATCGCCCATGCACCGAGACCATCGCTTCGTGGAGAACATCTTCGAGGAATTGGATGCGCCCGGCGAGTGGTACGTGGATGCGAAGACAAACGAATTGTTCTTCCTGCCGCCCGACGACATCGAACTGGACTCGGCAACCGTCGAATTGGTCCGCCTGCGACACTTGATCGAATTCCAGGGATCGGAAGATCGGCCGGTGCGCCATGTCGAATTCCGCGGTCTGACCTTCACCCACACGGCTCGCACGTTCATGGAGAACAGGGAGCCGTTGCTGCGGAGCGACTGGACGACCTATCGCGGTGGGGCGATCGTGTTCTCCGGCGCCGAAGATTGTACGATTGCCGATTCAGATTTCCTGTCGGTTGGCGGGAACACGGTCTTTGTCGACAAGTACAACCGGCGAATCACCGTCCGCGGCTGCAAAATCGCCGAATCTGGGGCGGGTGGCGTGTGCTTTGTCGGCGATCCGGGCGCAGTTCGCTCACCGCTGTTTCAGTACGCCGAGCGGCATACGTTCGACGAAATCGACAAACAACCGGGGCCGAAGACCAACAGCTATCCTGCGGATTGTCTGGTCGAGGACTGTCTGATCTGCCGCACCGGGCGATTCGAGAAGCAGACGGCCCCAATCCAGATTTCCATGTCCGCGCGCGTTACGGTCCGGCACTGCAGTGTCTACGACGTTCCGCGAGCCGGTATCAACATCAGCGAAGGTACTTGGGGCGGGCACCTGATCGAACACTGCGATGTGTTCGACACGGTCAAGGAAACCGGCGACCACGGATCGTTCAATTCCTGGGGCCGCGACCGTTTCTGGGGATTGAAGGACTTCGATCTGAATACGGTCACGCTGGGCGAGAACAAGGACCTGCCTCTGCTGGACGTGGTGGAAACGGTTGTCATGCGCAACAACCGCTGGCGATGCGATCACGGTTGGGACATCGACCTGGACGACGGTTCGACCAACTATCACGTCTACAACAACTTGTGCCTGGCCGGCGGCATCAAGAATCGCGAGGGTTTCTATCGGGTTGTGGAAAACAACATCATGGTGAACAACTCGTTCCATCCTCACGTCTGGTACCAGAACAGCCAGGACGTGTTTCGGCGAAACATCGTGTTCACACCGTACCGCCCAATCCGAGTGCCAAAGCCGTGGGGACAGGAAATCGATCACAACCTGTTGCATCAGCCCTGCGAACCAAGGCCGGCATCGGCGTTGCAGGAACAATCCGGACGCGACGAACGTTCGATCGTGAGTGATGCCTTGTTTGTCGATCCCAAGCAAGGCGACTACCGCGTTCGCGAAGGTTCGCCTGCGTTTTCGCTGGGTTTTGTGAACTTCCCCATGGAAGACTTCGGCGTCACAAGCGAACGGCTCAGAACGGATGCTCGCACTCCCGGATTGCCACACGGTCCGGGCAGGACCGATACGAGCACACGGGACGATACGGTCCATTTGTTTCTCGGTGCCAGGGCGAAAAACATCGTCGGCCAGGGCGAAGTGTCTGCGTCGGGGCTGCCAGGCGAAATCGGGATACTGCTGGTCGATGTGCCGAAAGGCAGCCCGGCCGCCCAATTCGGCCTGCGAACTGCCGACGTGATCCTCGGTATCGGCGATCAGGACGTCGAGCGATGGTCGGAGTTTGTGACAGAATATAGGCGCGTCGCACCCGGCCGGAAGACCGTGCTGCGAATATTTCGAGACCAAGCTGAACGACGGATCGAAATAGCAGGCAGTTCGCGGCTGGTGCTGAACGCCGGAGAGGCGCGCTTTGTCGGCCAAGGGAAACGTCCCGTGTATGATGCCCGAAAAGACTACCTTGGTTCGTGGCGCAACGTGGACGTGGGACTGCGGTGGAACGGCGGGACTGTCAAGTCCGGCGAATACTCAGTCGACATCGTGGTGGCTTGCACGGACGGATCCGCGGGCGCAACATATGAATTAGGGTTGAATGACCAGCGAATCAGCGGGAAGGTACCTGCCACGGGCCATTGGGAGCATTTTGTCGAATCGTCGCTCGGCAAAGTGAAACTGGCAACGGGCGAACTGACCGTGACGCTAAAACCGCTGACCAAACCAGGAGTGGCGGTAATGAATCTCCGCGAGATTTCGTTGGAACGGATTGGATCGACTGAGTAACTCAAACGACAAAGCGTTTGTGGTCGGCGTCATCAATCTGTGTGATTTCCGGCCACCGCTGGGGCTTGTCCCCGCGGAGCCATGTTCAGAACCAGACAGGTCATCGGAGAACGAAGCTTCCCCTTCCGCCCACGCCGCCGCAGCGGCGTGGGCGGAAGGGGAGAGGGTGTTCCGCGGGATGGTGATCTGGTTTTGAACATCGTTCCCCCGCTGGCAAGCAGCGGGGTGCCGGCGCCGATCGGCTTGGCGTTTAAGTGGCTAAGTTCAGGTGATAGAAGCGGCTTGCCGCTATGTTCAGAGGGAGAATCAACATGTACCGACTGACACCGCGCATCCTTATCGTAGTTCTGGGTCTTGGCCTCGTCTCTCAGGCTCCCGCCGACGAAGCGGCAGACGATTCGCCGCAAATCCAACTACAACACAAGGACTCGACTGGCGAGCTATCTGTAGTGATCGATGGCAAAGAGGCCATCGTCTATCAGTACGGTCCGAAGAACGACATGGCGCACTACTTCCCAGTGCGGAGTCCTTCCGGCAAGTCGATGACGGTCCAGCAAACGGACCCGTATCCTCATCACCGATCGTTCTGGTTCGCTGACAAGGTGAACTTGGAAGGGCATCGCTCGGTCGGCTTCTATTCCGCACTGTACAGCAAAGCGGACAAGAACGATCCCGACTCGCCTTTCAAGGATCGGATTCGTCATGTCGAATTCACCGAGGAGGAAGTGGGCCAGTCGAAAGCGACGGTCGACGCCAAACTGGTATGGGAGATGGACTTGGGCAAGACGCCGGTGCTGGACGAGTTTCGGCGGATGCGTATCGTTGCGTTGGGCGAAGGCGAGTACTTCCTCGATCTGACATTCATGCTAACGGCGGCCCACGGCGACGTATCGTTCACCAGCGATTGGGTGCACTATGCTTGGCCGTACATCCGCATGAACAAGCAATTCAACGTGCAAGACGGAGGCGCGACCATCACCAGTTCCGAAGGCGGCGTGAACCAGAAGGAGACCAACGGAAAGCCGGCCAAGTGGATGGACTATTCGTGCACCGTGGAAGGCGAAACGGAGGGACTGGCTGTCTTCAGCCACCCATCAAACGGTTACCCGCACAAGTGGCTTACGCGCGACTACGGCACGTTCGGCCCCCGAAGGATCGACGAAAAGAGCGGAAAGCCGTTTACTCTGAAAAAGGGCGAGAAGCTCGAACAACGGATCGGCGTGCTGGTCCACCGTGGCGATGTCGCTGGTGGCAAGGTCGCCGAGCGGTATCAGAGGTATGTCGTCGGCGAATTGTGACCCTCCAATCGCAGATTGCAGCATTGTCGTACCTGCGGCCCGGATCGGCTGTCAATCCAGAATTATCGTCAGATCCCTGAAAACCGGGGAAATCCTATTCATCTGATTGACTTTCCCTATTGTCGCATATTACCATATCCTCCCAGATTGTCTGA
The DNA here is from genome assembly GCA_964623055.1 of uncultured Pirellulaceae bacterium. Classification (GTDB taxonomy): domain Bacteria; phylum Planctomycetota; class Planctomycetia; order Pirellulales; family Pirellulaceae; genus JADHUC01. The sequence goes on from CAZURK010000101.1 coordinate 41,285, forward strand.
TTGACATAAGTATGCGCTGATTGTCTGCCTTCTTTGGTTTGGACTGGCGATGTCAGCAGAAGTTCCTGGTTATTTCGGACCTTTCGCCGCCATGCGATCTGCGTCGGCGGAGCCGTCACCGTTGTCAAACAACTGAAAGGGCGTAGCCGTGATTTTCCACCACCTGTTTGATCGTGACGTTACTCAGGGCAAGAACGCAAGCGGACGCAAGAAGAGAAGCCGCAGAGCGCGCAAAGCCGCCTTTCGCAACGAAATGGCTAGGTCTTTGAGATTGGAGCCGCTGGAGCAACGCTGCTTGTTGGCCGTGACGACGGCGTTTCCGACAGCGGCCGCGCTGCTCGGTGTGCTCGACGTGAATGCCAGCGCCCAAGCAGGCGTACAGAGCGAGATTGGCGCTGCGGCGAACCCGACCGATCCACTCAACGTCGTGGCCGTCGCTAATAACAACTCAGACCTAAGCGACTTGGCGGCCTACTTCTCGACAGACGGCGGTCTCACCTGGACTGCGTCGTTCATTGATGACACCGAAGACGGCCAAGGTGCCGGCGACACGCGTTTCGACCCCAACGTCGCCTTTGACAGCGACGGCAATGTCTATGCCCTATACAGCTTGAACACAGGCGCCGCCTCCCGCCTGATGCTCGCCCGTAGCACCGACGGCGGCTCCACGTGGACTCAGTCAACGACCATCACCACCGACGGCGGCAACAACAACATCCACACGGCCACGCTGGCCACCCGCGAGGATCCCAGCGGCGCCGACGACGTCTTCGTCATTTGGGCCCGTGTCGGCGCGGGCGGGGAGACAATCCAGGCCGCCCTGTCGACCGATGCCGGCGCCACCTTCACCACCGTCAACAATCAGATCAACGACAATGCCCCCGAGCGCACGTTCATGCCCTGGGCCGCCCATGACGAGTTTGGCAACTGGCACGTCACTTGGGAAGTGGACACCGGCGCCGACGGCAGTAACCCCGAGGGAATCCTCTACCACGACGTTCTGAACGCAGCCACCTTGGCCGACGGCGCCGACCACACGGTGGAGGGTACCCTCCAAATCACCGACTTCGGCAACGCCAACAGCAAGATTCCCGCCCAACCTACGCGCGGCCTCTTCTCTGTCTCGTCGGTGGACGCGGATCTCAGCGGCGGCCCTTTCGACAGCCGAGTTTACGTTACCTACAGCAACCGCCTTACCCCGACGGACAACGACCTCGACATTTACCTCCGCTATTCCGACGACAACGGCGCCACCTGGAGCGCGCCGATCCAGGTCAACGACGATGCCACAACGACCAGCCAGTTCATGCCGCGGATGGACCTCGACCAATCCACGGGGGATATCTACGTGGCTTGGTACGACGCCCGTAACGATCTAACCAACAACCGCGCCGTGAACATCTACGCGGCCGTCAGCAGCGACGGTGGGGCGACGTGGAGCCCCAACATCCGCGTGTCGCAGGAGGAGTCCGACGTGACCCACCCGCTCAACTTCGGCGACGACTACACCGAGTACTTTGGTCTCTCGGCACGGGACGGCGGGGCCTACATCAGTTGGACGGACAAACGGGCATCCAACATGACGGCGAACAGGGAGGACGTGTTCGTCGGGTACGTCGCTCGTGGCGGTCAGGATGTGACCGTCGCAGGCGACCTAAACGGTACGCCCACGGACGACAACATCCTGGTCACGCTGGACGCCAGCGGCACCTTCCTCCAAGTGTTCCTCAACGACCCCGGCATGACGAACCCGCCGGAGTTCACCCATGCGCTGGCAGCCATCAACACGTTGGCCATCGATGGGATGGGCGGCGACGATGCGCTGACCGTCGATTTCGATTCGGGCGACCCAGTACCCGTCGGCGGCCTGCACTTCATTGGCGGCGACGAGACCACCGGCGACGACATCGTGATCGACGGCAACGGCTCCAATCATGGCTGGTATTTGCCCGACAGCATCCAGACCGGCGCGGGCACGTTCAACCTGGACGGATCGGTCATAACCTTCACCGGTTTGGAGCCGGCTACCGTCTTCGGCTTTGCGGAGTTCACTTTCATCACGCCCAATAGCGACGACACGTTAACCATCGACAGCCCGCTCGCCGGCCGGAACCGCATCAGCGGCACCAGCGGCCAAGTGGCCTTCGAGTCGCTCACGTTTTACGACATTGACGACTTCAAGATCGACACGGCCACGAACGACAACCCACTGAACAACGCGCAGGATTCGGTCACCTTCACGTCCGACCTGGTGGCTAGCGATCTGGACAGCTTCACGATCGAGACCGGCGCGGGCAACGATACCGTGAACGCGTCAACCGTCTCTTCTCTTGGCGTAACGGTGTTGGGCGGCGCTGGCGACGACGCGCTAATCGGAGGCGATGACGACGATCGGCTGGAAGGCGGCGACGGGAACGACAGCTTGACGGGTGGCCTTGGGGATAACACGCTTTTGGGTGGCGATGGCATCGACTTCCTCTTCTCTAAGGGTAATTATGATGTGATTGACGGAGGTGGCGGCGACGAAGACGTCGTGAACTTCAATAGCGGGGCGGGCGACTACGAGGTCAGCCAGTTCTTCGGCGCACTTGCTCTCAGCGGTCCCGGTGGAGCCTACGCTGTCGGCGGTAACATCGAGGAGGTGCAGATCGGCGTGAACGCGGGGGCGGGCGGCGATTTCTCCGTCGCCGATTTGGGCGGCTTGAGTGTCGACCTCGTTGTCATCGGCGGAGAGCGGACCATGCCAAGCGGCACCGTTACAGTGTTGCAGGGCACATTAGATATCACTGGATCTGTCTCGGACGACAACATTGACGTGGGCTTAAGCTCTCTCGGGACATCCTTCCCAGGTGTTGCCCTCACTTGGGGCGAGGTTGTGTTTCTTGGCAGTTCCGCTGGTGCCCTCGATATTGACGGGCGGGAAGGCAACGACAACATCAAGGTCGATGCAGCCGCGCCTCTCGACGGCACGGCCATCATCCTCAACGGCGGTACCGGCAACGACTACCTCTCCGCCGATGCCACGCTAAACGGCGGCGACGGCGACGATACCCTCGTCGGCGGTTCGGGCAACGACTCGCTCGACGGCGGCGCAGGTGACGACTTGTTCTTGCTGCATTCGAGCAACCTCGGAGGCACGGACACGTTCGTTGGCGGTGCGGGGACTGATACGGTTTTGATTCAGGGAACGGCTGGTGTCGACGATATCGACGTGACCGCGACGAGCTATGCCATTGCTGGGGCTGGCACAACCACCATCGGCGGCGGCAGTGGGGGCATTGAGCGAGTCCAGATCGATTCGGGGGACGGAGGCGACGACATCGACATCACCGGGACACCGACCGGGGTGACCAGCTTCACCGTCAATGCCCAGGGCGGTGACGATACGGTGGACGTTGCAGCCGCCGTGACGACTACCACGACGATTCGCGGAGGCGCTGGGAACGACAGCCTCGCTGGCGGCGGTGGCAGTGACACGCTGGAAGGCGGCTCCGGCGACGACACACTCGCGGGTGGCGATGGCGCCGACCGGTTGGAAGGTGGCGAGGGGCTCGACAACCTCGCCGGGGGGGCCGGTGACGACACCCTGCTGGGCGGCAGCGAACGGGATCTGTTGGACGGCGGAGCCGGAGACGACATTATTGACGGTGGCGACGACCCGGACACGTATGTCTTCCAGGGCCAGGGTGCCGCCTCCGACGACAACATCACCGTTGAAGCGGGAACCGTGGTTCCGCCACATTCGGCCGCGCCGGGACCTGTCGTCGAAATCAGCAATACCGCCAGTGGCGAAACGGATACCATCGGCGACATTGAGGAGTTGTTCATCGAACTCAACGGTGCTGCGACTGGAGACACGGTCACCGTCGAGTCGCTCTTGGGAACGGAAGTGGAAGTGCTCACTATCAACCAAGGCAGCGGTACCGGCACGGTGAACGTGAACGGTACGCAGGCGCCCGAGAGCATCAACATCATCGAGGACCCGGTGAATTCACTTCTGGAAAAAGTCGTGGGGCTTGGGCCGCAAATCAACCTGTTTAACTTCTCCAGCAGCGATACGCTGGTTGTCAACGGCGACGGCGGGGACGACGTGATCAAGGCCGACGCAGCCGTGACCGACAACATCGCGATCACCCTCAACGGTGGCAGCGGCGACGACTTCCTTTCGGCGGATGCCATATTGAACGGTGGTGCGGGCAATGACACGCTGATCGGCGGCGCGGGGGCCGACACGCTGAACGG
>CAZURK010000102.1:0-45414 GCA_964623055.1 uncultured Pirellulaceae bacterium
ACGCCCCCATAGGTCACTTCGCGTATCAAAGCCGGTTCGGATTCGTAAGAGGTATCTTTCTTTTCCTCCCAGAAGCGAAGGGGCGGAGGTGGCGGAGGTTCCAGCATTTCCGGAGGCATACCAGGCCCCATCGGGCCTCCGAACTGAGGGTCGCCGAACGGTGGGCCTCCGAACTGAGGGTCACCAAACGGAGGTCCGCCAAACTGAGGATCTCCAAACGGTTCCTCAAGAGGTGGCCCGCCGGGAAAACCGGGCGGGGGCGGGGGTGGTGTCCTCTGGACCACGGAGACAGGTACCTCACGGAATTTGGCACCGTAGATGATTGCGGCTGCTCCGCCACAGAGCAGCAGGAATGGCGGGATTGTCCGTTGGATTACTCTCCACATAAGTCCCATCCTATAACTCGTCGCCCAAAGCCACAACGGGTCGATAGGGTTTCGACTCCGCGGACATCAGCGTAGGAGCCAGAAGCATCGAAACGACAAGCGCCGCACGAATGCCAAACCGAATTCGCTATGCTCTCGGCGTTTCGGATGACGCCAATACGCTCTGAATACATATTCTTCGGTATCGCGCGGCGATGAGCAATAGGGAAAGCTGCGGGACGGCTTGGATCTCTTATGCGTTGCCCGCACCGGGTATCGGCTCCGGCCAATACGTCGCACTTTCTTGAAACACCACACCAGACTCTTTCAACTGGCCTGCCAGCCCGCTAACCTAAAGGGCAGCAACGCCGTTGGATCAGCGCATCGCACGTATATGTGGTAGGTCCCGTCCGGCAACCGGGGCCTACTGAATGCTCGCCAAGAAACACACTGAACCGCGCAACGTACTAGGCAGGAGACCGGGACAATGACAAATCGAATCAGCCGTCGTGAAGCATTGGGACGAGCCGCATTGGCCGGTGCTGGCTTCTGGGTGTCTGGAGCCAGCGTCCTCGCAGCAGAAAGCAAGTCGGCGAACGAGAAGTTGAACATCGCCGGAATCGGCGTCGGCGGTCGGGGCGCTGCCGACGTGAGTGGCGTGGCCGGCGAGAACATCGTCGCGTTGTGCGACGTGGACGAGATGCGAGCTGGTGGAACTTTCAACAGGTTCCCCAAAGCCAAGAAGTACCGCGACTTCCGCAGAATGCTCGACGAAATGGACAAGGAGATCGACGCGGTGGTCATCGGCACGCCAGACCACACCCACGCACCGCCCGCAGCCATGGCCATGCGCATGGGCAAACACTGCTACTGCGAGAAACCGCTGACGCACTCGGTTTACGAAACTCGCGTGTTGACGGAACTTGCCACGAAGAACAAACTCGCGACGCAACTGGGTACGCAGATCCATGCCGGCGATAATTACCGCCGAGTGGTCGAGTTGGTCGAGTCGGGGGCAGTCGGCGAAATCCGCCAAGTCGAAGTCTGGTTTCCCGGCGGTCGTGGCGGCAAGGATCGGCCGAAGGAGACGCCGCCCGTACCGCCGACGTTGGATTGGGACCTGTGGCTGGGCCCGGCGCCGTATCGTCCGTACCATCCCGCCTACGTACCGGGAAATTGGCGCGACTGGTGGGACTTTGCCAACGGCACCCTGGGCGACTTCGGCTGCCACTACATGGACCTGCCATTCTGGGCGCTCAAGTTGCGCTATCCCACCGAAGTCGAAGCAGAAGGGCCACCGCCACACCCGGAGACCGCGGCGCCGCTGCTGACCGTGCGTTACGAGTTCCCGGCCCGTGGCGATCTGCCGCCCGTAACGCTGACGTGGCGCAACGGTTCGGGCAACGTTCCGCCGATCGTCAAGGAAGAGAACGTGCCCAACTGGGGAGCCGCCGTTTTGTTCGTGGGCGAGAAAGGCATGCTGTTGGCCAATTACGGCAAGAGGCTACTACTGCCCGAATCAAAGTTTGCCGACTTCCAGCCGCCCGAACCAACCATTGCCAAGTCGATTGGGCATCACCGGGAATGGGCCGAGGCATGCAAGACAGGCAGCCCGACGACATGCAATTTCGGCTACTCGGGGCCATTGACCGAGACGGTTCTTCTGGGCGATGTGTCTTACCGCGTTCAGAGCAAGCTGGAATGGGATGCCAAGAACCTAAAAGCCGAGAACTGCCCAAAAGCAGACGACTATATTCGCCGCGAGTACCGCGAAGGTTGGACTTTGTAGGCATTTGGAGGAACCGAATCGGTAACAGACCGTCGATGCTGCCAAAGAGGTGTTTTCTTCTACGGTCGCTGACGCTTGCGAGGATTACTACCGCAACGCGGTATCGCCTCACAGCCCAGGGTTGCCTCGCTACCCTGGGGTCGTGGGCGTGACAACCCAAAACCCGTGTACCCCAACGGGGTTCCGTCGCGCCGCAATCATGCCCGCGGTGGCGCAACTCCGTTGGAGTAGGACAATCCGATTGGTACCGTGTTTCCCAGGGTAGCCGAAAGCAACCCTGGGCTGCGAGACACAATGCCGTTGGCGTAGAGACGGTCGGTATTGCAAGGAACTGCGTGGTGAGACGATTCTCAATAAATCTGCGACCATACCAGTGAGGAGCAAAACTCATGTCAAACACGATCAAACATGGCACCGGCGTTTCACGACGTTTCTTCATGGCCGGCGCCGCAGCCTGTGCCGGAACGTGCCTTTCGCCTGCAGCCGGGCGGGCTCAGCCCCCCGGACCGAAGCCCGACATCCCGCCCGAAGATTACCGCATCCAAAACGGCCGGATCAGGCAGTCCGTATACGGCTGGTGCTTCAAGCCCATGCCCACCGAGGAATTGATCGAAGCATGCCATCGCATGGGAGTTCCCGCGATGGACGTTGGTCGAAACTCCTACCCGATGCTCAAAAAGTTGGGCATGAAGTTGACGATGGGTGGCGGCCACGGGTTCAAGAAGGGCCCGTTCAGCCGAGACAATCACGAGTATTGCATCGAGAAGCTGCGCGAAGGCATCGACGGGGCGGTCGAATGCGATTGTGCCCAGGTGATCACGTTCACCGGCATGCGTGAAGACGGCATCACTGACGAGCAAGGCGCGAAGAACTGTGTCGACTGCTGGAAAGCTGTGATTGGGTACGCCGAGGAGAAGGGCGTCAACCTGTGCCTGGAAATCCTCAACACTCGCGATGATACGCATCCGATGAAAGGTCATCCGGGGTACTTCGGCGACGACGTCGATTTGTGTATCGACCTGATCAAACAAGTGGACTCGCCGCGCATGAAACTGCTGTTCGACGTCTACCATGTGCAGGTGATGAACGGAGACGTAATCCGCCGTATTCGCCAGTACAAGGAATACATCGGACATTATCACGTAGCCGGCGTGCCGGGGCGTGCCGAATTGGATGACACCCAGGAGATCAATTACCCCGCGGTAATGCGTGCGATTCTGGAAACCGGTTACACCGGCCTTGTTTCCCAAGAGTTTATCCCCACGTGGCCTGACAAATTGGCCGCTCTGCGCCACGCAGTACGTGTGTGTGATGTGTAAGTTGTGTCGGTATGTGCGTAAGATGTTGACATTCGTTTAACCGCGACCCAACGGGGAGCGCGTCGGAGTTGACGTCGGCTGCCGCATCACGCGCTCCCCGTTGGGTCGCGGTTAAACGACGTGTGCGAAAACATAGGAGAACCGCTCATGGCAAGCCAAATCAAAGGACCGGGCATTTTCTTAGCACAGTTCTTGCGCGATGAAGAACCCTACAACAACCTGGAGAACATCGGCCGTTGGGCTGCAGGGCTAGGGTACAAGGGAATCCAGATGCCCTCGTGGGATACGCGAGTGTTCGATCTGGATCGAGCGGTCGATTCGCAGGATTATTGCGACGAAGTGAAAGGGCGGCTCAAAGAGATCGGGCTGGAAATATCTGATCTGTCAGCTCATCCCTTTGGCCAAGTCCTGGGGATTCATCCGGCATACGAGGTCGCCTTTCAACCGTTCTACCCTGAAGGACTGAACGATCAGGGCCGAGTGGAATGGGCGACAGATCGACTGAGGAAGGCTGTGCTCGTGTCCGAGCGACTCGGACTGAGGAGCGTGCCCGTAATGTCCGGCGGTTTCGCGTGGCATATGATATATCCCTGGCCGCAGCGTCCCGAAGGCTTGATCGACGAAGCGTTTCGTGAGTTGCATAAAAGATGGCGACCAATTCTGGATCTGGCCTCGGACAAAGGTCAGTTCATGTCGTACGAACTTCATCCGGGAGGGGACGTCTACGACGGGGCGACCTTCGAGTGGCTCCTGGACGTCGCCGACAACCATCCCGCCATCGGCATCTGCTACGATCCCAGCCATTTCGTCCTGCAGCAATTGGACTACCTGGCGTTCGTCGAATTGTACGGAGATCGAATCAAGTCGATGCACGTGAAGGACGCCGAGTTCCGGCCGTCCGGTCGTGTGGGCGTATACGGTGGCTACCAACCGTGGGCCAAGCGGGCCGGCCGATTCCGGTCACTGGGCGACGGTCAAGTCGACTTCAAGCGGCTGTTCACCCTGTTGACCGAAAAGGGCTACGACGGTTGGGCCGTGCTCGAATGGGAGTGCTGTGTGAAGAGCCCGGAACAGGGTGCGGCGGAAGGCGCACCGTTTATCGCGGCTCACCTGATCGAAGCGACCGACATCGCATTCGACGATTTCTGCGGCGCTGAGACCGACGTAGAACGAAATCGGAGGATCCTCGGGTTGGCATGAACAACAAAGAGTGGATCCAACGCGTACTCGATCGTGCGGACGATGCCCCCGTTCCGTACAACCTGTCGCTGTCGCCCGTCGCCCAGCGGAGATTGGATGAGTTCTACCAGACGGAGGACATCGAAGGCTTCCTTGACCTGCCGATCCGCATGACCGGGACACAGTCGATCAAGCCGCTGTACGCGTCACCGGACGAGTTCGGCAGTCACGCCACAGACGAATTCGGAGTCGTGTGGACCACCAACGAGATCGACCGCGGTGCACCGGTGGGACCGTGTATCACCAAACCCAGTCTGTCCGGTTACCGGTTCCCCGATCCCTCGGCGGAATATCGGTTTGACCATCTGGACGAATGGTGTACACGGAACGCTCAGCACTACAGGATTGTATGGATCGGCGATCTATGGGAACGGGCGACTTTCATGTGCGGCATGGAGGACCTGCTGCTGTACGTGGCCCTGGAGCCGGAGTTCGTGAACGACCTGCTCGCAGGCATCGCGGACTATATCCTGCGGACGATGGAAATACTGTTCAGTCACTTCGACTTCGATTGCATAGCGCTCAGCGACGATTACGGCATTCAGAAGTCGTTGCTCATCAGCCCCGAAGCCTGGCGCCGTTTCGTAAAACCCAGACTGGCCGACATATTCTCGAAGGCCAAATCGGCCGACAAGACAGTGTTTCTTCATTCGTGCGGCAACGTACGAGCCGTCGTACCGGACCTGGTCGAACTAGGCGTGGACATACTCCATCCGATCCAACCCGAAGCGATGGACATCCTCGAACTGAAGAGCCAATTTGGCGACCAATTGTCGTTCTGCGGAGGTCTAGGCACACAAGACCTGTTGGTCAACGGCAGCCCCGACGACGTGCACAACGAAGTGCAACGACTGAAGCAGACGTTGGGCCAAGACGGAGGCTATATCCTGGAAACGGGAATCACCATTCAAGCAGACGTTCCGCTCGAGAACATGGCGGCCATGATCGAGGCGGCCCGAACGTAATCGTCCCTCATCCGAATGGTCAACGGTCTGTCATCTGCTCTGCGACCAGCGAGAACAGGTCGTGTACCAAACGGTCGGCCACGGGCGAATTGAGCAGCCCAAACCATGCGTAGACAACTCTGCCGCCTTTGCTTTCGGCATACACCACCGCGTCTCCGTAGTGCGCGCCGTTCTCGTCTCGCAACTCGACGAGCGGTGTGACCACGTCGCCGGTCGCCGTGCGGTTGCGGACAAATGGCCGCCAGCGAAGGTCGCCGGTGTCTGGGAAGGGAAACCGCTTTGCCAGGTGGGGCAGCCGGTTTTGATTTTGGACGAACCACAATGTCTTGCCCTGAGGCGGCTGCTCCCAACCGCCCTGTTCGCCGCCAACGGAAATGGGCAGGCCAAATTTGCCGGAGTTGCCAACGCCTTCCCCTTTCTCGTTGTAGTGGAATGGAGCGGGGCCGCTGGGCAACACAACAAGACAACCGCCCGCGTTCAGATAGCGCAGCAGTCCCGCATCCACGTCGCCGGGCTCATTCACGGTCTGACAGTAGTGCTCGTCGGAGGCATAGATTATCACCGGCATATCCTTGGAAGTCGACGGCCCGAAAGCGGCCACTTGCTTCCAGGAGAGTTGCACGGGTTCCAGGCCAATGTCCAGGAGCGACCAGAGTGCCGACAGATCTGCGTCCGGCAGCAGGCCGATGCGAGTCGTGCTGAAGCTGGCTCGCAGGCGTTCCTTTTCTTCTTTGGAAATGCCTGTTTCTTCCGGCGGTATGATTCGGTCTTTGCGATCGCCTTTGGCTTTGAAGCGAGCGGCGAACTCGGCCGTGAGTTTCAGGTACTCGTTTCCGTATTCGACGGACGGTTCGATATCGCTTCCTTCGTGCCATTCATTCCACGAGGTGATCAGCAGCCAGTGCGGATCGGCGTCGATGGCTGCTTGCCATTGTGTACGGTAGGAATCGCCGTCGAATCGTTCCACGCATAGACCGGGTTTGCGGATCTTGGTGTCGTCGTAACCAGGGATAACCGTGATCGTACTGATGCGTCCAAAACGGTCTGCCGTCTCGACCGCGTTTGGATACGCCGTCTTGGCCCACGATTCCACTTGCGGCACGCTCTTGCCCCGCAATGCTCCGGCGGTGTTGTAGGTGTGAATGCCATCGAAGATCCGGGCTGCTGTGCGGTCGATTCGGTCGCCCATGAGAATGGAGCCGCCTGGGTAGACGCGATTGATTTGCGTGATGGCGGCACACCAGCCTGTCAGACCGAGTTCTCCAATGGCACGGCCGTACACGAAAATCACGGGGTGGCCGCCGACCTTAAGCCACGCTGGATGATCAGCGTATTTGCGCAGCGCGTCGACCACGTCACGCGTGGCCGATTCGGCGGTCTTTCGTCCGGGCACGGTTTCGTAGTAGATCGTGGCGTTGAGCCCTGCCTGCTGGCATCCGTCCAGTACGCGTTTCATCGCTCGGTCCTCGAATGAGCCTTTCCCCCACCAACTGATGATGAAACCGTCTACGCCTGCCTGCTTGGCCCACTGGCACTGCTGGGCGATGGTCCTTGGATCGTGCGAATCGTACGGCCCCAGTTGTGGATAGTTGGTGCTGCTGGCGATTTGCTGCTTCTGTTGGTCCACGCCGCTCCAATGGGACCATCTGCCACTGCCGCCTTCCACGTCCGGGTTGCCGTACCAGGGATAGTAGAACGCGAGGACTTGGCGCGACACATCGCTGTGCTTGACCTGCGAACGCTGAGCCAAGGACGCAAGATTGAGCTCGACCGCCGAGCAGATTCCGCACGCGATGATGGCAGCGGCACAAGAAAACGTTGATATCAACCTTTTCATCTCATCTCCTTTCGCTGATTGCGGCGGCTTACGGACGCCTTTTGTAACCTTTTTCCGGAGGCAGGATCAGTAGGGGTAAGTGTTAGCGGCAGCGGCAAAAGAAACCCAACAGGCACGAGGTCCAAACCATGCAGTCCTGGTTTCGCAAAAATTCGCACGCGATAGGCATCGTCGGTGTGCTGGCTTTGATCGCAGGGTTTTCGCTCAGCAAGCCTCCGGGCGCCTGTTCGGTCCCACCAACACCAGGCAACGATGCATCACCTACGCCAGACAAGAAAAGGGTTTCCGAGAGAAGCAAGACTTCATCCAAGCAAAACGAGAAGGGAGAACAAACTATGAGTACCGTCGTTCAGGCGAAACGCAAAGTGGAACATGCCGACGAGTCGAATTTCGATCAACTCGTGCTGAAATCCGATGTACCCGTACTGGTCGATTTCTATGCCGACTGGTGTGGTCCTTGCCGGATGATCGCGCCCGTGCTGGAAGAGTTGGCCAAGGAGACGCCGGACGCCAGGATTGTGAAAGTGGACGTCGATCAGGCCTCGCAGTTGGCGGTGCGTTACGGCGTCAGTTCCATTCCTAACCTGATCGTGTTCAAGGACGGCGAAATCGCCGCTCAGCATGTGGGATTGGCGAACAAAGCCCAGTTGAAGGCACTACTGAGTCAGGATTGAGGTTTTCATCCTCGAGCGGAACAGAACAGGCGATTTTGCATCGGCAACTCCCGACAACACCGATGCAATACGGCGGACCCTTGGCGCACCTACGGGCGTGCCAAGGGTCTTTTTCCTTGCGCGGAAGCTTAGTGGGATAGGCTTCCAGCCTGTTAAGCACTGGCCAAACAATAGGTGTCGTAGCCGAAGTCGTGAGACTTCGGACGGAAGCGGCAAGAACCGAAGTCTCACGACTCCGGCTACACTCAAATGCGACAGTAATTCATTGGCCGATGCAATTCAGCGGTATTGGGGCAAACAAGTCAATTCTGTCCAGCAGTGGTTTGCGGGCCTTGTTCCGTCAGCGTCGATCTCGCTGGTTTTGAAGCGTCAATTCGCGGATCTGTCGCTGGAGCTGGCGACGCTCTTCTTTCCACTGCTCCTGCCCGTCGAACTGTGCCCAGCGTTGCTGCTCGAACTGCTGCTCGCGTGCCGCCAGGGCGATGGCCTGTTCTTCGAGTTCGTTCTGGCGCCGGCTGACCCACTGTTGCAGTTCCTTGCGTTGTAACGCCAATTGCTCCTGGTGTATTCTCAGCCTGCCTGCCAGGCCACGCGTCTCCTTGAACTTCTGCTCTATTGCCTGTTGCATCAAACGATAGTGGTCGGCCAACCGCTCACGGAGTTCACCGAGTGATTCGGTCAACTCGGAGGGCGTGGCTTTGCCGGACAGTTTCGCCCAAAGCTGTTCCGTCAGCAGTCGCATCTCGAGCGTCTCGCCGTGAACCCGCGTTACCTCCGCCCGTAACTGCTCTAACGCCGCTTGTCGCTGGTTGAGTTGCTCGGTCCGTTGCTGGATCTGCTGCTTGGCTTGCCGCACGTCTTCGCCGTCCGCATTTCCGCGAGCCAACCGCGCTCGCTGCAGTCCTTCGTTGATTTGTTCGACTCGAGCGCGTTCCGCCTGCAGGTGGCGAAGGTCTTCTTCCAGTTGGCGCAGATGGCCAGCCAGGGTCGATTCGGTCTTGTCCAGATGCTCCTCCCGAGCTTCTAGCTCGCGCTGTGTACGGGCGACGTTCTCCTTGTCGGTTGTGAACTCGCGTCGAGCAGTACGCAATTGATCCTCGGCCGCGCGCAAAGCGACCTCCTCGCTGGCGAGTTGCTCTTGTTGTTTGCTCAACGCCTGTTCTCGGTCGTTTATCACCCTTTCTTTTCGTCCCGCCTGATCGCTCTTCTTCTCGGCCTCTATTCGCAATCGGTCCAACTTCGCTTGGTTCTGTTCAAGCCGCTTCTCGCGTTTCTCGAGCTCTCGGCTCTTGCGTTCGGTCTCGCTCCGCAGGTGGTCCAGCATCTGAGTAGCAGCATCCCTATCGTTCTTGAACTTCTGCCGTTCGATGCGCAGCCGCTCTTCCGCGCCTTGTTTCTTCTGCTGGAGTCGGCGGTCGGCCGTCTCGATCGCCTCTTCTTTGGCGACAAGCTGCGTCTCCCTATTGGCCTGGGCGACCTCTCGTTTGTGAAGCTCCCGTTCCCGCCGCGCCGTCTCTTTGCTCAGCTTCTGCCAATTGTCTTTCAGTGCGCCCTCGGCCGCCGATAGTTCTGCCGAGCGTGTCTCCAATTCGGACGTCCTCTCGCACAGTTCGGCGTCTCGCGTCTCGTATTGTGCGCGACGTTCGGAGACCCACAGTTGCGATTTCCGCAGTTCGTTCTCCAACTCGGCCGCACGCGTGTTCAGCAGGGCTTCGCGACGGTCCAACTCGTGCTGCCTGGAACGCAACTCATCCCGCAGTTCGATCGCCTGATCCTGCAACTGCGTCAATGCACGTTCCTGGCTCTTGCCCGCGGCCGCAAGGGCCCGATCCTGACCAGTCGTTGACGGCCTCTCTTGCGGGTCGCCGTTGCGCATCCGGTGAGGTGGATCAATACGTACGTTGCCGCTCCGCGAATTGCCACCGTCCTGGCTGGCTGCGGATGGCTGTTCGACGCAAGTGGGACTGCTCATGACACTGTCTTCGCTGGTAGGACATTGAAAAGCCGGCGCAACCGGCAAAACTTATCCATATTCCCTTATCGGCAAAACCGGAATCATTGTTTAGGTCCAGCCAGACGTATGTACCATGTGTGCAGGAATCAGCCGTTTGGGAAGCCTTTCAAAGGTCTATGGTGCCGCTAGCAGCAGGGCCGAGCTAAACTCGGCGGTAAACGTTATAGTTCACAAGAAGGGTGTACTCCGACCATGTTTGGGGCTGCTAGCGTCGTTTGGCGGTGGCACGCCCTTGTATGCGGCTCATCTCCGTGCAAGAATCAATCGTTTGGCGCAGTCCAATGCTGGCCCTGTCTCGCCTTGTTGAAGGCGAGATGTAACCACATCCAAGCCTGGAGTCGAGGCAATGAAAGTAGTGCCTTTGGGCGACAAAGTGGCCGTGAAGCGGCTGGAGGCAGAGGAAACGACGGCGGGCGGAATCGTCCTGCCGGATTCGGCGCAGGAGAGGCCGCAACAGGGACGCGTTCTGTCGGTTGGCGACGGACGTATGCTGTCCGATGGCACCAGGGCGGAGCACCAGGTCGCCGAGGGGGACCGGGTTCTGTTTTCCCTCTACTCCGGCACCGAGGTGATCGTGGACGACGAAGAACTCTTGATCATGAACGAAGACGAGATCCTGGCGGTGCTGGATTAGCGAGAGCCTGAGACATGCGTCAATTCAATGTTCCCCATCTTGTCGCGGGTTATGCCTTGCTGACCCTTTCCTATTGCAGGCCAAAGCACGCGGGCCGGCAGTGACGGTCTGGATTCGAATATGATCGTCACAATCGACGGACCCGCTGGAGCGGGAAAAAGCACCGTTGCACGAGCACTGGCCAAACGGCTGGGGTTTCGGTTCCTTGACACCGGCGCCATGTATCGAGTAGTCGCGCTGGCTGCGGCCAAGCATGGGCTCGATTGTAGCGACCCCAACAAACTGGCTGACTTGGCCGAGGGACTCACGATCGAGTTCGATGGGGACCGTGTCTTGCTGGACGGCGAAGATGTGACCAACGCGATTCGATCCAGCGAGATTACGGCGCTTGTCCGGAATGCGGCCGACAACGTGCGCGTCCGAGAGCACTTGGTAGACTTGCAGCAGCGAATCGGCCGAAGCGGCAATACGGTGACTGAAGGACGCGATCAGGGGACTGTGGCCTTTCCCGAAGCGGAGTGCAAGATCTTCCTGGCGGCCAGCCCTGAAGAGCGGGCGCGTCGCCGCGTTCGCGACCTGCAGGCACAGGGCGAAACGCCTTTAGTGGATGACGTCTTGGCCCAGCAGACGAAACGCGATCACGAAGATATGACGCGACCTGTTGGCGGATTGATCAAGGCAGAAGACGCCGTGGAAGTGTTGACCGATGGTTTGAGTTTCGATGAGGTCGTCGATCGACTGGAAGAGATCGTCAGAGAACGAATCAACGAGCCGCCGGACGACGAGGCCGCGGTTTGATTGCAGTTATCCTGTTCGTAAGTATTCAGCCGTCTGGCGGAGTGACCGTTTTGTAGCCGGATTCGCAAGAATTCGGACAATTCGGCCGCAAACTGGGAGGATCCCGAATTCTTGCGAATCCGGCTACCACTTGGCTGAAGTGTTACACCTATCCGTGTCTGATGTCCCAACGTTCACTTTTCAAACGCTCCGGCTACTCGTTCCTGCGTATGCTGTCGCGGCTGTCGGTCGTACTGCTGTTTCGTATCCGCTGCCGGCACCGGCAGCGGGTGCCGGCGGAAGGCGGTGCGCTGGTTTGCTCGAATCATCAGAGCTTTTTCGACCCGGTCTTGGTCGGAGTTGGGTTCAACCGCCGCTTGAACTACATCGCGCGCAAGACACTGTTTCGTTTCGGTCCGTTTCGCTGGCTGATCGAGTTCCTGGATGCGATCCCCATCGACCGCGACGGATTCGGTTTGGCCGGCATTAAGGAGACGCTCAGACGATTGAAACGAGGCGAGATGGTGCTGATTTTCCCCGAGGGGACTCGCACGAACGACGGCGAGGTCTCGCCGCTGAAACCCGGTTTCGTAGCCTTGGCGCGACGCGGCAAAGTGTCCCTGTTACCGGTGGGCATGGACGGGGCTTATGACGCGTGGCCGCGCAAATTGCTCCTGCCGCGGTTGGCGAAGATTCACGTATGGATCGGTGAACCGATACCGCCGGAAACGATCGCTGAGCTGTCGGACGAGGAACTTGTCCAGGAACTGGAACGTCGGATACGAGAGTGTCACTCCCTGGCCCGATCGGCAAGGCTCGGGTAGGGAGTTCCAGATCCCGTGAGAATTCCACTCGCCCGATTTTGCCCGTGCTGCTACCATTCCATTGGAAGGTCGTCAATGGACGCCCATCCAAGTCGTTGCTGGGCCGTGTCAGATCGCAGTGAGTTTG
The DNA here is from genome assembly GCA_964623055.1 of uncultured Pirellulaceae bacterium. Taxonomy (GTDB): domain Bacteria; phylum Planctomycetota; class Planctomycetia; order Pirellulales; family Pirellulaceae; genus JADHUC01. The sequence continues at coordinate 12,565 of CAZURK010000102.1, forward strand.
GGAGGGCGAAGCTGCTGCTGAGCCGCCGTTTTCCAATCACTCGTTTAACGTCAAGCCGAAGGCGACTGCGGCGGCGGGGACAAAGTCGCCTTCGGCTTGCCGTTAAACGATGTAATCACAAGAACTTACGCATGCTATCACGCCTCGAAGTGGGGCCGTTCAACTGACCAACTAGCATCGGATCCGTTTGTGCCATGGCATTTCGCGTAGATCTGGACATATTCCGTGGCCCCATGGACTTGCTGCTCTATCTGGTGCGCAAGCACGAGTTGGACATCACAGACATCCCCATGGCCATGGTTGCGGGGCAGTTCCTTCAGCATCTGGATGTGCTCAAGGAACTGGATGTCGACGCCGTGGGGGACTTCATCGAAATGGCCAGCACGCTGATGGAGATCAAGTCGCGCTTGGTACTGCCGCGAGGCGGCGAGGACGTGGACCAGTTGGACGATCCTCGGGAGGAGTTGGTCGAACGCCTGCTGGAGTACAAGAAGTACAAAGACGCCGCCAGCATTTTGGAGGAACAAAGCCAAACATGGCAGCAGCGTTTGCCGCGAGCGGCCGACGACCTGCCGCCGCGGCGTATCGACCCGGCGGGACAGCCGATCCAGGAAATCGAGCTTTGGGACCTGGTCAGCGCATTTGGACGCATCGTGCGCGACAACCGAGTGATTCAACCCTCGAACATCGTCTACGACGACACGCCGATTCATGTCCACGTCGAGCAGATTTGTCAAAGGCTCGAAAGCCACCAGCGAGTAGCTTTCTCCGAGTTATTCACTCCCGGCATGCACAAATCTGCGGTAATCGGCATGTTTTTGGCGATTCTCGAGTTGGTGCGGCACCATAGCGTTTCCACCGAGCAGAGCGATTTGCACGGCGAAATCTGGATTCTGCCGGGCGAAGACTTCCACAGCGGTATCAACTTGGCCCAGTTGGACGTGGACGACTATGGGCGAACGGACGACAACGAAGAGATCCCGACGGCCAAACCGAAGTAGATGAATTCGCAAGAATTCCAAATCATCCACCATTCTGAATTCCTGCGAATTCAGCTACGATTCGAATAGCTGGCCCTGCGAGCTGGATGTTGGCCGCTTGCGTGCAACCGTCGATCCGAACCCTCTGCCCATGTCCGACCTATTGCGTCAAGAAATCGCTGCTACGGCGGACACGATCGTCGTGAAAGTCGGCACGCGCGTGTTGAGCCGCCCCGACGGCCAATTGGACGAAGAGCATATCACTGATCTGGCCGAGGAATTGAACCAGATTCGAGAACTAGGCCGCCGAGTGGTTCTGGTCAGTTCTGGTTCGGTCGGCGCGGGCATGGGGCGTCTGGGGCTCGATCGTCGGCCAACCGATCTGGCTCGCCTCCAAGCCGTAGCGGCCGTTGGCCAGACGAACTTGATCGAAACGTACGAAAGGACTTTCCGCAAACACGGCCGGCATGCGGCTCAAGTGCTGTTGACCGCCGAGGACATGCAGGATCGAACACGATACCTGAATGTCCGCAACACGCTGGTTTCACTGCTCGATTTTGGCGCGATCCCAATTATCAATGAGAACGACACGGTAGCCATCGAGGAACTGATGATCGCATTCGGCGATAATGATCGGCTGGCTGCTCTTGTCACCAATTTGTTACGGGCTCCGCTGCTGGTGATATTGTCCGATGTTGACGGATTGTTCGACGGTGACCCTGCGGAGCCCGAATCCAAAGTAATCTCGACGGTGTCACGCGTCGACGATTCCGTGCGGGCGCTGGCGTGCGACGTGGCAACCGGAGTGAGCAAAGGCGGTATGGCCAGCAAGCTGGAAGCCGCCCGCATGGTGACCGCAGCCGGAGAGACCGTAATCATCGCCAACGGGCATCAGCCCGGTGTATTGGGTCGCATCCTGGCCGGTGAGACCGTAGGCACGTTACTGTTGGCCGAAGGAAAATCCGTAAGCCCTTGGAAACGCTGGATTGGCTTTTCGGCTCGCCCGTGCGGCAAGCTGCGTTTGGATGCCGGAGCAGTACGCGCCGTCACCAGTCAAGGGCGCAGCCTGTTAGCGATAGGCATTGTTGATGCAAAAGGAGAATTCACCAAAGGCGACGTAGTGGCTTTATGCGATCAAAACGGTGAGGAAATCGCCCGTGGGCTGACCAACTATCAATCTAGCGAGATCCACCAAATCAAAGGGCTTAAGTCGGACCGAATAGCCCAGGTTCTAGGGCACAGACCCTACGAGGAGGTAGTCCACCGCGATAATCTTACCCTTGTGGGGGCACGGTCCGAACCCTAAGCTCCATTCCGAGTCTCTGGTGTCAGGACACTGACAGCGCCGGACGCACACCCGCGAAACCTGACACGCAAATCCCGCATCCCGTATCCCAAACTTCGAATCCCAAAGCTCCCCCATGACCTACTTTCGACAAGACATCGAACGGATGGCCGGGTACGCACCTGGCGAACAGCCGCAGACCGGCAAAGTCATCAAACTGAATACCAACGAGAATCCCTATCCGCCATCACCTGGCGTCATCCGAGCGATCCAACAAGCTCTGGAATCCGGGCTGGTGCGCTACCCAGACTCTGTGTGTACAGCGTTTCGCAACCGGGCTGCCGATGTGCTCGGCGTCGAAGCGGATTGGATCCTTTGCGGCAACGGTAGCGACGATATTCTGACAATCCTGACGCGAGCGTTTGTGGGTGAGGGCCAACGTCTGCGGCTTCCGTATCCAAGTTACATCCTGTATAGAACGCTGGCCCAGATCCAGGGAGCCGGTTGGGAAGAGACCCGTTTCAGGCGCGACTGGACGCTGCCGAATGAGTTCGCCGCCGCGGCGGATGATCTCCGACTGGCCTTTCTGCCCAATCCCAACAGCCCGTCGGGGACGATGGTAACGCCGGAAGCGATACTGGAATTGGCCCAGGGGCTGCCGTGTCCGTTGCTCGTGGACGAAGCGTACGTCGATTTTGCCGAGCGTAACTGCATCGACCTGGTGGCCCAGAACGAACGTATCATGGTCTCCAGGAGCATGAGCAAGTCTTACGCATTGGCGGGTCTTCGCTTTGGCTTCCTCGTAGCTCAGCCACAGATGATCCGCGAATTGGCCAAAGTCAAAGACTCGTACAACTGCGATGCGCTTTCGATCGCGGGCGCCACGGCGGCAATCGACGATCAGGACTGGTTGGCAGAGAATACAGAGAAGGTGAAGGCAACTCGCCGACGGCTGGCCGCAAAACTGGAAGAACTCGGATTCTCGGTCATACCGTCGCAAGCCAATTTCGTTTGGTGTAACCATGAGGAACGGCCTGCGCGGACGATCTACGAGAGCTTGAAGCAAGACCGCATACTTGTCCGATACATGGACTATCCCGAATGGGGCGACGGTCTGCGGATTAGCGTCGGTACCGACGGTCAGATCGATGCCCTGTTAAGCCTGATTGAAACGATGGTGTGACCCATGTCCCGAACCGCAACGATCCAACGCCACACGGCCGAGACGCAAATCGAATTGACGTTGAACCTGGACGGCTCCGGCCAATCGGAGGTTCAGACCGGCGTAGGCTTTCTGGACCACATGCTCGAGTTGTTTGCCAAACATGGGGCCTTCGATCTGACCGTCCAGGCCGAAGGTGATCTGCACGTGGATCAGCACCACACGGTGGAAGACGTCGGCATTTGCCTGGGGCAGGCGGCCAAGCAGGCATTGGGCGATAAGGCGGGCATCCGCCGTTACGGCCATTTCACGCTTCCGATGGAAGAAACGCTGGCGACGACGGCGGTGGACCTCAGCGGACGGTACTCACTGGTATTCCAGGCCGACTTCCCGACGGCGAAGATCGGTGATTTCGACAGTGAACTGGTGGAGGACTTCTGGCAAGCCGCGGCGGCCAACGCTTTGTGCAATCTTCACGTCGTGGTCCACTCCGGGCGCAACAGCCACCACATCAGCGAAGCGATTTTCAAATGCACGGCCCGCGCGCTGCGCATGGCGGTCGAACCGGACCCGCGCATCAGCGGCGTGCCCAGCACAAAGGGCACATTGGGTAATTAGGCACTCTAACAGAACTCCGATACTCGGCTCGTCAGGCCGTGCCTGACGGAAACCGGCTCGAACGGTTTGAAACCGCAATTCGTCAGGCACAGCCTGACCTACAAAGGCTCGTTGGGGTCGGACAGGAATGCCCAACCTACAGAAGACGGACCGCCGTTTAGCTTGGTTCGGATTCCAGGAAGTGCGCCAGACGGTGGAAATCGCTGCCGGGTTCAATATGGCGCACGACCGTGATCAACGTCTCGGAGTCGACCAACTTATCGAAATCAACGTAGTGCAACTTCAATTGGCCGCTGATGGAGACCATCACGCCGTCGAGCCCTTCTTCGACCAATGCACGATAGGCGCCGAAGCCCAATTGGCTGCCCAGCACCGCATCAAAGGCGTTTGGCTTCGAGCAGCGGACTTCGTAACCAAGCTGCACGGGTTTGACCGAGCGTTCGCGCTCGGTCTTCTCCTTGTACCTTTCGGCCACAAGTTTCGCCAGGATTGAATGCAGGTTCGCGTCGGCCACACGCAGATGGTTGTGTTCGTCGTACTTGACACCCTCCAAGTACTCCATTGGCAGCAGTTCGGCCAGGCCTTCGGCCACCACGATGACGCCATATTCTTTGCCCATCTCCTCGCGAGCCAGCATCGTTCCGACGATGCGGTCCACCACGGAGTCCAAGTCCATGATCTTGCGCGTGTCCATCTTCCCCGTTTTCTCGTTCTTGTACGTCTCGTCCGGACGCTCTTCTTTGGGGATGTCCTCGACGCTTAACACCAGGCTGGCCTCGCCGGCAATTGCCGCTCCGTAAGTCAGCCAACCGGCGCTGCGGCCCATGCACTCGGCCAGGAAATATACGCTCGATGATTCGGCGTCGCTAATCAGATTCAGCAGTTCTTCCCCCAGCATGTTGACGGCCGTGAAATAGCCGAACGTGAAATCGATACCTTCGTAGTCGTTATCGATTGTTTTCGGCAGGTGGACGACCGCTATCCTGGGCTCGTCGGCCCGGCGCTCTTCCTGGTACATCTTGAACTTGTTGGCCGTCTTCAGCGTGTCGTCGCCGCCGATTGACACGAGAGCATCCACCCCCAGCGAACGCAGCGCCTCGTAGACCTGCGACATCGGCTCGACCTTATCGTCGTCATCGAAATCCGACGGTTGTTTGATGTGTTTGCCTGGGTTCGTGCGGGCGGTCCCAATCATGATTCCGCGTGAATTGCGGGTCCGCCTGAGGTCGGGATGCTTGATATTGATGAAATGCTTGCCTTCCTCCAGTGGCTTGTCCGGGGCAAAGTCCGTGAAAGGCGAGTAGCCGAACTTGATGCCGACAACCTCGATTCCATCGCGTAGGAAGGAATCGGCTGCGGCGGAAATCACGGCATTCGCTGCGGGGGCGGGGCCTCCAGAAAAGAGGATGGCGACCTTCTTCGGTTTGTTGGTGGATTCTCCCATGATTGACTCGCTGTCCATTGTAGGGTCGTATTGTGACTTGCAGTTACGCAACAGTAATCGCCCCGGACAAGTTGTGAAACAAGCCGGCGGCGGCATTCGATCGGGCTGAAACGGTTCATTTTAGTTTTGCCGGGGAGACTGGCTAGGGTACGTCCGCCGACGCGTTGGCACGGGGCCGGGTTAGGGAGAATGTGTAGCGGGATTCGCAAGAATTCCGACAAACCGTGGTTCCGCCCGAACTCTTGCGAGTTCAGCTACCAACAAATGGGGACGCAGAATATCAGGACACCGCAGGCATACTCGCCACTTGCCGGCCCGTCTGCCCAAGCTTTTCGCGCATATCATTGCGGATTCACGCAGTGACGCAGCGGCTGGGCCCGCAATCCGGCAAGCAGATTGTCTGCGGCGATCTCGGCCATGCCGTTGCGGCTCGAGACGGTCGCGCTGCCGACGTGTGGGACGAGCACGCAGTTCGGCAGTTCGACAAGTGGATCATCCGCGGCGATGGGCTCAGGATCGGTTACGTCTAGCCCGGCGGCGAATATCTCGTCATTTCGCAGGGCCTCGACAAGGTCTCGTTGCTTGTGAATCGGGCCGCGAGCGCTGTTGACGAATATGGCGGTCTTTTTCATCTTGGCAAAAGCGGACGCATCGAACATCCCGTGAGTCTCTTCGTTCAGATCCGTGTGCACAGAGACAAAGTCGGATTCTGCCAACAGGGTATCGAAATCCACTCGCCGGGCGTCCAATTCCTTCTCTGCCGCCTCGTTTGGTCGCCTGTCGTGGTACAACACCTGCATATTCCACCCGCCGCGGCACCGGCTGGCGAGAGCCATGCCGATGCGGCCCATGCCGACGATTCCAATGGTCTTGTCACACAAGTCTTGTCCGATGTGCCCCAGCGGTTCCCACGTCTTCCATCTCTGTGCGCGAACGTAGTCCTTGCCTTCGACGATTCTTCGAGCCGCCGAGATCAACAGAGCAAACGCCAAGTCCGCGGTAGCGTCAGTCAGCACTCCTGGGGTGTTTCCGACATGTATGCCTCGCCGGGTGGCTTCGTCAAGGTCGATATTGTTGAAGCCAACCGCAAAGTTGCTGATCACTTTCAACTGCGGGCCGGCTGCGTCCATGAACTCACCGTCGACCTTCTCGGTCAACAGCGTCAGCACGCCATCGCAGCCGGTGACCTTCTCGAGAAGCACTTCGCGGGGCGGCGGCAGCGGCTCGTCCCAGACCTCCGCATCGCACTGCTCGACGACTTTGTCCAAACCGGCAGCGGGGATTTTGCGAGTGACAAACACGCGCATACCAACTGTATCAGGCATTTTGCTATCTCCCAGACGGTCGCAATCAAGTCAACGCCAAGATAGCTGCAAGACGCACCCGATGTAAACCACCGCAGGAACCATCCACCAAAACAAAAAACCCGGCTTCCACAGAGAAGCCGGGTTTCCGTGCGTTGGCGTTGGTGCGGTGAAGCTGAATGTCGGTGAGCCGCTACCGCTTGATACTGCCTGCCCGTGGCGTGACTGCTTCCTGATAGCCGGCTGGCGATGCCCTAGGCACCCCAAGGCGTCCGCCAGCTTGGTTGGTGCCGGTCAGGAAGTTGTCGATCTGGGCCGTCTCCTTCAGACGGTCAAATTCCTTGGCCATGGCAATTCGCAGTTTCTTCTCATGAATGTCCTTGTACAGTTCGTCCTTGACCACATCGAATTCGGTCACAATGGGCTTGGTTCGGCCCAAGCAACGCAGAATCACGTACTTGTCCCCTACGGCGATGATCCCCGACAGCTCGCCGGCCTTCAGTTTGAACGCTTCCTCCTCCAACAGCGGCTGGCCGCCATAGTTCTTCAGCGGCGGGACCTTACCGAAGTTGGCTCGCGAAGTCGGCTCGATCGAATGCTGATTAGCGAGTTTGCCGAAGAACAGGTCCGTCGGATTGTCTCGGGCTTGGCCCCACACTTGCTGCGCTTGGCGATGATCGCTCATCACGATGGCCAGCACCTCGACCCGCTCGCCAAAGTTCGATTTGAACCCCTTCTGCATGTCCTCGTCGGTGACCTGTACCCTGCTGTCTACCAACTTTTTCAAGGCGACCGAGGGCCAGACGGCATCGCGAACGTACAAGTCGATCTTCGTCGCATCATCCATCTTCGTCGCATCATTGCTTGTGACATGCTCCAGCCAAGCGTCGACGTCCGGCGAGCCGTCAGGCATGAGGAAGTTATATGCATCGGCGGCTCGGGCGACTTCGCGGCCGATGTCCTGCTCTTCGACACGCTTGCTGCGCCGTCGCAACTCTTGCTGCAGCAGTTTGCGATTGATCTCGCCTTCCAGCACATCCTTGCCGTGTCTCGTGATACATTCCTCGGACAATTGCAGCAGAGTTATCTGCCGTCCGTTCACCAACGCAGCAACGCCCGGGTGTTGCTGCTTTTGGTTCGCGTCGTTGTGGACGTTGACGATTTGGGCCTTCGACTGGAGTTGCTGAAACAGCCTTGCCGATTCACCTCGCATCTTGTGTTCGCGAATGCGTTCGCTCAACGCCTTTTTGATTTCCGTCAACTGCTGGGGGGTGAAGAATCTTTGATCGATTCGTTTCTCGCACTTGAGGATGAGATACTGATTGGCGACCTGGATAATCGGCGAAATCTCACCCGGCTTTAGACCGAAGGCCACCTGTTCCAGATTGGGATCGCCAAGGTGTCTTCGGATCGGCGGGATCACGCCGTAAACGCTTGCCGTGGCTTTGTCTTCCGAATGCTGTTTGGCCAGTTGCGCGAACTCGTTCGGCTTTGATCTTGCGATCTGCAGTATTTGCTCTGCCTTCTTGCGGTCGGTGACCGCAATGATTTTGGCCTCGACTTTGGGTCCGTATTCAGACTCGAAAGCCTTGCGGAACTCCTCCTCTGTGATCGTGATTTCTTTGGACGCCAACCGGCGCAAGGCAAGCGTGGGCCAGATGATATCATTACGATACTGCTGTGGATCAACGTCCCGTTCCGTCGCCAACAGTGTAAGCCAACGATCGACCGACAGCCCGAATTTGCCGGCGACGTTGTTGATTTCATCCTCGACATCCTGCGGGGAGATACTGACGCCACTCGTTTGGCAAGCTTGCAGAATGATCTGCTTGTTGACCATGCTTTCCAGCACTTCCACGCCGTACCGACGCAGGCATTCGTCAGCCAACGCTTGCCGGGTGATCTGCTCGCCGTTCACCACGGCCATCGTCGAGCTTCGCTGCGCGGTCGTCGCAGACCCCGAGGCAGGCCGTGGCCCGACGGCGAATCGCGACCTCGAAGTGGTGTCTTGGGCATCGGCAGCCGACACCCAAAAAATGCTTGTCGCAACCAAAACAAGCGCCGGGACCGGCGTGATTACGAAGATAGCGTTGGGGAATCTGCTTTTGCCACGATGCGGCCGGGCGCCGCTAGCATCCTTGCCAACCATATCCACTTCTCCCTAAGCGATAGCCAATTCGTTCTCGACACTGTTTCGAAGTGATCCGATTGTTACAGGCGGCCGGAGTATACGGGAGCCCACAAAAACCGGTCAATAGAGAAGCGCGAATAGCTGAACGTGAGGGCGCAGGAACGGATTTGCAGAATGCTCGTGAGTTCCTGGCAAGACGGGTAGCCGGATTCGTGAGAATTCGGACCGCTAGCTTCCCAGACCCCGGAAGTCTCACGACTTCCGCTACGAACCCCTTCCTGCGCCCTGAGGGCGAGAATTCTGTGGAATATCGAGTCCGGCCCGTGAAAGCGGTTCATTGACAGTGGGCGTCAACTCGGCGACACTGACGCTTGATGCGGTGCGGCCGGCCACCAATTTGGCAGGGCTTCGTCGCAAGAAGGGAGGGCGAGGCTCCCGCCGAGCCGCGGACCCATCTTGATCGCCCCAAAACCCGGCTCAGCAGGAGTCTCGCCCTCCCAACTGCTTCGCGTTTGGGATTCTCTCGCAGAGCTGGGGTTTTCCGAGACAACTGGATCGATTCATGTCCGCAGCCTCCGACAACGACGCCTTGCTGCTTTCGGGAAAACGCGTGGCCTTCGTGGGCAAGCTAGGGGGCGTCACCAAACGCGAGGCTCAACAACTCGTGCGTCAGCAAGGCGGCGTGCCGATTGACAAACCCGGTCATGACGTAGATCTGGTGGTGGTCGGCGCGGACGAGTTGCCGTTGGGCGATCAGGACGAATTGCTGGACCAAGCCACGCGGCGTGCCGCTGCCGAGGGTAGATTGGAGATCATCAGCGAAACCCAGCTCTGGCAGCGGATGGGCATGGTGGAGAGCGAGCAGAACGTACGGCGGCTATATACGCCTGCTATGCTAGCGGATCTGCTGGGTGTCTCTGTATCGACCATTCGACTGTGGCTTCGCCGCGGCTTGATCGTTCCGGCGCGTGAGGTCCGCCGATTGCCATACTTCGATTTCCAGGAGGTGGCAACGGCCCGGCGACTGGCCCAATTGCTGGCGGCCGGCGCGTCACCGTCCGCGATCGAAAAGAAGCTGGCCGAACTGTCGCGGTTCGTTCCGGAGGTGGAACGACCGCTGGCGCAGTTGTCGGTGATCGTGGAAGGACGGCAGATACTACTTCGGCAAGGCGAAGGCTTGATTGAACCCGGCGGCCAGTTGCGAATCGACTTCGATGCGCTGGAGCGAGATCACGACAACGGCGACACACCAACCGACGCAGAGTCGACCGTTTCGCTGGCCGATCACATCCTGGGACCGCACGAACCATCGACACCGGACGAAATATCACAATATGCAGCCTGCCTGGAGGACGAAGGCCAACTGGAGGCGGCCGTTGATATGTATCGAGCCGCACTCAGCGCCGGCGGGCCGAAACCGGATATTTGTTTCCAATTGGCCGAACTATTGTATCGACTGGGCGATGTCTCAGCAGCACGCGAGCGCTATTACATGGCCATCGAATTGGATGAAGATTATGTCGAAGCCCGCGCCAATCTGGGGTGCGTATTGGCCGAGATGGGGCAATGCGACTTGGCCGTATCGGCGTTTCAGGGAGCGCTCGAGTATCACAGCGACTACCCCGACGTGCACTACCATCTGGCCCGCACACTGGACGAATTGGGCCGCAGCACCGAGGCCGAAGAACACTGGCGCGAGTTCCTGGAGCTTGCCCCTGACAGTCCGTGGGCGGATGAAGCTCTGGCAAGACTTCAAGAATCGTCGCAGATATGAACCGAAGGCCACCATCCGAGGACGACTACTTCGTCTGTCCCCATTGCGGTTCGGATGTGCCCGCCGGCGCAGCCTCTTGCCGCGAGTGTGGCGCCAGCGACGATTCCGGCTGGGACGACGACTACGGATCTGCAGGCGCATTTCCGGATGGCTACGCCCCAGACGCGGATTTCGATTACCACGAGTTCATCAGCCGTGAATTCCCTGATCAGGCCGAGCCAGGCAAAGACCGCCAATCGACGCGGTGGTTTACGGGCCTTGTCATAGCGATCGTTTGTATCGCTTTCTTGCTGTATGTCTTGGCCACTTAGTCATCGATCTCGCGTACGGTGCGCGTAGAACGATCGTTTGCAGAGGGAGTAGGCCGGAACAAGTCTGCGCAGTTCCGGAATCGTGTCGTATTCGCGCCGGAGCTGCGCAGACTTGTTCCGGCCTACGCGATCAGGTCTAGGGAAGAACGAATTCCGCCAACCGAACGGACTTGATCAATGGGCGTCTCCCTTTGTCCGTGTCGCTGCTCGGGTCGGTCGCGTCGTCCTTTCGGAGGACCGATTTCTGCCCCGACACAGTCCGTGGCAGCGGCAGGGCGTTCATCGGCCTGAAATGTTTTGGAGATATGCTGGACGCGCTGGCAGTTGGGCTGGGACTGGTGCGGCGAGCCACTTTTGCGTCTCTTGTCGTATGCTTCGCTTCCACCGTGGGTTGTGGCGGTGCCTCGAGTTCATCGTCCGTGAACGGATCCGGGCTGGGTTCCGGCGGGACCGGAACAAGCGGCGCGCCGCAGCCACAGGTCGGCTTGGCCTTCTGTTGAGGCTTTGCATCGCAAGCCGTTTTGCAGCAAGACTTGGGACAGGGCAATAGCCTCTGCAACGCGCGGTCTATCTTTGTGAGTACGTCGACCAGTGGATTCGGGCAGCACGGCCGACACGAGGTTTTGCCGCACGATACCTTGCAGGATGGGCGGTACACGCGTTTGCAGCAGTCCTGAGACCATGCGTTTGCGGTCACTCCAACCATCACAAGGCCAACAACCAACGACCAGATTGGATATCGTGATTTCATGCTAGGAACTCCAAACCCGACTTCAAGGGAATCCATCAACCGATTGGCGGAACTACGTTTTTTTCACAGATCGTCAGATTGGGCACGATTCATGCCACTGGATTATCTGATCGAATTATTACAGGCGTTTCGATCAGGACTTTTGGAGGCAAGCGAAGAGTTAACGCAACAGCGAAAGACCGGCTGGCTTATCCAGTTTGCCACGAGCGAAAAGGAAGGGTGTCAGATCGGCAAGACGCGGACCCGTGATTTGGCTTCGTCAACTACTACCAGAGCGCCGTTGGCCAGTTCCGATTCATGTTCTTCGATAGCGGCGACCACGATCGCCAACATGTGGTCGGGCAGGACATTCTGCCCTCGGACCTGGATAACACTAGGCCCGTTCGCATGGGTCAATGCCAGCATTGTTCCGAAATCCAGGTCGTGGGTGAATATGACGAAACCGTTGATGCGAGCCCACTGCATTATCTCTTGATCCGTTGCCCTGGGATCGCCGACCGTTGACCAATGAACGGAGGTCCAGCCGCTCGCCGTCAGTTCAGCCGCCCAGTCGGGTGACAGGTTCATGTCGATCAGGATTCTGATACTCATGCTGATGCCAACGGAACATCACGCTCTTCCATACGCCACGCCGCATACGCCAAGCACTGGTCGATATCTTCTGGTTCAAGGTACGGGTAGGCTGTAAGTATCTCATCCCGCGATCGTCCCGCTGCGAGCAGGCCCAGCACGGTTCCAGCAGTCACTCGCAAGCCGCGGATGCAGGCTTTGCCGCCCATGACGGCGGGGTCAAAAGTGATACGTTCAAACTGTGCCATGTCTAGATCCCTGGTTTGTTTCCCGTTTCACAACATTGTACCACCGCAGATGCGTGCGACAACACTCAGTGCCGGTGGTCCGCTCCCAAGGAAGTCACAACTCGTTGGATGGAAGATTCCTCTTGACGCGGAATGTGGCGTCCTTCTCGGCCAGGTCGCTGTCGAGTGCGGCGATGAATAGATGGAATTCGTAGTGGCGCACGTACTTGCCCGGGTAGTTGAAGGACTCGAACGATACCGCTTTCGCGTCGGCCAGACCCGGCACCAAGCGAAATGTGGCATCTTGTTTGAACAGGTCTCGATTCTCGGATTTGGCGAGCTTGATGCGGTCGTGTTCGTGCCGCAGATAGTGGCCCGGATGGTTGACCGATTCCAAAGAGACGAGCGGCGCACTGTGGTTGGCCAAACCCGGGACAACCTTGAAGCTGGCGTCTTTGCGATCCAGTTCCGTCGCGATGCGAGTCACTTCGCCGAGCGAATGCGCGTGGCGGATGAAGTGACTCGCCAGGTTCACGGACTCGAATCCGACGACCTTGTTCAGGATCGATTCATAAGTCGCCAACGCGATTCGTTCGCGCTCGACCAGTTTGTCGATCGTGCGCGTTCCTACAGGCCATCGCCAAAACGATTCGAAGATCGGGACCAGGTTCCTCCCGGATGCCCTGCTGGCCGCGATGACCATGTTGTCGACGGCATCTTGCGTTGATTTGGCGTCGGGCATTTCGGCCACTTCGCGAAAGAACCGCTGCAAGAACCCCTCGCCGCCCAGGCGGCTCGTAAGGTGCAGCATCACCGACGCGAACAAGTCGGCGCCGCCGCCAAACGCCGGCGACTTGCCGACGCGCAGGGTATTGCTCCAATTCAAATGAGGCTTCCGCGGATACTCGTCAACGATACTCTCGACAGCGCGGCGAAACTCGGCAAACGGCATATCGCCGAACGGCGCCCCGCGCACGCCAGCGGCCTCCATCGCCTTGAATCGCATGAATACAGCGAAACCTGTAGTGATCGAGCCGGTGTCGTCGCGTCCGTGGTACTCGAGCTTCGAGCCGAAGACCCAGAAGTTGCGCCCAAATTCGTAGAACAACACCTGATCGAACTCGCCGTCGTCCTTGATGCGCCGGTAGAAGTTGTTGAAGTAATCGTCCATGACTTCGATGCCTGTGGCGCCCACATACCCGCACCCCGCGCCGCACGTCTTGGTCACTTGAGCGATGCTCATGCGCCCCTCATATTCGCGGAATCGGCGCGGCGTCTTGCCGGTGGTCCGAGCGTAATAGTCGTACGTCGAATCCAGCACGTCGACCATACGCTGCATAACGCGGCGATCCAGGTCCGCGTTTTTCGTCAACACGGCCACTCGCGAACCGAGCCACGGATAAAGGTATTCCGTTTGCTTCTCGAACGTCGTGTATTTGATTCTCTGGCCCGGCTCTATCGCCGAGGCTGTGGCAGGGGTCACAAGCAGGACGATGGGCAATACGGAGGGAAGGCATCTCATAGGTCTACCATTACTCGGGTGTGGTTGCGGTATCGCAGGTCGTGGCGGGGTCAGGAGCCATCAGCGGCTGGCACAATTCGTATCGCTTGTCCTCCCTTGGCCGACAGCGACACCGTCAATACCGTCTGGGCATCCACAGGGCACCGTTCGATGCGCACGTGAGTGCGAGTATCGAGGGATTCGTCGTCCTGATAAATGTGAGCCGTGTATCGTGCGTCTTTTGCCAGGAAGTCGAGCGGGATCTCCAACGTACGCGGCTCGTCAGCGTTCATCGAGCCGACGAACCACTGCCGACCGCTGCGTCGTGCGATCACGGCGTACTGGCCGATCTTACCATGGATCACACGCGTTTCGTCCCAGACGGTGGGCACGTGGTCGAAGAATTCGAGTTCCGGTTCGTCGCCGATCAGATGCTTCGAGCCGCCGGCACCACCCTTCTCGTGTGGCGACCTCGGCGGTCGGTCGTACCAGTATAGGAACTGCCAGGGGCTGTACAGGCAGACGGCTTTTGCCAACTGATAGGCATGGCTGGCATTACGGTCGACGCGCGCGTCATAGTAGCAGATCGTATTGTCGCCGGCTCCGGCCAGCATGCGCGTGAACAGAATCGTCAGCGTCTGGCGGTTCGTGGGACTCGTTTCATCGCCGCCGATTCCTTCCTGAGTCATGAAATTCGGGTACGTTCGTGAGTAACCGGTCGGCCGGTACTCGTCGTGAACGTCGACCATCAGCCGATGCGCCGCTGCCTTGCGCACGGCTTCGTGCAGCCACCGCGTCGCGTCTTGTGCACCCACCCTCACGAAGCCGTACTTGACTCCTTTGATGCCCCAACTCTGAAACAAGGGAAGGATCTCGTCCAATTGCCGCTCGAGGGCACGCCGATTGACGTACAACAGAATCCCGATTCCCCGCTCGTCCGCGTATCGGATCACCTCGGGCAGATCCAGCGGACCCGGCGATCGCTTCGGATCGACGGTCACAGTCCGGGCATCCGAATCGTCCGAATACTCGTGCCCGTACCAGCCGGCGTCGAATTCGACGTATTGCAGGTTGTGCCGCGCGGCGAAATCGACACACGCTTTACCGCCGCTGGTAGACAGGGTGACTTCGCGGATTACCTTACCCGGCTTGATCCAAGACGTATCCTCGATCGCGCACGGGTCATTCAAGTTCAGGAAGATGTCGTTGTTTTCCAGGAGTTCGCCCGGGCTGTCGGCTACCATGACGACTCGCCACGGAGTCTTCAGCGGCGATTGGGCTTTGACGTGACTGCTCAACTGGCTCACCAAAGCGAACGGGGCTCCGGCCAGCGGCCCCAGCTTCATGCGGGCGTAGTCGACCAGGCTCGCTTCCCCAACCGCCACATACGTCTGATTATCGATCCCGACCACCAGAGGACGCTCGCAGCCCGCTTTGATGTTGCCCACCGATGTCTCTTCGTATCGCCCCTGCGCGCTGTACACAGCCCAGGATCGATAATCGCAGGCGAAGTGGAACTCGCTGTTTTCTTTCGTGATGTGGATTTCTTTCGCAACTTCTTGTTTCGGGATTTCATAACGGAACGCTGCACCTTCGTCGTAGGCCCGAAACGTCAGAGACAGACCTCGCGGCGGCTGCCCGTTGTCCGACAATTCAACCAACATCTGATTGTAGCGATCATGCACGACGCTCCTCTCGCCGTACACCGGCTTCCAGGTCCCGTCGTGCGTGCTGTGCGCGACGTTAACGACACGGAAGCCTTCGCTGAACGATGGGGCGTCCTGCAATTCCAATCCCAGGCGCGACTCGAGCACAACGAGCTTTCCCCGGTATTTGACGGAGTATAGAAGCTCGCCTTGTTCGCCGGTCTTAAAACTGGCGATCACGTTGCCGCTCGGCGATTTGACTTCAGCCGCAGGTACGTGGCTTGCCAGCATCAGCACGATAACGGAAACGCCATACCATCCAGATGCTTTCATCAATGATCCCTCCGACGATTGAACGGTACCGCGGTCAGTCCAGGCTCTCGGGCAAATCTCGAAGGCTCTCCAGCCCGCACAGTTCAAGAAAACGGTCGGTCGTGTGGTAACGAGGGGTCCGTGGCTTCTCGTTGGGACGTTCCATTCGCAGCAATCGGCGACGAACCAATTGCGTCAGAATGGTGCCGCTGGGCTTGCCGCGTTGCGAGTCTACTTCGTCGCGAGTCAGAGGTTGCCTGTAGGCAACGATTGCCAGCACGTCGATGGCCGCTTGCGAGAGCCTCGCCGATTTGTTGCGACCGTAGAACTTGTCACGCAGCGAACTGAATTCGTCCCGCAGCGCCATGCGATAGCCGGCCCCGACGGATTCGATCCGGTACGGAGAGCCGTCGCGATCGTAACCTTCATTCAGTTCGGCAACCAACTCGTCAATCTCTTGAGGGCGAACGCCTCGCATATAGGAAGCCACCTTCTCGCTGGACAGCGGCTTGTTATCGGGGTGCCCGACAAAGAGCATGGCCTCGAGTATGCTGCGAGGCGAGATCTCGCAGAACGCCTCTTGTTCTTCGGGTTGCTGTTCATCCTCTTCATCCGCCAGTTTCTCGACGACGGCCGCCACACCGGTCGACGGTTCCGGCACCGCCGCCTCTGCGAACGGATCGTCACCGTCGGCAAGCAGATCTGCGTAGGCCCGACTCAACTCGTCCAGAGAGAGGCCCTGATCGTCAGGCGGCGCGGCACGGAAAGCGTCCGGCCCGAATTCCTGGTCATTATCGTCTTGCTGATCCGTCACGTGATGTCACTTCCCCAAGCGGACGTTGATATTGCTTGCACTGTTCGAAACGCGTTGAATGCTGTATTTCTCCCAAATCCGGCACGGGCAACCGCGCATTTGTCTCTAAGCACTGCTTAGTTTGGACAATCGTTTTCCGATGCCGAGACCGCCAACGCCACCGCACCGTGAACGACCGCCAATTCGCCCAGCGAAGCGGGAACGATTTGATATGATTCGACCAGTGGCGGAAACACGTACCGCTCAACTTCCTCGCGCAACGGTGCGAAGAACAACTGCTCGCCGATCAGCGAGACTCCGCCACCAACCACAATCACTTCCGGGGCCAACAGGGTAATCACTTGGGCGATCGCCCAACCGAGAACCTGCGCGCCGTGCCCAACCGCCTCGATCGCAATCTGATTGCCTTCCGCCGCTGCCTGGCCCACGATCTTGGCCGTCAGCCGCTCGATGTCCCCGCCCGTTCGTTCTAGCAGGTCCAGCTTGTATTCTTCTTCGACATCATCCGCGCCAGTAGCCTCGCCACTTGCGCGACGGCTCGTACCCATGTTGTTCCGTTGGCGTGCTTCAAATGACAGCGCCACCTCGCCGCTGATTCTTGCTTTGACCGCGGCGGCGATTCCCAACCCGCTGGCCAGTGATTCCACGGTGGCATCCGGGCGATCGGCATGCAGACCAGGGCGAAGATGGCCAATTTCCGCGACGGCCGGTCGCCCAGCCCCATGCAACGTCCCGTCGACGACAAAGCCGCCGCCGATACCCGTACCGACCGTCACGTAGAAGAGAGAACCTTTGGCCCAACCCGCCCCATACTTTGCCTCGGCCAGGGCGGCGGTGTCGCAGTCGTTTCCGATAACCGTCGGGAGCCCGAAATTGCGGCTGCACCAGGCCGCCAACTCGAAATCCTCCCAACCATCGATCTGGTGGCTCTTGATCACCCGCCCCAACGCCGAATCCACCGGCCCGCCAAAGCCGATGCCAATGCTCAAGACGCCAAATCGCTGGATCAGTTCAACCGCCGCCTTTTCGATCTGCTCGACAATACCAGCGGCCCCGCGTCTCGGCTCGACCTCCAAACGTTCCAGCGCCACCAGATCGGAACCGTCGCCAGCCCCGACACCCAACTGCAGTTTCGTTCCACCGATTTCTATGCCCAGGTACACGGGGAGTTCCAATACTGCTCGATCGCTTTGGTCGCTTCCATCTGTGCCTCGCTGTACTGCAAACGGCCAGAGAGTGCGCGCCGTGCGCGCATTTGTCTAACGGCAAGCCGAAGGCGACTATGTTTCCCGCCATCGCTGACGCCTTCGGCTTGCCGTTAAACGACTTTGTCTGCAACCGCAGGCCGCGCCAAACTCGCTCATGCGTTAAGTCCCCCGTCAATATCGTATTGCTCGGCCCTTCCCCATCATGGCACACGAAGACAGTATATCCGATTGCGACACGGACGAGCCAGAGCATATCCCATTCTCCCTCCCCGTCGAACTGTCGGGCACATTCGACTGATGGGTTCTTCATCCAGTTGGCGAGTATGCAAGGAGACGGGGACACGCCGGGTGTCCCCCACGTTTCACTTCGGCCTCGATGATGAGACGAATGCGCCCGGGCCTGTGTGGCCGGCCAACGCAGTCCGGGAACGCCGAGGTGCGTCACCATCACGGAAGCTCAGACGCATCAGCGCGCAAGCGGTTCGCCAAGCGACGCGGCCCCGGTGGAACGAATTCGGTCAGACGAGAATTCTATAGGAGAGTAGCGATGAAAAGGATCACTCACAGTTTGGCTGCAGTTGCGACCGTCGCAGTAGCGTTGTGCTCCGCGGGTTGCATGGTCACTCCTCAAGACGGTGACTACATTGGAAATATCGAGACAGCAGGCCCACAGGTGTTTGCGGGCGCAACGTTTCAACCGCGCGAGCGGGTTATCATCCAAGCTCGCCATCCAGACGGAGGTTGGCAGAAAATCGGCGAGACCCGCTCAAGTTCCTCGCCTTATGTGGATGCAAACGGCGAATGGTACATCTGGGGCGCGTTTCTCAGAATCCCCGAAGAATACTGGTTCGACGACGGATGGGACCTCGTCCACGCCGAATTCCGTGCGATCGCGGGAGGCGAGCAGTGCATAGCCTTCCGGGAAGGCTTCGACCCCCTGGACGATTCAATGCCGCTGGGGCAAATCCTGGAACAGTGGAGCTGCGGCACCTCGGTCACCGTTTACGGGAAGCGATAGCTTTCATTCCTGCCCGAAGCCGTGGCGGTCGTGATTGGCCTTGGCGTTGACTTACATCGCCAGCAACCTCGCGGCGGCCACGTTTTCCAACCACGTTGACCATACCGCTCGCGGTCAAGTTTGACGCATCGAACACTAACCCGACGCGCAAGCGAGGGAATCGCCACGACGTGTTCCCTCGCTGGCGCTTCGGGTTTGTGAGTTTGCGAACTTCGCCCCGAAATGGCGATGTCCAACGACGCGATCGCCAACCGGCGTTTGGCTTTGGTGCCGTGCAGAGGCTTGCATCTCCAACCCAACGGAGCCAACAATCTGCTCTCAGTAGCACTCGACATTATCTTACTGTTTGACACACACCTATACGGCGGATATCATGCGCCGTCGGGTCAACCGGCATCTCTCCCTATTCGGGGACCTTTCGATGTCTTCCTCCGGCTCGGTAAGCGAATGGCTACTCGGGGTCAAACAGGGTGAATCTACGGCCGCCCAACGTCTCTGGGAGCGTTACTTCGATCGGCTGGTGCACGAGGCTCGCAAGAAGCTTGCTGGTGCCAGGCCGCGAATAGTGGATGAGGAAGACATCGCTCTGAGTGCGTTTGACAGCTTCTGCCGAGCTGCCCAGAGAGGTCGTTTCACTTCTTTGAAGGATCGCGACGGCCTTTGGCGGTTACTTATTAGGATGACGGCACAGAGGGCTGTGGATCAGCTTCGCCGCGAAGGCCGCCAGAAACGTGGCGGTGGACAAGTTCGGGGCGATTCGGCCTTGATCGACGTCGTGGGCGATGCTCCGACACCCGAGTTCGCCGCGATGATGGCCGACGAGACCCGCCGGCTGCTGGAGGTATTGGATCCCGAGCTTCGTCCGGTGGCCCTGGCCAAGCTTGAAGGCTACAGCAACGGCGAGATTGCTGAACAGCTCGACTGTTCCGTCAGCACGGTGGAGCGGAAGCTCCGGTTGATTCGCAGGATCTGGAAGCGGGAGGTGGATCAATGGGCGACCAGCACGAGCCACGACCGGAATCCATAGAGATCGAGGAGCTACAGGAAGTCGATCGCATTTGCGACGAGTTCGAAGCGTCATGGAAGGCCGGCAAGCACCCGCGAATCGAGGACTATCTGGGACGGGTCCCCGACAATTGCCGTGGCGAGCTGCTTCGGTACCTGGTATCCCAGGAAATCGAATATCGAATCGAACAAGGCGAAACCCCCACGCTGCAGGAATACAGCGAGCGATTTCCTCCCGAGTTCGCCGACAACCTGCACCAGGCTTTTTCCAGCCGTCGTGTCTCGACCGAGGATCAGGCACCCGATACCACGCATTCGACTGGCCCATCGTGTCTGGACGAAACACTATCCGCCGCATCATCCACGCCCTCGCAAAGGTCCCCCGCCGCACAGCCGAAGAAGATCGGCCGCTACGAGATCATTCGCATCCTCGGACACGGCGGGTTCGGCACCGTCTACCTGGCTCGGGATCAAGAGCTGGAGCGTGATGTGGCTATCAAGGTCTGGCATGCCCAAGAAGAAGACGCCGAGGATCTGTTGCGCGAAGCCAGAACCGTTGCCGGCCTGGAAGAACATCCGAACATCGTGAGCGTCTACGACGTGGGGCGCACGGACGATGGCGACTGCTACGTTGTGCTGGAATACGTCGAAGGCACCACGTTGGCGGACGAACTGAAATCGTCCGGAAGACTCCCCTGCGATCGCGCCGCGGAGGTCCTGCTGCAAGTAACCGCAGCCATCCAGCACGCTCATGCTACCGGACTTGTGCATCGCGACTTGAAACCGGCAAACGTCCTGTTGGACTCGGACGGCAATGCCCAGGTGGCGGATTTTGGCTTGGCGGTGGACGAGCAAACGCAACGGGACCGCAAGTACGAAATCGCCGGCACTCCCGCCTACATGGCACCGGAACAGGTCCGCGGCGAAGCCCATCGCATGGACGGCCGATCAGACATCTGGGCGCTGGGAGTGATGCTGTACGAAACGCTGACCGGCAGCAGGCCGTTTGGAGGCGAGGACCGAAATGAGCTGTTCGACGAGATCCTGCACCGCGAACCGAAACCTCCGCGGCAGATTCATCCCGAGATCCCGGAACGGCTCGAACAGATATGCCTGAAATGCTTGTCGAAGGACGTCACCGATCGTTACGGCTCGGCGTCCGACGTGGCCCGCGAACTACGCGACCTGCAACTTGAACCGGAACCTCGCAAGAGACGCCCGGTGGCTGTATGGCTGTCTACCGTCGCCGTTTTGATCGCGCTCGTGTCCGTAGGCGTGGCCTTACTGTTTCGCGGCAACGACACGCAGCCCGATCCAGCACCCCTTCCACGAATCAGCATCCAGCCCGGTGCCGGCATCACGATTCGCCTTCGCTCCACCCTGCGTGGCCACACCAACGAGGTCTGGTCTGTCGCATTCTCTCCCGACGATGCAACGTTGGCCTCGGCGGGGGTCGACAAGGTGATCAAGATCTGGGATGTCAAAGCCAGCCGCGAAGTCCGGCAGTTGACCGACCACGAAGCCGAAGTCCGCCGCGTGGTCTTCTCGCCAAAGGGCGACATGATGGCGTCGGCGGCAGGCGACGGTACGATTTTCTTCTGGGAGACCGGCGACTTCCAGTCAAAGCACGAGGTGCCCTCTCACGAGATGGACGTGCGCAGCGTCGCTTTCACGTTGGATGGCACGCAACTGCTGTCCGGCAGCATCGACAAGACGATCCGTTCGTGGAATAGCGAATCCGGCGAAGCGGAAGGGATCCTTGCCGCCGCCGCCGCCGGAGTACAGTGCATCGTCCTGTCGCCCGACGGAACCACGATCGCTACGGGGTGTGACGACGGAGCCATCCGGCTGTACGACAGCGACGGTGGCGAACCTCGACGGACCCTCACCGGCCACACCGATGGAGTGTGCCACATCGCCTATTCCCGCGACGGCACCCGCCTGGCATCTGCCAGTTGGGACGGCACCATGCGTCTATGGGACACTGCGACCGGCCAACAACTGACAACCATCGAAGGACACGAAGAAGCAGTACGTTCTGTCGCCTTCTCGTCCCACGGCTGCCTGGCCTCTGGCGGCGACGACCACACGATCCGGCTTTGCGACGCGGCCACGGGCGAACATCTGGCAACGATCCGGGAACACACCGGGCCGGTGACCTCGGTGGCCTTTTCATCCGACGGAACCGTGCTGGCCTCGGCCAGCGGCGACAAGACCGTGAAACTGTGGGAGATCGAAGCACCGGTCGTTGAGACGACCGATCCCGAGCCGCCGTCGCCCCATAACCCGGATTCCAATGAACCACAGTCCCAAAGGGACGACCCCAAACCAGCCCAGGGTGCAGCGACGCGAGGGAATCGAGCGTCGCGCAACCCTGGGTCAGTAGGAAAATTCGCGTCGGAACCCCGAAGGGGTGGCCCTAGCTTGGATTTCTCACGTAGGCCGGACCGAGGTCGCCGAAACGGTTGCCGGAGCTGCGCAACTGGGTGAGCGTGCTAACACACCGCGTTCTCCATTCGATCCGCGTCCGGCGACCGAAGTTCCGGCAGCTACTCCAGTTGCTTGTTCCGGCCTACACCCTGGTGAGAGATCGAGGCTAGATGTGAAAGGACATGGCCGTTAGGGCCGCCCCGTTGGGGCTTTGGGTTCTATCTGATTTCGTTTCCCAGGGTTCCGCGACGTTCGCAGACTCACGTCGCTCCACCCTGGGCTTGCATAGAGACGTGCCGTTGGCACTGAAGAGACTGGAACGAAACTGGGAACAACTCGAATCGTTTGCATCGCCAGGAAACACGGCAAACGGACCTCCGGCCACGCCTATCTACCTCACGCAAAAGGAGAAAACGCCATGTCTCTCGACGACCGCGGATGGATGGTAGAGTTCGCGAATTCCGAATTAGCCGAGGGGAAGAAAAAGGTGGATGTCAGGGACGAACTGATCGCCCGCAGGGTCCCGGCTGATCTTGCCGAGGAAATTGTCACGGAGGTAACGGAAGCCATGGCGGAGGCCAAGCGGCTTAGGCGGCCGGAGGAGCAGCGTGCGGGTTGTATATGGGTGGCCACAGGGTTCGCGTGGCTTCTGCTCGGCATCCTCTTTACGTTGGGTTCGAAATGGTGGGCTGAGACTACGGGTTCCGGAACCTACTACGTGACATACGGAATGATGGTCTGGGGCGTCGCCTTTATTCTCGTCGGAACGCTGAAGGCACTTACTGGTTGGAGGTGAGCGCCGAATATGCCCTTTCATTCGGCGTATCGGCCTTCGCTGTTGATGCGGGCGAAGACGTCGTTCAGGACCCAGTGGTGCAGGCATAGGTGGATGCTCTCGACCATGCCCATGTCGTCCAGGTCGAGGTGCAGGCCGTCTTGCTGCATGGTTTTGAGGTTTCCGCCGTTGTAGCCTGTCAGGCCGAATGTTTTCAGGCCGTGACGATTGGCCCAATCGACGGCGTTCAGCACGTTCTGGCTGTTGCCCGAGCCGCTGATCCCGATCAAGGCGTCGCCCGCGCTGCCGTAATTCATTAGCTGCTGGACGAAGATCTGGTCGTAATCAAGGTCGTTTCCCAACGCCATGATCCAACCGGCGTTGTCGGTCAGGCTGAGCACCTTCAGACGCTTCCTGGTCTCGTCCTTCAAGTCCTCGTCGCGCAGTGAACTCTTGCCCAAGTCCTCGCTCATGTGGCTGGCCGTTGTGCCGGAGCCTCCGTTTCCGATAAAAAAAACGAAGTGCTCGTTCTCCCAGGCGTCGTAGATCAAGTCCGCCCAGCGCTGAACCGCCTCGCGATCGACGCGGTCGATCTCTGTGTTCAACCGCTGCAAGTATTGATCGACGTCCAGCGTCACTCCGAGCATGAGTTGTTCCCTCCGACTGGTACCTGTGTCTCTTGTTCTTGTAGGTTGGCCCTCTGAGGCCGACCATTTCCCGACGGGCTCGGAGGCCCATCGTACTGACAAAACCGAATCACGAGAGGTACTAGTGCTTTGTCAGCGCTTAGATTCAGGGTGGCCGGGGTTGGAGGGCGTAGCCCGAAACCCCGGGGCTTCCTTCGCTAACGCTCAGTCCAGCCCCGGCCACCCAACCCTAACTTTTTGCATTGACAAAGCACTGGGAGCCAGAATCCGGATTGGCCAAGCAGCACGTTGGCCCTCCACTCTAGCCGATAGCGGCCGTTCACGCCACGGTATCTGCGATTCACACGCAAACCCGTTTTCCCCGCTATGCGCGGGTCTTCCGACCCCGCACCGCGTTCGACCGAAGCTCTTCCGGTCTGGCCTGCGTCTGGAGACCTCCGGTCGGCCGTTTCGGCGGGATCGGGAGACCCGCACCGAACATGGTCTATGTGTGAATCGCAGCTACGCTTCCGGACGATAGCACAACGCCACGGGCAGCATCAGCAGCGCGGCCAGCGCGAACATCCCGTTCTCGGGCCACTGCTGCCAACGCAGGAATTCGGCACCGGCCCAGTAGATGCCGGACGAGGCGAAGATGCCGATCCAATTCAGGAGATTCTGCGTGGCGATCATTCGTCCTTTCAGACCTTCTGGTGGACGGGCCTGGAGGAAGACCTGCAGAGGGACGGCGAACATCCCGGTGAATATGCCCAGCACGCACAACACCGCCAAGCTGCCCCAGTAGCCGAGCAAATGATCGCTGGGACCGCCGCGGGCCGCCATCAGCACAAGAAAGGCGACCATGCCCCAGGCACCCGCACGCTGCACCGGAGCCCGCATCCGACCTCGCGCCACAGCCCCCGCAACGACGCTGCCCACGGCGATGCCGAAGCTGATGATCGTCACCAGAAAACTGGTCTTCTGGTTGTCCAGTTCAAGTTGAAGTTTGCCAAGTGCGTTCACGGCAGGTTGCACGATGGCCGCCGTCAGCCAGAACACGATGGAGACGATCAGCGCCCGACGTAGCGGCATATCTTGAACCAGCAAACGCCGCATGTCTTTGGGGATGGCCACCATCTCCCACTGGAATCTGAGTTGGGGTGCCGAAGGACGCACGCGTCTGATCGCCAGCGACGTAGCTATACCCAGCCCTGCGATGCCCACGCACAGCACCCCGGCCAGCCACAGCCGGCCACCCCACCAGTCCATCAGCACGCCCGCGACGGCGCTGCCGAAGATAATCGCCAGGAAGGTCGTCATCAAAACGAACCCGTTGGCCGCCGGCAGATCCCGTTCGCGCAACATCTCCGGCAGGATTCCGTACTTGCCGGGTCCAAAGAACGCGCTCTGGCCTCCCATCAGAAACAAGATGCCACACAGCGCAATCACCACGACGGGAACGAGCCCCGATTGGGCGTACCAGAAGAAGCCGGCCACACCTACCGCCATGATGACGATCTCGGCTACCTTGGCGGCCACGATAACGCGGCGTTTGCTCCAGCGATCCGAGAGGTAGCCCGCGTAGCCGGAGAAGAGGATGAACGGCAGCGAGAACATGAGCAGCCCAAGCCACTGCAGGTCGCGTGTCTTGCCGGGGCCGTCTGCGGCAACCGGCACCGCGACCAATAGCAGCAGCAGGAGTTGCTTGTACAGATTGTCGTTGAACGCGCCCAGAAACTGCGTTACCGTTATGCCCCAGAACGAGCGATCGGCGTAGAGGTCCGGCAGCGCGTCTTTTGACGAGTCGACGGAGGCGGTCTCGTCGGCTGCATCGGGCGAAGCGTAGGCCTCTCTAATAGCGCCCAAGCGTTCTTCGTCCGTTCCCGGTTCTTCTTCAGGACGGTCGATCCCTGACAAAGCCGATCTACCTCCGCAATAGCCTAAGTTGAATGAGGGAAGGCTTGCACAGTCGGACGGTGCGAAAACGGGGTGGCTGGGGTCGAGCGGCAGCGAGCCCCCAGTTGGCTCGGACCTGGGGGCTCACCACTCGTTCCTCGCGGTTCGACCCCAGCCACCCGAACCGTGCAAACATCTATCAAGTCCGTTTAGGTACTTCTTGTCTTGGCCGTATCCAACGAGACCAGATCGCGGCCGGCCGACTTCTCTCGAATCTCCTCGGTGATCTTCATCGAGCAGTATTTGGGACCGCACATGCTGCAGAAGTGTGCGCTCTTGAACGAGTCCTGCGGCAACGTCTCGTCGTGATAGGCGCGAGCTCTGTCCGGATCCAGCGCCAATCGAAACTGTTCACTCCAGTCGAAATTGAAGCGTGCTTTGCTCAATGCGTCATCTCGATCTTGCGCGCCGGGGCGATGCCGCGCCACATCGGCCGCATGAGCGGCGATCTTGTAGGCAACCACACCTTGCCGCACGTCATCATTGTTGGGCAGCCCCAAATGCTCCTTCGGCGTCACATAACACAGCATCGCAGCGCCACTCCAACCAGCCAACGCGGCACCGATCGCGCTTGTGATGTGGTCGTACCCGGGAGCGATGTCCGTTACCAGCGGACCGAGAACATAGAATGGCGCGCCGTGGCACACCTTGATTTCCTTCTCGATATTCATGGCGATCTGGTCCATGGGAACGTGCCCCGGGCCTTCGACCATCACCTGTGTGCCGTTTTCCCAGCTTCGCTTGACTAGGCGACCGAGCACTTCCAACTCCGCAAACTGCGCTTCGTCACTGGCATCAGCGATCGAGCCTGGCCGCAGACCGTCGCCCAAACTCCAGGTAACGTCGTACTCGTGCATGATGGCGCACAACTCGTCGAAATGCTCGTACAGCGGGTTCTGCCGATTGTGCGCGAGCATCCACTTGGCGATCAGAGCCCCGCCGCGGCTGACAATGCCTGTCAGGCGATTGGTCGCTAGTTGGAGATGTTCCATCAGGACGCCGCAGTGGACCGTCATGTAGTCGACCCCCTGTTTGGCCTGGTGTTCCACCATGTCAAGGAAATGTTGCGGCTTCATGTCCTCGATGTTGCCGCCCAGATCCTCCAGCATTTGGTAGATCGGCACCGTGCCCACGGGGACGGGGGATGCGTCGATGATGGCTTGGCGGATTCTGTCGATGTCCTTGCCCGTGGACAGGTCCATGACCGTGTCGGCCCCGTAGTGGATCGCTGTGTGCAGCTTCTCTAGTTCCTCGGCAACGTCACTTGTCACTGCCGAGTTACCTATGTTCGCATTGATCTTGCACGAGGCCGCGATTCCGATGCATGCGGGTTCCAGTCGCCCGGCGGCGTGGACCTTGTTGGCCGGGATGACCATAAGGCCCGCAGCCACCTCGTCGCGAACCTTCTCCGGCGCCAAATCTTCCCGCCCCGCAGCATATTCCATCTCCGGCGTGATCTCGCCGGCGCGTGCAGCTTCCAATTGAGTGATTGGAGTGACTGTCATAGGATTCTCCGTAAGGTTAACTCCCGATGGGAGATACGTCCGAATGCGTCATCGTACCGAGCGCTGCACAATTGTCAATTGACCAGCGGTCCAGTGCTTGCCTGTGCGTTACAAGTACCTGAGGTCATTCGAGAGCGTCAGTAGGAGGGGCATTCCTGCCCGTCTGCTTGGGGTCGGGCAGGAATGCCCAACCTACAAAACCGAATGGCGCGAGGCATTCGGACGACCGCCACAACAGCCCATTCTACGATTCTCGCGCAATGCATCCAACGCGGCAAAATGCCACCCGACGGCCAATGCCCGGAACTTCCGGCGACCCCCGAGCGTCTAAGCGCGCGGACACTTAGGCCGGGCGTCCATTCCCATCAGCGGGTGGTCTGGCTTGGGACGGAGGAGGTGGAGAGGAGATGGAAGCTGCCGAATCTGATGCACATCGCCCCCAGGGCCCCGCATCAATAGGGCCCAACGGCGCGTCGAAGCAGAAGAACGGCGACGATCGCCTGCACCGAATAAGAGCGGTTCGCCGCGAGCAGGGCATGTCGTTGCGTACGGCTGCGCGCCAGTTGGGCTCGAACGTCACCGACACGCGAGATCAGGAGAACGAATCGTCGGACCTCCACCTCAGCGAACTGTATAAATGGCAGGCCGCTTTGGACGTGCCGATTGTCGACTTGCTGGTGGATCCGGGGACACCGCTATCGCGTCCGGTGCTGGAACGGGCGAAGATGGTTCGTTTGATGAAGACCGCCTCGGCGATGCTGGAACTTGCGCCGACACTCCGCATTCGTCGGTTGGCTCAGATGCTGGTGGACCAGCTCGTTGAGCTAATGCCCGAATTGGAGGGGATCGGCCCGTGGCATTCTGTAGGCCAGCGACGCAGTCTGGAGGACTTTGGTCGAATCGTCGAGCGCCGGTTGCCCGATGAAATTCTCCGCGTGTCACCACTTGACACTGCCGAATAGGACGCTATATACACGGAAGATTCATTCTTGCCCTCTTTTACTCTTCGTGCGGAATTCTTCATCTTTCGTACGAAAAAGGCCCGCAGCGGATTCCGCTGCGGGCCTCATTCTTTGACAGATCGCCTGTACCTCGACTCGGTCTTGTAGGTTGGGCATTCCTGCCCGACCCTAAGCAGACGGGCCGGAATGCCCATCCTACTTAGGATCTCGAGTGAGCTGAGGTGCTAGACTGCCACCAGCGGCTCGACCTCCTTGGCCAGTCGCTTTCGGGCGACGTGCAGTCGCCGCTTGATGGTTCCCAGCGGCGCGCCGAACGCGTGGCTCATCTCGACCAGCGACTGTCCCTCGACGTAAAACGCGACTAGGGTCGCGCGGTCCAGTTCGCGCAGCCGCGACAGACCTGCCCGTACCTGCGACTGGCGCTCGCCGGCCAATACGGCCGTCAGCGGCGTCTGGTCATCGACACAGGTCGTGGCCAGTGTGTCCGGCTCGGCCGAGTAGTCCGGCTTGCGCCGCACGGCTCGGTTGATCGCCATGCGATGAGTGATCGACCGCAGCCACGATCCGAAGCACTCGGGCTCGCGCAACTGGCCGATCTTCTGCAGGGCCTGGACGAAGACGTCCTGGCACAGTTCCTGCGCCTCGGTGTAGTCGCCGAGCCGTCCGATTGCGACCGCCAGGACGTGTCGCTGGAACCGCTCGTACAACTCGCCGAACGCCTCGCGGTTGCCGGCCTGGGCGGCGGTGACCAACTGGGCGACGGTAGCTGTTCGGATGTTGATGGTTCGTGTCGTAGTAGTGCGTGTGGTCATGGTTCCACCTCCCTGAAGTTGCTGGTCGCCAAACAAACAGCCCAATGCGACAGCGGCCGGTAACACTTGGCGATAGGCAAAACGCAGGCCAAAGGGCATGGTTAGCCGTACAGCCGAGGGTTCGGTCGAGTTTCCGCGGTACGAGAACAGGTCAAGGCAAGCGTGTTAGCTCAACCTATCGCCGCGGATCGCCGCGAACCGCACGGCCGCAACATGCGCCAATGCGAATCGCGTTTGACCGAACAAGCGCGTCCTGGCCGGCAACTGGCCAGATGCTGCACCGGTTCGTGGCCGCACGTCGAGCCTGATAGGCACATGAACGCGGGCAAGACCGGTCTGGCATAGATGCGTGGGGCGCGGAGACCTTGCTTGCGCAGCCCGATCATGCCTGCCACGTCGGTGCGATTCTGGCACCTGCTGGCTAAATCCGTATTTTTTGTGGCAATGATTAGGCTTCGCATCTCAGTCCTCCAGTGCGTCCTCCAACGCAGTCAGAGAGTGAACCTAGAAAGAATACGCTGTGTCTTTCAGTTTGAACTCCGCGAAAAGATAGCGGGCTCAACTGCAAGTGTAACGCCAAGGTCGGCTGGGACCAGTCGATTCGTGGGGATGAACCACAAAAACCCTCCCGAAAATCCCGACACCTGGCCGGTTACGTCATTCTAGACGGCGCATCGGCGAAAAGGTTCGCCGCTTGTCAAAAAATCTATTGCATAATTCCAGAAAATCTCCCAGACCTCCCGAGGCCGTAACCACGATTTGGACTGCGATGACTTGCCGTCGCTTTGGATTTTCTTAGATTCCACGAGCGGATTTGCCGTTCATGTAACGAGTTACGTCAGCGGCACGAGTAAGCTGCGAAGAGTCGCAGCACTCCAAAAAGGACGGCGCCTACCGCTTTGGCTTCTGGCCAGAGCCGCCTTTCTTCTTCCTGGGCAAGGGCTTCAGCATCCAGCCCACGAATTCCAGCACCGCTACGGCCCCAACGATAACGGCAATCACAGGGAGACTCTTGGGGCGTGCCAAGCCAACCACGCAGCCGACCATCACGGCGATCATCAAACGCGGAGAGAACTTATCGCAAATTACCAGAATCTGCGGCAGAGCGAGCCAGATCAGTCCCAGTCCTAAGCCGACTCGCAGGCACATGCTGCCCGCCATTTTTGTGTCATTATCGTCGAAGGCAAACAGCAATATGCCGGCCGCAATGAGCGTGAATACGGATATGATGCCCAGAATATGGCGCCGTACAGAGATGTTCATTACGACCAAACCAAACGACCCGAATTTTTGCGAATCCGGCTACCGGAGTGCTGCAAAGCGTTGGGTGCTAGGCATCACTGACGATCTCGTCGAAGAATTTCACGAAGTTGGCCTTGTCCTCGCTGGCCAGGAATTTGATAGCCGCGCGCGGGTGGCGATTCATGTGGCCGGTGATGTTGTAGGGCAGCAACGCTCCCCAGTTCTCCTTCTCGCGCAAAGGCTCGACGTAATCCTGCAATAGTTGGACGACCGGGCGAAGCTTGAATTTTGGATTGCGCAGGAAGCCCAACAACAGTTCCATCGGGCAATTCCCGGCCCCGCGCCCCAACCCGCCCATCGTCGCATCAGCCCGGCTGGCGCCCAGGATGATGGCTTCGATCGTGTTGGCAAAAGCCAGTTGGAGGTTGTTGTGCGCGTGAATACCAATCTCTTTGCCCGTGTCCGCCATCGCTTCGGCATACTTCTTGTACAGAATATCAACCTGTTCGCGATACAGATGGCCGAAGCTGTCCACGATAACCATCACACCAGCGGCCGTCGGCTTGATCGCCTCAAGGACCGCGTCGATTTCGGTTTCGCTGATGTTCGACACGGCCATCAAGTTGGCGCTGGTCTCGTATCCCAATTCGGCGGCATGGTTGATCATCTCTACCGCCTCCGAAACCTGATACGCGTAGAATGCCACGCGGATCATGGCCAAGGGGCTCTGGTCTCGCGGCACCAGTTTCTCTTTCCAGTCGCTCTTGCCCGCATCAGCCATGGCGGACAGTTTCAGCCCGGTCTTCTCCTCGTCATGATCACCGTAGATGCGGTTCAGGTCTTCCTCGTCACAATGCCGCCAGGGACCATATTCGTCTTTGGGAAACAGACGGGACGAGTTCTTGTAGCCCACCTCCATGTAGTCAACATGCGCAGCCAGACACGTCTGATACACGGCACGCACGAACTCGTCCGTGAACAGATGGTTGTTGATCAGTCCGCCGTCGCGGATGGTGCAGTCGAGAACTTTCAATTCTGGTCGGTAGGTAATCCAAGGGGCCATTGCTGCCATGTCGTAGTCTCGGGTTGTAAGGTAATTGAAAGCCTGAGGCAATCGGTCATAGACGAATTCGTCACAAATCGGGGGCTGGGCGGCTGTTGGCTGCGGCGCATGTCCTGGAATGAAACACCGGGGAGGGTATTCATCGGTAGGGGCTTAGGCTCAGCCGGAACCTCATATTGTGCTCGCGGCGCAAGCGAAACGCAAGGTGGGGCGTCGGCAAACCTTGACCACCGGGCCTTCGTATGCCCACAATTCAGACAGGGGTCACTTCGTTGTCAATCGGGAGTATCAGCATGATTAATCGTTCCACGCCCATTATCGTCGTTTGTCTGCTCTGGTTGAACGGTGCCGTCGCGTACGCCCAATCCATGACCGAATCCGTCTCGCGATCTTTCCGGACGGAGTTGAAGATTCGCGAAGCGCTGGACGAGGACACAAGACTTGAATTCATCGAGTGTCCGCTGCAAGAGATTTGCGAATTTCTGACGGATCTGCATGCCATTTCCGTCCAGATCGACACAAAAGCTTTGAAGGATGCCGGCCTTGATCCCGATGTGCCCGTTACACGTAACCTGAAGGGCGTTTCACTTCGTTCGGCACTCAACCTGCTCTTGGACGAGCACGGGTTGAGTTGGGTCATCCACGACGAGGTCCTGCTGATCACGACGCCGACGGCGGCCAAGGCGATGGCGTCCGTGCGTGTTCACAACGTGTCGGATCTGCTCGCTTTCGGGGATACATCTGACAGACTGGCCAGCACGCTCGAAGCCGTGTTGGGCGGTCAGACGCCGGACGACGGACCGCCGGTCCTTCGGATCGTCCCTTTTCAGCAGGTTGTCATTGTCCGCGGTACGGAACAGGAGCATCGCGACATCGAGAGTCTTTTGGTACAAATCCGAACGAGCATGCACGGCCCGCCTGATGCCTTTCGGCCGGCGGTTCCCCAACCCGCCGTTCGCCCCGAAACGCGACGTCCGTCCTCGGTGAAACTGGAGTGGGGCGTGGGTGAAAGGGTGCGCTACGGGCTGGTCGGATTCATGGATTTCGACGGCGATGGCAAGAGCGACCGCGAACTGCTGCGCACACTGATCATCTCGAGCAAAGGCATTTTGGATGCAGAGGTTGAAGATGACGGCGAGGTGAAAGGGAGAATGTCGATTCACACACACTATCTTGTCGTTGGCGATCCGCCTTCTAGATCGAAGGAGACGCTTGTGAAGCCGTGCGTGGCCATGATGGCCGAGGGCGAACGGTTGGGCATTCAGAAGGTATCCGCTGACAAGATGTTTCGGAAGTTGCAGGAGCATGCAGAGGAAATGCGAAAGAGAGAAGACCGGGAGGCCGCAAAGAAGCGACCGCCGACTCCGTTCGGAGGCGGTGCCAATCCGTTCGGCGCTCCTGCCCCACCGGCGAAGCCG
>CAZURK010000103.1:0-45187 GCA_964623055.1 uncultured Pirellulaceae bacterium
TTCTGTAGAACGCTGGCGTGGCAATGACCGTTGATGCGGTTGACGCCAAGCGTCGAGTTTCGTTGTGCCTGCCCCACGTTCAACTTCCCGTTCCCGTTCTTCTCGTGCTGGTCGGAAGTGTCGGGCATCATCACTTCGATCGACACGGTGCGGGACTGCATCGCTCGGACATTGGCCAGCATCTTTACAGCACGTGCGAGCTGCCGATCGGCAATCTCCTGCTTCTTCAGGCGAAAGTCTCCAAGCGGCTTGCCCTCTATTTGGGGATTCAAAGCCTCCGACGCCTCAAGGTATTGCACTCGCAACTCGTGAGCGACGATTCGCTCGGCCAGCAGTTGTTCCAGGGGTGTAGGGCTCTCTCCCGCGACTTCTCTTACCCTCTCATCTGCATATATGGCCATGGATTCCTTGAGCACGTCGTCTGGCCCGCCCGCCAACTCGATCCAAGCCCGCCTGGATTGCCCCGCTAGGTTGCCGATATATCGCCAGATTTCCGGCTGTTCTCGCAGTAGCTCGCGCAGCCGAGGCAGCATCTCACGATGGCCACGCTTCACCAGCTCGACGACCGCCTGGAGCGGGGTGATCTGGCTCTTCCTGTCAGCCGGCGTGGAGTGGCTGTCGATTGGTTGGCTGTGACCAACTGGATGTCCGTCTTCATGTCCCTGCTGTTTTGGTGTTGATTCATCTCGCACGGCGTAACCTCCACTGGTAGTTCACCTGGTGGAACCCAGCGGCATATAAAGCAGCGTGGGACAGCACAATCAGCACCTCGTCCATCTCCCTCGTTATCGCCTCCGCGGGTGCCAGTTTCATTGCGGCGTTAAGAACTCGACCACGTTCTGCCTCACGTTCCGCTCTTACTTCGGCGTCAGCCTGGGCTGCGCGCTCGGCTTCTGATCCGGCCCCAACGTACTGTTTGACGACTCGCTTCCCACGCCGTTCGGCACGATAGTAATACCGCCGTCCAGCACCACGTTGTCGACGTTCCCATGACATACTTATCTCCGTTGTGCAACGCCTGACAGATCCAACGCTTCCGAGCGTACCAATACAGGCAGGACCGTTATCTTAGACATGGCCGTCACCGACACGATTCGTTCGTCCGTCGCCGCCGCTGCGATCCGAGCCCTCAGCAATCCGCTCGGCTGCTCGCCATCGCCAACAGACCGGAGCAGAGCGATCATGGAAATCGGGTGGCAACTTGCTCATGTCCGTACTCCTGTGTAGTCGATGTATTCAAAAAGTGGTTTTTGAATCTATGGGACCATTCTAACTGCCATTTCGAGCAGAGGCAGAGTGTTGATCGCTATCACGTCCCGGATGTAGTTCCTGAACTATCCAGACACCGTGATCCCGATGGTTGGCGATTCTGGCCAATAGGTAGTTGCACACGTCCATTTCCATAAGTACTTTTCAAGTGTCTCTCGATGTCGACCTCAGTTGTCCGATCCACCTTTCGCAAGAGCCTGGAGCCATCCATGGGAAATACTCGCCCGCGTCGAGATCCTGACCCCAGATGGAAGGTGCAAGCTGCCATCACGAAACTCAGGAAGGCACACAGGCAGGGCACGCAGATCCTTGTCAAATGTCGCCCTCACAAGTCCTATGGCAAACAGGTGATGGAAGGAGAAGCGAGCCGCCGCAAGATCAACACCGACATCGCCCGCAAGAATCGTCAGTTCGCTGATCCCGAACATGGCTACACAGCCAAGGATCTTGAAGAACTCTGCCGACTCTGCGATGAACATGACTGCGTCTTCGGCGTGACCTCGGTGTACAAGCTGCTGACCATCAAGGACCGGAATGAACGAAGTGAGATCCAGGAGACGGCGATCAGGAACCGCTGGACGCTTGCCGAACTGGAAGTCGAACTTCGCAGGCGATTTGGAAGCCGTGGCAGCGGAGGCCGACGCCCTAAGATGCCAGCAACCAAGGGCGAAACGCTCGTGCAGCTTGAGTCCATGTCGTTGACCTGGATACGCTGGTGTGACGGCCTCGGGGTCAAGGCGATAGCCCCGAACGACGAGGAGAAGAAGGATAAGCCGCCTGCTCCGCTGCGGAACCTCCCGAATGAGATACAGGAGCAGCTCGCGTCGATGCGGACGATGTTCGAGCAACTGCGGGCAGATGTCGACAAGGCCCTGGGTCCGAGGAAGAAGCAGCAAAATAAGAAGAGTCGGGGGCGACGCGCAAAGGGATAGCGGGCCGGCGTGACCACACATGAAAAGTCCTGTTAGCTGCTCTTGAGCTATACCCACTGGGTGACCTCCCCTCCTTTGCTCCCTGGTTCCGGGCGAGGGTCTATCTTTAGGACCAGATCGAAGCGATTCCCGGATCGCCCTAATGACCCCGCCGCGAACGCCCCTTCGTCCCGTTGCCGGCAGTGTCGTCCTGAATCTTGACTTTGTCAGTCAACCTCTGTGCCTCGGTAAGGACGATTTGCCGAGCGAATCTTGTCATCGAGACGCCACGAATCGCCGCCGCCAAGCGGAGCTGCGCGTGTTCCTGGACATCGAGAAAAATCTTCACTTGCGGTGTGCTGGGCATGAGGACCTCCTTTCTGTAAATCCAACATATCATAAGCGGTTTTGACATTGAAGACGAATCTTGTGTTGACGACGTCACCGACGACTCGCTACGCTGATCGTATGTTGATCAACTAAAGGACGCATCAAATATAAAAAGCGCTTATTTATTATTGATTTTGACGTTTCGTCGGGACGAGCACAATGCGAGAGTCAAATCCCTGCAACCAACATGATGACGGGGTGGTCCGGATCGGCGTCTACCATGGTACGTCCCTCCTGGACCCGGCCCCCGATGACTCGCTACTGGAAAACGTCGCCGGATATACCCAGAAGACCTTCGATCTGACAAAGAAAGGG
Source organism: uncultured Pirellulaceae bacterium (assembly GCA_964623055.1). Classification (GTDB taxonomy): domain Bacteria; phylum Planctomycetota; class Planctomycetia; order Pirellulales; family Pirellulaceae; genus JADHUC01. Next base: position 2,886 of record CAZURK010000103.1, read on the forward strand.
AAGATCGTCGAGCGAGTGGCACAATGCACATTACATGACCACGATAATCGGGATCGGCTGGTGATCCCCACTGGGCTAGTTCCTGCTGTTGCCGATCGGCTCAGACAAGCCGGCATGGAAGTCATAGTGAATGATCGTCGCGAGTTTGGCCCGGCCCATTCGATTTCAAGGAAAGCCCTGGATCGCTCCGAGGGAGAAGATCGGCGGTTTCTCAAGGCCGTGGAACAACATCCGCTCGGCCAAATCGAGGTTCGCAGCACGGCTGCCATGATTGAGATGATGCACCTGATCTACCAGTTCTTGCCCGCGGCCAACATCCTGATCCCCGTAGCTACGAGGAAGTTCGCCTGGTATCTGTGGCGGGAACTCAGCAGACTTGCCGGGCCGGGCGTACGGCTCAAGACAGGCCGGTGGCAGCGCAAGCAGTCCCGATGCTTGGTGATGACGTATCCGTCGCTGACGACGTGTATCCCGGAGCATTGGCACATCATCCTGCTGCCGGACGCCCCACAGGCGACACAAGAGAAGTTCTCCCAGGCGATGGGTGTGTTCGTCGGCAGTCCGCATCGTTGCTACAGCTTCGTTCGGTCTGGACAAGATCTAGGTCGTCGCGGCCGTATCCGGCTAGAGGCCATGTCGGGGCCGGTGATCTACGAGGCCGAGCCCGGCAGGCCGGCTGTCGAAGTGCTTTGGATACAGCCGCCACAGTCGCCGTCGAGCGGTTGCGAGAGGCGCTCCTTGGACTGGAAGAAGGCCGCTTACTGGCACAATGTCCGCCGTAACGAGTACATCGCGACCGCAGCATGTGCCTTCGCTGACGTCAACATAGACGAACTGCGGAAATACGGGGTTCGTTTCCGCGCGGACAAGCCGCTGTTCACGAACTCTGAGGCCCCAGAGGTCGTTGTGCTGGTGGAATCTATCGAGCACGGCCGCGAACTGCTGAAGCACTTAGATGGCTGGATGTTGTCTGACCGCGCTGCCGGTGAGCGAAGCAATACCGCCGAGGCCATCCCAAGGGGCAAGATTATCACGGCTGCCAGGGCCGCAGCGGACGGATTCGAGGCGGACGTTGTACTCCAGGCCGCTGGCGGCGCAGGAACTGGTGTATTTCAGAACATTGTCGGAGAAACCACCACGTACGCCGGCCAAATGCCGGCACTCATCGTGGACTTCGCCGACAGTTATGACGACTTGGCCGCATTGGATGCCCGCATCAGAACACAGGGGTATAAGCGGCTGGGATGGGAGCAATCTAAGTTCCCGTCCAAGTCGTCCACAGGCCGTAAGAAACGTGCGACCCCAAGGCATGCGGAGGTCCCGAAATGACTCTCCATGCAGGTACATCGCTCTCCGGCCATGTGCATCCCAGACCCGCAAGGGGTTGCTCACCCTGCCTGGCAAGCACTTGGCTTACCCGGCGACAACCCGATCTAAGAGCCACTGCGGGGTTTCAGGCTCCGAGATCCGTCCCAGGCTACGTGGGGGACGCAAAAGATAACCCGAAGCCTGTACTGGTCACGGGACGTGGGAAGAAGGATGTGAACATGAGCCCTTGTACTGTTACGGGCATGCCAGGCGTTGCTGCGTGTTGGATTCGGGAACAGCTAGACATTCTAAGTCTTCGAGCTGCGTTCTCGTGTCTGTTCTGCTACTCACTACGTTCTGCGGTCTTCCTAGTTGCTCTGGGGCTGGATGCGGGAGTTGTAGTCGGGTATAGAGCTGCCAACACGGCGATGGCTTCGCCGATCGCCACGCGAGAATCTGGCGACAAGCCAGGGCGGTGGAGACGCAGGAAGCGAAACCACCGCCATCCTTTTGCGAAGAGACCCTAACGTGTACGAGAGCTACTTCCAAGGCGTGTCGGACGCACTGCTGCCGACCGAGGCTGTTACTCACCACATTGGAAGCCGGGACGACTTCCGTAAACGCTGCGTCAGCGAACTTCGGGCAGCCTCCACGGGCGGACCGAAGGCAGTCAAGGAGATCGGTCCTTACTTGTTCAAGTGGGCCTGCGACACTCGGATGCTGCGCGGGGCGTGGGACTTCCTGTCCAAGCGAGGTGGTCCAGTGCCGGGTCCCAACGGGATGTGTTACGAGGATCTGGACGACAACGAAGCATGGAGCCTGCTTTCCGCGATCCACGATGCGGTGCGCGATGGCAAATATGCTCCTGGCCCCGTCCGTAAGGTGAAGATTCCCAAAGATCGCAACGATGCGAGTCGGGGCACGCGAACGTTGACGTTGTTGAACATCGAGGATCGTGTTGTCCAGCGGGCCGTTGTGGACATCCTACAGCCGCTCCTCGATCCACTGTTCGGCGAAAATATCTTGGGCTTCCGACCTCGCCGCGATCGAGTCCACGCCCTCGCGTTCGCTCAACGACTGGCGATGGATGGCAAGCGTTTCGTCTGGATCGCCGAAGACATCAAGAACGCCTTCGATGCCGTGCCGCGAGGGCCGTTGATGGAAGTGGTGGCCAAGTACGTGCAGTCGCCTGAACTGGTCGCATTGATCGAGCGGATCGTCAACGTCGACAATCGCAAGCGAGGGATACCTCAGGGTGGCCCACTCAGCCCTTTGCTCTTGAACTTGTACCTCTACCATCACCTGGAACGGCAGTGGCGGAAGAAAGGCGTGGCTGACGTTCCCGTGATCCGCGTCGCCGATGACTTGTTGTTGTTGTGCCGAACGAGGAAGGAGGCCCGTCATGCTTGGGCCGAGCTTTCCAAACTGCTCGGCCATGCTGGCTTGTCGTTGAAGCATGGCAGTGCCAAGTCGATCGTGGACCTTGGGCACGGCGAGTCGGCCGACTGGCTTGGTTACCGCATTTGGCGCGGTAAGAACGGCCTGGAAGCCAAGATCGCCCGGCGTGCCTGGGGCCATCTGAAGTTGCATCTGGAGCTGGCCCATGAGAAACCCGACTCACCGCTTCGTGCCATCGACGCCATCAACGGCTGGATCGACCAGCTAGGCCCCTGTTACGCGCACGTGAACAGAAGTCGAGAGTGTGCTCGCATCCAGAAGCTGGCTGCCGAGTTCGGTTTCGACGAGATTCCGAGTCGATCGGCCCTGCGATTTCGTTGGCTACAGGCCCACTTGCGTTGGAAGAAGTTGACGGCCGCACCCGACGCTGGCGACGAAGCTGACAGCACATCGAAACCGGAACCGGTCGAGTTTGACGAGGACACATGGGACGCACAGCCGGCTACGGTCGGTCTCTCCGTGGACGCAGCGTGGAATCGAAAAAAGCGGTTAATGGAGTACCGGGGCGTTTGGCTGCACAACGGCACCGTGGCGTTTGAGGTCGGGCCACTCAAATCTGGAAGCAACAACCTGGGAGAGTTCCTGGCGATCGTCCACGGACTCCGCTACCTGAAAATCAAAGGCAGCGACTGCCCGCTCTACTCTGACAGCAAGACGGCGATGACTTGGCTCGCGAAGCGACACGTGCGATCCCAATCCGCAAGCCAAGGCAACTTGACACGCAGAATCTACACGCGGCTCACCAGGGCGTTGTTGTGGTTGAGCAGGAATGCGCCATCAAACACGGTTGTGAAGTGGGATACGAAAATCTGGGGCGAGATCCCTGCCGACTACGGCCGGAAGTAGGCACCGTTTGCAGAGACGTGAGCTTGATGTCGAACAGGAGAACGGATGCCGCAGGTCTTAGACGCATGGCGCGGAAGGCTTGAAGGTCGCCACTCATCCTCCTGGCGCGTGCCACTCAACCGCATTTAGCATCGGCCATTGCTGCTGTGACGGCTGACAGTCTGCTTCGAGACACCGACCTTCTCCGCGATGTAGGCAACCCTGTAGCCCTGTCGCCGCATCTCCTGTATCCGTCTGATCTTCCCAACACTAATGTTGCTTCCGCCTTTCTTGCGCTGTTCCGGAAAGGGTTCTCCCACAGAAGACCATAGGGGACGGAGTTGTTGGCCAACAATATCAATCGCCTCAAAGACCTTCTTGAAGGGCCGGTTGGAGTAGAGGTCAGAGAACTGGTCTTTCGTGACGGGCTTCCCTCGGCAGTGAAATACTCGCATGATCTCGCCGTCAGATGCCGATCGAATCAAATCGCCCGCAGTCTTGCGCAGCTTGTTAAAGCTCAGCTCGCGGAAGTTCGCATGTTCTGCGTCCTTGCGGATCTTCTCCGTGAGCGAGTCCCAACGGTTGGAAATCTGATTGTTGGCGTTATTGCCCTTCGTTGGTTCATCATAAGGCTTGCCGCGGTTGTTAACCAGAAGCGAGGCTACGCCGTTTGGTACAGTGAGCTGTTCACGCTGCCGCAACCACCAGTCTACGGCGGCAACTGTCTCGGGCCACAACTTCCATTCACCGTACACCCCTGACTTTGGTCGAATCATAAAGATCCAACTATCGGCTTCGCTCGTAATGCACCGCACTTCTTTCTCATGTGGATGCTTCTGGCGTAGATACACCTGATCCATTCTTAATGCGGCCACCTCAGCCCTTCCAAAGCCGCAGTTCAAAGCAAGCAGCATGAAAGTGCGCTGCAAGGGTGAAGCGTATTCCCACAGGATCTGCATCTCGGCTTCGTAATAAACCTCAACTTGGCGTGAGCGTATTGGGTCATTGCGTTCCTCTTTCGACTCCGGCACCTTAACAGGCATGATCTCCAGGTCGGCGGGGCGTTTCCAGTCGAAGTCGGGAGACTTGTTGAGCCACCTTATGAAATGTCGGTACTGCTTGATGCAGTTCTTTGTCCACGAGACGCTTGCTCGTTTACCATCGTCTTTCTTAGGCCGGAGACGAATCAGCTCCAACAGGTCTTCGACCCTCTGGGCGTCTATCTCTCGGAGCGAACAGTCGGGGAGAACACGACGGATGAACGCTATTTGCCGAGTCTGGGTCTCGCCCCACTGTGTCAACTTGCTCTCCTCGTTCAGATAGTGCTTTCTAACCCAACGTTCGTAGGCATCAAGTGCGACATGAAGCGTCTCGCCGCCTCCAGTTTGTTGAAGCAGACTTCGGCCACGATTGATTAGGCGGACACCTTCGTCGTGGATCTCGGCCTCAGCCTCTTGATGTCGCTCAAGATCACGCAGTTCAATGTGAATGGAGGGTACGTCGCGGCGAAGTGCGTTCAGCCAGTGGCCAACGGAAGGACTCTCCAGTCCGGACTGGCCAAGAGGGTGCGGTACTGGTACGCGAGCAACGGTCTCACCGCAACGGATCGCTTCTGCGATCGCAAGCGATACTTCATCCCACGACGGCCTTCCTTCACGCACATACTCGACTTCGGGAACCCCCACCGACACCACCGCTGCCGCCCCGATTGAAAGCGGCTCCACGCCCGTCACCCAATCGTTTGCGCAGCATGCTAGGGTTGAGGAGTCAGAGTCCGGTATTGGCTGCGGCCTGAGTAAAGTTTCTGCCTCCCAGCGGCGGCAGACGGCGTCCCAGAGTTGTTCGAGCTTCAGGCTGGCGATCTTGGCCTTCGTCTCGTCTGAGCCCAGGTAGAACTTCTTCTGGGCGAATCGACCGCTTGCGGTCTTCCGCCAGCCAAGATTGCGGACAAAATACCCGCGCTTGTCCTTGCACAGCTCTTTCTTCTTAGCCATGATGGCAGTCCCGAACGACAGGCAGATTCTTGTGTCTGAAAATGGATCATAACGTGAAAAATCAGACACAACAACCCTGTTTTCAGACACAAAATCAGACATAGACGTGATACTCGGCCATTTCTCGCCAATGCGTCCATGTCATAAATCCATAAAAGAAAGCCACTTGCAACTTGTGTCGCAAGTGGCTTTAGATGGAGGCGGCGGGGATCGAACCCGCGTCCCGTGATATTTCCATGGCAGCTTCTACGTGCATAGTCGATTGTTTGATTTTTGACCGCGAAACGCCAATCGACAGGCTTTCCGCTGGCCTAGCCCGGAACTTGTTTAACCGACGACGTGCCAGGCATGACCGTCGGCGATCCGAATTTGGCGACCGGCTTTTGGGACTCTTCGGCTAAATCCCTCAGCCGGGGCTACGAATGCTTACGCAGCCAGTACGAGGTTTTCCTCGGCAAATAAATTGAACGGTCAGCTTTTAGCGTGGCCTGCTGACCAACCACGGCACGCCACTGACACTTCAACCTATCCGGTCGAATCCAATTCGCCCCCAGGGAAAGTCGAAGAGTCGCAAAGTTGCGGAGTCGAAAAGTGACTCTCGCTCACTTGTTTTCGGCATTGCTGTTGTTGAATCTCTCCTTTGTTTCCGGTTTGCTGTCTATATATGATACGCAGTTGGGCGACCAAAGAACAGATATGACAACTGGCAGACGAGGAGTAATCTGATGGCTGATTGGATCGCAGAAGGTAAGAAGGCGCTAGCATTTACGTTGGCGGCGGACGACGGTACTAAAATGAGGCTGTCGGAGCTGAAAGGCTCGCCGGTAGTTCTGTACTTCTACCCGCGAGATGATACGCCGGGGTGCACAAGAGAAGCCTGCGCATTTCGCGACCGCAAAGCGGAGATCGAGAAGTTGGGAGCGACGATACTGGGCGTCAGCCCCGATACAGTGGAAAAGCATGTTAAGTTCCGCGACAAATACGAGTTGAACTTCCCTCTGCTGGCCGATCCCGATCACAAGGTGGCCGAGAAGTACGGGGCGTGGCGCGAGAAGAATATGTACGGCAAGAAGAAGATGGGCATCCAGCGTTCGACGTTTCTGGTCGACGCCAACGGCAAGGTGGCTAAAGTCTGGCAACGCGTCAAAGTGGATGGCCACGATGATCAGGTTATTGGGGCGCTGAAAGAGTTAACGGCGTAGAACGATGCACACCCGAAGGTAAATCCGAAATCCGAATGGCGAAATCCGAAACAAATTGAGGGTGTCCGGGAATTCGACACGCCAGAATTCACGGTTTCTGGGAGGGCGAGGCGGCAGATCGAGAAGTAGAATTCGGAGAGTATCCAGCTTACCATCATTATTGTTTTGGACTGATTCGTCTCTTCTTGGAGCTTGTATTGGTTGGGGCAAGCAGCATGGGATCTGCCAGCGCGTCGCTGAAGTTGATGCGAATGTTCTTGCCTGGCGTGATGAGTGCCCCCACGGCGGAGTGCGGTCAACTGTGGCTGTTGCGAATCGGTCTGTACGAAGTGATTCGTCCGAAGGAAAAAACCGAGGATCGAATTTGGATTATCGATCATACGGTTCAGATTGGCGACATGAAGTGCTTGCTGATCCTGGGTTGTCGTTCGTCTTGGTGGCAGGAGAACCGAGGGCCGCTGAACCATCGGGACGTGGAAGTGTTGGCGTTGGAGCCCGTGGTGAAATCCGACGGTGAAATTGTCCGGACGCAATTGGAAGACACGGCTGTCAAGACAGGCACGCCTCGGGCCATTGTGAGTGATCATGGGTCGGATATTAAGCGGGGAATCGAAGCGTTTCAGGAAGACCATCCGCAGACGGTGGATCTTTACGACATTGCTCACAAGATAGCCATTCTGCTGAAGCGGGAACTCGAAGCAGATACGAACTGGGCAGCATACGTGAAACATCTTGGCCAAGCCAAACAATGTTTGCAGCAGACGGCACTGGCATTCCTTACGCCACCGAGCTTTCGGAACAAAGCACGTTACATGAACTTGGAAAAACTGGTCTCGTGGGGCATGAATGCCCTGGCCTACCTGGATGATCCGCATTCGGTCAGTGGTGAGCCGGTCGACGAAGAGGTGCTTCGCGCGAAGCTTGGCTGGCTCGTTGAATACGGCAAACCTCTGGTGGGCTGGAACGCGATGATGCGCGTGATCGCAACCACCTTGGAATACATCCGCGAGGATGGCTATCACCGGGGAGCGGTCCGGAAATTGCGGCGACAGTTGAGGCCTATTGCGATGGATCCCCAAAGCCGTCGTCTGGCAGAGAAGATCCTAGACTTCGTTAAAGAGCAATCCACTCATGCCGGTGCGGGTGAACACCTCACCGGCACGAGCGAATGTATTGAGTCTTTGATAGGAAAAGGAAAACGACTGGCAGGCCAGCAAAGCAAGGGCGGATTCACCCGTATCATCCTTGGGATGGCCGCTGCTGTGGTAAATCCAACGAAGGACTACATTACAAAAGCGTTTGCCAACGTTCGAACTCGCGACGTGACCCAATGGTGTCGCGATAAGCTTGGCGTATCGGTCCAATCCCAAAGACAACGCGCACTTGGATGCTCCGCATGCGGAACAAAAATGGGATAAAAAACGCCTCAGACTTTTGGGGTGGCCAGCCTCGCCCTCCCAAGAAACGCGGATCATCGCGTTCGGCGTCAGATCGTTAGCTTGCGGCAGTAGAGCCCTTCGGCGTAGCCGGTCGGCGAGTTGCATTCGATTCCGCGGATTCGCAGGAGCGACCAGAATGTGTCCTCGGTGAACCAGGGCTTTTCGTGTTGCGATTGGAATGCCCGTGTGATGCAGTCGATCTTCTTCTGGCAGACGGACTTTTCGAGCGGAACGAAGATGTTCGGTGCGCCCAAGTCCCCTTCGTACTTGGGAATTTCGAACTCGAAGATCAAGTGGTCGCGGAACGTGTTCCACGTCAGCTCGGCCACCAGTCGGTGGTCCTGGTGCATGTCTTCACGACGGCATGTAAACACCACGTCGGGCGAGACCTCGCCCTGTAGTTCACGGAAGACTTCCTTGATACGAGCGCCCTCATACGGAAAAAACGTGTCGCGAAATGACTTAATGGTCAATCGAGTTTCTGCGGCGTCGCCGAGGAAGAACTCAGCGCTCTGGCGGGCCTCTGCGGCCCGCAGTTCGTTTGCGCCGAGGACGACCCAGTGTACTTGGGCCGGTTCGTATTCGGCGAGCAGTTTCAGGATGGTGCCGCCACAGCCGATTTCGATGTCGTCCGGATGGGCGCCCAGACATAGGATCGTTCGTAATTGGCCTAGGTGTGCGTTGATCATCGTGGCGTCATCAAGAGCGTATTGAATTTCCAGTCAGCTCTTCATTGTCTCTGTACTGCAAGCTCGTTTAACGGCAAGCCGAAGGCGTCGGCGATGGCCGGCAGCACAGTCGCCTTCGGCTTGCCGTTAACCAACGCAGCCTCGCTTTGCTCGGCCGCAACCAAAATGCGCGCAAAAAAAAACAACAATTTGCGAAGTAGTAGAACGACTCTGATTGCGGCTCTGCCCCGCCAAGCCTATGTCGGCACCACCGCAGCGGGGATTCCGGTGACCACTGGGACTGGACATACTGGCGACGCAGGGCGTTTCCAGACCTCCCAAGGTGTATCACCGCGAGCGTGCATGTCGTCCAAAGTCTGCTTTTCTTTGTAGGTGTCCATGCAACACCAAAAGCCCGTGTAACGGAGCGTGGCGAGACGTTGCTCGGCAATCAGCCGCCGGAACGGCTCGTCGATCAACTCCTCGCCTTCATGCAGGTAATCGAAGATCTTCCGATCCAGGACGAAGTAGCCGCCATTCATCCACACCTCGGCGTCCGAAACGGCCTGGATGCCACGGACGCGGCCAGAATCGTCGGCCATCACCGAATGGAACGACTGAGTGGGTCGGACGGACATGAACGTTGCCACCGAGTTCCGTCTGTGGTGAAACTCGATCAGCTCGGGCAGGTGGAGGTCTGTTAATCCATCGGCGTAGTTCGCCAGGAAGGTCTCTTCGCCTTCCAGATACGGCTCCACAGCCTTCAATCGCTGGCCGATGATCGTGGTGGTTCCGGTGTCGACGAAAGTGATCGTCCAGTCGTGAATATCGCTGCTGAGCAGTTTCAACGCGTTGCCGCCCGACGAAAGGACGAAATCGTTCGAAAGGCATTCGTTGTAGTCCAGGAAATACTCTTTGATCGCAGCGGCCTTCCAGCCCAGGCACAAAATGAAATCCTTATGCCCGAAGTGGGCGTAGTACTTCATGATGTGCCACATGATCGGCCGGTAGCCTATGTTGACCATGGGCTTGGGGACCGCCTCCGAGTATTCTCGCAGACGCATACCGAATCCACCGCAGAACAATACTACTTTCATGGCTTTCAATCCAAGATGGTTAGTTCGGGAATCGCAACCACCAACCGGCCGTCCCAATCGCGAACGTAGGCAAGCTGGTCGGCGATCTCGTCTCTGAGGTTCCAAGGCAGAATGAGGACGTAATCCGGCTTGGTCTCGGCGATCTTCTCCGGCGGGAAGATCGGGATGTGCGTACCTGGCAGATACTTGTCGTGTTTGTAGGGATTGCGGTCGACCGTATAGTCGATGAAATCCCGGCCTACGCCGCAGTAGTTGAGCAGCGTGTTGCCTTTCCCCGGCGCGCCGTAGCCGGCGATGCGTTTTCCTTCGCGTTTCGCGCGAATCACGAATTCCAGCAGCTTGCGCTTTGTTTCCTCCACTTGCCCCTGAAACGTGAGATAGGTCTCCAACTGCTCGTACCCGGCGTCCAGCTCGCGTTCTGTCAATTCCGCGACGGCACGCTCCGCCGGCTTGCTGTCATCTTCCTCGTGTCGAGCGTAGATGCGAAGCGAACCGCCATGGGTCCACAACTCGTCAACATCGAATACCGTAAGACCGTGGTGCGCGAAGACTCGGCAAACGGCCACGAGCGAGAAGTAGCAGTAGTGCTCTTGATAGATGGTGTCAAATTGGTTCTCTTCGATCAGTCGCATCAGATGCGGGAACTCCATGGTGATCACACCACGCTCGTTCAGCAGAATCTTCATGCCTGCCACGAAGTCGTTCAGGTCAGGCACGTGGGCCAATACGTTGTTGCCGATCAACAGGTCGGCGCGTGTACCCAATTGGGCCAATTGGCTTGCGGCTCTTACGCCGAAGAACTCTACCAGCGTCGGCACACCTCGCCCCATCGCCACTTTGGCTACATTCCTTGCGGGCTCGATTCCCAGACAAGGAATCCCCTTGGTCACGAAGTTCTTCAGCAGGTAGCCGTCGTTGCTGGCGAGCTCCACCACCTGGCTACTCCCGTGCAGTGCCAACCGGTCGACAATCGTGTCCACGTAGTGGGCTGCGTGTTGGAGCCATGCATCTGAATAGGACGAGAAGTACGCGTACTCGCCGCCGAATATGGCTTCGCCACTAACCAGTTCCGGGACTTGCACCAGGAAACACTCCTCGCACACCAGCGCGTGGAGAGGATAGAACGGCTCCATTTCGTTCAGTTGTTCGCGTGAAACGAAACTCTCACACAAAGGTGACACGCCCAAGTCCACAAAGGAATGCAGTTTCGCAGAACCGCAGAAGCGGCAAGCGTGATTAACGTATTTCTCGACATCAGGCGACGGAGTGATCACGACTTTGAACTCTGCAGGTTCCCCGTGAACGCGTGCGGTTGTCGTATCTTGAATCATCGGTTCTGTCTTTCGTCTTGAGGCCAATTGAATCCGATCCGTGCAACGGTTCCGCACCTGTCCGTGGTTCGTCCATGCCCGAGCAAGAGGGCGTCTCAATCTGTGATAGAAGGCCGCACCGTACCAGGGCTCGTGCTGCTTGTTCGACGATGCGGAAACTGAACCCCGATCGCTCGGCGATGTCCAGCAGGTCGTGTTTTCCATCCGAAAAATTCAGCACCCAGAGAACGGCCTGCTGCAGCAATTTGTCGTGGGACTCCTCGCCGAAGGTTGTGTAGAGTCCATGCTTCCCCAATTGCGGCTCGCAGAACGGATTGCGGTTGAGGTATCGTCGGTTGTGCTCCAACACTTCTACGGCCAACACACACCTCAGCCAGGAATCAGCCAAGCTGCTGGGATGGATTAGATCAAGGTTATCGGCGGACGTGTGATACTCTGGATACTCGTCGTTCGGCGTCCTCATCAAGCAGCCGACGGGAAGGTCGAAGCCGGGCGAGCAAAACTGACGCTGGTCGTATCCCGTCGGAGCAAAATCGCGGATCGCGTATTCTTCGCCAGAGCACCGCAAGACGTGCGCAACCGCGCGATCGATCTCCGCGTTGCCACGACGGCTTCGCTCGTACGTCGGCGTTCCAGCATCGCCCAAACAGCTAAGTACAAGACCGTGTCTTATGTTATGAGTATGCTGGCGGTTCTCACTCAGCCAAGTAATCGCACCAATCACCGCCGGGGTGTACAGGATGCGGTAGGAATAATGACGTTCGAGTGATTGCACACGTTTCGCCAGGAAGGTGGCCACGGCGATGCCGGACAGATTGTCGTTGGCCATCGATGGATGACACACGTGCGTTGAAATGAGCACTTCCTGGGCTGTTTCGCCTGGCAGATAGACTTCGCCATAAGTCAACGATCCGTCCTTGAACGCCGAATCGATGCAAACTTCGTACTCCCGTTCTGGATACTGGTCCAACTGCAAAAACTGTTTGTGAGACAGGCAGAATCCCCAGCTTTCCTTGGAACACACCCTGCGATACGGAATCCACTCAGGATGGTCGGGCAGAGTGATCAAGTGCTGTTTCAACTTGTGCCAAGCCATTGTCTGACGAACGGGCTGGCTGTAGTTCACGACGTGGAGGTTTGAATCCCGGTAGTCGACGATCCGGCGGCCTTCAAGATCCTTGATGTAGGCGTCTCGAATGTTCCATTCCTGTGGGACCTGCCAGTCGAATGCTCGCCTGCCCGTAGGAACCTCTGTAGTTTCGAGCGGGACGTGGGCCTGCAGAATTGCGAGCGTCTTCCGCAGCCCGTCACCGGTTATGCCACGGTGAATCGGGTATAGCTCGACCGCCAGAGCATAGATGTCTCGGCCGATCTTCGCCAAGTCCAACGCCGCTTCGACCATTTCCTGCCTTCCGCTCGTGTTTCGAGCACTCGGTCATCAACATCACAGCCCACAAGAACCACGCGTTGCGCATGGTTCACGACTCACGGGGCCGCTTCAGCCGTCTCCGGCACCGAGTCCAGGTGCCAATTGTTGTATCGTCGGTACACAATCTGCGATGGCTGTCCAACGAGCAAGTCATCAACTCCGTCGTCAAGTGCCTTTCGGTAAACTGCCAACGCGTCATCGAAGGCTTCGATCGTACGATCGACGTCTTCGTCGGTGTGCGAATAGCTGACTATCAAAGAGGGGCCCAGCACGCCACGTTTCATCAATTCCTGCAGGAACAACGTACGGAACGACTGGGACTGCTTTCGATCCTGATCCCGATTGCTGAACACCAGGCAACACGGCTTGCCGTGCAAAGCGACGTGGCCTACTACGTCGTGGCGGCGGATCGCGGCGTCGATGCCCTCTGCGAGACGGCTGCCCTGCCGAAAGAGCGTTTCGATCACGGGTTCCGACTGGTAGACGCGCATCGTTGCAATAGCGGCCGCCAGAGCGTGCGTTTCCGCGCCGTGCGTGGTCGACAGCAGGAATACACGCTCCTCGTCGTGCAGTAGTCCTCCGAGCCGCATGAATTTGCTCTTGCCGACCAAAGCCGACAACGAGAAGCCGTTGGCAAAGGCTTTGCCAAAGGCGGACAAGTCGGGAACGATGTCGTAGTATTTTTGTCCGCCGCCATTGTGCCATCGAAAGCCGGTGATCATCTCATCCAGGATGAAAAGGGCACCGTTTTGCTCGCACAACTCCTGAACCCTGTGCAGGAAGTGGTCTTCCGGATCGTCGTATTTCGCCGGTTCCAGAATAAGGCCCGCGATTTGTCCCGGATACTTCTCGAAGAGGTAACTGACGCTATCCAGGTCGTTGTACTGAAACGTGACGCTCAGGTCTTTCACAGCCTGCGGAATTCCGGCATCCATTGGCGTCGTGCCGATGAACCAGTCATAACGGCGAAGAACGGATGGTCCGAGCAGAACGCGATCATATCGCGTCCGGTGTGTGCTCGAGCCAGTTTCATGGCGGCCGTAGTCACGGTGGAGCCGTCCTTGGCGAACTTTGCCATCTCGGCACCGTCAATCATGCCCAGCAATTCCTCGGCGCACTCCAATTCGATGGGCGATGGCCGCGTGAAATTGCAGCCCTTGTGAAGTTCCGCTTGCACTGCGGCAACGACCGCCGGAAAGGCGTGTCCTAGTGTGACCGCGCGGCAGCCCATGCCATATTCGATGTATTCGTTACCGTCGACATCCCAGACGTGAGAGCCCTTTCCACGCGATATCAGCGCGGGTGCAAGATACGGGAATTGATCGTCGCCCTTGGCGTATGTATGACATCCACCCGGCACCAACTCGTGAATTCTGGCCTGCAGCTCTTTCGATTTCAGAAGTTTCACGGCTTGCTCCTTGGGCTATCGAAGGAAGGCCGGCAATGTCGCGTACCACGAGCCGACGAACGGTGCCGAGAGCACCTCCTCCTACAAATATAGGTCAGGATTACATGATTCCACGCGGCAGATGCCATGGAGTAAGAGCAGAACGGGTATTGGCACCGTAGGTCTTGAATCAGGCTTGCGAAGGAATGCCGTGCCCATCTGCGGTCGGGCTTGTGATAGCGCAGGGAAACTCATCTGGGCGGACGCCCCCTGCATTCGGCACAACCGGTTCGACGTTCGGCTGTGCGGTGGTTCTTCCTCGTGAAGCCATCGCCAATTCGTAAGCCTGCATTTGTTCGATCGCCAAATCCCGCACGCTTCTGGGATCATCGAAATACGCACGATACCATCGTGCCGTCTCGCGTACGGCCTGATGAACGTTCCAACACGGCTGCCACCCAAGTTGCCATAGCGCCTTATCGATATTCAGCCGCAAAGTCATCGATTCCCGCTGGCTTTCTCTGTTGCTTACATCATTCCAACTACCCTCGCCCCATTCGTGCAGAAACAGCTCGACCACCTCTCGTACGGGGAGTTCGTTACCGGGAAGAGGGCCAAAATTCCAAGCGCTGCACAAAGTTGGATCATCGGAGCCAAGCAGTCTGGCTGCCAGCGTCAGATACCCGCTGAGCGCCTGCAAGACGTGTTGCCACGGCCGAAATGAACCCGGGCTTCGGATATCCGCGGACTCTCCTGCGGCGACCGCTCGGACTACGTCAACGATCAACGCGTCAGGCGTCCAATCGCCGCCCCCGACTACGTTTCCAGCTCGTCCGCTTGCCAGTTTTACGCCGTGGTCGGACATGCAACGGGGAGAAAAGAAGGAATGACGATACGAGCGAATGAGGACTTCGGCAGCCCCTTTGCTTGCGCCGTACGGATCGTGCTCGCCCAATGCATCGCGTTCCTGGTAGCCCCATACCTGCTCGCGATTCTCGTAGCACTTGTCGCTTGTCACACATACCACAACACACGGATGGCTTAGACTACGCACGGCCTCCAAAACGCAAGCCGTCCCCATGACGTTCACATCGAATGTCTCGTGAGGAATCTGGTAGCTTCTGCGCACGATCGACTGCGCGGCAAGGTGCAATATGACGTCAGGCCGCGCCTTTCGCATCGCGGCACAGAGCGTATCCTGATCGCGAATGTCCGCCTCGTAATGGTCGGCTAGACTGTCCCGGACCCCAGAAACGGTGAAATTGTTCGGTTCCGTGGGAGGTGCGAGTGCATAGCCCGTGACGCGCGCACCAAGCCGTTCGAGCCATAGACATAGCCACGAACCCTTAAACCCCGTGTGCCCCGTCACAAACACCGAGCGTCCAGAGAACGAGCTCGGAAAAACGTGCGCCATTCGTATTGCTCCGAATGTGCTCACTGGTTCCTCCTCCGACATGTCGCTATTCCGAAATGGCCTGGACGGTTTGGGCGATCCAGACAGCCCAGCGTCCAATTCCGTACGCGACGATAGGCCGCCAGCGGCGTTTTGGCTAACGGCGACGAGTTGGCGAAACCGCGCAGTCGGTGCCACCCCTTCCGCAGGAGCCTGTTCACCGGACGCCGGTCGACGCACCCGATGGCGACGGGGAAAGCGCCCGAGCCGAGGCTCGCCTTCATCCGATTTTCCCCTCGGCCCAAGTCAATTCGTCTAACGCCCAGTTCCGCCGCCGATTTGGCCAACTCCAGGTGAAGAAGCACGCCAGGAGAATACTTACCAAACTCCGGATTGTACGTGGGGATCCAGGACGATATCACATCGTAGCTGCGCATTCCCAGATGAACGGCAATAAGTTGGTCGCCTGCGTAGAGCGCGGAGAGCAGGCCGGCAAAAGCTTCCGTTTGCGCGGTTCGCACCAATTCCAACAGGTCGATGACCCAGGCAGACCGAAAGAAATCCAAACAGTTCGTTCGCAGCACATGCGCCCGTTTCCATTGCACCAGCGATTGGAACTCGGCGCTGTCCGTCGTGTGAGACACAAATCGCAACGGCCCGACTTCCCGCTCCAGCTTGCGTGCTTTGCGCCTGGCCTGGGTGATGGTCGAGCATCCCGCTGCGCGACGTTGTGTCAGGTAGGCCGGGTATCCCTCGCGTAGATCCAGGTACGGTGAATCTTCGACGCATTCATGAAAAGGTTGGAGGGGTCTCTGAGAGGCGACCAGATGATCGAAGTGCCAGGCGACAAGCCCAGATTCGCGGAGCAACTGTTCGGCATCCCATTCCACTTCGTCGGCCACGATCACCCCATGCATATCCGACAGCACGGAGCCGACCGGCCGACCGATGTCGTGTCGGCTTCGCTGGAACGGCAGGAATCCCACGAGGCGGTCGTCTTCCTCCATGACCGCCACTTCGACATCGCCTCGCACCTCTGCGACCGCCTTCGTGAATTCCGGCCGAAAGCAGGGATTGTCGACTGTCCGGTCGGCCTGCTGCAAGTTGGCCCACGCCGCCTCGTGCTCGGCGGAAAGCTGGTCTGCATTGATAACGTTAATTCTCATCGGCGCGTAACTTGAGAAGTGTTTTCGAGCCTCCGAAAGACGAACGCTTGGTTCGAGTACGTGCTCCTCATGCAACGAGGAACTCGCACGTCACCCCAAGATCTTGTGCCTGTTGCTTCATTTCCTTCTCGTACAATGCGTTCGTGATAATCACCTTATCCGGCCGGTAATCGGCCATGAATTCCGGGGGAACGATGCGCTGCCCGGTCCCCGGTACGTATTTGCCTTGTTTGTCCGGATTGATTTCGACGACAAAAGGAATTGCCTCGGCAGTATCCAGCGAATTGACAAACGTAATTCCTTTTCCGCCTGTCCCCCACAGGACAACCCGCTCTCCGCGACTCTTCCAGCGGGCCAAACGGTCTTTCCACGTGTTCAGCTTCTCTTCGTGTCTTCTTGCGAAGTTGCTGATGGCCTCGGGTAGGTCAAGACGTCCGGATTCTTTGGCGGCGAGTTTGTCGCCGTCCAAGTTGGCAGGAACGGAATCCACAAACAGATACTGATCGCCCTCGTAACACGTGGCGGCTTCGATCACCTCGAATTCGCTCCGCTGGAACACACCGGCAAGAGACTCTTTGCTGAAATAGTTGGATTGCTCGTAATGGATGCTCCACGTTTCCTCGCGCTGGAAAGCGTCGAAGGCGTTGAAAATCTCGAAATAGATTCCCGGCCGACGGTCGCCAATCATCCGGCGAAGCATCGTAAGGAAGTGTAGGGGATCGGGAATGTGCTCGAATACCGACAAACAGCAGATGAAATCGGCGGGAATGTCCGCATAACGGTCGCTGAAGAAGTCGCGGAT
The DNA here is from genome assembly GCA_964623055.1 of uncultured Pirellulaceae bacterium. GTDB lineage: Bacteria > Planctomycetota > Planctomycetia > Pirellulales > Pirellulaceae > JADHUC01. The sequence goes on from CAZURK010000103.1 coordinate 20,385, forward strand.
GAAGCGGACGCTACCGCCGCCGACACGCTCGACGCCCTCCCGCGCAATCGTCGGATCAATTCCCACGGCGTGGTTATCGCCTCGTTCGCACAGCATCCGGAGGAAATAGCCGCAACCACAGCCGATCTCGAGCACGTTCTTGTTCCGGATATTGAATCGTTCGATCAATCTGGTCGCCACACCATCCATGAACTTTCGGAACGTCTCCGAGTGATGCAGGGCAACTTCATAGCCCGGTTCGTAGGAAATCTTGTTGCCATCGAATCGCCTGTTGAACACGAGGCCACAGCCATGACAAAACGATAGAGTGACATCGCCCGTTGGTGTCGCAACGGCTTCTTGTGCTGTGTCGTAGAAGTTGCCGACGTGGACAGGAAGGTCGCGGGCTTCAAAAAAATCGGTGTAGTCCCAGCAACCGCAGCCCGGACAGGAGACGGCTGCCGGCAAAGCGATCGATCCGCACTCGGTTTGAAGGGCAAGCTGCTGTTCGATCATTTCTGTTCCTCTTACAGTCACTAGTGGACGGCCATCAAGTTGTCCTGGCTGTCCACGTTCTCGCGTCCTCCCTCGTCCACGGAGTCGCAGTCGACGGAATCGTGCGAGTTCGGCTCCCGGCCCGAGGCCGTTGGCTTCGCCTTTCGGTTGCCGACACCCGTTCCGGCGACTGCGCTCCAGATCACGTTTTTCCATTTTTTCACTTGCAGGAGATAGCGGAGCAGAGCGTAGTAGCAGCCCAAGCGTTCACCAAACCGGAGCTTGGTGTTCTGCACGGCCCGGACATAACCGCACAGTAGCCGAAGCCGCGTGGAGGTGAATTTCGTGGCTAGTCGAGGATTGACGAATTCGCGTTGCGACTCGGCGGCATTACGGTTGCCGGAAGCGCTGGGGTGAATGCGCTGGAAGAACAGAGTCTCCGGGATTGCGTGAAACGGGCCGCAAAGCGCCAACTCGCCGGTCAACACCTTCTCGCCCCCGTAGCAATAAGGGATCAAGCAGGTTCTGCGCACCACGTCGGTCCGCATCACACCGAAGAAGTCGGCAGACCAACTGCTCCCCAGCAGTACTCCCAGGAATCGCTTTTGCGGTCTTAGGGAGTCATGGTGCTGGCGAGGAAACCCCGCCTCTGCAGTGTGTACAACTCCCTTCGAGCCATCGGCTCGCTCAGGATCTTCCGTCATCCGCTGGCCAAACTGGTCGATTTTCGCGCCGTGCGTGTAGCAAAGCACGATTTCCGGATCGTCGTCGAGCACATCGACGCAGCGTTCCAGCAATGTGGGTGCGCACGTGTCGTCGTGTGGTGCCCACTTGAAATACTTGCCTCGCGCCAATTCGAGTACCCGGTGGAAGTTCCAGAACGCGCCTTGGTTTTCCTCCTGACGGTGATAGCGGATCCGGGAATCCCGCTCGGCATAGGAGAGGCAGATTAACTCGGTGTCATCGGTCGAGGCGTTGTCGGATATGATCAACTCGAAATCGGTGTAGGTTTGCGCGAGTAGCGAGTCAATCGCCTCGGCAATGTAGTTCGCGGCGTTGTACGCCGGCATACCGATACTCACGCGTGGATTGTCGTTGCTCATCTCGATGGTCCTATGTGGTTTGGTCCTTTTCTCCCGAAGTATAGCTTGCTGCCGGACGCTAACCCGCGGGTAGGGCATAGCCCCGACGAGAACTCAAACGTTTCGATGAGCCGGCCTGCGGCACATCGCGGCAAACAGTTTTGCCAGGAAGATGGTGTTCGTGACCAGATACCTGCGCCACAATCGGCGAGGCTCCTGGATCAAGCGGTACAACCACTCCAACCCGTGTCGTTGCATCCATCCGGGCGCCTGAGGCACGGCGCCGGCATGGAAGTCAAATGCCGCTCCGACGCACACCTGGACCGCCTGAATCCGGTCGCGGTGTTCGTAGGCGAACAGGTCTTGTTTGGGACACCCCAGACCGATGAAGACGATGCCTGCGCCGCTGGCGTTCAGACGCTCGACCATCTGATCGTCTTCCTCCGGCGTCAATGCTCGGAAGGGCGGAGATTCGTAGCCGGCGATCTTAAGTCCGGGATACTGCTTCAGTATGTTCTTGCGCATCTTCTCTACTACCTCCGGGCTGCCGCCGTACAGGTAGACCGGAACGCCCTCCTCGGCGGCCTTTCCGCAGAGCGAAAGTGTCAAATCAGGTCCGTAGACGCGGTCGGCCAGTTTTGCCCGGTGCAGCAGATTCAGTGCCCAGCGTACCGGCTGGCCGTCGGGCGTGATCATGTCGAACGTGTTGACCTTGTCTCGCAGCGACCGATCGCAACTGGCCGTCACGACGGCGTGCACGGCGTGGCAGGAGACCACTGCCGCTTGGCGATCCTTGGCTGCTTCGACGATCACATTCGTGGCCTCTTCGTAAGTGGTCGGCGTGACCGCGACACCCAACACATCCCTCTTCTCGGGCCAGGCAACCTGCGTATCGTTCATGATCGTCTCCTCGTTTGTGTGCGGACTCGGTCGGTGGACTGGTCGGGAGACCAGCCCACAATATGGGAAGACCAGCCAACAATTGGTGGCTAGGCCCTGCGGCTAGACCAATTCACACGCTACCTCTTCAATCGGTTCCGAGCCGCCTCCCAGAGCCCGCGGCGTTCTGCCCAATACCTGTTCGTAAATCCCAATCAAGAACTGGTAGTTCTTGTCTGCTGTATACTTCGCCTCGAACTCGCTCCGAGCATGGCTACGCATTCGCTCAAGCGCGTCGCCATCGCCCCAAAGCTCCTGCACCTTGGCTGCCAGCTCGTCGGGATCTCCCGAACAGAATTGCAGGCCGGTGCGGCCATGGGAAACCAGTTCCTTCATGGCACCCAACTTCGAAGCGACGACAGGCGTTCCTTTGGCGAAAGCTTCCACGATCGACAGGCCAAACGTCTCGTAACACGTGGATGGAAACACCAGGAAGCGTGCGTCGCCGATCAGGTTCAACACCTCTTCGTGCGACACTTGCCCGAGCCATCGAATCCTGGAATCGCGGCTGGCCGCGTTGCGAACCAATTCGGCAAGGGGCCCGTCGCCGACGATGTGCAGCGGAATGCTCTTCGCAATGCTCGACCAAGCATCAAGCAATACCTGGACGCCCTTTTCCGCCGAAAGCCGGCCCACGTACACGGCGAATTGGCCGTGGCCCTCTCCCAAACCAGGATCTTCCGCAAGGAAATTTGGCTTCACCGTGATCGCCTCAGGCGGCAATCCACCATCGATCAGCTTCTGGCGCGCGAATTCCGTGAGAGCGATGTATCGGTCCACCAACTGTGTCCAAGTTCCTCGACGCCGATGAACGGCCAACATCGCCCCGACAACAGCGGTGGCCGCCCGGTTGCCTCGGTAGCAGGCATGGACGACTGCCGGCCATGGATATCGCCTACCCACGCACCACTCACACGCTCGGCCATCCCGCATCAACAGAGCTTTGGGGCAGATCAAGCGATAGTTGTGCAGCGACTGCACGACCGGCACCGTCTCGTCACGAGCGGCCGCGTATGCAGCGGGCGAAATCAATGGAAAGATGTTCGTGGCGTGTAAGATATCAGGTCGCTCGCGGCGAATTAGCTCGCGAAGCTCCTGGTAGACTTGCCGGTTCCAAAGAGTCTTCCGTGCGGCTTCCCATCGGCCCATCCCGTTAATGTCGTCGTTGTGCTTCGTGTACTCCAAGACCTCATGGCCACGCGATTGCAGCAAGCGACCTTCGGCGGCGAAAACCTGGTCTTCGCCGCCGGACTGTTGATAGTAGTTGTGGCACAACAACACTTTCATTTGCTCACACCTGCCTGTGCCAGCCGCGTTAAGTAACGGAAATTCCGGGCTACGAGCCGCGCCGGTGCGTGGAGCCAGGACGACCTTACAAACGCCTGGGTACGCAGCCACAGTTGCCGGAGAGGTCGCGCGATGGGCCGAATGTCGATCGCCGCTTCGGCGACCGTAGTCGTCCCGCTCATCAAACTTGTTTTGTACGATTCGGGGCCTTTTCCCAGGTCCATCCGCTTGATGCCCAAGTCCTCGGCAGCTTGCGCCGTACGGATCAGTTGAACGAGGCCGGGTGAGTACCTGTGGAGTTCGACGTCGTAAGCCGGAAACCAATAGTGCAGTACGCCATGCGACATCATTCCCATGTGAATGGATGTCAGCCGGTCGCCCGCATAAAGGGCCGATAGCACACCGGAAAACGCATCGCTGCGTTCGTCCAGCAAACGTTCCAGCAACTGCACCTTCCAGCTTTCGGCAAACACATTGATCGCTTTGGTGCGCACATACTGATTCGTCTTCCATTCGATCAGCGTACGAAACACGTCCCGATCGTCGGAGAACAGCTCCAGCCGAATCGGGCCCAGTTCGCGCTCGATCTTGCGAGCTTTGCGCAGCGCGGTCTTAAGTCGATTGCCGCCGGTTTCCACTCGCTTCTTCCTATACGCATCGAATCCCTGCGACAGATCCAAGTACGGGGATGTAGCTTCGATGAACCGGTACGGCTGCAGCGTTCGCTGAGAGACGATCAGATGATCGAAGTACAGGGCCGCGAGTCCGCAGTCCCGAACCATCTGTTTGGCATTCCAAACGACGCCCTGCCGCACAATCGCCCCCTGGAAGTCCGTCACGTCGGGAGCGATCGGATGACCAACGTTCCGCTTCAAGCGGTCGTAGGGCAAGAATCCGACGGGCTCGCCATTTTCCTCAAAGACAGCGATCTCGCTGGTATCGCGAACCGAAGCGACGGCCAGCGTAAACTCGGGCCGGAAGTACGGGCTGTCCAGAGCAGGGTCCGCCTGTTGTAGGCGAGACCAGATCTGAATCAGATCCGGCGTGAGTTCAGCGGCGGGAACGACGCGGTATTTCATCGGACGATCAACTCCGTGCCAGGTACGATGAGGTGAAAGCTTCAGAAGAACGTCTTCCGATCAAACCGCCCCGCTCTGGCGAGTCCACTGCGTTTGGAACGTGCGCTGCGGCCAACCCTAGTGTTGCGAAGAAGACGACCGATTCGGGCTCGATGGGCCCAAGGAAAGACGCATTGAACAATCCCCACACGATGAACCATGCGCCAACGATAAGCACCAAACGAAATACGTTGCCGGTGTGCGGATCCGCCCAGCGAGATCGAAGCAATCGAAAAGACGGGAAACCGACGCCACACGCCAGCAGAACCGTCCCGACTAGCCCCGTCGTCACCAAAGTCTGCAGCGTCACGTTGTGTGCGGTCCAGTTGGCCCATTCGTACCAGACGTAGATCTCGCCGGACGCGGAACTGACGAAGTACCCGTGGCCGATCCACGGCGATTGGCGATACGAGCCCCACATCGCCTCCCACATCTCGCGCCGTCCCGATAGGTCCGCAAGATCCGTGTCTTGGCCTCGTTTCACATAGGTCGTCGTGTCGCCAAACGCGGATCCGGCAAAGGTCCAACCTGGATCGCACGTGACGTACGCCGTACCCACGACGCTGAGGGTCACGATGAACAGCGAGACAAGCAATCGGCTGGCGAAAGCGCAGAACAGGATGCATCCCAGAAGGGCAGTCAAAAACAGCGATACTCGGTTGGCCGCAATCAGCAGTAGCAGGATGTGGATTAGCAAGCCGGGTGCGAGCAACATTCGCGTCCATCTCCAGCCCCACACGAGCCGGGATGCGACCAGCACGACGATACCCAACGAGGCCGCGGAGCCGGCGGTCGTAGGATGAATGATTCCAGGCGCATCCCGCGAGAGGCCGCCGATTTCAGGGAATGCAAGTCTCGCAACTAGCACGACACTGGCGAACGCGAGCAGAGCCACGGACAGACTGCACAGCACGGCAGATGTCCTCTCTTCTCCTCTACAGAACAGCCCAAGGTTCATCGCCAGCAATACGAGAACCACGAGACTGGCAGACTGGCCAAGCGAAACGGCTTTCAACGGCGACCAGAGCGTCGAAAGGACCGCCCAGCCAGCGAACAACGCCAGCGGCGCCAAGCACGCAATCATGGTACCTCGCTGCGGAAGGCGCCAGTGACGACACAGCATCCACAACAAAACCAGAAAGGCGCCAACGCGTGTGCCAAGTTTGAGCAATGCGATCAAGTCGAGGGAACCAACCGAATCCGGAGCGATCCGTCCCGGCACGGAGAAGCAGATCATCGTCAACAACCACATGCACACGAGCAAGAGTCGCGGCAGCGGCCTCTCGCCTGCCGTGCTTTGTCGTGCGTAGCCGTCGTAGGTCATGTTCATGCGGCACCTCCCGGGCTAACCCGCCCTTTGGTGAGCCGCGCAAATAATGTGCATTGTGCCGCGGACGCCGCAGACATGCCAATCAGACGGGCGATTGCCACACCCACGATGCCCCATTTTCCGATAAGGAGAAACGAGACCGTTAAGGTGATCGCCAGGCCACTGGCCCTAACCATGAAGTTGATGTCCGGACGTTCGATTACCCACAGACCGTGGTCTGCCGCAAAGCTGAACGTCCCCGCCAACGTCGCGACGGCCAACAGCGTGATGATAAGCCCGTGCCCCGCATATCCTTCGCCGTCGTACAGAAGCTGTAGCGCCGAGTCTCCGAACAAGGCCAATCCGAGGCATATGACGGTCATCGCCGCGGCCAGAAAGGCCGTGGTTTTCCAGACCACGCGCCGAATTTCGTCGTTACCACCGTCGGCGTATACCTGCGAGGCCCTGGGAACGAGAACGCTGCCGATGCCAAGCACCAGCGGGTTGAATATCAGCACGAGAGACGAGCAGGCCGCAAAGACACCCGTGGCCGCCGTGCCCAATGCGACCGCCAACAGCCAGTGCAGCGCGTAGTTGTGCGCCGAATCGGCCATCTGGCTCGCGCAGATCCAGCGACCGAACGACCAGTGACGCCGTAATTGGCCGCCCACATTACGAGGGCGAATCACAAATCGAGTAGCCGTCGTCGCGAACCAACCGACGCTGATCACCAGGCAAGCGATACCCACGACCGCACAAGCCGTCGCCGCCGACAAGCCGCCGTACCAATACAGCGCAAGAAAGCCGCCGAATTGCACGATGGCGACCATCACGTCGATCACCAAGACTTTGGCGACCTCCAGACGTGCAAGTAGCAATCGACGAATCAACTCTCGCAGCAAGTAGCAGGGCGCCGCTGCTGCCAGTACCCACATCACCGGCGCAAGGCCCGCCGGTCCAAATCCGGCGGACAACAAGCCTGCTAACACCAGCAGAACCGTGACTCCCGCCAGCGTGAACAGCCCTTGGATGAATAGAATCGTTCCCGCGTATTCCGGCCGATCGTCGTGTTTCAGACGATGGCTGTAGATCGTGTAGGGCGTCCAGATAAGCGACTCGTGGATGACCGCCAGGAAGATCAAGACGGCAAAGGCAAGCGAGTAGACTCCTAATTGGTCCAGCCCACAGAAGCGCCCGATCATTACGGTCGTGAGGAAGTTCGAGCCGCTGAACACTGCCTGGTCGAACAGCGCCAACACGCCCTTACGCGACGTCTTGCCAAACTGCCCGCTCAGCCACCGCAACGATCTTCGCACGGTCGAGCCGTCAAGAGCGGCGGCTTGGTGTTTTGTTGGCATAAGCATCAGCGGCCTCCTTCGCAGACTGTGCACGCCGCCTTGTTGCGGCGCCTGCCGGTCAGGGGCACGAAACGTATCGCCCGCGCGATCGTCTTTCGCAATCGTGGCGCCCAGCCGTACCAACCCGCCAGTTTCCCGGCGAGCGTCGCCGCGGTGTCCCACGGAAACACATTGAAACGGCCCCACCCGAATGGATCGCTGGCCGGATCGACCAAGGAGCACTCGGTAGTCAGACCACAAAGCACGTCTGTTCGTTTGGCGGTTGCCACGAGATCCTGGGCGGCAAATCCGCGAGAAGGGCAGCCAAACGGAAAGGCAAACGTCGGATTTCGCACGCCGAATCGCGATTCGAGGATTTCCACGGAAGTCTGTAGATCCTGGCGAAACTCTTCCGGACGGTCGCGAAAATCCTGATGCGTATGAGTGTGAGCGCCCAATTCGACTTGGCCGTCGTCCAGTAGCTCTTGGCATTGAGCCGTGGTCAGCGGCCGAAACGTCTCGGGCGGGACACGATCTGCGAACGCAACGCCCCACTGGTCAAACGGGAAAGGATCGGCGCCGTCCAGGAAGGCTGTACTCACGAATATCGTCGCCGGCGCGTTCAACTCGCGCAGAATGGGCCAAGCGTACTGATACACGGACTCGTAGCCGTCGTCAAACGTGATGACGACCGTCCGGCTGGGGACATCCTGGCCTCGATCGCGGTGTTCCAGGACCTTGCGCAAGGGCCAGACGTGATAACCACGCGATTGAAGACCGGAGATCTGCTGCCGGAACCGCTGCGGAGTGACGTTGTGGAGCGGAAAGGGAAATCCGGGGACGCGGGGCGCAATTCGATGGTACGTCAAAATGCCTGCGGCGTTACCGCCGCGACTGCCGAGCAGTTTGCTCAAGACAACGGCCGCGCGGCCAGTCGCCCGCATCGGCCACTGGCCGGCAAAATCCAGCAATCCTCGGATAGCCATGCACTGACCTTCAACAGCCTTTCCGCCGCAGGATGTACCGAATGGTCTCGGTGATCAGACTCAGATCCACCTTGGGCGAGCGCGACTTGACGTACTTCAAATCCATCCGGACCCAATCGGCAAACGGGATCTTTGTCCGTTCGTCCTTCACCTGCCAGAAACAAGTGAGCCCGGGTGTGACATCCAACCGGCGCCGCTGCCAGCCCTCGCACTCGTCCGATTCGCCGCACGGTAGCGGTCGTGGACCGACGAGCGACATGTCGCCCCTCAATACGTTCCAGAGCTGCGGCAATTCGTCGATGGTCGTGGCCCTCAAGAAGCGACCGACGGCCGTCACTCGCGGGTCCCTTTCCATCTTGAACGCCGGACCGTCTTGTTCGTTCAACTCCAACAGTTCTTGCTTCTTCTCTTCCGCGTCGGTCACCATCGAACGGAACTTGTACAGCCAAAACGGCCTCCCCCCGCGCCCGCTGCGCAGTTGCTTGAAGATGACCGGCCCTGACGATGTGAGTTTGACCGCGATGGCTACCCCGACGAACAATGGCGAAAGGAGCACCAAGCCGATGGTCGCGCCCAGGATGTCGATCGAGCGTTTCCAGATCGGCATGCGCTTCATCACAAGCACTTCCAGTCCGTGAACGGGCCCTCTTCCACTCGTGAGGTTCGGCAATACCTGATCGAAAAACTCCGTTTTCGTCTGTTCCGAGGGGTAGACGAGGATCTCGAACTTGGGAGCTGGCGTCTCGGCAAACCACATCCCACGAACCTCGTTGGCCAGCTTCCGGCTGCCTTCGATCGGCGTCTCGGGAAGCAGCAGCGAAACGCGGCCATCGTCCAGCATGCCGGCTCGGTCCGAGCCACGAAGTCGCAGCCGCAAAATTCGCGCGAGTTCCACAATGGCCGTTTCGCGGTGGTCTTCATCGACGAACTTGAAGTTCACCATCGTGAATTTCACGCCGCTTCGATCCGCGCGCATTCGCTCGTGCTCGATGTGGTTGCGCATCTCGTCGGCTGAAAGCAGAAATCCGGCGGGATCGTCCGTTCGCCGACCAATTGCGTCGCGTATTCTCGTCCAAAAACCGTTTCGTTTCATCGGTTTCCAGGCCTGCCTTTCGTATCGCCTATCACAGCGTTTTGTACAGCCAATTAGGAATGTGCCTCTGTCGCCTGTTGAAGGCCACGCCAGCCAGGTTCGCACCGGCTCGTCGCAGGGTCTTGGCCGTACGTTGGCCGACCTGCCATCGCACTCGTTCGTCCTCCACCACCAGCACCACACTGTCAAACAGCCGGAACCATTGCAGCGACGACGGTATTTGCCCCGCGGCGGGCATGTCGAATACGACCAAATCGAAGTCCTTCTTCAATTCGCCAAGCAACGCGTTTACCCGGTCCACGGCCTCATATACACCCGCGATGTCTGCGCCGCCGGCACTTAGCACGGAGAGGTTGCTAAGTGGCGTTTGCTGGACCGCCGAACGGCATTGTGCATCTTCGGACAGAACCTCGGCCAATCCGGGCGAAAGAGACAGATTGAAAGCGTTGTGAAGTGCCGGGCGGCCAACGTTGGCGTCCACCAGCAGCACGTTGTAGTTGCCGGATCCGGCCGCCGCGACGGCCGAGTGCGTCGTGATCGTGCTGACGCCCTCGCCGCAATAACAGCTCGTCATGCCAACGGTCCGGATGCGTCTGGCCAGACCGTTACCAGGCCACGGCAGACTCCTCAGCAGCGCATGGAAGTACTCCTGAGCCTCGTCGATGTTCCGCGTCCCCGTGAACGACGATCGCATGCCGTCGTCCCGTGCGAGTTGGCCGAAATGGCGATCCTCCGGCGCACCTTGAGACAAGCCGGAACCGACCGGCGCGACCGCGGGTACGGTTTGATTTGGCGGTACGGTAGACATCAGTTACACCATCCCTTTCACCACGAGTTGCTGCGAGTCTAGCTTGGGAATCGACACCAACATTGGCAGCCCCAGCCGTTTTTCGACGTCTTCCGGCGTTTTCAGCGAGTGATCCAACTGCTGGGAAAACAAAGCCAAACCAATCCCGCCGCAAAGACCGGCAACCAGTGCGATTACCAGCGTCAGGCCTTTCTTGGGGCTTGTCGGCTTGTGAATCAGACTTGCAGGCTGGATCAGGTTTATGTTGGAGATCGCTTGGCGCTTGAGCGCCTGGTCGACGCGAGTTTGTTCCAGACTAGCCATGTAGCTGAGATAGCTGCTTTCGGCCACTTTGACGTTGCGTTCAAGCTCTTTGACCCGCACTTCCTGCTCGTTCAGCATGGCAAGTTCGTCTGCCAGTCGTTTCGATTGTTCGCCAAGCGACTTGCCGCGGGCTTCGAGCGATTCGTAGGTGGACTGTTCGGCAAGCAACGCGGCCGTGGTTGCCTGCGAACGATCTGGTTGCTCTTCGAGCATAATTCGCTCCATCGCCTGCACTTGCTGGCGGATCGCGATCACGGCCGCATGTTGCTCGGTATACTTGGCCAGCAGTTCTTGTTCGCGCGTCTGCAGTTCGTAGTGCAACTCCCTCAGGCTCGTGGCCGTACTGTTCGGAAGGGCAAACCGCTTCAATAGCGACTCCGGCAACTGGCTCAACGAACCACGCATTGAAGCGATTTTGGCCGCCGAGGCCGCCAGGCCCGATTCGGTGTCCAGAATCTGCGTTTGGACAGAGGCAACCTGTTTCTGCAACGCATCGCGCCGGCCTTCGATCGACGCCAGATTGAAGTCGCTCTTGGCGTCGCGCAGGGCAGAGCTGGCTTCGTCCAATTGCGACTTCAACAGCTTCGATTGTTCATCGAAGAATTCGTAGGAACCGGGCGTGCTGTTCAGCCGCAGGTGCTCGTCCATGTAAGTCTTTACGATCGTGGAAACCACTTCCTGAGCGCGTTCCGGCGAATGCGCCTCGCAGGCCACGCCAATCACGTTCGTATTCCTGGGCGACCAGATCGTGATGGCCTTCATCAACAAAGCAATCCCCTTCTCGCGGTCCAGCTCTGAGTCCGCGGGCGGATCAAGACCGATCGCATCCACCACCTTCTCCATGATGGCGCGACTGCCCATGACTTCGATGATCGAGTTGATTTCGGTCTCGCGGGTAACGTTCATTCCGACGAATTTTCCGGTCGTTGCCGTTGGATCAAGCGCCACGCTTTCTCGCCCCAATCTCACAAAAAGCCACGCGTCCGATGTGTACTTGCGCGGACAAGCGATCAGCGCCGTAACCGCCAACGCCATGACGACGCAGAAGAAAGCTATCGATCGCTTCCAGTATTGGAACAGGGCGCGATAGAGGTCGCGCAACGACCAAGCCGGCGGCCCCGCATGCGTCCGGCCCATGTCATCGGAGCGGCGCCCCGGCGAGCGGCGTCTCTCGAGTGACGCGCTGGCCTGATTGTGTACGTCGGCTTCTGTGCCGGCCGTTCTGCCATTTCTGTCCATCGCCACGACTCCGTGTGATTGTTGGTAGACGTTGGCTGTTGCTTGCATCAAACCGTGGCGCCGCGTAGGACGGATCACCAGATCCGTCCACACTCTCGACGCCGCAACGTGCGCAGACCGTCAGCCCGGTCGCGGACGTGCAAAGACAACAACCTCTTCTGTCTTATAGGTTATGTTCCGGGTGCTCGAAGCCGGTCCGGATAGGCCCGGCGGGACGACGGAGAGAAGCATCATCGAATGTGGCGGTCGTGCCCGTTCTGACGGCTGCGCCACTGGCATCATCGCCCCGTACCCAATTGTCACTGGTCATGGGGATTACACTGGGACGGCCCGTGCACCGCGAGTTCGCCTCCAAGATGCGCCATCTGTGAGTGCTATTCTCATAACGCGAATTGCATCTGCGCGACTTGTTGAAACAACAATGCAGTTCGTGCGCGACGCTACGACGACATCTTCTCTTGCCCACGGCAAATGGGTCTTTTGACATGCGGCAGTACACCAGTGCTTGCCGATGGGTTCAGAGGAAGTCCAATTCCATGAAGAGGTGGACAATATGATGGGTCGCTTGGTGTGTGCGTGTCGGACAGTTATCGCGGTTGTATCGTTTCTGCTTGCTGCGAGCGGCAGTAGCGGGGATCAATGGGTGTACCCGCGCCGTTTGCCCGCAGTCGGTCATCCTACAGGGCCGGTGCATCAGGAACGAGCTGACCGTCCGGACGAGAAGGACTGCATCCGGCGTCTGCCCGTCATGGTCGCCGAAAGACGAGACGGGCGTCTTCCGCGTGCCGCAGCCAACGGGCTATTGCGGTTTCCGGCGGTTAGCGTCGAGCAGCCTACGCGACGGTGGTTTCAAGCGGACCGAGCGATTCAGCGGCTCCCCTCGATCTCGTATCAGGACGCCGTCCCCGGACCCTGTGTTGACGAATGGTCGGGACCGGGCCTTCCACTCATGCCGCAGGCCGGCCAGAAGCCGCAAGCTGTCAGTTTCCCACGATGTGCAGCACCCGAAGCCGCGATTTCTGGCCCTTCGCAGCCGGAAATCTCTCGGCTGCCCGCTGTACACGCTGGGACGCCGCAATTCAGACAAGATCCGATACTGCGCCCGCCAGTCGAAGAGAACACAAAACGGCTGCCAAGTATACGCCTCGACTCCTTCCACCGTCCGGTATCCCCTGGTTCGCATCCGCAGCAGTCCGCGAGTGCCGTTCGCATCGAGTTGCCCGATTCGACCATGCTGGCGATGGCCCGTCATGCCGATGAACTGACCCTACACGGGTTTGCGCTGGCCAGGCGCGGGGCCATCTATTCGGCTCGGGCCGAGTTCATCAGTGCGCTGGGGCTGATCGCCCAGACGCTGGACGCAAAAGACGGCGGCAAATCTCACAGCGAGGCTCTGGCCAGCGGGCTTCGAGCGCTGCGCGAGGCGGACGATTTCCGCGTCAGAGGTTCTCAGTTGGCCGCGGAAATGAACATCGAGGGGATCGTCGCTGCTCACCGCACGCCTGTGCTTGACGATGTGCCGCTGGACGATTTGACTCCGTTGATTGCCAGCCAGCGTTATTGCAGTTACGCACGCGAGCGTCTATCGATCGCTATCGACAACGTACCCCCAGGATCAAAGGCGGCTTTTGGTTTGGGCAAGGCGTACTTGGTGCTGGGCGACGATACCACCAGGGCCCAACTCGCCGATGCCCCCAAGGCGATCGCGGCTTATCAAGCGGCGATTGTAGCGGATCCGCATAACCATCTGGCCGCCAACGAGTTGGGCGTATTGTTGGCCCAGTACGGCCAGTTCGACGAGGCGCTGCGGGCACTGCACCACAGCCTGTCCGTCCGGCCAACGCGGGAGACCTGGCACAACCTGGCCGTAGTGCAAGACCGCCTGGGCGATGCCGGCATGGCCGGTCTGGCCCGCCAGCGGGCGTTGGCGTATTCCAGTCGACAACCTGCCGCACCGAGCCGTGTGCCGGTTCTCTGGGTAACGCCGGAACAGTTCGCTCGCAGCGGTCCTGAACAGCCACATCACGTAGTTCCTCGGTCGCAGAGCCCCGCACCAACTCGCCCGCCCAAGGAAAAGCCTCGATCGGCAAGCGCCACTTGGTGGCAACAGGCTTCCGCAGAGACCGCTCTTGGCGGGTCCAGTGTGAGACTCTGTCAAGCCCTCGTCCCCGACCGTCCGGCGTCCGGCTGTGTCCCCTGCGGCCATCGAGGGCTGAACTCGGCTTGTATGCCGTGCGATACGAATGCGTTTGGGCCATACGGCCAGGGTGAATACATCGGCCCTTCGCGAAGCACACATGTCGCCGAGTATCGGCTGCGAGTCGACGACCAGTTGGAATTCGTCTATCGGTTGACTCGAGAGGAAAGTGCAACTCCGTACCGGTTGAATGTCGGCGATGTGATCGTGGTCGAATCCATGATGGATGACAACATCAAACGACAGGGGACGCCTGATGGGCAGGGTTTGGTCATTCAGCCGGACGGCACGATAACGCTCCCCATGTTAGGCCAAGTCCGCGCGGCCAGGTTGACCGTCGAAGAACTGCGCGAATCGCTCAACGAACAATACAAGAAGTACGTGCGTGACCCTCAGATCACGGTTACTCCGTTGACGGTGAACACAAAACTGGAAGACCTCCGGGCTGCAGTCGACAGCCGCTATGGCCAAGGCGGGCAGAGTCGCCGGGCGCGCGTCACGCCGGAAGGCACAATACAGCTTCCGGCCATCGGCTCCGTGCCGGCTCAAGGTTTGACCATCGGTGAATTGAAGCGCGAGATCGACGAGCGATACTCTCAGATTGTGGATGGCGTCGAGGTGTCGCCCATGCTCATGGAAAGGGCGCCTCGATACGTGTACGTGATCGGCGAGGTGCGTTCGTCCGGCCGATTTGCGCTCGAAGGCCCGACTACGGTCATGCAGTCGATTGCCATGGCCGGTGGATGGAATGTTGGCGCCAATTTGCGCCACATAATCGTGTTCCGACGCACCGAGGACTGGTGTCTGATCGCCACCAAACTGAACATTCAAGATGCTCTGCACGGAAAAACGGCCTGTCCGGCCGGCGAGATCATGCTTCGCGATTCCGATCTCGTGCTAGTGCCGAAGAGTTCCATCCTGTTGACGGATGACTTGATCAATTTGGTCTTCACACGCGGTATTTACGGCGTGCTGCCGGTTGGTTTTGGGTGGGAACTCGCCCGGGCAAGTACGCTGTAGCTTCATCGAACAACGGGAGGGCGAGGCTCCTGCCGAGCCGCGCGTCGATGCTAACCGGCCTGGTACGAATCTGCGCCGTGCTCGGCGCAGGTCTCCTGACCTCGCCGAAACCGTCGACCGAAGGTCTCCTTTGGCTCTTGAGACCTTCGGTCAGCATAATGTGCGGGGTCAGAGACCCGCGCACAACCTACTGAACGAGCTTCAATGGACGATCCTTCGCAATCAAGGCAAACACGTCCTTCAAGTCGTCTTCGTATTGCTCCACCGTCTGACCACCCGGGATGCTGAAGTGAATGCCTTTGGTCCTTGACGCGATGCCGTCCATCAGACTCTTGTCGGCGTCTGCTCCCAGACTGATGGTAAGGACGGGGATCCCGAGATCGCCCGCGATCTGGGCCTGTTGCAGCGCATAGGCCCTGGGATTTCTCCCTCGCGGCATGTTGGCCTTGCCGTCGGTCATCAGCACAATCATCTTGTACGCACCATTCCGTCCCGCCGCTTGCAGGTGTTCCCTGGCGTTGCGGATGCCGTCGCCGATGTTCGTCATCGTGTGATAGTGTCCCGCTTGGCGATGACGTGAGATGTAGTCGACATCGCTATAATCGTACGACAGTTCATGCTCCAACACCGCTTTGCCGTTGCGCGATGTGTACACGGAGAGCCCTACTCGGTCATCCAAGTCAGCCAGTGAGACATAATTCAAGAACAGCGTGACCGCGTTTTTCAATGCAGTGATTGGCTGTTCGCTCGTCTTCCACAAATCCGGAGTCTGCTTGTACATCGGCTTTGCGTCCAGCCAGTAGTTCACTAGAGTCATGTAGCCATACTTCTTCCGATACCCCGCTCTACGTACGTCATAATCCCGTTGCACGTAGTTGATGAAGTCGTCCCAGTTTCCCGACGGGTACGGATACTTCACCCCCAGCAGTCCAAGGGTCTTCTTGATCTTGCCGTGGCTCGTGCTGGAGATGTACTTGGGCGTCCAAGTCATCTTTCCGTACTTTGGTGGCCCTAGCTCTTTGTAGATTTGATACAGATTGTCCTCGATGGCTTTGCGCCCCAACCGGCCCATGTGGCGGAACTCGCTGTCGTCGTTCATGGACCCCGAGTAGTCCAGCACGATCATGATATCTCGGGGCTGGTACGTTGCGATCGACTCCTCGGTGATGTCGAAGTTATCGTGGCCGAGGACTTTCGCGAAGAAGAACGGAGCCTCCTTTCGAGTGGCCACAACACGAATTGCCGAAGGCTGCGAACTGGTCTGACGGAACGTCCGTGTATCGGCATCCCATTCCCCCAGGTAGACCTCGACATCCTCTAGCTCCAGGGCTTCAGCAGCCACTGAGTTGCGAGACACATAGCTATAGGCCTGTGCTTTCGCTTTGGACTTCCCCTCCACCAGCGCGCCGGCCCCAGCCAGCGCGCCTGCATCCACGGCTCGTTTCAACTCGACGTGTGTATTCGTTATGTATCCCGTGTCGATAGCGAACGCCAACATCGTCATCAGCAGAATCATCAACACCGCAGCCAACACGGTGATTGCTCCGCGACGGTCGCGTTTTCGTCGCCGGCCGTTTCGTGACCGGTTCCGTTTCCGCCCCTTGGGATCGATCGTGTGAGTATTCATTCGTCAGTACCCTTTCCCGCGACCAGCGGCTCCAGTTCGCCCGAGTCACGGCCACAAAGGTATGTTGGACCACAAATGCACAGGCTGGACAATCTGCCAGCTCGACTATATGAAATATAGCCCATAACTGCCATGTGGTTTATGCTTTTTAATTTGCCCTCCCAAAGGCGAGCGTTTGGGGCCGACCAGAACGTATATCCCAATCAGTCGGGCGATTGCAAGCGCGGATCTGCCGCGGATATGGGTAGGATCGGGCGATCGCAATGCGACGCATTTGCGCGTTGTGTGGGAGATATGGATATCGTGTCTCGCGGCCGGGCAATAGTGCCGCCGGTTTAACGAGCTATGCGGACATTTCATACTGGCAGCGGCATAGGTTCCGTGTGGCCTTCAGCCAGAGCGAAGGAAACGGTATACCAGTGCCCGGGAGGAAATTCGATCGTGGGTGATTGGCATCGGCAGGCGTCGCGTGACGTATTGGAACGGCTCGACTCTGACTCGAAGTTTGGACTCGGCCGCGATGAAGTCGACCGCCGTCAGGCTGAATTCGGACCGAACGAACTGGTCGAGAGTGGACTCAAGAGCCCGTGGCGCATCCTCTGGGAGCAGTTGACGGCAACGCTTGTAGTGGTGTTGATAATCGCAGCGGTGGTGTCAGCCTCGCTGGGCGACTACGAGGATGCGGCGGCTATCGCAGCCATAATCGTCTTGAACGCGCTGTTGGGTTACCGCCAGGAATACAAAGCCGAACGCGCGATCGCGGCGCTCAAAAGGCTGGCCGTTCCCACCGTCAAAGTGCGCCGCGACGGCCACGTGCTCGAAACGTCGGCCGGGGAATTGGTGCCCGGCGACATCGTCATCCTCGAGGCGGGTGGTGCTATCCCCGCGGACGGGCGGTTGCTGGAGAACGCGGGGTTTCGGGTCCAGGAATCGGCTTTGACCGGAGAATCGCAACCCGTCGAAAAGGACTCGCAAATCGCGTTCGACGAAGACCAGCCGTTGGCGGATCGGCGGAACATGGTGTACATGGGCACGACCGTGGTTCGCGGACGCGGTTTGGCCGTAATCACCGAAACCGGCATGCGCACCCAATTGGGCAACATTGCCAATATGATCCAGCAGGTCCGCTCCGAGCCGACGCCGCTGCAGCGTCGCTTGGATCATCTGGGCAAGGCGTTGGCCGTGGTAGCGTTGGCTCTGGTCGCCATCGTCTTTGCACTCGGAACGCTGCAAGGAGGCGAACTGAAAGTGATGTTCCTGACCGCCGTCAGTCTGGCGGTCGCGGCCGTTCCCGAGGGCCTGCCGGCGGTGGTCACGATCGCCCTGGCGATTGGCGCCCAACGAATGCTGCGGCGCAACGCGTTGATCCGCAAACTGCCGGCGGTCGAGACTCTTGGATCGGTAACCACGATCTGTTCCGACAAGACAGGCACCTTGACCAAGAACAGAATGACGGTCACCGTGTTGGACGTCGCCGGGCAGCGTGTGAAGCTTGGCGAACGATTGAGTGAGAATGCCATTGCCATCTGCGATCACTCTTCCTTTGCCCTTCTTGTGGCTGGCGGCGCTTTGTGCAACGACGCCGTGCTGGAAACCGGCGACGGAACGGATAGCGGTTATCGCGCGGTTGGCGATCCGACCGAGAACGCGTTGACCGTGGCCGCCGCACGATATGGGTTGCTGAAAGGCGAACTCGAAACGATGTTGCCTCGCGTGGCCGAGTTGCCATTCGACTCGGACCGCAAACGCATGACGACGGTACATCGCTGCGGTGACGCGGCCAAGCCTCCTTGCCCCGGCCTGTCGGGAATCCTGCCAGCCAATGCCGACTCTGACCGTCACCTCGTCTTCACAAAGGGGGCATTGGACAGCGTCCTGGATGTCTCGTCGCGCGTCTGGAACGGCGAGTCCGCGGAGCCATTGAACGAGTCGTGGCGCGAGCGGATCTGGACAGCCCATGACGAAATGGCCGGCGACGGCGTGCGCGTCCTGGGCCTTGCCTTCCGCCAGGACGGCGCGTCCGCGAGCAATTACGACGAGGCGTCACTGGAACAAGAATTGGTATTCGTTGGCTTGGCGGGGATGATCGATCCGGCACGTCCCGAGGCTCGCGAAGCGGTGGAAACTTGCCGCGCGGCGGGCATTCGTCCGGTGATGATCACAGGAGACCACGCTCTGACGGCGCGGTATATCGCCCGCGGACTTGGAATCGACGGCACGAACGGCGTGATGACGGGGCGACAACTCAATGACTTGTCCGACGAGCAGTTGGAGGAAATCGTCGAAGACACGGCCATCTACGCACGAGTGTCGCCCGAGCACAAGCTGAAGTTGATCGACGCTCTGCAGGATCGAGGGCACGTCGTGGCGATGACCGGTGACGGAGTGAACGACGCGCCGGCCCTGAAACAAGCGGACATTGGCGTAGCGATGGGGATCACTGGAACGGATGTCGCCAAGGAAGCGGCCGATGCTGTGTTGCGCGACGACAACTTCGCCACGATCGTCGCCGCCGTGAAGGAAGGGCGGATCGTCTACGACAACATCCGCAAGTTCATCAAGTACACGCTGACCAGCAATGCCGGCGAGATCTGGGTCATGGTGCTGGCGCCCCTGTTCGGCATGCCGCTACCGCTGCTTCCGCTGCAGATCCTATGGGTGAACCTGGTAACTGACGGTTTGCCCGGTTTGGCGTTGGCATTGGAGCCCGGCGAAAAGAGCACGATGCGCCGCGGGCCCTATGCGCCCGGCGAATCGGTCTTCGCTCGCGGTCTGGGTTGGGACATCGTGTGGATTGGGCTGTTGATGGGATTGTTGTCGTTTGCAGCCGGCTGGTGGTACTTCAGTCCGAGCGACACAGACCACCGCTACTGGCGAACCGTAGTGTTCACCGTGCTGACTCTGTCCCAGATGGGCAACGCGTTGGCCACACGTTCATCGCGCGACTCGCTGTTCCGCATCGGACTCCTGTCGAACAAAGCCATGCTGGGCTCGGTCCTCTTGACCTTCGTGCTCCAACTTCTGCTGATCTACGTTCCCATGTTCCAGGACATCTTCGAGACGGTGCCCCTGCAGCCAGTGGACCTGGGAATCTGCCTGTTGCTGAGCACGGTCATCTTCTGGGCGGTCGAAGCCAAGAAATCGCTGGTCCGCGTGACACAATAGAGCATTTTGGTAGCCGGATTCGCAAGAATTCGGGCGTTCGCGGCCGAAGCCCTGAAGTCTTGCGACTTCAGCTACAACCGAGTGCCCCTGTTCTCCCCTCTAGGAATCCTCAACGGAGTTTCGCCTCCGGGTCTCGGCATCAGTCGCCTTCCCAACCATCTCCACGATACGCTCAGCAATATCACGTTCGTGCAACTCCCCCTCCAGCGGGAACGGTCGGCATTCGCTGAGACTGCGGAACCACGTATCTTGGCGTCGAGCAAACTGTCGCGTGCGTGCTTTCACCGCTTCGATGCTCGATTCCAGATCGCGCTCGCCGCGAACGTGCGCGATGACCTCGCAGTATCCAACGGCCTGGCTGGCCGTACGGCCGAGCGATCCGTGCCGCTCCAACAATCCGGTCACCTCGTCCACGAAACCCGTGGCAAACATCACGTCGACACGCGCGTTGATTCGCTCGTGCAGTACGTCGCGTGGCCAGCCTAAAACAACCACCTTACAGCGATCCGCCGGTGAACCCTCGTCGAACTGCGTCTGAAGGTGACTGATCGGTTGGCCCGTCTCCCGGCAGACCTCCAACGCCCGGATGATTCTTCGCTTGTCGTTGGGATGCAACTTCGCGGCCGATAGCGGATCAACCTGCTCCAACCGCTTGTGCAGCGCAGCCAGGCCCACTTTTTCGATTTCCTTTTCAACCCGTTCGCGAAACTCCCAATCGGCGGGCGGGCCCTGGAAGATGCCTCGAAGCAGCGCTTTGAGGTACAGCGGCGTGCCGCCGACAAAAAGCACCTCGCGTCCACGCCCGCGTATCTCGCCTACCTTTTGGCGAACCGTCTGAAGATAGTTCGATACGCTGTACTCCTCGGTGGGGCTGAGTATGTCGAGCAAGTGGTGCGGAACCCTCTGCCGCTGTTCCGCTGTCGGCTTGGCGGTGCCGATATCCATTTCACGATACAACGTCATCGAGTCCATCGAAATGATCTCGCCGTTCAGCAGTCCGGCCAACTCCAACCCGATCCCCGTCTTGCCACTGGCCGTAGGTCCGCTCAGATACCAGCAATCGACGGTCGATTCGGCGGATGCATCGTCGGTTTGGCGGGATTCGTCTGGATTCATCTTGCCGCAGCGCGATATCTACGCATACTGAACGCCTTGAGCCCACGTTTAACGGCAAGCCGAAGGCGACTGCGCGCGAAGACACAGTCGCCTTCGGCTTGCCGTTAAACGCGACCACGCTCGCCGCGGGGAGGTTCCGCTGTCCAGCGTGGTAGTCGCATTTTCCCGGCGATGTGGAACTCGTCAAGAGGGACCTATGAGCAACGAAGACCAGATACTGTCTCGATTGATGGAAGTAATTGAGGATCGCAAAGCGAAACTGCCTGCGAACTCCTACACGACCACGCTGCTCACCGGCGGCGTCGAGAGAATCGGCGACAAGATCATGGAAGAAGCGGCCGAGGTTGTCGGCGCGGCCCGCGAAGGCGACGAAGGCCGCAGCCACCTGATCCACGAGGCGGCCGACCTGATCTACCACCTGCTTGTGATGCTAGGCTACAGGGCGGTCACCTGGTCCGAGGTCCAGGCGGAACTAGCCCGGCGTTTTGGCATTTCCGGGCTAGATGAGAAAGCGGCGCGCAAGGCGTAGGCCGCTCGCGTTACTTACGCCGCCACTCGATGCCCTGACGCGACGCCCTCGCCGAAGATTCCATTCACCAATGCGTCTGTCACCATGCCGATCAGCCGTCGCCGATCCGACGGCCGAAGACGACGCTCGCGTCCCAGAACCAGATTGACCTCGCGTTGGACCACGACAGCCGCCCGCGCGCGTATGTACCCGCGCGCTTCCGAGTTCGACATATCCGCCCGCAAGCCCAGAATCCGCCTCGTCACTTCGCTGCGAGTCCGTTCGACGATCCGGTTGGCGATTCTTGCCAGTCGTTCTTCACTCCGCGACCGCTTCCCCAGGTTGAGTAGTGCCATGAATCCATCCTTCTTCCCGATAGTATCCAGCAAAAAGCGAGACGCACCGTTCACGCGTCAGGCACAGCGTTGCTTTCCGCATCGCTCGTTGCCAGTACTACAGATCGAGCAAACCGCGACGGCACTCCATCGGCACGACTTACTTTTTGAGTAGAACGGTTGGGTAAACTTTGCGTGCACCAGATCAGATACGGACCGCATGGGAGATGGAGGCTTTGCGCATCCGATACGAACCGAGCGACCGCCACGTTTTCCGCAAAATCCCCCAATCCTATTGACCAAGGCCAACAGATTTTCTAAGTTGCGGGGGTAGTTGGCGCCGTGGCCAAGTGGCTAAGGCAGAGGATTGCAAATCCTCCATCGCCGGTTCGAATCCGGCCGGCGCCTCTCTTGCTCTCACCTAGGTTTTCCTGCGTTTTTCCAGGGAAAACCACGGTTTCTTGGTCTTCATCGAGACCCGCTTCCTGCCCCCCGCTGTCGCCGTTTCTCGCCACGTTTTGCTCGTTTTTGCCGCTCAACTGCCCCCGCATTTGCCCACGAGACTCGGTCTCAACTATTCCATCCGTGCCTGTCGCCCGTTTGGATTCCCGTTCGGCCGGCTGAGGTTCCACGTCGGGCAGGGTGTCCAGGGCGCCTTGCAGGTCGTGCAATCTTGCGTGGCTGTATCGACCGATCGTCAGGACGGGCGTAGAGTGTCGGGCTAGTTCCTGAGCCGTCTTGACCGATGCCCCGCCGGCCACGATGCCTGATATGTAGGTGTGTCGTGTGGCGTGAAAATCCGCGAATCGGCCGTCCGCGTCTTCGTAGGTCAGGAAGTCGCTTTCCTGCCGTCGCTGCCGTTCCGTGTCCGTCGTACCTCCCGAAATCCACCGGGCACGGGCCGCGTGCAGGTCGGTTCGCAGCATCCTTGCAGTGTTTTCCGGCAACGCTGAGAACAGCCGCACACCACGGGGCCGGCCGGCCAGCCAAGTGCGGAGCAACTCGGCCAAGTCCCGCCGGATCGGTTGCACGTCGCGCCGTCGCCGTTTGGTATAGCAGGCTTCGGCTGTAACATTCGGGGGATCGGCGTCCAGGTCAAACGATTCGGGCGTCAGGGATCGCAACTCGGCCGCTCGAAAACCTGTTCCCAGTGCTAGCCGGTAGACCATCGCTCGGTCAGGGCCGGCTAGATTGTGGTTGGACGTCGTGTGCCCTTCGACGAACGGCATCAGATAAGCCAATTCCTCGGGCGTCAATTCGCGCCGGATGTGTCGTCGGTCGGTTTCCTCGTTGAACCCGGACAACGCAACAAGGGCATCATCGGGCGTCCGCTTCTCTCGCCACAGCCACCGCGAAAAGGACTTGACGGACTGAAGATAACTGTTGCAGGTCCGTAGGCTTGCCCCACCATCCCGCCGGTCTCCGATTGCTCGCATGACATCCGCACCGGTCAACTGGCCGATGTGTTGCGCGTGGCAACCTTCTGCAATGGTCTCGATGTGCCGACATGTCGCGCGGACATGCCTTGCCGTGTTGTCCTTTGCGGACAAGTACTCGCGGTAGTCTTCAACATGTTCCGCCAGGGGACGCCGGGCTTCAGCCGCGAACCGCTCTTGCGTTGTGTCGAAAATGCCGCGTTTTCTCAGGGCGATGTCGGCTTCGATCTGGTTCGCGACCTGGAGGGCA
This sequence comes from uncultured Pirellulaceae bacterium, assembly GCA_964623055.1. Taxonomy (GTDB): domain Bacteria; phylum Planctomycetota; class Planctomycetia; order Pirellulales; family Pirellulaceae; genus JADHUC01. The sequence continues at coordinate 44,014 of CAZURK010000103.1, forward strand.
GCATCCTTGTCTCGGCATCCGGTTGGAGTTTTTTGGCGTTTGCCGTTCTCATCGAAGTATTGGGCCGTGTAGGATTCGGCTTCCTGGATGATACGGTTTTGGGCTTTGTTCAGAGGTGCCCGCTGGGTCTTGCCCGTCTTGCGGTTGGTCCATCGGGCGTAGGGCTTGCCCCTGTAGGTGATGATCTCCGCGCCCTTGGGAATCGGCCTTGCGTCGCGTCTCTTGAATACCGTCGCCATCGTCTACCCACCTTTCGATTTTGAGGACCGATCACAAATTGTGACCGGTTGAACTCCTTCGCTTCCTTTCACCTACTCGTTATCTTGCACGAAGCGCAGCCTTAGTACTTCCCCGATTCGATCAAGACTATCGGTTGTGAGCCGGCCTTTGCCCTTCACGAACCGGCACAATTGGGAAGCATCAACCGCCGCCTCTTTGCTCAGCCGATACCGAGTGACTGGGCCGGCTTCGATGATGTCCCGTAGTTGCTCGGAAAGCAACTGTGGCTTGCGTCGTTTTCTTGCCATCGCTCGTTTTCCTCCATAATAGTTTGCTAGCCTACTGTCAATTCTATCGGCAGTAGGCTAGCTGTCAATTAGTGTTTGGCACGTTTTTCTGATTTCCGGGTCTCGCCACCTTTCGCCGCAAATCCCAACAACGCCTACGATGCGTTCTGAGGTGTCGGACCGCGGGGCGTATCGTAGGTCATAGCTGCCCCTTCGCGATCGTCCTGGGGCAATCCTCGGCCTCGTTCTCTCGCTTGGATGCCCAACCAAGCCGGGCTGATGCCCCTTGCCGGCCTCAGTCGTTCGGCTTGGGCCTCGGGCGTCATGGTCAACCGCTGCCGACTCGCCCAACCGCCCGGGCGCCGCGGGACAAACCACAACTCGCCGCCGGCTTCCACTACCACCGAAGCCCGAAGTAGGGCGTCTTGGTAAATGGTCGTGTTGTTCATGGTCGCTTGCCTCTTCTGTTCGGATACCGTGATCGAGCCTGGGCCGCCAGTCGTCGCAGTCGTTCGCCCGTGTCCGGGGCAGGGTTGCAGGTCACGCAATGCAGACCACCGGCAACGTCCCGCCACACGTCGATGCCGCCGCATTTCTCGCAGGGTGCAGGCAGGTCGATGATCTCCAAACCGGCCATGTCCGCCCGCTCGAGGACCTGCCAGCCGCCG
>CAZURK010000104.1:0-45165 GCA_964623055.1 uncultured Pirellulaceae bacterium
AGTACAACCTCGATTGGCACGAGTGCGCTACGTGCTACCCGGACTCGCCGAGCACCAAAGCAGATCGGTGTTTGCGCGAGATCTTTGAGCTCACCCCCATGGAAAACCTCTGCCGCTACGTGATCAAGCCATCCGAAGACAGCGGCAATGACGGCGGCGACGGCAATCTGACCAAACAAAACCAACACGTCGACGCCAGCACAACTCGCGAGACCACCTACACCTACGATTGGCGCAATCGCCGCACGGACACGGACCGCGAAATCGACTTCTACGAGAAGCTCTATTACGACAACCAAGACCGCGTTACGAAAACGGAACGCTACGACACTACCGCGGGCGGCAATCTGATCGCGCGCAGCGAAACCAAGTATGATGACCGTGGCCGTGTGTACCAGAGCATCCGTTACGGCGTGAATCCTTCCACCGGCGCAGTGGGCAATTCGCTGACCGACAACACATGGTACGATTCGGCAGGCAACATTATCAAACAGTTGCCCGCCGGATCGAACCTCTTCACTAAGTACACGTACGATGGCTTGGGACGCCGTACCAAACAGTACCAAGGCTTCGATATCGACGAAACCGCCTACGCGGACGCGAGCAGTGTCACGGGTGACACGATCCTGGAACAAACAGAGATAACGTATGACGCCGCAAACAACACGACTGAAACGTCACAACGCCAGCGCTATCACAACGCGACGGGCACAGGTGAGTTGAATGGGCCGGCGGGCGTGCAGCCAAAGGCTCGTATTACGTACACGGCCACTTGGCACGATCCGCTCGGCCGCCCGATCGCCACGGCCGACTACGGCACCAACGGCGGTTCTACGCCTAGCCGCCCGAACACAATTGCTGATCGTAGCGACACCGTCTTGGTCACAAGCATGACCTACGATTCCGCAGGCCAACTCGTATCGCAGACGAATCCCGGCGGCGTCAAAACGTGTTTCGAGTTCGACGCGGCGCGCCGCCCGGTCAAGCAGGTGCTCAATTGCATGGACACGAGCGGTTCGTCCAGCAGCAGCTCATCCGGCGACCTGGAACCAGACGACACCAACGTGACCGTGCTGACGGCCTACAATGCGGACGGCAACGTGTCAAGCATCACGGCCAAGAACTCCTTCACAGGCGATCAAGTGAGACAGTACGTATATGGCACAACTCTCACCGACAGCGGTATCGCCTCGAGCCTCTTGAAGCGTGCGGAAATCTACCCCGACAGCGACGACTCAGCGGATCCGCTTGGCAACGGTCCTGACGAAGTCTACGACCGTATCGAATTCAAATACAACCGCCAAGGTGAAGTGACCGAGATCAAGGACCAGAACGAAACGGTCCATGCCTTCGACTACGATAAGCTCGGCCGCCAGATCCATGATCGCGTCACCGCGCTAGGCACCAGCGTCGACGGCGCAGTTCGCCGCATTTCCACCAGCTTCGAGGTGCGCGGCATGCGGGAAAAAATCACAAGCTGGAACGGTGAAACAGTGGGATCGGGCAGCGTCGTCAACGAAGTCCAATTCACGTACAATGACTTCGGGCAGGTCACCGCCGACTACCAGGCCCACGGTGGCACCGTGAACACCTCCACCACACCCAAAGTCCAATACGCCTACGCGGACGGAAGTAGCAACACCATTCGCCCGACCACTATTACCTACCCCGACGGGCGCGTCATCACGTACGAGTACGGTACGTCTGGGGGCGTGAACAATGCAGCGAGCCGCGTCGGCTCCATCGTGGATGACGATGTGGGATCGACCCACCTAGCCGACTACTCGTATCTCGGCCTCGGCCCCGCCCGGGGGGCCCAGCCGACTCTCGATGCCCCGTTCATTTCTGGAGCCATCGAAGTCGACTACACCGAACCGGACATCAAGTACACGTTGGTCGGCACCGCTGGCGGGAACGATCCAGATACGGGAGACATCTACCGTGGCCTCGACCGCTTCGGCCGAGTCAAGGACTGCTATTGGTACGACTATAGCGGCAGCACGGACGTGGACCGCATCAAGTACGGCTACGACCGCAACGGAAACCGCATCTGGCGCGAGAACACCGTCGCCGCGTCCAACGGGAAGGACTTCGACGAACTGTACGGCTATGACTTGATCGACCGCCTCAAGACCATGGATCGCGGCGATTTGAACGCTCTGAAGGATGCGGTCAACAACCTTCAGTTCGCCCAAGACTGGACACTGGACGCCACGGGCAACTGGCGCAACTTCCGCGAGGACGACGACGGTGACGCTACCTGGGACCTCAACCAGCAGCGGGCGGCGAACAGGGTGAACGAGATCAGCGACATTGCGGAAAGCGTTGGCCCCTCGTGGGTCACACCCATCTACAACCGCGCTGGCAACATGACCACAATGCCCAAGCCTGCCGATCCAACAACGTCATTCACCGCGACGTACGACGCTTGGAACCGCCTCGTCAAAATCGAAGAGGAATCCGACAAGGTTGCTGAGTATGAATACGATGGCGCGAAGCGGCGTTCGGTGAAGAAGACGTACGCATCTGGGTCGCTCGACGAGACCCGACACTTCTACTTCACGGAACCGGCGAAGTGGCAGGTCGTCGAGGAACGCGTCGACAACTCAAGCAATGCCGATCGGCAATTTGTCTGGGGCCTGCGATATGTCGACGACCTCGTACTTCGGGATCGAGACACGACGGGGAACGGAGCACTCGACGAGAGGTTGCACGGGATGCAGGATGCGAACTGGAATGTGACGTCCATTGCGGACCGCGCTGGCACAATGCAAGAACGTCACGCGTATAGCGCATACGGCGTGTCCGTGTTTCTCACTGGCAACTTCGCATTGCGTGGCTCATCAGGTTTTGAATGGGAGATCCTATTCGGGGGTTCCAGGTTCGACAGTGGATCTCTCTTTCTGCACGTTCGCAATCGTGTGTATGCGCCCGGACTCGGTGTTTGGCTCCAGCGAGACGCTGTTGGCCTTCTGGGCGTGACGAATCTGTATCTGTACGTTTCAGCTGGGCCGATCTATCGGACGGACCCTCTCGGGCTCTTGCCGTGCCTCGCTGATCAGTCCGGGTTCTGCAAATTCGTAACTGACGATTGGGTGTCATGCGGGTGTTTCGTTATGCAACTGCTGGACACAGTTGGGGGAGCCATAGCTGCCTTCGTCGATCCGTTTCTCGTGGCACATCCGGCATTGTATGTGGCCAGTCAGGCAATTCAGATTCTTCTCAGTGCGCTCGATTGCCTGTGTGACTTTGTGTCTCTCGCCGCGGATTACTGCATCGGAAACACTGTTTCGTGGCTTCAATTGGCCGCTGCCGCCGGAAGCTGTCTTTTTGATTTGTTGGGGATCATTCTGAACATCCGTGAGATTGGCACTGTTACGAGTGGCGGCAGTGTGACCACCGAAATGCTCTCTGATTTCGATATCGTCTCGATCATGGGGGAGTTTCTTACGTACATACTTGCTCAACAACTTGCTGGGGGTGGGTTCGGGGCTCAACCAGGTGCGAATCCCGCCGGGTACAACGCATGCAGACGGATCTTCCCGGGCCTGCCTGAACACTTATTGCCATGATAATAATCTCGGAAGTGCAAACCTACGATGACTTGATTGGGCCACGATATCGCCTTCGGTGGTTCTTCTACTTTGGCCTGATCTTGTTTTTCCCCCTAGCATCTTGTGGAGTCGGCGTGACCATGGAACTGATTGTATTGCTTTGTGTATTCGCGACCGTGATGATTGGACTACCGGTCATGATTGTCGAGTGGATTTGGCCAGCAAGGAGAATGCTGCCACGGACTGTGAGCTTGATGCCCGATACCTTGGTGGTGGCTACTGCCGGACGCCCGCGGACGATCCCCCTGCGCAACTGTTTCTGGTATCTCGGATCAACCGTCGAGGAGAGCCCCTTCTTCAATCGGAGAAAGTCCGTTGTTATTGTGTTGCCTGGACGGAAACGCGTTGCTGTTGGATTGACGGATCAAGCTGTCGAGCGTTGGAGAGATGCATTGACAGCGTCCCCAGCTATCCGAATGTTCGACAGCGATGGGTCCTTTCGGGATATGACAATGGCATGCCTTTACGCCCTTATTGGCGCCACGGCGGCGCTGATTGTCGGTGTGACAGCACAGACGCTACTTCCAAAAGCCCCTTGGACCTCAGCAGATACGTTTTGCCTCAGTGTAAGTGGGGCGTTTTCAGGATTGGCCGTGGCCTCTGTCAGGCGGTTCCCTTACCTCGGCCGATCAGTGGTGTATGCCGGTAGCCTAGCAGTATACGGAACGATGGGATTCCTCGGTGGGCTGTTCTCCGGACGTGATTTCATCAACGGGCTCGTGATGATAACGATATACCAAGTGATTGGCCTTTGTGTGTCAATCTCTGCGCTGTGGCTACGAGATAGGGGCGCAATTAGCCCCTGGCGTTCATGAAGCCAGGAGAAAAAAAGACAAGAGAAAGGTGCCATGTGGGAACCGACTTATTGTAACTCGGCGCGTACGGATAGCGCCACCGCGTTTTGCGGTTTTTGAAAGAGACTCGGGTCGACGCGGCTTGTCGCTCACGAGCGATCTCTGTCGATGAAATGAGGCTGTTCTCGCCAACCTGGTAATACGGGGCTCGGGCCCCACGGTGCCTTATCCGACGTTCAGCCCCCGACAGAGCGCCATACTTTTCGACGGGCTTGGCACAAACCGGTCTCCCGGCCCGGCACTACCCATGGGCACAACGGCGTTATCCCGCTCCCGGTCAAGTTTGACACATCGCACACTAGCCCGAAGCGCAAGCGAGGGACGCAATCTACTCCCTCGCTTGCGCTTCGGGCTTGTGTGATTTCGCGCGGGCGCGGCATATCCGGTGCTGGCGTCGGAGGAAGACGCGTCAGCCGAAACATGTGGCCGTGGTCGTCGTTCGTAACTTATTAAATATCAGAGACTTACGGACTCGCGCAACGTAATAAGGCTCTGCTAATGGTCGATTCCTGCGCGCATGAATCGAGGTTTGGGATCTTTTTTCAAAGTCGTTGCGCGTACGAGACGACGAGTTCCCGCCAAAACAAGCTCCCTTGCGCGCACGAACCGACGAATTCTTGCCAAACTAGGGGCTTTTGCGCGCAGAAAAGCAGGAAACCTAAACCAAAGGAAGAAAAGGGGTCGGGAGTCGTTTTTGAAAAAGACTCCCGACCCGAATGGCATGAACTTAAGCGCAAGTTCGCTGTCCACACCGCTTAAGCGGTGCTGTCGCTGCCACGCTGCCATGCGGGTGCTGGCAAAGCTATCTGGTGCAAGACCTAGCGGTCTTGCTCCTCCCGTTTTCTGCGAGCAGCCAGATGCAGTGATGCGATAGCGTTGCTTAACAGATGGGGCGAAACGATTTGCGCTTAAGTTCATGCCATTCACTCCCGACCCCTTTTCTTCCCGCGAATCGGCTTGGATCTCCAGACCGCACAAGGCACCGGGATCCTCCGCCGTGACTTGCCCCACAATTCTCCCAACGGGACGCAGCGTCAATTCAACAAGGTCTGCAGATGCGAAGTACATGTCTTGTGTGCCGTGATCAGGATGCTCGATGTCGACACGAGCGCCTCCGAGTCTTGCCAAGCCGGGAAACTGGCAACAGCCTTCTCGATCGGACTTTGCCAAGAATCGCTTGCCGATGGCGCGGCCCACGAAGAAATAGCCCCTCTCGTTGTCGACATATTGGGGCGTGATCACTGCATCAGAAACAGGCGTGCCATCGGGCGTCAGAATGCGGACGTTCACTTCTTTGGACGGCTGCAATTCAATCTCGATAGGCTCAATTGCGGATCGGATGTCCCCAATCCCCGTACCACCGAGGCACCAGCCGGCCTTATCCACGACCAGTTCCCGATGGGTCGCATCTGGTGGCGGAGTCTCCATATCCGCGATCACGAATTCGCCGTTGGGGCCTGAACGAGCCGTGCTTGGCGTACCCTCTTCGTATCCCAGAAGGATCGTTGCATCCGGGATCGGATTCCCGTCTTGGTCATGAATCAGGCCCCGTACGACCGGCGTCTGGTGCTTTGTCACAGCTTGATCTTAGGGTAGCGGAAGTCGCCGAGACTTTCGACTGGCCACCGAAACTCTTGGCGAGTTTCGCTACGGGGAAATCCCCTTTCGCTGCTCACCTAACGTCCCACGCGGAGGTCGTCTTGGATCTTGTCCCAGAGCTCGTAGCGCGGTTTGGTGATGACGTCGGCGATGTGCGTGTACGCGTGGAAGGGCAGGTCTTCGCTAGTGGCCTTTTCCAGGAAGGCGTTATGCCACTCGACTGCTCGATCAGGGTCCGTCAACGCCATGGCGGTAATCATGAAGCGGTCGTACCACTGATAATCCGCTGGCGTCAGCTCCACTAGATGCTCGTCCACGGCTTCCATCAGATGCCGTCGTAGTTCCGGTTGGGAATCGTACATGGCCAGCAGGATTGCCAGTTTGGCTTTGTCTTGGATTTCCTCTTCCGGCTCTGCGGACCCATCATCGGGAGGCGGGTATTGGGAAATGGCACGCCAAACGTATTCTTGGAGCGATTCGGGATCGACCGTTTCTGCAATGCGAGCCAAAGCTATGGCGTAAGGGAACGTTCTCTTCCGCGAAAACCTGGATTCTCCTCGCTTGCCAATCTCGACGAAAGCCTCGCGCAGGAGATCGCGTGCCGTCTCCGGATCGGTGTCCGATAGGGCACTGGCCATCACCCCAAAGACATAAGGATACTGGGTTCGCTTGGCCATTTTGGCCGCGATGGCGCGGGCTCGAGGTAGATCGGTGGCTGCCATGCGACCACACACGCTTGGTGCGTATTCGGCGTAAGAGGATCCGTTCGGCAGCATATCCAAGGCTCGTTCGGCGGCTTGCGGGTCAACGGCGGCAAGCTTGTTGGCAATGTTGCCGAATCCCTCAATCAGGCGACCATCGGCGCCTTCGAGTAAGGCAAGGGCGGATTCCACACCGAACGGCGCCGCGACTCCCGCGAGGGCACCTCGTACGTGGTCATTCCAGCTAGTCCTTGGCAGCTTCCGTGCCGTCACCATGGCCTCGTCGACCAGGCGTCTTGCCGCGTCCGTTTGGCCGATGTCGTACAGGCGTTCGGCGACGTGAAACAAACCAACGACGCGGCGCGACGGGTCTTGGGTTTGACGTGAATGAACCAAGGCTTCCGCCAGCAGACGCTGCTTGGCGCTGAGGTCCGTCTCACGATCAGCCGCTCGGACGAATTCGGACTTCCGCCGATAAGGGTCTTCCATTAATGCTGCGACCTCGAGCGCCTCCTCCATGCGGCTCAGGCCCATTAGTGCGCGAGTTCGAAGTTCCTTTGAATCGTCGTCTCGCAGTTCGTCAAGGACGGATTGCGGATCGTACGAGGCCAGATACCAGAGTACCATGGTCCTGCGGTCAATGTCCTCCAGCCGTCTTGTCCTGTCGAATACGGGTTGAAGGAGTTTCTGCAGCAACGCTTTGCGCCGCCGGTCCGACAAACGATATTCGGCGAGGCGACAGCTCGCTTCCGGTGGCTCGTCGGATCGAGTCACGGTCATAGTGATCGGGCGATCGACCGTGGGCACGTAGCATCCTTGAAATCGAAGGTCCGGACCGTGTGCGAAGACAAAGGGGCTGTCGGGGCTTGTGCCCGGTAGGCGAAAACGACCTCTTGTGTCGGTCGTGGCGGTGATCCGATCAATGCCGTCGTGATAGTGAGAGTAGACGTTCACGAGGGGTAGCGGATTTCCCTGGCGGTCCACAACGACGCCTTCGATCGTCGGCGCGTGCTCCATTACGATGTCCGGTAGAACCACGGGCCGGGCGTCAGCATCCAGATTGATGTATCGAGACGGACGATGCGAGACCAACCCCTCTGCCTCGACTTCAAACATGTAACTCCAACTGCGACATACCGGACGCGGGATCTGGAATTGCCCTTTTTCGTTTGTTGTGAGCCTCCACTTGTTGTCCAATTCGGGGGCGTGCCAGTGGTGCCCATCGCGCTTGGTACGGCCTCTGCCTTGAATGGTGACCCGCGCGTCTGGAACGGGCTGCCCGTGCGTGTCGATGACTCGACCGGAAACGGTCACCATCACATCGGAAACGACTGTCAAGACGATTGCATCGGTGTCACCCGGTGCCACGACTACATCCTCTTGCGTAGCGCCGGTCGTGGCGTCCGCGCAGATCTTGAAGGCCACACCTTGAGGCACGGGCTGAAGAACGAATTCACCGTCGGCCGACGCTCGCACCCACAAAGAGCCAGTCATTGAGGTCCTGCCTTCACGATGAGGCCAACTCGCACCGACCCAAGCGTTGGCGACCGGTCGGTCTTCTTCGTCTCGGACGACACCACGCAGTGCAATGCCCTTCTGCAGGCCAAACGGTGGGACTTCAACGGATTCCGTGTCCAACTCGATGGCGATTTGCTTCTTGCGGAATGCATCCGTTCGTGGATACAAGTACGGCAAAGGGACTTGATCCAGGGCTATCCTTGCCTTCGAGGATCCAACGATCGTATCGTAAACACCATCCGCGTTGGTGACACACTTGTCGGAAAATCCACCGCCGTAGACCGAAAGCTGCACCCCTTCGATCGGAGAACCGGATTCCGCGTCAACGACTGTGCCGCGAAGCGGCTTGCCTCGGACCAACGGCACGTTGATCTCTGTTGTCCGCCCCGCTTCGACCGTCAACGAAACCGGTCCGGTCAGCACAAATGGAAGATCTCGATTGAACTTGACATAGAGTTGCACCTTGCCCGCGGCCAAGGCGGGAATTTCAAAACGCCCCTCGTCGTCAGATCGAACCTTTGCTTCGGCCGTAAAGCCACTCCACGAGTCGATCTGCGGTCGCGAATCCGCCGAGATCTCGATGTTCCGTATGGCCTTGGGATCCTCGGCGGTTATCTGGCCAACGATTCTGCCCACAGGACAGAGCTTCACGTCAACGGTTTCGGAGCGTGAAAAGTACATGTCCTGCATACCGTAATCGTCGTGCTCTACATCAACCCGCGCTCCACCTTCCTTCGCCAGCATCCCAAGTGTGCAGACTCCGCCTCCATCGGTTTTCGTCGCGAAGTCCTTGTGGAGGCTCTGCGGGATATCGAAATAGGTTCGGCCCGTGTTGACAAAAGTCGGTGTTACGATTGCTCCGGACACCGGTTCGCCATCCGTCCCCAGCAGACGCAATTCGGTTTTGGTGGCATGTTCAAGTTGGATGTCGATGCGATCGGTCACCATGCGGGCGTCAATGAAATACGTTCCACCTGGGGTCCAACCTGACTTGTGAACGAAAAGCGTTCGACGGTTTGAATCGAGCTGCGGCGATTCGAGGTCAGCAATCGTGAATTCACCATTCGGGCCAGAACTCGCTCGACTAGGCGTGCAATCGTCATACGCCAAGAAGACGGACGCATCCGATATCGGATTCCCCTCCAGGTCGTGCACGAAGCCGCGGACCACGTGTGGCTCGGCCCCCGCATTTCCGAGGAGTGCAAGGGACAACAGTATGGAAGTCATGCTACGCTCCCAGCGACAGACAGGTGCATCTATTCCTTGTCCTCAGCAGGAACCGTCAGCTTCTGACGGACCTCGATCAGGCCGGCCAATGGCCCCGAGTCGTATGAGCCAACCAGCGTCAACTCGCTGTTATCATGATCCATTGGTACCCGGACACGGGCACCACAGAAGGTACCGCCTCATCCGTATCCGGCTTGGCCGATATCCAATCTGACTCCCTGCGACCACAATGCGATGTCCGCATAGATGTCGGCGGCGGACCGCCTATTGGACTGAGGATCTTTACAGGTACTGGAATTCAAGATCAGACCGGTCTCTGTGAGAAGGGACGGCCTGAGAATGACGTATTGCCCGGGCGCCACGTCTTCGCGATCGAAGACCGTCATTTCCAGTCTCAAACTGCCAACCGGATCCAAGACAACCTCCTCGTCCTTCCCAATGCTGTGCCAACGGTCTTCGGCGGGAGATCGGTCTCGCGAGAAGACAAACCTGTACAGTTTCCCTTGAGTTCCCTGTTCGACCGCAAAGCGAACGGTGTGGAAGGCGTATTCTCCCACGGGAACCGTAATCGGCCGGTCTTGTCCGCCTGCCGAGAACGCCGATCCGTCTCGGCCAAGCAACATGACTTCGAATTCAGTCAGTCGTGCGTCCGGCTGCAAACTGCCTGGCTGCAGCTTGACGGTTCCACTGCCGAGGATTTCGCGCATCGAGAATTCCGTGCCCGCCATATTCGAAGGCATGCCATACCGGCGCTCGCCCAGACGCAGAATAGGCGCCAGAGGAAACTGCTCCGAGAATGGATCCCACTGGCCGTCCGAGTCCCGATCAATCCATACTCGGTCGCGCGCGTCGGCGAACAACCCGTTGGCATCTCCGTCCACTCGGCGAACCTTGACTGGGCGGTCATCAAGTGATATTTCGCCTTCCAAGCAACCAGTTGTGGCGAAGCCAAGCGAATCGCCGGCGATGCCACGGCGAAACACCACGTTGCGCGAATAATGCTCCTGTGGTTCGCCTTCCTGGGCAACTTCCGCCGAGAGCGTTGTCCGTCGCAGTCGACCGTTGCCACTCACAAGGTCCGTCTTTGAAATGCGTCGATCGCGGGTCGCGTCCACATACAGGTCGAACTGCTCGCGGTCAATCTCATCCACCACGATCGCGATGCGGTGCGAATTTGGTGTTCCATAGAATATCTGCCCAAAGCGTTGCACGTTGCCTCGGAACTCGACATCCACCTGAATATCTTCCGGCGCTTTGTCCGTCAGACGTATCGGCCAGAAGACGGCGTGTTCCAGTTCGTGGCCGGACCGGGCGTTCACGTAACGTAATTCGCTCCTGTCGACGAGTGGCTGCTGCTCGGAGGCCGTGATAGTGATACCCAGCGTTGCGACGGTGAAACCCCAAACGCCAACGCAGACCGGTGACTTGCGCTGCATCGTTGTCCCGCCCCCAAATCGCGAAAGAATGCCCCGCGGCCCAGACCGTCTCGGCGATAGAAGAGATGAGATCCTTCGCCATTCATTCTAGAGTAATCCGCGGGCCGATACCATCGAATTCCGCACCTGAGTGATTATCATGTAATAGGGCAGTGCTCGCTGTTGACCCTCGCACCAACTCCAGAAGGACGTTCACCCATGAGACGCCTACTCTGTATTTCCGTGCTTCTTGTCGTTGCCGTTCAGGTCAGTTCAAGTGCTCAACCTAAAGCAGTACCGGACAAAAACGCCAGTTCGGTGCTACCGGCAAAGGAGATCGACGCAGATCCCGACATCCCCACGCTGGAACAAGTTGTCGGATTCGCGTGGGCTCAGGAGATTACCAGTCACGCGGAGTTCGAACGATATCTGCACGCTTTGGCCGAGGCTGCGCCGGATCGAACCAAGCTTGTCCGCTACGGCAGTTCGTACGAACGCCGCAGTCTCAACTATCTGGTGATTTCGTCACCAGCGAATATCAAGCGACTGGAGGAAATCCGGCAGAACAACCTTCTGCTGAGCGATCCGCGGCAAATCTCCGACGGGCAGGCCGAAACGTTGATCAAGGATTCACCGGCCATCCTCTGGTTGGCGTACAACGTCCACGGCAATGAGTGTTCAGCGGGAGACGCGGCTCTGGTGACCGCCTATCACCTGTTGGCCGATCGCCGTGCGGAAACGCGACGTTGGCTCGAACGACTGGTTGTCATCATTGACCCGCTGCAAAACCCAGACGGTCGCGAACGTTTCGTACAGAACTTTCGCAAACATCGAGGCGAGTTCATCGAGTCGAACCCCATGGGCAGCGAACACACCGAGCCGTGGCCCAGCGGGCGCAGCAATCACTATTGGTTCGACATGAACCGGGATTGGTTCCTGCAGAGTCAGCGCGAAACGCAAGCCAAGGTGAAGGCCTACCTGGACTGGCAACCACAGATCTACGTGGACGCGCACGAGATGGGACGCAACGCCACCTACTTCTTCATGCCTCCACGAGATCCGATCAATCCGTTCTTCCTTGCAAAGCAACACGAATGGTTAGAACGAATTGGGCGTCACCAGGCCAAGTGGTTCGACGACTTCGGCTTCCGTTATACCACGCGTGAAATGTTCGACGGCTTCTATCCGGGCTACGGATCAAAATGGCCATCCCTGCGCGGTGGACTGGGAATGCTGTGGGAACAAGCCAGCGTGCGCGGCCTGATTATTGACCGCGATGATGAAACTAAACTGCACTATCCCGACACCGTGCTCCACCATTACGTTAGTGGTCTTGCCACAGCGGAGCTGACGGCCGCGAACCGCGAGTCGCTGCTGCGGGATTATCACGACGCGCAACGGCGCGACATCCAGTTGGGCAATGACGGCCCAGTTCGTCATTATTTCTTGCTGGAGGAGAGCCGCCCACAACGAACCGCACGGCTGGCTCGATTGTTGCTCCGCAATGGAATCGGCGTCCACCGTGTCACCAAGCCCACGAAAGCCAGCGCCTGTGACATTCGAGATGATGCTGTCAAGGACCGCGTCATCCCAACCGGCAGCTATCACGTGCCGATTGCCCAGCCAGGAGGACGTTTGGCGCGGGTGCTATTGGATCGACATGTGGAGATGGATGAACAATTCGTGAAGCGTCAATTGCGCCGCAACGAGTTGTTCATGTCTGACGAAATCTACGACGTTACAGCATGGTCGCTGCCGCTGGCGTTTGGTGTAACCTGCCTGGCCAGCGAGCAGTCGATTGACGTGCCCGGCGAGCCGTACGAGGCACAACCGCCGTCGCACGCCTTCCCTGATCAGCAGCCCAAGGTCGCGTATCTGGTGCCCGGTACCGATGGGGCCGCCGAGGCGCTATGCGGATGGCTGCAGTCGGACGTGCGTGTGCATGTCATGGATCGAGCCATGAAGCTGAATGGCAAGGAGTTCGCGCCGGGCACGCTGATCCTGTTCGTTCACGGCAATTCGGACAAGCTGCACGAGACGGTTCGGGAAGCGGCCACGCGTTTTGGTTTGGCCGTGTACGCGGCGAATACAGGATTCGTGGACGAGGGCGCTCATCTGGGCGGTCCGTACGTGAAATGGGTCCGCCCGCCGAAGATTTTGATGCCCGTGGACACACCGACCAGCTACCGCGTAGGCCATACCTGGCACTTGTTCGACCAGCGTCTGCGCTACCCGACAACTCGTGTGACTGCTCGAAACCTGAGCCGCATGGACCTGGACGAATTCAACGTACTGGTGCTGCCCGACGGCAGCTACTCCAGCAAATACGGATTTGACGAAGCATTCGCCGACCGGATTCGGCAATGGGTCAGCGAGGGCGGAACGCTGCTGTTGGTCCGAGGTGCTGCGCATTGGGCCATGGGAGACTCGATCAGTCTGCTGCCGACGACCCGGTTGCAGAAGCCGGTCAAACCCGCGAAAACCAGCGGGACCGAGCAACAGCCGGATTCGGACGACGAAAGGCCGACCATGATTTCTCCGGATTCGGCACCGGGTGTCTTCCTGCACGCATCGGTGTTCCCCGAAAGCTGGCTGGCGTACGGCTGCGGCGAGAAAATCGACGTTTTCTACACGGGCAATCTGATCCTCAAGCCGCTCTTGCCGACCGCCGGCCGCAACGTGGTGACCTTCGCCGATCAGGACAAGCTTCTGACCAGCGGCTTCTGCTGGCCGAACACGCTTGAATTGTTAGCTGAAACGCCCTACGTCACCCATCAGAAGAAAGGCAGTGGCCACATCATCGCCTTTACCGACGATCCCAACTACCGAGCAATGTATCCGGCCGTGCAAAGACTGTTCATCAACGCCGTCCTGTTCGGCCCGGGGCACTAGCCCGGGTTTCTGACGTAGGGTGGGTCAAGGTCGCGGAAGCGGCTGGTGGGCCCGCACAAGCCGACGGGCTTCAGAATCACAGTGTATCCTTCCATGCTGGTCAAACCAGCGACCGTAGGCCCACCAGGAACACGGCTTGTTTGGCCCACCCTACATGTTTGTGAGAAATCCGCGCTTGCACACCGCGAATCTACCTGTAACGATGCACGAGCACGCCGAGTATCAGCAAGTTTGTCGCTCAGGTCTTGGACGCTTGACATATGCTCTCGATGGACTCGTCCAGCATTGCGTCGAATTCCTCGTCGGTCTGGTAGACCTTTAGTCCCTCCGTCAGTGCTCTGGAGAAGCTGGCGATCATGCCGTGCTGACGCGCGAGACGCCTATTAGCCTTCTCGCGCCAATAGCCACCGGACAGTGCGACGACCCGCAAGACGTTCGGATGCTCGATGCAGTCAACATAGCGATCGTCCACCGTAGGAATCGTGAGTTTGAGCATCACAAGCTGCCCCGGCTGCAAGCGATCCAATTCAGTCATAATCTCGGCTTTCAGGAGCGATTCGGCGTCGGCCTTGTCCTGGCAGTCGATATCCACCTCTGGCTCGACGATCGGCACGAGATCTGCAGCTACGATCCGGCGCGCGATGTCGAACTGTTGTACAACGACGGCTTTCACGCCTGCCTCGTTAGCATGATTGATTTGCGAGCGCATTTTGGTGCCGATGATGCCATTCTCCTTCGCCAACTCGAGCCTCGCGTCGAGTTCCGGGATCGGCTTCATGAGTTGGACGCCATCTGACTCGACTGCGAGCCCATTGTCGACCTTCAAGAACGGCACAATGTTCTTCTCGTCCCAGAGATACCTGGCCGATGGCTTGCCGTTGATCTCTCGTTTCGTCGTATCCTCGAACAGAATCGCCCCAAGTATTCTCTTGCCCGTGAAGCTGGGACTTGTCGCGATGCGCGTGCGCATCTCGTGAACGAGGTCAAACATCTTCTTCTCGTTGATCTTCTTCTCGTCGTTGGTGTACGCATCCTCGCTTATGCCGTACAGGTCCAGCGCCTTGGGCGTGCTGCCGCCGCTCTGATCAAGCGCCGCAATAAACCCGATCCCAGTCTTGATCCTTCGCAGTTTCTCGCTATTGGTCACGTCGATCCTCGCAGTCTAAAGAGTTGGTAGTTGCGTGTTGAGGGACCAAGTGGATTATACGCGTCGCCCCGCACATGAAGAAGGGCTTACCTTCGCATCAAGATGTTCGTCCACACACTGTCTCGCCTCGGGAAAAGCAGAAGCCGCCCGGAGGCATCCGGACGGCTTCTGCCTTGTGTCGCAACGTCGTGCGTGCTGCGTGCCACGCAGTGGCCGCAATCGCTACATGGCTTCTCGCTCCTGTTCGGCGGTGACGAACAAGTCCCAAAGCTCCGTCTCGGGGTTGACGCCGATCAGATAGGTGCCGGTTGGAAGGGCGACCTGTGCCGGCTCCTGACCATCGCCGCGGTCGAAAGAGACCATTACGGGAAAACCACTTTCGTGGGTTCGGCATTCGTCGGCCGCCACCGTGACGGGCTCGCCGTCCGCCAGGTAGTTGAAGTCATTCTCGTTGGCCGAATTGTCGAGCGTGACCTTGAAGGTCTTGCGGTACAACTCCCAGCCCTGGTCGGTCAGCTTGAACTCGTAGACACCTTCGTCGAGCGAATACCTGGCCGTGCCGAAGTCACCACCGCGGTCGAACTCGACGATCGTCGCCTCTGGCGTCTCGAACTGGATCTGCTGCGCCGCCTCAAGACTCAACTCCTCGCCGGCCAGCAGAACGAAAACCGTTTGAGCGTTTTCCTCCGGGTTCAACAGCACCACGGTCATGGCTTCGACCGGTTCCTCCTCGCCAGGCAATTCATTCGCCGGGGCGGCCAGCGCGTTGCCCGGCACTACGGCTTCTACACCGGCGGGCACCGAGTTGGGGGCAACAGGCACGTATCCGGGAACGGGTACCCACACGCCCGAACCCCAAGCAAACCCAGGGCGGACAATACCAGGATGCCAGCCACCCGGCATGTTCCCAACACTGACGACGGCACCCAGGCCGGGTACATTGATCACAATATTGACACCAGCGCCACCGTTGCCGGGATCCGCTGGATCACCGTTGCCGGGATCGGCCGCGTCTTCGACGTTATCCCCGACGAGCTGCGGCGCAACGAGGTTGTCGGGAGGGTCTGCGAGTTCATGTTCGAAACCAGCGTCTTGCAGGAGTTCGCTGAGATCGTGTTGCTCCAACTGGTCTACCAAGTCCTCTGGCGGGTTGGCCAATACAACCTTGGGAAACATGATGTTGCCATTGTTGTCATCGTTGGGACCGCCACCTTTGCCTCCTTGCGGAGGATCATTCGAGGGACTCTTGCTGCCACCGAGCACACTGAGACCGGGTCTGATGGGTCGCATGCCGCTGATACTCGGCCGGATAAATGGCCGCATACCTGGATGGATCGGAGATGCACCTGTCAATGGCCGGTAGTTGCTGTTCGTAGAGGCAAAAGGCCTCTTGCCGGGAATCGGACGGATAGTGGGACGAGCACTGCCGGGTAACGGTCTATGGTTCGGAATGCTCGGAAGGGTGGAGATGGAAGGCCGACCGGTCGGTTTGTGGTACGTGGACGAAGCGGGCCGCGAGGGACGAAACGAGTTGTTCGGGCGGCCGGTCGAAGGACGTGACCCCGGGCGCGACAGATTCGGCCGTGAAGTGGCCGAGGGCCTTGTCTGACTTAAGGCTTTGCCGAAGGACGTCGACTGATTCGCACGATGTCTCGACGGCTGGCTGAAGCCGGAGGTCCGCGATCCGTATGTCCGCTGCTGGTGCGCTGCGGACGTACTTCTCGAAGAGCCGCGGTGGAGGCTCGCCGAGTGCCTTGGCGGGGCAGCCGGGGCATGACTTGCCAGGAGCGTTCCTACGAGGAACGCAAATGCCACAATGGCGGTCTGTTTGGTGGGTTGCGAGTGGGACATGACATTCTCCTTTCAGAAAGAGTAATGGGGAAATCTGGTACACGGCCAGACTCGGATTTCGGTGTAGCGGGATTCGCAAGAATTTCGAAAACCGCGATTCCGCCTGAACTCTTGCGAGTTCCGCTACCAACCGAGCAGGGACTGGCCGCGTAGAAGTGCGATCTCACTTGATCGCGTCTGTTCAGCCTGATTTACCCCGATCGAACAGCGATCCTGCGCTGTCGGCGTGCGATTTCTGGGAGACTGCCGCGCCGTGCGGAGAGATTCTGATTGCAGAGAGATGGTGTTTCGAGGATATTGAATGAGGGTGTATCCTGTCGGCGAGTCCGAGTATCATCTGCTGACCAGACTTGTCGGATTTGTCGACATCCTGACAGCCGAAAACACGTTCGCCGCACCGGGCTGCTGTTTCTGATGACCACGCCGCTAGACATCGAGCAATTCAATCGAGCTTGCTCACGTTATGGACGCGGTGTCCTCACTGTTGCGGGACTAGCGATTGTCACAGCGTTCGGGTGTTTCGCGGTCGTCCTTCCTTTCAAGCAGGAAATCCGGGCTTTCTATATGGGTCATTTTGGCGCTGGGGCCGCCGAGATTCTCATGGGATTGACGCCGTTTCCAGCGATCCCCGTGATGTTCGCGGGGTTCTGGTGGCTTCACCGCCTGTCAAAGAAGACTCCGGAACTGTTGTGCCCGCACTGTAAGAAATCCATTGTCGGCATGAGGCACATAGTGGTAGCAACGAAGAATTGCCCGCATTGCGGAAGGCGGGTTCTCGCCGAACCGGATGGTCGGCGAACGTAGCATTGCCGCAGAGGCCCGGCATCCATGCTGGCCACGCCTTCGTCCTTTTCGCGACACGCGTTGATCTGGTAAGATCTCCTCTTGTTCAAGGTTTCTCGGCATCGCAACGGCGGCGACGGCAAAACTTCCCGTTAGCAGGACGAGGTGACTCTATTGCGACGGCGGCTGTTTCCGGGTTGGCTCGGCCCCATCATCGGTATTCCGGCGGGTCTTGCGTTTGGCTACCAAGTCTGGACCGAGACACAGGACGATTCACTTCCGTTCTTTCTCGCCATCGGCGGGGCCATGGGTGCTCTTGCTGGGTGCTTGGTTTGGTTTTCCGACTGGCTCACTATTAGAAGCGGCCTGCGACGATACCAGCGGCAGATACGTGGAGAAGTGCCGCCGCTGAGCCGAGGCGTGTTTTGGCCCGCGCTGGCGTGGGTCTGCTGCCTCATTCCGATTGTTGGCCTGGTTGTGTCGATCGTTGCATATCGCAAGACACAGGGATCCTATCCTGTCTTCTTTACATTTGTTCCCGCTGGCGCATCAGCTATTCTTGGGGCCTTCTGGCTCCTGAATCAGTTCACGTAGTCCGCCCGCTAACAACGCAAGGTCTCCAAGACTGCCGCTGAGCCTGCCGAACTCGCGCCCTCGGACATGCGTCCAGTCGCTCCCGGTCTTGAGGCGGAAAACTCGCGGTCAGCGGATCGTCGATCGGTGTGCGTTGGACCGTTGGCGGTGATCTTCACTGGGGCAATTTCGTCCAGTGCGTCCAAGATCCCGTCGACCGTCGTCTCGCGGTAGATCGGAACCGCCCTTTGCAGCATGTCGGTCAGCCGCGATTGATCCTTCAGGCTGCGGGGAATCTCGATGCGGTCTGTGTTCGTGTAGCCAGTGCAGATGCGCGCCTCGTGCGGGATCTGGTCAAGGCAGTTGACGATCAAGCCGTCGATCTCGCAGACACGCGCCGCGTACTCCAGCAGAACCAGATCTAACGGCCCAAAGCGAATGGATCCCTGCCAATCGTTGGTGCGGTTTCCCGGGTCGACCGTTTGTTTGGACATCTCGGGACACCAAGTGGGAAAAGGCCCTGCACCGTGCCGCGTTGAAACGGCTCGCGTCACGCCCAATGTCGTGACGTCAGTGATGCCGCTTTCGTCGATCATCTCCAGGGCGTGGTACGGCGTGACTGTGCTCCAAGTGGTGTAGGGATGAAAGCCCTTCCATTCGTCCAACAAGACGCCCTGGGCACCTTCGAATATGGCCACTCTGCAGTCCGGGATCCGCCGGGACAATCTCAACTCGTCAGAGGCAGATTGAAGCGCGTCCGCCTCGGCGGCGGGCGTCGTGTCGTGCAGCATTTCACACAACTCGTCATCCAGCCGAGTCAACTCCTGCATTTCCAAGAGAAAGCGGTCTCGTAGCAGCGAGAGTTTCGCGACAAGCGCGTGACGGTCTCGCAGGTCCCCGGCAAAGACGGCGTCCTGACCGAACCGCAGCCAGTAGTGTCGCGCCTCGCCAATTCCCAATCCGCACGATCCATGGCAGTGATCTCCTCGTGCGGTCTCGCGGAGGCGATTCATGCAAACGTGGTAGATGGTAGAGACAAGGCAGTCCGGATGAGCGGAAAGCGAGGTAGACGGATCGGTCACTCCCAGTGAGCGCAAATGGTCGGCTTCGGGCAACATCGTCGCCGGGCTGATGACCATCCTGGGGCCTAGATACGTCTTCGCTCCGGCAAGCGTTCCCGAGCCAAATTGGGCGAACGTATGCCTCCGACCGTCGGGAAGCTGCACATTGTGTCCCGCCTGGGCGCCGCCGCAGTAGCGCACAACGAGATCCGCATCGTGCTTGCGAGTGAGATAATCGACGGTGGCGCCCTTGCCTTCGTCGCCGAATCCGAGTCCAACGGTCACAATGGCTTTCATGTCTAACTCCAAACAGGGCCCCGGCCCAGTGCGGGCCGAGGCCAAGCAGTTCGTCGCAAACGCTAGAACGCACTCAAACCGGTGCCTTCGGTGTTGAACTCGGCGCCCACACCGGACGGTACGAGCTTCAACGCACTGGAGACCGCTTTGGTCACCAATTCGCCGCTTCCGGCGTCACGAAGATCTGCCGCTAGGTCTTTCAGCGAAACGGCGTCTTCGGCCAGGCCGATCGTCGACGCGATCAGTTCGCTGATACCGGCTGGGTCCTCCAGTCTCAGAACGTTTTGGCCCAGCAACTCTCGCCAGCAGTCGAGGATTCTCGGGTCGTCGTAGTACGCTGTCAGATTCGGGAGAACGTAGTAGATCTCGAACTTCTCCCGAGCTTCGTCCAGGATATCGCGGATTGGGATATCCGCCTGTAGCCGATCGCCGAAGACCCGCTTGACTTCCCGACGCTTCACGCGCCGGTAGGGCATCTCGTCACCGATCAGAAAGGCATAGCCCTTCTTTCCGCGTTTGTCGAAGCAATCGATCGAAGTCTTGCGGGCAAGGAAATACAGAGCCAGTTCGTAGGATTCGGTTTGCTGGCCTCCGCCCCCGCCTTCCAGATACAGTCTGCTCAAGTCGTCTTCGATCTCGTTGCCCGATTCGAACTGTCCGACCTGCAGCGGTGCAAGGTCGCAAGTCGCATCGCCAATGCCTCCGATCAGAATGGCGGGATCGTCCAGATACCCTTTGCGCAAACACAACCCCAGCAGCGTGCAGAGACTCTTCTGCAGGATCCGTGGCACCATCTGCATCGAACCGGTGACGTCGAACAGTACGGCGACGGCACGGCTGACGGGATGCGATTCGCAGTCCCGCGCCTCGCGACGACCGCCTTTAAGCTTTGCCGGATCCATCTTTCTGTGTACACCGGCAGCTACCCTCCTGGCGCGAATGTCCTGATCGTAGCCGAACGCGGATCTGCCCGTCTCCTGACGGTGCGCCGCGCGATTCCGATAGTGAATGTCGGACCAGGCTGTCGTACCCATGGCTTGCTCCTTTCGTTCTTAGGACATTACCAGACGGTGGTATCTTGGAGGGCCGTAGACCTCCTCTAACAATCTGGAGAACTCGTCATGCAGCTCCCAGGCGTCCTGAGGCCGCATGTCTGGAGACTCCAGCAGACATCCTCTCACGAAGCGGCGGATGTCGGCTGGGATTCGTTCGGGAATTGTGTTGCAGAGCGGGTTGCCGCCCGACAGGTACACGAGGCTCTTGGCCGCCAAGTAGATATCCACCGAGGGCGCGACCGGTTCCCTCCGCCGACATTCGGGCGGATACCAATCCTTATATCCGTCCGGAGCAAACCTCAATGGGTGGCCCGCCCTCTCGGCATGGATCCAGCCGACCAACTGCAGGCCGTGATTCTCCACGTGAAACATCAAGTGCGGCGGGAGCACGGCGCCGTGAATCCAGCCTTTGCCATGCGCATAACCGATCGCTTCGAGTGTCCGATTGAACATCCACGCAAGATGCCGTCCATCCAACCCGCCTGGATGCTGCCGGATGATCTGTTCGGCCGAGTAGAAACCCTCGCGCCACCGGAAGACATTGACCCGCCGACGATCGGCGAGGAACGTCTCGACGGGGTGTGGAAAGTACTCGTGATAGAGACCATCGCCGCTCTCTTCGATCAGTTGTTCGAGCACCTCCCGTTCTTTCGCCAGAAGATTATTGGTACCTGTGCTGCGCGGCACTTTCAGAACGTACTCGCCACCGGTGGCGGCCCCGTAATCAACGTCGCACACATCGCCGTTTCCGATCCGGCGCACCAGGAAGTAAGTCCGAACCGTCGAGTCAATATGCTGCAGAGATTCCTCCACCAGTTCTTCTCGCCTGCCCGGTTTCTTGCTCACCAATCCCCTTGCGGGTGGTTCACCGACGAAACAACCGACGTGGCAGATATCCAGGAGCCATCTGTCCTTGCCTGCCAAGAAGCGGCACGCGAGGAAAATTGCCAAGATGATTGCGCATGCTTGGCGGACTGCGATGGCGAGAACGAACAAGAAAGCCATCGTGCGTACATCGTCCTCGAGCATGGCAAATTCAGCAAGGATCCTGTCGAACCACGTTTGAAGTCCTGCCAATATCATTGGCTCACCCTCTCAACGCCGACTGGCCGATTTACGTCTGAAGCGATACAGCTCGGCCGGTCGATGTCCCACGTCCACCTCGCGTTCGCCTGTTGACGCAATCAGCCCCGACGCAAGCATGCGACGACGGAACGAGTCTTTGTTCAGACGCCGGCCGAGAATCGTCTCGTGGATGGTCTGAAGCTGTCGCAACGTGAACTTCCGAGGCAGCAGCTCGAATCCGATCGGCGCGTAGTCGAGCTTGCCGCGAAGTCGCTTGACGACCAAACCGAGAATCTCGGCGTGGTCAAATGCCAGTGGCAGTTCGTTTCCTTGCTCGTCCAGCGCATGAACCGCTCCGCCCCGCTCGCCCGACCAAGGGACGCGGAGCGGTGCCAGTCGAACGCGGTCTCTCCTGGAGCAGTCGCGTGCCAGCTTGGCGGCGTCCACCAGCGCGTAGTAGGCGACGGTGATTACGCGAGTTCGTGGATCGCGATCCGGTTCTCCGAACGTGTACAGTTGCTCGAGGAAGATCCCGGATGCCCTGGCTTTGGTTTCCAGGACGCGAGCCGCAGCCTCATCCAGAGACTCCCGCGCCCCTACGAACCCCCCGGGTAGACTCCATCTGCCCCGATCCGGATGCTCGTCTCGCTCGGTTAAAACCGCTTGCAGCGTTCCTCCGTCGGCAGTGACAAGCGCAACGTCCACGCTGACAGAAGGATGTGGATACCGCGAGGCGTCATAGGAGGCCAGAAACTCCTGCTCCTCCCGTCCGTTGCCCGTTGTGTCGTATTCGTTGTTCATAACACCACCTTATCTACATAAAGCATATATGTATCGTGCATCTAAGTCAATAAGGAAATGGGGGAGATTCGCCGATTCTTGCGAACGGCTCCAGGGTGCCCGGGGATTCGGCGTGAGAATAACCCACCGTTTTCAGGAGGGCGAGGCTCCCGCCGAGCCGCGCGTCGGTACAAGGAGTCCGGCTCAGCAGGAGCCTCGCCCTCCCGTTTCCCGGACACCCTCAACTTGTTCCGATCCAACGGAAGTTGGCATCTCAGTCCGGGCCGTGCCGATCGAACAGCGGATCCTCGGCTACGAACAGATCGTCAAACCAAGCCGTGCCGCTGTGGCCGCGTAGCAGCAGGTAGACGTTTACGTTGCGAATGGGCTTGGCCGGTTCGATTGTCATTTCTCCGTACTGCCAGTCGGTTGTACCGGTCCGCCAGTCGATCGTCTGCCCATACAGCGGCGTGCCATCGGTGTAGTAGATGTCCACATAGATCGAGAAACCGCTGTCGGCGTGGCCGCTCACGGTGTTGGCCTTGGCATGGCCTCGGACGATGATGGGACGAGGGACCTTCTGATTCAGTGTGATCGTCTGCGACGTGCCGCTGCGAAGATCACGTGAAGTGTTGGACAGTTTCAGGCTGCGTTTGCCACCACGGAACTGCGCCGTATCGATATCGTACGCCCGCTCGTTTTTCGCCCAGTTCGTTGCCGCGTCTGCTTCGAAGCCTGGATTCCTGAGCAGATTGAGCGATCCCGGCAGGTAGAACACGGTTTCAGAGAAGTTCAGCGGTGGAGCCAGCCCTGAGGCGACAACCTCCGCGCGGACCTCATATCGTCCAGGCTTAGTTTCGTCGGAAGCGACGGCGAGGAATTCTATGCGCTTCGCCGATTTCGCAGCCAACCGAAGCTTGTCCGTTTGTGGTTCTCGACGCCAGTCTTGTGGAAGTTCGGTCCTTACAGACACTTCCATCGATGTTCGGCTGTTGTTCGACACGTCCATCTCGAAACGGAATCGACCGCCTGATGCGGACACGCCACCCAGCCGCATGGTCCCCTCAAGAGCGGGCACAATACGAACCTCCGTTGTTGTCTGCATGGGGAGTCGTGAATTGTCTGACGATCCGACCACGGCGGTCGCGACCAATTGTGCGGTCGTTCCCAGCGCGTCCTGCGGAACTGCGATCTTGAACCGGCCGCCCGAAACGGCCTCACAAGGCCACCCGTCCGGAGCTTGGAGTGCGTAGCGGACTTTTGACTCATCTACGCCGTCAACTCGAATGCGGACGGCTATCTCTTCGCCCGGCACGGCCACGGTCGGCGCATCGACATAGGGACCGTGGGCTCCCATCAATACCGAACCGACCAGGGACAGCCTGTCGATCATATCGTTCAGTTCGCGCAGTTCACGGCGGCACGAATTGTCGAGGTGATTCTCCTGAAGCCATAGTTTGTCTCCAGACGCGCGCTTCAAGATCGAAAGGCAGTTATCGGCCAGAGCGTCAGGGCCAGACTCCTCCAGCTTTGCGATGTCGCCTTCAAGCCGGGTAGACCTTGCATCGACATCTTTCAGGCAGTCGACGCTTGGGCGTTCGTACCATTGCTCCATCGTCGGATCGACCACGTACTCCTTGTCTGGCTCACCCACCGGCGTGATGGAAATCTCGTCGATCCATGCAGTGCCCGTGCTACGCCACAGGTATGGAGACAACTGGATGCTCCGCAGCGGTCGCTCGGGTCTGATTACGATCTCTACTTCGCTCCAATCGTACGTGCCGGATTCCAAATCGAACTTCTCCCGTTTTCGTTCCGTGAATCGAGTCTTCATGTTGACGTGGCATAGCACGGCGTCCACGTGGAAACTGCCACCGTTGCCTGGCTTCACATCGTCACACTTCGATCGGAGCCGGAGTTTCAGAGGCTTGGGTTCGTCCTGATACAACATCACCCACTGCATCGCCCCTTTGATTTGGCTGGGCGATTCGTTGGCCAGTTTGAAACAAGATCTGCCGTCCACGTCGTCTCGCTGATAGGTCCCGTATCGCGTATCACGCCAATGAACGAGACACTCGCGAAGGTCCTTGTCCATCTCCCGCATTTGTCTCCGCAGCGCGAGATTGCGGTGGATTTCCTCGATGTGGCTCTGGGCAAACTGCGTCTTGGACGCAACGTGCAACACAGCAAGTGATTCCGGAGCTAGATGCAGCGGCACTTCCAGACAATCGCCCCGCATGCTCGCGGCGGGCAGCCATCGCGTGGCGACCTGGTCGATAACCACGGAATCCTGCGGCAGGGCTACCGTCGGGATCGAGATCACCGTGTCTGCCGATTCGGGCGTGTCGTTCAGCACTGTAAAGAAGACCTCTCCATCCGTCGCGTTGCCGAATCGCTCCAAGGCGAGACCGGGATCGCTGCTTCGTGCCAGCGTCAACGGCTCCCATCCGGCCTTGGCAAGTTGCTGACACACGGTCTGGTACTTTCGCCAGTTGGCTCGGTCCCGCTCGTACCACTCGGCATGATCCCAGTAGCGCGAGCCCGGTCCCAGTCCGCTGGGAGGCCAGTCGAACACTCCCGGGAAGACGCCGTAGGCTACGCAGCGTCTCATGAACAGGGCCATGTCCTCCTTGGTCAACTTGCTGAAGTTGCCTTTCAGCAGCGTTACGAACGGCTTCTGTCGGCAGATGGTCCGGACGTAGTTGAAGCTGGACCGGTTGATCCGCAGGCCCGTTTCCGCGCCCATCACGTCCAGATACGGCGCGGTGTAGAAACTGCTTCCCATCGCTCCGTTCATCATCGTGATCTTGCCCTGACCATGGAGCCGCTTGGCCGTCTCTCTGGCGAACTCGACTGACGAGAAGTAGTTGTAGAGGAAGGGCTTTTTCTGCACGGAGTCCCAAATGGGAGGATACTCTGCGGCGCGGAAATGGTCTCTGCGGTAGTTGATACCCGTTGTGATGCCGTCGTAGTAGAAGCCGTCCAGACCGCCGCCTCGCCGCTCGCGATACGATTGAAATACGCCTGGGATTCTGTCCAGCATGTGCTTGCCGTACGGCAGTTGCGGATCCAGATTGTATTGCGCGATGACGTGACCGTAGACGGATGTGCGTTTGACCGACAGCCGGTCTTGTGCGTCGTGGAGGCCGCAGGCGTCGAATATCTCGGCGCTGCCTGTGTTCTGCCTGAACTTCTCGCGCACGGCGGCAAGCTGCCGGTCGTACGACGGTTCCGGATCAGTCTCCGGGTTGTAGTCGGGGATGTTGGCGAACAGGCCCGCATGGGTGAAATACGTCAGGCTGTCGACACCCAGCCGGTCGTCGTACCCCGGTTCTGGGGCTCCCTCCTGGAACGCGAAGCGGAACTCGTTCACGTTGTCGATCTCAGACAGCCGGGAAAACGCCATCCACATCCCTTCCCTCTCGACGTGTTTGGTGAAAAAGTGCGGAAACAGGCGATAGTACCGGTCCAATGCACTGCGCATTCCCCATGCCGGATCACAACGGTAGAGATAGAAGGTGAACTCGGCCGCGCTGGGTGGGGCCGTCTCTTTGGCCAGCGCCACGTCGTAGACGATGTAGAACAACTGCTCGTCGGCATCGTAACCGGTCCGAAAGATACGCGGCTGGTCCAGCGGCACGGCGTAACACAGTCCAACGGGGCCGGATATCACATTGCAGAAATTCACCGAGTGCGCCCCCATGTTCAATGCCGGCACGTCGCGCCATTCCGGCAACGCGGCAAACTCGCGAATGCGTCTCGAATTCTCGTACGTCCCCATTTCGCCGATCAAAC
This sequence comes from uncultured Pirellulaceae bacterium, assembly GCA_964623055.1. Taxonomy (GTDB): domain Bacteria; phylum Planctomycetota; class Planctomycetia; order Pirellulales; family Pirellulaceae; genus JADHUC01. The sequence continues at coordinate 26,228 of CAZURK010000104.1, forward strand.
GCGTGGCTTCCATGTCGTCCCACCAACGCCAACCGGCGGCTTGAACGGGTAGGTCAAAGCGGACCAGCAGGCCGCGATCCTGGCCGGTGGTGTCCTGTACATTCAGCTTCACCGTGATTAGTTCGTCTGTCGCCTCGTATCGTGCGGTCACGCCGAGCGACATCCCGGCCACGTCCGCCTCGTGTACTATCGCTCCATCCTTTTGTGCAACGGCCTTGCCTTCTGCCGTCACAAACTGCGCAGATTCCCTCAAGTCGCACACACTAACGGGACAGAGTTCCTCCCGACCGCCCGGCAGAAGCTCTCGACCGTCCGACGAGATTCCAGTCAACGCGCCTGCCGAGGAAAACGACAGGCCAAATCGGTCGCCCGTGCGTACCCGCATCTCATCAGCCGATCCGTCGGCGTTGTCTATCGCCACGGCGGCCAAGACCATCATCACACGCAAAAACCAGTGCACCGCCTTCATCGCAACGCCTCCCGATCGTCGTATCACATGGTTGGTTCGTCGGACTGTGATCGACACTCCAATGTGCTGTGATACCGGCTGGCAACAGTTCGGTCAACTTCGTGTGGTCCCGGCCGCTCCTGTTAACGTGGCCCCCATGCTTTTCACTGTTCCTCCAATCGGTTAGACTTCAACGGTCTTCGACGACGGCAATGCGCGGACCGTTGCGTTACGGCAAAACCGCCGACTTCGTTTCCCCTATCTACTCAAAGGAGCGTGCAATGAAAAAGCTGGCAGCGTTGTTGATCATCTTGTCTCTCAGCGTCTTCACCATCGGATGCGGTGGGGACGACTCCGGCACCAATGGTGATGACTCGAGCGGAGGCGAGACGACCGAACCGTCGGGCGACGATACTTCGTCCTAGGGCTAACGCGCAGAGTAGACAGATGATCGGCGTCCTGCTCGCGGAGTTCACCGCTTGAGCATCCCGTCAGGAATCTGTGGATCCTGCCGTCATTCAGAACCCCGGTTTCCTCAGAGAAGCCGGGGTCTTTCTATTCACCCACTGATCGTCAGCGCGTTGGACGACGCGTCGGCCCGCGTGCGGTTGGCCGCATCGCAGGCGTTGGAGAAATTCGGAGCCCAGGCAGCTTCGGCGCGTGCCGACGTTGAACGGCTTAAGGAAGACGACCTGCACGCGATTCGCCTTGCGGTCCAAAGGACACTCCGCGCCCTCCGGCCGCAACCAGGATGTGGAGTGCGGTGACTCGTCGCCGCTTTCGATTTCTTTCGACCTTGTTGGCTAGTTCCACGCTCGTTTCCTGATCAGCGTTTGCCGAATGCAGTCGAAAGTTGCAGCGGAACGCGCCGCAGATATATGTTCTTTTCGGTCAGATACTTGCACCCGCCGGTCAGATAGAGGTCGGTGCCGACGAACGCCATCTCGCCACCGCGGTCCAGCTTGCCCACGACATCAATCGCCCCGTCTTTCGGATCGATGCGGGCCAGGACACAGTTGATGTACGAGTAATGCCATTGCTTCTCGGGATTCACCGGCACGAACCTCGCGCCAGTAAACGTCCAGACCTTGCCATCAGGTCCAAGCCTGAAATCGAAGCCGTCCTGGTTTGCGAAGTTTTCGTTCGTGCGAAAGCCGACGGGATAGGAGATCTTCTTCGTCCACAGTACTTTGCCAGTCGCGACGTTGACCTTGTACAAGATGCTGTTCTTGTCGAGAAGGCCGTAAGATTTCTCCCTGCCTTTCAAGCGTTCGACAGTCTCCTCGGGCTTCAACTCGCGTTGACGGTCGCTCGGGTCGTATGTGAGACCCAGCATCTCGTTATTGCCCACGCCGGCGATGTGTCCGGTCACATCTGCTTCAGTCACAGGCACAAAATCGCGGACAACCTTGCCAGCTTTGGTGTCGAACACAAACAGCTTGGCTTCTTTCGGCGCGGGAGTGCCAGACGCCTCGTCGCGCACCGCTTTGGTCGAGACAACGATATAGCGGCCGACTGCTGCGATCTTCATGGCCTGATAGTTCTTGAACGGCTCGGAGATTCCGCCGGCCGCTTTCTCCGGATCGGTCTGCCGAGGGTCCCACCAGCCGAGACCTCCGCCAATGCCATTGCGGTACCATCTGCCACCGAAGTACACATTGCCATCGGCACCGTTGGCCGCGCTCCACATTTTGTGGCAGCCCGATCCGTGGTGTGACAGATACGCAACGCGGCGCGGGTTACCGTCCTCGTGATCCGGGCGGAGCGGATCGACGCCGGGTTTGGAACTGACCTCGACGGTCCAGGGCTTACGGGGATCGAAGACGTGAAGAGCCGACGATGGATAGCCGCTCATGTAGACAATGCCATCCAGCACAGTTGTGCAGTAATGGCTGAGCGCAAGACGACCAAGATGTTCGTGCCGGCCCGACTTCGGATCGTAGATGAAATTGCCCATGTACGATTGGCCAGATCCGCACAGACGCCCGTCATCGAGTGCGACAAGCCGAAGGATCGGCACGGGGTACGTCGGCACCTCCAGTTTGACAACCGACCAGCCAAGATCGGTGGGCTTATCGGCCTTGGCGGCTTTAGGTGCGGCACTGCGGTACCAGACCTCGGCCTTGCCGTCGGATTTGGGAATGGCCTTGCCAAGCCAGATTTCGGGCTTCACAGGCAGTACGACCCACGGCTCCGCCCTCTCGGACTCCGGCCAGGGCGGCTTCTCTTTGGGATCGGTCACTTCCTTCGCCTTGCCCTGCTGCAGCCAATAGTAGACAGAACGCTTGTCCGTCTGCTTCAGAACGGCGCGGCATCCGTAGCGAAGCTGACTGACGCCGATGTAGTCGCGAGGGTTCGTAGCCGTTAGAAGAACCTCGTCCTTACCAGTCTCCTTATCATACGCCACCAGGTACCATGGGATCTTGCCGCTGGCCATGTACACGTAACGATCGTCTGCACCTACCGAGTATCCCCAACACTGATTCGGTGCGTGCGAAGGGCCCATCGTACCGAAGTCGGTGATCTTGCCGGTGTCCGGCTCATAGCAGTAGGCACAGGCTTTGGCACTCCGGCTACCCCCGCCATAGATCCTGCCATCTGTCCCGACGACGATGGGCTTCGTCTCGCCGCCCACGGGCACCGTCCCGGGCACGTCCTTGATCTCGTTCTTCGCCGAATCATACGTCCAGAGGATGGTCCCCGTATGCTCATAGCGATGACCATAGAGGATCCCATCCGGACCGATAGTCGATCCGCTGTAGAGCGACTCGGGGACAGCGTGCTGCTGCACTTTACCGGTGCTCAGGTCGATGATGAATGTGGTGTGCGGCCCCCAGTACGTGTTGTAGTAGCGGATCAGATAGTCGTACGTCGTGCCGTCGGGATTCGGCACGAAGATCCCTTTGCCACCTCGCGTGCCACGAATGGGCGTGCACAGATCTTCTACCTTCAATTCGGCGGCAGACTCGATCCGAGTCCGCAATTCGTCCGATGAAGCCGATGCGTCAAAGAGCACAACCACAACGGCAAGTCCCAACCGAATCTGACTCCTGAATGTGGAACAGGTCATTCTCCAACTCCTTTCAGATCCCGATGAATTCCCAGCGGCCAACGCCGCAGCGGATTTCTATGTAGGGAAATGGGGCACCGTTCGTAGTACCGCCTTCAGGCGGCTCCGTCGCATCGAAGACCGCATAAATCCGGGACTACGAGCAACAGAACTCAAGACGGCGTTGCCCAGTGGCGTCCGCCAGCGTAGCGCCAGCAGATGGCAGTGTCAAGCTTCTTCCCAAGCGACGAGCATCCTGATGCTAACCTAAGCCGAAGCGTAAAACTGCTTGGACGGTTAGGGTGGCTGGGGTCGAACCGCGAGGAACGAGTGGTGAGCCCCCAGTGATTCGGGTCTGGGGGCTCGGTGTTCGTCCCTCACACCTCGACCCCAGCCACCCACAAAAACAGATGTCGTAGGGACTGGCCCTCTACCGCACATTTAGCCCGTGCTGTTCGAGCTTCGCTTTCAAGGCCGCTTTGGCCTCTTCCTCGCCGTGCACCAGTACGATTTCTCCCGGCGGGTAGTCCATGCCCGTGACGAAATCCAGCAGGCCTTGCTGGTCGGCGTGGGCGGAATAACCGCCAATGCGATAGACTTTGGCGCGAATCGCGTAGCGTTTTCCGTCCAGTTCGACCCAGTCGCGGCCGTCTTGAATCGTGCGACCCGGCGTGCCACGGCCTTGATACCCGACGAACAGCACGTCGGTGTTCGGCCGGTCGAGCAGCGTCTTGAGGTAGTTGACCACACGACCGCCGGTACACATGCCGCTGCCCGCGATAACGATGGCCGGTACACCGCTTCTCTGGAGGTAGTCGAGCGTCGAACTGTGTTCCTCGTGGTCCCCGATCGTTGTCAGGTTCTCGAACACGAGCGGCTGGTCGTCAATTTCGAGCAACCGTTGCCCCTCGGCATCCCAATAGGATGTCAAATCCGCGTAGATATCGGTGAATTGCGACGCCAACGGCGAATCGACGATCACATCGACAGCCTTCATCAGGCTCCGTCCCGTCTGTTGCTGCACGCGCTCGAAGATGAGGTTCATTTCGTAGAGCAGTTCCTGCGTACGGCCCAGGCTGAACGCTGGAATGAGCGTCACCCCTTTGTCCTCGAGCGTGCGTCGGAGAATCTGCTCCAGCCGCTGCAGCCGAGTCTCGCGGTTCTCGTGCAGTTTGTCGCCGTACGTGGATTCCAGTACCAACAAGTCGGCCCGCTCCGGCGACTGCGGGTCCTTCAGGATCGGTGCGTGCGTGGCGCCAACGTCCCCCGAGAACACGACTCGCCGGTCTTCCGCGTCGATCTCGACGACAGCCGACCCCAGGATATGCCCCGCGGGCGTCAGCCGGATTCGTGCATCGCCGGGCACCTCATTCCAACTGCCATAATCGACCGGCCGCAGCATCGCTTCGACCCCGTCGACAAACGACGCGATCAGCCGCCGGTCCCGAGTGAAATTGATCTTCAAAGCGTCCTCGATCACCAGCGGCAGCAGCCTGGCCGTGGGCCGGCTGCACCAGATACCACCCCGATATCCCGCCGCCAGCAGGTAAGGCAGTCGACCGGCATGGTCGATGTGCACATGCGTCAGAACCATGCACTCGACGCCGTCCACCGAAAAGTCAATCTCCAGCTTCGGGTGCTGCTGGGCATCGTCTCCCTGGAAAATCCCACAGTCAACGAGCAGCGACTTGCCGTTGTCCAGCTTCAACTGATGGCAAGAACCGGTCACGCCCTCATGGCCGCCGTGATGGATCAACTGCATAATTCGACTCTCTGCTTATTTGCGGACTCATTCGCGAGGCACGGCTGACGAGCGCCCTTCTTTTTCCAGAGCCTACCGGCCAAGCCGGACAAGGTCAACGAATGATCTGCATTGGCAGAGTGGATCTCTGATTCCCTCACCGGGCGCCGACAAGATACGCAGCGGGCAAGTCAAGAAACCGTGCCATAGGCAAAGGCGTCTTGAACTTGATGGGACGTCATAGTTGGATAGTGTCTGTTCACCCACGTTCTGCTCAAAATACAGACACTCGGCGCCAGCGGATTTGTTTCACGACTCTATCGAAAAGTGGTTTCAAAACCGGGAGGGCGAGGCTCCTGCCGAGCCGAATCCACGGGAGGAGACGGCTCAGCAGGAGCTTCGCCCTCCCAAGACCCGGTTTTGAAATGCCATCGACTTGTTTTAGGAGCAAGGCACAATGGAACTCAGAACGATTATGGGATCTGCGGCCGTTCTACTCACGTCCGCCGTCACGTCGATGTCCGCACATGCGCAGGAACGTCGCATCGAGTTGGGCATCTATCATGCCTTGGAGTGTGTGATACCGGGCGACCTCGACGTCACTGTTTATATCTACAACCGTGGAGACACGGAGCAGACCTACGTAGGCGAGGTCGCGGATGAAGATGGCACGCTGCTCCTCTCGGGCGACTGGGAATTGACTTTGGAGGAAGTCAGGAACGGCGAAGTCGTGTGGTCCAAACAACTTAGCCCGGAAGTCCACGCAACAGGCAAGCAGCACGCATTGCCGGCACGGAAAGACCGATTGTGGAAGACGCGGATCCCAGTGAGTGATTTTGTCGAGCATCCCGGCAATTACCGTTTCCGTGTCTGCCTGGGTGAGCACAGTCAGACGGGACGCGTGTTTCGAATCGTGGAACGGCGTGGGGTGCCGGAGTGGATCTCTCTGATGTATGTGCCGGACAAGAAAACCTACTTCATCGGCGAGGCGATCACGGTTCACTTCACGCTGAAGAACAACGGGGCGGACGAATTCCATTTCGAGGAAGGTGGTGACTATCGCGGCGCATCGCGTCACCTGCGCTGGATCTTCACCGCCAAGAGCGAACACGGAAACGAGGCTGTCGACCCCAGACCGTCTCAGCCTTGTTTCGGTGGCCTGGGGATGGCCGATCCACATTTGAAACCGGGAAAAAGCTACGAGAAAGATCTCCCGCTGCTTGCATATCTGCGATTTCTCGAACCGGGGCGTTATCAGGTCAAGTGCTATCAGTCCATGGGATTCGGCGAACCGGTCAGGGAACTCGATGCGGAAGGCTCCTGGGGTGACTACGCATTCGGAAATCAGTTCGAGATTAAACTGCGGCTTCCAACCGACGAAGAAGCCAGCCGCTTGTTGCGGAGCATGTTGACCGACTCGGCCGAGCCCCAAGAGCGAAGACGACGTTTCGCTTCTCTGTACCACCCTTGCTTCCTGCAGCCGCTGCGAAAGTTGTTGGCGAACGAATCGGATATCGACCGCATCAACGCATTGGTTGGAGGTGTCGCTTCCGTAATGACCGTCGCGTCAACGCGAGAATTGATTGCGCTGGCACGCGACGACCGAGCCGAGGTTCGGCTTGCGGCCATACGACAACTCGCTTGGCGGCTGCCCGATCCAAGAGATACGGGTGCAGCCAAGCACGATAGCCCATTTCGATTCTATTCTCCTGCGGGCCGGATTCAGGATGTCAAAGCGTCATGGGACGAGAGCCTACGCGAGCCGGTGCGAAAGGTGTTTTACGCGGGGCTGGAGGCCTCGTCGCTGGACGAAGTGTCCGCGTGCGCGTATGCGATCGGCGCGTTGGGCGACACCGCCGCGATCGACCGGCTGGTAGCTGCGGCCGATAGAGTCGCTCCCGAGTTGCCCGTGGCGTCCGAGAACGCCGCTTGCGCCAATCAAATCGCCAGCACAGCATCGCTGCTGGCCCAACTGGGCGCGGAACCATGCGCGGCGGACAAGACATCCTCGCCCGGCCGCCTGGCGGTGTGGGCCAACATGATCCGCACCAAGGCTTCCTATCGCACCGGAGAGTGGGAAGAATTGATCCTACACATGCTACATCTCGATTGCCCGGTAACGCGCATGGCGGCCATCCGCTGGCTGCCGCGCGACTTCAGCAAGCGCGATCGGATTCCCTGGAAGCAATTGTTCCTCGAAAAGGACAGTCAGACTTGGTGGCACGCGATTCAGATTGCCCGACAGACATTCCCGCCAAATCTCCGCTCAATTGCCCAGGAGGTGCTCGCCACTACGACTGACAGCCACAAACAAGGCGAATTCAAGAGACTAATTGAGGAGATCGACCAACGCTCTCGTAAATGACGCGAACGATCGCAAGCGTCGTTTGGATAAGAGATCTGTCGGAAGCCGCTGGGCCACTACGGCTGCACACCCAGCGCTCGCAAATTGCGCTGGGCATTCTCATCGCCTTGCAGAGCAGCCCGGCGATACCAGCGAATGGCTTCGTCCCGGTTGCTACGGACGCCGAGGCCGTTCTGGTACATGTGGCCAATGTAGTTCTGCGCGGCTGCGTAGCCCTGATCCGCTGCGAGTTTGAACCACTTCATGGCGATTGGGTAGTCTCGCTTGACTCCGCGCCCCTCGAAAATCATGATGCCCAAGTTGTGTTGACCGACGACGTAGCCTTTCAGGGCCGCCTGGTGGAACCACTCGACGGCCAGCTTGTCGTTTCTCTCGACGCCGCGTCCGCCTTGATACATGCCGCCCAGATTCGTTTGGGCCATTGGGTAGCCCGCCTCGGCCGCAATCCGATACCAGTGTTCTGCCTCGCCGAAGTTCTGGGCAACACCCCGTCCCGACTCGTACATCGTCGCTAAGTCGTTTTGAGCTTCGGAATGATCGCGTTCGGCCGCCTTACGTATCCAACGTTCGGCTTGCGCGTCATCGCGCGCAACGCCGTGACCGTTGCCGTACATCAATCCGAGCCGATAGAGGGCGCCCGGGTGTTCCTGCCCCGCGGCACGGCGAAACCACTTTAGAGCTTCATCAAAGTCTTGTGTTACGCCGCGGCCATTCTCGTACAACTCGGCAAGTCGATACTGGGCATCGGCCAATTCCGCTTCGGCGGCCTTGCGATACCATCGCGCCGTCTCCGCTTCATTCTGGTCGACGCCCCAGCCGTTCAGGTACAGAATACCCAGCTTCACCTGGGCCTCCCAGTGATCGTTTTCGGCTGCACGGCGAAGCAAGTTGTAACCTCGCTGATAGTCCTGTGTGACGTTTTCGCCCAACGCGAACATCAACCCAAGACTAAACTCGCCCAGGGAATAACCTGAGTCGGCAAGCTTGCGGAACAACTCCTGAGCTTTCGCATTGTCTTGGTCGATTCCTTGTCCATGATGGTACGCCAACGCCAACCGATAAATCCCCTCGGCGTCGCCCTTGTCCGCCGACGCCTGAAACCACTTGACCGCGACTTCCGGACTGGCCTCCACACCTTGACCTCGCTGAATACATAACCCCACCATCGCTTGTGCCCAAGCCTTACCGGCCTTGGCGTTAGCCAGGCACATGTGGTAAAGATCGTTGTCATTCGGTTTGGCAGCCAGCGTGACTTCGATCTGTTCCTTCTTCTTCTGCCGCAGGCGTTCGATGGTCACGGTGCTGTCCGGTGGTATACGACTGACTATGGTGATGAAGTGTACGTGTTGGCCGATCGGCTGCCCGTCCAAACTCAACAGGATGTCGCCCTCCTGGAATCCAGATCGCTCGGCCGGTTGATCGGGAAACAGATGGGCAATGTATGCACCACGGGTTTTCGCCAATCCGCCCGCTTTCGCACGACGCCGATCGACATCGCGAACAACGGCTCCGAAATAGGACTTGCTGCCGGTTGGAGCGATTGGCGGAGTTGTCCCCGGTGGTTTTGTCTTCGGTGGTTCGGGTAAGGGCACTGTCGAGGGTTCTTCCACAGGTGGCTCGCGCATGTTTTCGCCGTCGGCAGCGCGCACCTTGTGGCCGGTCTTGACTTTGCCTGTCGCTTTGTCAACGGTGGCCAACACGTAGTTGCCCTCGATGCCGGTCACCACAGCGGTCGCGACCACCGCGACGCCAACGTCCGGCACTTCGACGTAGACCTCCAGGCGTTCGCCTTCCCCAGGCAGGAACTCGAAACCGGTCTCGATCTTCAATTGCTTGCCTTCGACTTCGGCAACGACGCCACTCTCGTCGGCCCAAAGCGGAATCGACAGAGATGCCCAGATGATCGACGCGGCAACGCAAATGGGGCGCACCATTCTTTGGTCTCCTGGCGAGAGAAAACAGTTGAACGAAGCTATTGGTTCTTCCACTATTCTTTGCGAAGAGCCGGTCTAATCCTCCAATTGTTCCGTCGGTTTGGCAGTTCGAGTCGGCACAACCATGACCGTATCGGCCGCCCAATCGATGCCCCAGCGGATACCTGCGCGAACGTATTGCGAGCGCGGTCGGCCCTGCTCGTCAAAAGCTGATTTCCTCAGCCGGTAGTGCCCCTTTTCAATCTGTCCCGAGGCGTTTCTTACCGGCTCCAGAACGTTGGTTGCCTTGTTTGGAATCCATGTCGCCTTCTGGGTCACGTCAACGTAGTCAAATGGTTTGTCGGTATAGACGCCGACTGCATTGAGTCGCACGGTGTTCCCCGTACAGCGCACGGGCGATCGAGGCCAGATAGCCACCAGCAGTTCTCGATCTGAGGAATCGTCATCGTCGGCCGGTCCGAGGATCTCCAAGAACCAAGTGAAAGGTCCACTCCGCTGGCTGTCTTGCTGCACACTCGCCGTACGATCCGAGACCTCCGCTCCGCGGCTCGTCGTCGAGGCGTATTCGTGGCGTTGGATGCGGTGCTCGATGTGCAGATCGCCGTCCGCCAGTCCCTTCACGCCAAGAAAACCGTCTTGCCCGAAACGGGTTTCCCCATCCGCCCCTGCGACACTGCGGGGCACGAGATACCGATCCTGCGAATCTTGCAGCGATTTGACAAAGGGGGAATTGGCCAGAGCCGCATCCCTATTCCCCGGAATACTCCAGCCACTCAGGGTCGTGTCGAACTCCGTACGCCACTCGTAGATGTCGCCATCGGTCTGTTTTCGAGCCCAGAAACGCTTGCCTCCGCGGAGATTGAGAGTCGTCTTGCCGGTCTTCGGGTCGAAACGGCCGTCCAGATCAAACTCGATCCGACAATCGTGGGCTTCGGAAGTCGCTCCCGAAACCAATTTCGACTCGGGCAGCGTGTACTTGGCCCGCCCGGAGATGTGGCCTGCAGCGTCAATCTGAACAATCAACGGCGTATGATCATTGTCACTCCGGACCTTCAGACACGGTCGCGGAAGTCCAGGATACGTGTAGGGCGGTCCCCACAGCTTGGCGTGAAAGCGGCAGGTGAGCGTTGTGGGCTTGGTTGGTTTCGTGCTGCCGGTCGGTGGCTTAGAGGCAGGTTTCGTGGGCGTCGGCTTCGCGGGCGGTTTCGCTTTGACGGGCGGGGCCTTCTCGCCGGGCGGCGGCTTGGGGGGCTCCGGCGGCTCCTCAGCCGGCTTGATCTCCTCACCCGTGACACGGATCTCGAGACTGACTGTGTACGTGTCGCCTTCTTCGTCCGCCGCTTGAACGCCAACGGGGAAGCGTCCGGGCTTGAGAAAGCGGAAGGGAAGCACAAAGGGTTGCGGCTTGTCGATTCTCAACTCGGTGAAGATCCCCGCTCCGGTGACGTAAGACTGAATGCGGTACGGTGGCCGTCCCTTATGCACCCAAAACCATATCTGCCTCGTTTCTCCGGTAGTCATCTCCTCCACCTTAGAAGCGTTTGTTCGCAGCCGGAGCTCGGCCTGTTCCTTTTCGACCTCTTTTTCCCTTTCCTTGCCGAGACGCCGTCTCTCGAGTTCCTCGTTGGTCTCGCGGATCATGCGTGCCCAGACCCCAAACTCGTGTGTAACCTCGGTCCGCGTCTTCTGAACGAGGCGATTCCAAACGGGTGTACCGTCGCGTGCCGTCCTCCTCGCTGCCTCGATTGCCTGGCGAAGTTCTTGCCGCGATTGGTCTTTCTCATTTCTAAAGCTCTCTCCTTCTGAAGTGCTACGCCACCTTACCCATAGAGCGTGCCGACCAGCAGGGCTGTTGGCCTCGGGGTCTCCACTTATGTAAGCGGCGAAAGCAACGTCTTCTCGAGCTTGGATCTCCTTCAGTTTCGCCCTATGGGTTCTGCTGGCTGCCGTTGATGTCAACGTAAATGAAGCGATACGCACTGGCCAGAAGGTGGCAACTCGTTTTTCGATAACCAGTAGCTCTTCAATCTTCTTCCACTTCTCGAACGCTTTGGCGTGATTCTCCGTGGCGACGGTTTGAAATCTCTGAAGCTGTTCCTCGGAGTACTCATGAAGCCTCTCCAGGATTTGCTCGGCTTCACGCACGCGGGGATCGGGTCGCAGTTCCGCCTCAAGTCGCGCCATGCGTTTGACGAATGGGTCGTTCGGTTTCGCCTTGAGTAACTCCGTGAAACTCGACGGATCGTCGGCAGCCGCGGCTGGCCAAGATGGGCCAGCCAGCGAACCGAAAAGTAAGACTCCAGAAGCGACAAGAAAGCGTTGCGCTGAGAACATCTCGCAGCCCCTCGTATTGGAGTGGATACGTAGAGGAAAGCGTGCATTATCGTACCAAGAAAGGAGCAAAGGATCATCCTGTCTGCCGGAGCGATTCCTCAGAAGCGGGTAGACTAAGGTGAAATGCACAGCATTCAACGGGTATTAGTTTTGATAATCCCGCATCGCTGTGCCCAATTCTGGTAGGCGGTTGTCATGGTCTCGACTCGCTCAGGCAATCGGCTGGCCAAGTTGTTTGTCTCTGTGCGATCGGATTCCAGATCATACAGTTCCCATTGCTTGCCTCGTGCGGCAATCAACTTCCAGCGGTCCATCCTGATCGCGCGGCTGCCGTGGACGTTCCAGCATAGAACTTCGTGGCCCTCACGATCCTGGCCTCGGAAGATCGGTAACAGACTCTCGCCTTCCAGCGGCAGCACGTTGCGGTTTCGGAACCGGCTTGGATACGCCACCTTCGCTACGTCCAGGCAAGTGGCCGGGATGTCGATGATATGCCCCACCTGATGCGTGATTTGACCTCCCTTTTTGATCGCACTGGGCCAATAGGCGATCAGCGGCGTGGCGATTCCACCTTCGTGGCACGTCGCTTTGTATTGACGAAAGGGCGTGTTGGATACGTTGGCCCACGGCGGACCGCCGGTCACGAACGTGTCGGGGCCGCCCGGTATGATGTCTGGGCTGTTACCGACTTGGGTCGGTGTGCCGTCCGACCGCCACGTGCTGCCCGGCCGATCCAACGGGCGACTCCATACCTGGTCGGATGCGCCGTTGTCAGACAGGAACAAGATCAGCGTGTTTTGCTCGACGCCAGCCTCGCGAACGGCTTCCAGTAGTCGGCCGATGTTCTGATCCAGGCAGTCGATCTGCGCCGCATAGACGGCCATGCGTTCGGCTTCCCACGATCTGTGCTTGGCGTCTTGCCAGGCAGGGGCACGCTTGTCGCGCGGGCTCAGTGCCCATTCGTCGTTGATCAGCCCTAGTTCGATTAGGCGTTGGTAACGACGCTTTCGCAGTTCGTCCCAGCCAGTTTGGGCGTACATGTCGCGGTACTTGGCGATGTCTTCTGGCTTGGCGTGTAACGGCCAATGCGGGGCGTAGTGGGAAACGTACAGGAAAAAGGGCTTTCGCCTGCCCGCGGCCTCGCCTATGAATTCCACGGCGTAGTCAGTGATCAGATCGGTCTTGTACACGCCTTCGGCGGGAAGCTGACAAGGCTTTCCGTCCATACAAAACGCGCCGTCTCGGACCGACTTGAAGTAGTTGCCCGGACCTTTATGCCCGGTGCTGCCAAAGAAACGATCAACGTGCCGGGCGATATTCTCGGGGTCATGCCATTTGTCTGCAGTGGTCATGTCCAGCCGGCCCACGGCGCATGTCGAATAGCCCGCTTGCTTCAGAAGCTCAAAGACGGTCACGCACCGATCGTTCAACAGCCCGGTCCACTGCTGGACACCGGCTTGTTGGTTGTACAAACCGGTCATTAGCGATGCGCGCGAAGGGCCGCACAGCGCACAGTTATAGAACTGCGAAAACCGCAGCCCGCCCGCAGCCAAGCGATCCAAATTCGGCGTCCGAATCTCGCCGCCGTAGCACCCAATGTCCGAGTAGCCCATGTCATCAGCCATGATCAAGACAATATTCGGGCGAGTGTGTGATTCGGCCCAAGCACCATGTGCATGACTCACTTGAAGCGCGAAGGCCACCAGCGCTACTGCGGCCAGCCTCGTTGATCCGCGTGGCAGACCTCGCAGAAAGCACTGGCAACGAGGGGAATCCGTCATGGCGAGTAGTCGAAACATGGCCCTACCTTTCGTATGTGCGTTTCTTTCGTCAGAGCGTCCATCCCTTCCGGTACTCGCGCCGGATATACTTGTCTGCTTCGGAGCAATTGGTGGCCTTCATGTTCTTTGCATCCCACTCGATCTTCTGGCCGGTGCGGTAGGAGACATTGCCCAGAAGCACGGTCTCGGTGACCGCTCCGGAGTAGTCGAAGTTGCAGGTGGTCGCACCGCCGGTCTTGCATGCCTCGATCCATTCGCGGTGATGGCCGATGGTATTGGGGACAAACGGCTCCGGGGGCTGGAAGTCGGCGAACTCGCTTTCCGGCAAGAGCTTCCGCCGGCCGTAGTCGGCGATCAACTTGCCCTTGGCTCCGACAAACAGCACGCCTGATCGCCAATCGGTCAGGCCGAGTTCCTTCAGCAACTCCGGTCTGCGGCCACCGTCATAGTAGAACAGCGTAACCGGTGGCAGGTCGCCGCGCTGCGGGAACTCGTAGTGAATGGTCAGCCACTTTGGCGTGGTTTCCGGATGCAGCGGCGGCCCGGTTGTTTCCGCACTGCTTGGATGACGCAGACGAAGCGCCCAGAACGGCAGGTCGAAGTAGTGGCAGCCCATGGCCGCCAGGTTCCCACCGCCAAAGTCCCACCAGAAGTTCCACTGTCGCGGCAGGTAGCAGGGATGATAATGCCGATACGGAGCCGGGCCGAGCCAGAGGTCCCAATCGAGGCCCTCCGGGATGGGCGGCGTGTCCGTCGGCCGTTCGCCGCCACCCTCGGCGCGATTGATCCAAACGTGACACTCGCGAATCTCGCCAATCGAACCGGACTGTACCAGTTCGACAACGCGGCGGTAGTTGCCGCCGGCGTGAATTTGCGTGCCCATCTGGGTAGCCAGCTTGTTCTCGGTCGCCACTTCGGCAGCCGTCCGAGCTTCGAAGATCTCGTGCGTCAGCGGCTTCTCGCAATAGCAGTGTTTGCCGTGCCGCATTGCGGTTACGCTGGCCGGGGCATGTACGTGATCGGGAGTGCTCACTACGACTGCGTCGACCTCACGGCCCATCTCGTCGAGCATTACTCGGAAATCCGTGAACTTCGACGCGTTGGGATACTGCATAAACGCTTTGGCCGCCCGGCGTTCGTCCACGTCGCACAACGCAATGATGTTTTCGCTGCGGACGCTGGCAAGATTCGCCGCGCCTCGACCGCCGCTGCCGATCATGGCGACGTTCAATTTCTCGTTGGGCGTCTGTTGTCCGGCTGCGGCGCGGACCACGCCGGACGCGCAGACTGTGATCCCGGCCAGGGCAGTATTGTGCAGCATCCGGCGACGTGTGAGTTTGGACATGATCGGTGACTCCTGTTTGGCGGGGCGTCGGCTCCGAGGATGTTGTGAACGTCTGTGTTGGCCTGGAGAGTCGGTTCTCGTGGTGGATATTGTATCCTCTGATCGATGGAAAGCCAAAACATCTGAGGGATCTAGGAAATGGGAAGGGCGAAGCTCCTGCTGAGCCAATGTACCGGCACCAACGCACGGCTCGGCAGGAGCCTCGCCCTCCCGATACCGTCGACCTTTTGCGATTCGCGGTCCGTCGTGCTATGCTGCCATGTATGATAGGCGGATTTGCGCGGAGAGTTTTTGCTGATTGCGACCAGGGGAGAACGCCATGATCGAGACAACAACGGGGAGCCGTCGGACTCGTCGCGATTTTCTGAAGGCCGCTGGCGGCTTGGCGGCAGTCGGGCTGGCGGGAGGACCCTTCGTCGGTTCTTCCACACGGACCGCTTGGGCGGCAGACAAAAATGCCGATGTATCAGGTATGAAGCTATCTCTATCTGTGCGCGTGGCTGAAGCGTTTGGTTCCAAGGAAAAGTCCTCGATGACAATCGACCAACTCATCGAGTTGGCGAAACGTCACGGATACCAGGCTCTGTGTATGCGAGGCTCGCAGGCCGGCATTCATTCTACCGCAGAGACTGTGCGTAAAATGAGCGCCAAGATACGCACGGCAGGTCTGACCGTTTCGATGGTCACGGGTGATTTCGCCGTGCCGCGAAACGACGAACACGGCCCCGACGGTCTGCGCAACATCACGCCCTATCTTGATCTTGCCGAGGCTTTTAGCGCAGATCTGATCCGCATTTGCATGAAGAAGGACGAAGACATCCCCTGGGCACAGAAGGCGTCGGACCAGGCGCGCGAACGCGGGATTCGGTTGGCTCACCAATCGCACTGCGGCAGTCTGTTCGAAACGGTCAAGGGATCCTTGCGCGTGCTTAAGGCGGTCGGGCGTCGGAATTTCGGCATCATTTACGAACCGGCCAACTGGTTGATCGCGGGGCAGGACTACGGCGCCCGGACGATCCGAAAGCTACAGCCGTACATCTTTAACGTCTACGTGCAGAACCACCGGCTCCGCGCGGGCGGCGAGGCAACGATCAACACCTGGACTCGCGGCAAGGTGGAACTGGACCATATCGGTCTTTGGGAACCAGGTGGCGTTGATTCCGTCGACGTGTTTCGTGCATTGCACGCCATCGGCTACCGGGGTTACGTCACGGTGCATCAGGCATTTGCCGGTATCATGCCCATCGAGACGGCCGTGAAGCGAAGCGCCGACTTCCTCCGGCCGCTGATTCGTGCGCAGCAAGGCTAACCCGGAGGAGATCAGTCGAGTAGGGCCCAATTTGGTCGCCGTATTTGCCGAAGTGTTGGCAAGACTTGTCGACGTGGTAGGTGTACGAGTTGATGGTACTCTGGGAATAGTTCCGCAGTTGCATGTCGTCGGCCATCCGTTGGATGTACTTACTGAGTCCCTTCTGATAGGGCGTCATGTTGTGTCTCCTAGGATCGGGTTCCGTGGGGCCCACTGCTGCGGAAACGCGCGATGCGTGAGCCGGCCAACAATCCCAGCATGCTTGCCATGAGAGAAAGCGCAAGCCCTTTTTATCAGAACGTTCGCTACGACCGGCCCTTCGATCCGAGCCTCCCAACCGCGGGCGTGCAGCCGAAAAAGGAGAGCGACATTTGCCGGAGACCCAAAAAGCTCAGAAAAGATCGACATCGAGCAAGAGACAACGTTGAGCAAAGAAAAGACGTCGAAGCGGCCCCGCGAAGCGGCTTAGTTCAACGTTTGGGATCACGGGGCGGGGAGTTGATTCACCATTTTTGAAACGCGTATTCCCGCTCCCGTGCATCCCTAGTTACGGGGCGTTCTCCGTCCGGCGTCGCTCTCGATCGCCGACCGGATAGCCTGCGCGATTTCATCATGGCCTTCTCGCTCGGCGAATTCAAGGGGCGTCCCAGAACCGGTTTCGGCGTTTGGGTCAGCACCGTGGGCGAGCAGGGTTTCCACGATGTCATGTCTATCGTTCATGATGGCGCTTCCCAAAGGCGTAAAACCGAGGAAGCCCTTCGCGTTGGGATCACAGCCATGATCGAGCACAACACGGATTATTTCAGGACGCCCGTCTGAGACGGCGTGGTGGAGCAACGTGCCGCCCACGGAATCGCGATCGGTTACCAACGATGGATTGGCGTCGATCAAGGCAGTCAGTTGCGATGCAGTCTTGCTCTCGCCAATGGCTCGCATGATCAACGGCGCGGGCGCAAGTTCGACACGTTTTTCGAGCGTGATTCCCACGGGGAGTCCAACGGTCATGAAGAGGGTAGCGAGCACGCCAAGCATGGCAATCGCACAGAGCACGAATCCGATCGGCTTCAAGCGTTGCTGTCCGCGTCTGGGCACGATTGTTCAGCCCTGTAAAAACGTAAAACGTGCTAGCTGACTTGCGTGGCCGCCCTCCAACCACGCCCCTTGTATCCCACGTTTTTCGGCCACGTCAAGTCCAGCGATTGGTTCGCCGTTGCCTGGACCATTGGATTGCGTAGCCCCCAGGTGTCGCCAAATGCTTCTCTACGACGACCAACCGCTCAGCGAAACGACGGTCCACTTCCCTTCTCGCTTCTCCATAATCAGGATGTCGCCATCACCATTCGCATGGCCTCGATTGACCCCGGTGTGGACGTGAATCTGTCCATCTTCACGGCTGAAAGCGAGAATTCGTTGGTCGACGTCATCGGTGGACTCAACGATCTTTAGAATTTCTTCTATTTCGCGATCGTTCAGACGCGTATCAACAAGTACATCTGCTTTGAGGCGAGAGCGGGTTGCTTCGATGCCTGATTCCGTTGCGAACGTCCACTCGAGGTTGGCCGTTTCCAGGCGATTCATACCATGGAGTAGTCGGCAGACTCGATTCGTCACGCGCGTGTCCCTCAACCCGAGGAACTCAAGTTTGGAGAAACGAGGAAGCGACAAGACCGTAGAGTCTTTCGCAGGCGTACAACTCATATCCAAACGTAAAAGCGACGGAGCAAGTGCGTCAAGTCCACTTCCGTCGACCTGCGTTCCTCTCAGTCCAATTTGCTCTAACCTTCCAAGTTTCGACAGATGCTTCAAGCCAATGTCGGTCACCGCAGTTTCGTTAAGGATCAGATGTCGAAGTCTGGTGAGCTTCCGTAAATGCCTCAGGCCAGCATCCGTAATCGCGGTGTAGGACAGATCGAGGAATTCCAGCGACTTGACATCCTGAAGGTGCATCAGCCCCTCATCGCCAACGGCGGTCCACGAAAGGTCAAGCGACTGAAGACGGGGAAGCCTGCTCAAGTGGATGAGCCCTTCATTGGAAACGTCTTGCCCACTAAGCCCGATACTCTCAATTCCGCGTAGATGCTTCAGTCGCGACAGATCGACGGGATTTGGGTTCTCAGGCATTCCCCCCGATTTGCGCAAGGTGTAATCCACTCCAACGACCGTATCTCGATGTCTCTCGACCTCAGGCTGTTGCGTCTCATTCGCTTCAGAGCCGAGAGAAAAGAATCCTCCCTCATCTGACTGTTTCTGTGCAGATTTGAAAGCCAGCCATCCCCCATCGGATTCTATCTTCTCCATCGCCTCTTTCCGTCGATTGGCTGCCCGCATTCTGCACGCAAACCAACTGCAAGCAATCGCCCCCACGGTTATCAGCACGAAGAGATGCCACAGGCGGTAGTGATACCAGCGCCGCTTTGGTTCCGGTTCCGGTGTGGTTTCGCTCATGGCTGCACTCTGCCATCAAGAGCTAAGCGGCTCTTCTTTGCGGCGAACGACCAAGCTAACCCGGCGGGAATGGCGCCGAGTAACGCTGATTTCACTACTGGACCCGACCGCCATTCCCGCTCGGGTTCAGCGCCTGGTGTGCGACCAGTAGGTCGCTTTTCTATATGTCCTACAGTTTACCACAACG
>CAZURK010000105.1:0-45052 GCA_964623055.1 uncultured Pirellulaceae bacterium
CGATCTGGGAAGAGATACGGGACTGCATCTGACTGCGTTTGAGATCTCCGCGGATCTCAGGCAGACGTCTCGGCGCGACGGCAGTTGCCCTACCGCGGTCACATTGCCCGAGGCATCGAAGCGTCTGGGCGTTGCACGCGTAGGTCGCCCCACCGCTTGATCGAAACCCGATCGGTTTGCACGCGTCGGTGTTCACGACCGACACAGGAAACGGCAATTCGCTTCGTGCATTCGGTGGCGCATACCTGAGCGAGTTAGCCGGTGGCATGTTGGCAAAATGGTCTTCCCAGGCTTTTGCGAGCGGTTCGTTGGGCGGGGGCAGGCAAGAGCCGGCCCCACTTGGGTTTCCAGTGAGGGTCGATAGAATCGGTTCGTCGCTGGACTGAACTCCGTGACGGAGGCGAGTGGAGAACACCTATGGCAATGGCTCTTTCGACGCGGCGGTTTCGCCGGCCTTTTCAACAGACTCGACGGTGGATCCACGCGTTGCTGATCGTCGCGCTGCTGGTCACGCCGACCCGTGGTGACGCCTTCCCCACTCCGAAACCAGCCGAAGTCAATCCGGCTGGCATCAACGGCTCGCTGGTCATCTGCGGTGGTGGCAAGATCCCCGACACGGCGCTGGACCGATTCCTCGAACTGGCCGGCGGCGAGGAAGCCCGCCTGGTCGTCATTCCCACCGCCTCGGAACGGGCCGACGATGCTGAACTCGACTCCTACGCAGCGATCTGGCGTGACCGCGGCTTTCCGACCGTCGATGTCCTCCACACACGCGACCGAACCGTGGCCGATTCGGATGCCTTCATCGCGCCGCTCAAATCCGCCACGGTGGTCTGGTTCGTCGGCGGCCAGCAGTCCCTTATTGCCAAGGCCTACATCGGTACGCGTGTCGAAGACGAGTTGTACGCCCTGCTCGAGCGCGGCGGAGTGATTGGCGGGACCTCCGCCGGTGCGGCGATTCAGTCTCGTCTGATGATCGCCTTTGGAAATCCCAAAGCAACCGTCATGCGGGGGCTCGACCTCATGCCCGGGGCCGTCATCGATCAACACTTCAAGGTCCGCAACCGGCAGCCGCGACTCACAGCAGTGCTCGCGGCGCATCCCGGCTACTTCGGTCTGGGGATCGATGAACGCACCGGTCTCATTGTCCGCGGTCGACGGATTCAGGTCGTGGGCGATTCCACGGTGACAGTCTGCCTCGCTGAGGCCGCCAATCGACCGGCAAGGCAGTACGAGATTCCCGCCGGCAAGGCCGCCGACCTAACCGCGCTTCGCCGCGCGGCAATCGCCCGTGCCGCACCAGCCTTCCCAGCGGAGACGCCGGTGGCCCCTTTCGTAGAAAATGGCTCGCTAGTGATCGTCGGCGGCGGGCGGGTCACCGAGGAGATGCGGCGACAGTTCGTCAAACTCGCTGGCGGCCCGGAGGCGCAGATCGTGATCATCCCCACTGCTGTTGAGAAGCCACAATTGGGCGACCGCCGCGATGCCCGCGAGTTCAAAGACGCGGGAGCGAAGACGGTCGCCGTCCTGCATACCACCGACCGCGCCGAGTCTGATCGGGACGAATTCATCGAACCACTGCGAAGCGCAACCGGTGTGTGGTTTGGTGGTGGCCGGCAGTGGCGGCTGGTCGACGCCTATGAGGGGACCGCGACCTGGAAGGCGTTTCACGACGTGCTCTGCCGCGGTGGAGTGATCGGTGGCAGCTCGGCAGGCGCGACGATCCAGGGGGATTACTTGGTTCGTGGCAATCCACTTGGAAACCGGGACATGATGGCCGAAGGATACGAACGCGGTTTCGCTTTTCTGTCCGGCTGCGCCATCGATCAGCATTTCACCCAACGCGGCCGGCAGCCGGATATGGAGGCCCTCAAGCAGGCGTTTCCGCAGTTGCTCGGCATCGGCATCGACGAGTCCACGGCGCTAGTCGTGCAGAAGACCACCGCCCGCGTGGTCGGCAAAAAGAACGTTTACTTCTACGATTCATCCCCGATCGAAGATTCCGACCGGCCGGCTTTCACCAAGGTCGGCCCCGGCAAAGCTTACGACCTCCAACGCCGCGTGCAGATTGAGTGAGCACTGGCCAAACAATAGGTGTCGTAGCCGAAGTCGTGAGACTTCGGACGGAAGCGGCAAGAACCGAAGTCTCACGACTCCGGCTACACTCAAATGCGACAGTAATTCATTGGCCGATGCCAAACAGGCCGTCTGTGCCACCGAAGAAGACGTGGTGTACGTCACGCTCGGTGGGCTGGTGGTCTGCCGCGAACAAATGACCGGCCGCATCCGCTGGCGGCGTCATTTGCCAGGGCAGGCCTGGTGCCGATCGGCGTTGCTGGCTGCTGAAGGAAGAGTCTACGTGCCGCGGATGTTCAGCCCGCGATATCCCAAATCGCTGGGAGCACCCTCCGCTCTGTATTGCCTCTCAGGCGAAACCGGCGTTGTCCAGTGGCGAGCGCCGGTCGGCGTCGGCGACCGTTTGCGGGCCTCTCCTGTTTACTGCGATGGTGTCGTGGCGTTTGGTTCGCTGTACAAAGAGGGGAAACCTCCCACGTTTTTCGCCGGCGACGATGCGATCGACCAAGCGGTCGACGCTTGGGACGCCGCCACCGGCAAACCGCTATGGCGGGTGAAGATGGCATCACGAGGCAAGTTTCTTAATGGGCCGGCTGGCTGCGCGGGCGATGGAGTCATTTTCTTCACTGGCGGTGGCGAGGGAACTCGCGATCGTGGTGAGACCGTCGCCATCCATCCGCAGACCGGCCACATACTCTGGCGATCCGAAGAATTTGCCAGCCAAACTGGTACGCCTTCGTACAAGGACGGCCGCTTGTATCTGCCCGGTACGTATCGAAGGCCGATTGCTTGCTTGACGGCGGACACCGGTCGCACACTCTGGACAAACGATTTGTCGACCGGGCGATGGCACGTCGATACGATCGCGCTCGGGCCCGATTACTTTTCGGTCAACAACAAGTATCGCGGCGGCGCCTGGCGGTGGGATTTGAAAACAGGACAACCGATCGAGCGTGACGACGGACCGCTGCAGCTTTGGGGACCGGCCCACGGTTGCGGGGCGATCGTCTTAGCGTCCAGCGGTCACGCCCTATCCGCAACCATCGGCGGGCTGTGCATGACCGACGTGAACACGGGCGAACTCATGTGGAACACGCCCGGCTTTGCGTCGTATAGCTGCCCCCATCCGATCGCCGCAAACGGCCGCATCTTCTACGCCCCGCAAACCAGCGGCATGCTGTTTTGTCTTGAGCCAATTGCGGCAACAATGAACGCCGGGCAATGACATGTTGTTCTCTTCATTGCCCTGTCTCCGGATGAAGCCAGTGTTCTGAATCCGTATGCGCCGGTTTGAACAATTCACCCCCAGCGAACTCAGTCGTCGGAGATGCAGTACAGGTTCTTGTTCGAGCGGATGAAGATCGCGTCGTTCAGGATCGCCGGCGTGGCACAGAAGTCGTTCTGTGTCGGCTGGTACTGGGACAGGTCTGAACCCCAGCGGCTGCGTTGCGACACGCACCACGCCCGCATTCAAGGCAAATACCTGGCCGCCGCTGTCTGGTTCGAGTTCCTCACGGGCCTGAATCCCCATGCCGAAGGCATCAAAGCAGGAGCCATTTCCGACGAAGACGCCAAATTCCTCGGCCACATCGCCTACCAAGTTGTCACCGAAGGCAAACGGCCAGCCCTCGAAAAGGCAATCCCAGCACAATGAGCAAACAAACGATTTGTGACTCGGCCCCCCGTGCAGTTTCAATGCGTCGGTCGATGTAACGAGTGCCGGTCGGCGAGATGTGGTTTTTGCGCAGATGAGGGCGGCCGAGTGCACGACTCGCGAGTTGCCAGCGCGTGGAGGTCGACTTCAGCGACGCACGTTTACGTATCTTGTCTTGTGGAGCCGGTGCGCTACATCTGAAGTCTCAGCGTAACCAACAACTTCGCAGGTGTTGTCGAGCTGGGTGCCGGACGAAGTTCGCTTGCGCGCTCAGGTCACGCCCTCGTCGATTTCACCTCCGAGCGCAAACACACGTTGCAGACATGCGTCGGCGTGTGCCACCTCCGGCGCGTTAGAGGTCGCCGCGCCGCGCGCAAGAAACACCCCCATGGAGGCATTTTGCGTGCGGCCATCCTCACTCGCGACGCGACGTGAGGTTCAACTGCTTGACAATGCTGGCGATCAACGTGAGGATTCCTTTGGTTAGGGTGCCGGTCTTATCGAAAACGACCATATCGGGCAGTGCGGCCGGGACATTGCGCCGTTGATGATTTGAATGTCGGTGGATCGTATCCAGTCGATGGCGGCTGTCTACACCAAGGGCTCGACCATGCCAAGAGCACAGGGGCAGGCCCTGACCGGAATGCCCGAGACGCGAACAAAGGCATCGAAAAAAGCCGTGGATTTTTAGGCAGACCCTAGAGGTTCCCATGTCCGAAAAACCCACCTACGAGGAACTTGAGCGGCGGGTTCGGGAATTGGAGCAGGCTGAGTCTGACCGCAAGCAGGCGGAGGAGGCGCTGCGGAGAAGTGAAACGAAATACCGTCACTTGGTGGAGTCGTTGGAGCGGGATTACATTATCTACAGCCACGATACGCAGGGGGTCTTCACCTACCTCAGCCCCTCCATCGTCAACGTGCTCGGTTATACCCAGGATGAGTTCATGGGGCACTATGCTGAGTACATGACAGACAGCCCGGTCAACAAGGACGTGGAGCATCATACGGCTGCGGGCTTGCGCGGTGAAAAGCAATTGCCTTATGAAGCTGAGTTCTGGCACAAAGACGGTAGTCGACGGCTTTTGGAGACAACGGAGGTGCCGGTGTTTGACAGCAAAGGCAATGTATTGGGTATCGAAGGCATTGTCAAAGACATCACCAAGAGCAAGCGGGCCGAGGAGGAAAGGAGGACGTTGGAGGAACAGCTCTGGAGGGCCAGGAAAGCGGAAAGTTTGGGTCGCATGGCCGGGGCCATTGCCCACAGATTCAACAATCAGCTCTTCGCGGTGATGGCCAATCTGGAGATGGCCCTGATGGATCTGCCGACGGATGCGCCGCAGCACCGACACCTGACTGTAGCCTTGCAGGCTGCCAAACGCTCCGCCGAGACCAGCGGATTGATGCTGACCTACCTCGGACAGAGTACGGACAAAGGCGAGCCCATGGACCTCTCTGATGTCTGCCGCCGGAATCTGCCCTCGCTCCAGGGCGTGATTGCCGCCGGGATCGCCCTTGAAACCGCACTCATGGACGCGGGTCCCATCATTCGGGCCTCATCCGCTCAAATACAACAGGTCCTGACTCACTTGATCACAAACGCCGTCGAGGCGATTGGCGACAGTGGTGGAAGAATTGTGCTGGCCACTGGAACCATGCCGGCGGACGATATCCCCACATCCAACTTGTCACCGCCGGATTGGAAACCTGCCGACGACAGTTATGCCTGGCTTGCGGTGACAGATTCTGGGTGCGGGATCGCCAGGAAGGATCTCGACAAAATCTTTGACCCGTTTTTTACCACCAAGTTCACCGGCCGGGGGTTGGGTCTGGCGGTGATCCTGGGGATTGCAAGACAGCGGAACGGCGTCTTAAACGTTGAAAGCGAGAAGGGGAAAGGAACGACCCTCCGGGTGTTTTTCCCCTTGGTCGATGATGCTGTTCCGCCGGTTGCACAGAAGGAAACCGCCGCTCAGCCCATGCAGGAAGGCAACAGCGTGCTGCTGGTGGAAGATGAAGACATGGTGCGAGACATTGCCGAACGATCGCTCAGACACCTGGGCCATTCGGTCATTGCAGCATCGGGTGGAGCCGAGGCCCTCGACCTGTTCAACCGCCATCGGGATGAGATCGGCTGCGTTATCACCGATCTGACTATGCCCGGCATGGACGGGTGGGAGACGATCGCCGCCCTGCGCCGGATCGACACGGATATCCCAATCATCCTGGCCAGCGGATACGACGAGGCCGATGTGATGGGCGGCGGGCAATCCGAACGTCCACAGGCGTTTCTTCATAAACCATATGTGCTGGCTGATCTGAAAACCGCGCTGGCCGCCGTCGGGAAGGAAGCAGGAAAGCACGAATAAAGAAGGAGACCATCCATTTGGCCAACGTGCATGCGCGGATGATTCATGAGGGATCTGGCAGTCAAGGTCCGCGGTGCCCACGCCTGTCGGACGAGGGCTAACTGTCATGAGTCACGAATGCGAGTTGCGAGCTGCCCCAGGTAATGGCGGCCAATAGCTAAGCTAGGCGTGACTTCCTGCGTCGGCATTCACGACGACGCAGGAAACGGCAATTCGCTTCGTGCATTCGGTGGCGCACACTTGAGCAGGTTAGTAGGTTGCGTTTTCCTGCTTGGGACGACACACTCTCGCGAGCTTCGCGAGGTTAGACCGCGGACAAGCGACTGATCGCCCCAACATCTTGTGTTGCGGGTGACGGATGCCGAGATCCGATCCGCTTGTAGGCGAACTCATTGGCGTATAATGATGTTTTCCCTCCCGATTGAATCGAGTCCCATGTGCAGAACCAGTCTATCATCATTCATTGTCACAGGGATGCTCCTGTGGTCCGCAACGACCCATGGTCAGACGCAACAGATTGACGAGGTGGGGCCTTATGTACAGCTCATCGAAGGTCATTTTCGCGAGCTGACGGCAACGGGAACGGATATCTACGGTCCCGACACTACGCCGATGTGGATGTCTGTCATTGACACCAGGACAAGACGGCCCCCGAAAAAATCGCGTGCGCCGAAAAGAGTGTATCGGCAAATTGGCGCTCCGCAGGGCACGACGCTCTATTGGGATCAACCGTTGGTGGTTGCCGCCTGCGAACTTTCCCGACTTACCGGCAAGCCTGAATACGCGGAATCAGCCGAGCGCTATATCAACGCTTTCCTCGATCGCTGTGTAGATCAACGCGGAATGTTCGAGTGGGGCAACCACGAATACTATGATGCGTTCACGGACGACACGGTGCGATTCCATGGTGGTCATCATGAATTGCGCCCAATTACACCTGCTTGGGAGCTGTTCTGGCAACAGGATCGTCAGAAGTGCACTCGATACATCCGCACCATGGCCCGTCGCCACGTCTACGATGTCACGACGGGCGGTTTCAATCGCCACGATGATGGGAAACGCGGCCACGCTTTCATTGAATCCGGAGGGATTCTGGTTGAGTCACTGACGTGGCTGTACGGAAAGACCGGGGAGCGTGATCTGGTCACGCAGGCCCTGAATATCGCACGCTACAGTCACTCGCATCGTGGCGAATCGACTGGACTGGCGAAGAACGAACCCGACTTCGGTCGTTGGGACTCAAGAGTCTCCACAACAGAGATCGGTGTGTGGGCCCAATCCCTTCTGCGAGCCAGCCAGTACGCGTCGAACAATGAATTCGCCGAAATGGCACGGGCGGGCGTTGCCGCCTATCTCAAGTACGGCTTTGACAGCGAGACGCAGAGGTACTTTGGCCAAATTCGAGTCCGCGACGGCAAGCCAGTCACTCCAGAAAAGGAGGGTTATTGGCCCGGGAAGTACGCAAACATCTGGGCCACAGAGCAGTGGCCGACCCACGACTACCCGATGGCCGTCGCCGAAGCGTGCGTGACCTTGTACTCAAGAACAAAGGACGAGGTTTTCCACGAGGGAATCCGTCGGTGGGCGAAGATCGTCTCAGACCAGACGCCTGCAAACGGAGGAAAGGGTGCCTATGCGGAGCACTACGGCAGATGCATTCACTTTCTCGTGCGAGCCGGGCATGTCCTTGAAGACGAGAACATGATCGCCCACGCCCACGTGCTGGCAAAAGAAGCCGTTGGTCATCTTCATGATAGGAAGCTATTCCAGGGATATCCTGGAACACATTTGTACGAGTCCGTCGACGGGGTTGGTTATCTGTTTCTTGCGCTGATGTATCTTGAAACGGGACAGGAACTGGATTTGCGCGGTTTTGGATTCTAAGCATCGTTCGAGAGACTACTGTCGCATATTGAAGGTAGGGCCGGTTCCTACCGGCCGGACGCTTGATCGCCATCTGATCGGCCGGTGGGAACCGGCCCTACCCGCCTACATTTGATAGCGCACAATTGCGAAAGTCCGCTTAGCGGTTTGCCAGACATGACCAGAATACTCATTATCCTGCTATTTGTGATTGCCACTACCACCGTGCTTTCTGCAGCGGATCGGGCGGCTCCCAACATTGTTTTCATCCTCGCCGATGACCTCGGCTATGGTGACATCGGCTGCTACGGCTCGACCGTGAACCGAACGCCTCATCTTGACCGGCTTGCCGCGGGTGGGACGCGGTTTACCGATTTTCACAGCAATGGTCCGATGTGCTCACCGACTCGGGCCGCTTTCCTGACCGGACTTTACCAGAACCGGTTCGGCCGCCGGTTCGAATCCGCCCTGAGCGGTGTGCGCCGGGATGCCGGTTTGCCGCTGAGCGCTGTCACAATCGCCGAGGTTCTCAAGCAGGCCGGCTATGCCACCGGCATGTTTGGAAAATGGCATCTGGGGTACGAGGCTCCTTACCTGCCCACCAACCAGGGCTTCGATGAATTTCGCGGTCTGGTTTCTGGGGATGGCGATCACCACACACAGATCGACCGATCTGGGAACGAGGACTGGTGGAAGGACACTGCTATAGCCATGGAGAAGGGCTACACGGCCGATCTCATTACGCGGCACAGTGTCGACTTCATCGAACGGCACCGCGATCAACGCTTCTTCCTTTATGTTCCACACCTTGCGATCCACTTTCCATGGCAAGGACCCAACGATCCGCCGCATCGGAAGGCCGGCGTCGCCTATCACAAGGACAAGTGGGGCGTGATCCCAGATCGAAGCAATGTACGACCTCACGTGACGGCAATGATCGAAAGCCTTGACGGTAGCGTCGGCGAAATCGTTGCGGCCCTGGAAGGACACAATCTCACCGAAAAGACGCTCGTCGTATTCACGTCTGACAATGGCGGCTACCTCGACTACGCGGGCGGCTTCGAGCGAATATCCGACATGGGCCCCTTGCGCGGTGAGAGAGGTTCGATCTACGAAGGTGGCCACCGCGTGCCGGCTATCTTTTCGTGGCCAGGAACAATCACGCCATCGGTATGTCACGAGACGGTCATGACCTTTGATCTCTTTCCGACCTTCGCCGCACTATCCGGGACACAAACCGATGGGACCAAGGCACTAGCCCGCATTTCTCATCAGTCACACAAGCCCGACGCGCAAGCGAGGGATGGCGGGCGGTTTGCCCTCGCTGGCGCGTCGGGCTTGTGTCAGCACACTGGTACGGTTTCCCAGTCTGGTGAGAAATCCGGGCTGGACGGCATCAACCTGAGCTCGCTTCTGTTCGACGGCGAACGGCTACCGAAGCGAAAGTCGTTCTGGCGGATGGGCTCCAGCAAGGCGGTTCGGCGTGGCGCATGGAAACTGTGCATCCGAGGGAGGCGGCCGCCGGAACTCTACAACCTTGCCACCGATCTCGGCGAACAAGAGAACCTCGCCAGTACCCAGCCTGCAATTCTCGGCAGTCTCCAAGCGGCCTTGTCCGACTGGGAAGTAGATGTCGACGGATCAGTTGCGACCAGAGAGAAGGGATCTCATGAAAAACCGTAGCATCGTTCGAAAAACAGGTGAGCGGAATGGCGCTAGCCACCGGTCTCTTAAGGGGCGATTTCAGCCGAAAAACCGGCGGCTAGCGCCTTGCTGCTCATTTCTATGCCCGATAGTTGTTTCTCGAACGATGCTTAGCCTCTTCCTGCTCATCGTCCTCCTTCCGCAGGCCACGGTCTATTCAACGGAGCGGTCACCGAACATCATCTTCATCATGGCGGATGACCTCGGGTACGGAGACCTCGGATGTTACGGGCAAAAACTGATCGCAACACCGCGAATTGACCGACTCGCCGCTGAAGGGATTCGATTCACTCAAGCCTACGCTGGCGGACCGGTTTGCGCGTCCTCTCGCAGCGTTCTCATAACCGGGATGCACACGGGGCACACGCCGGCCCGCGACAACGTGCCCCACTACCATACCTATCTCGAAGAGGACGACGTGACCGTTGCCGAGATACTCAGAAGTGCCGGCTATCGCTGCGGCGGCGTTGGCAAATGGTCACTCGGCGACGCCGGGACCGTTGGCCGGGCCACCAATCAGGGATTTCATTCGTGGTTCGGTTACCTGAACCAGGACCATGCACACTATTACTACACCGAGTACCTCGATGACGACGAAGACCGCCTCGAACTGGTGGGCAATACCACGGCGCGAAAGCACTACAGTCACGACCTGCTCACCGAGCGTAGCCTGAAGTTCATTCGCGAGTCGAAGGATACACCATTCTTCTTTTACGCCGCCTATACGCTGCCCCATTTTTCCTCCAAGAGCGAGGACGTCGACGGACTCGCCGTTCCATCGACGGAGCCTTACTCCAACCGGGACTGGGACGACAAGTCGAAGAAGTACGCTGCGATGATCCACATGCTGGACCGCGACGTGGGCCGCCTTGTTGACCTGATCGACGAACTGGGACTGACGGAAAACACGCTGGTCATCTTTACAAGCGACAATGGTGGACACGCGACGGTGCCGAAGCGATTCCAAACCAGTGGACCTCTCCGCGGATTCAAACGGAATCTCACCGAGGGTGGCATTCGCGTTCCTTTCATTGCACGTTGGCCGGGAACCGTGCCGGCCGGGCGGATCAGCAACGAAGTCATCGCATTTCAGGACATGCTCCCGACATTCGCAGCACTTGCGGGCGCAAACATCCCAGAGCGACTTGCACTCGACGGCATCTCCGTACGCCGAGCATTGGAAGGCGGTACGTTGGCCGCCGCGCGAAAGCCTCTCTACTGGGACTACGGACACTGCCGGGGGAAGGCTTATACTCAGGCCGCGCGTCTCGACAACTGGAAGGGCATCCGTAGTGCAAGAACGGGCGTAATTGAGCTCTACGATCTCAGTCGGGATATCGGCGAGGCCAATGATATCGCTTCGGCGCACCCGGAGATCGTCGAACGGATCCGTGATATCATGGATCAGGCCGTCACACCGAGCCCTCGTTACGAGATTGGCACCATCTATCGCGGCGGCCCGATCTGGAAGAAAGCGCGATGAAGCTCACTCACCTTTTCACGAAGACGAGCGACCAACGGGTGCTGCCCAGCGGCCCTGGGTGAGTGCACCGATGAAGGGAAACGACAATGCGATATTGGACAGCAATGGTTGCGGTAGCGGTAACTTTCACCTGGATTGGCCCGTGGGCCGACGGAGAGGAAATCCTCACTCCCGTGATCGACGGAGAATGGTGGCAAGTTGCCGGCGACCCCGGTTTGGGCGAATACACCCGAGAGCGACAGCAACCGGTCGACTTCGGCGTGTGGCAGGCAGCGGACGGCACGTGGCAATTGTGGTCGTGCATTCGTCATACAGGCTGCGGCGGGTCCACCAGACTCTTCTACCGATGGGAAGGCCAGAACCTGACCGACGAAAACTGGAAGCCCATGGGTATCGCGATGGAGGCCAAGCCCGAATTGGGTGAGACCATCGGTGGCCTGCAGGCTCCGCATGTCGTTCGCTACAAGGGCCTCTATCACATGGCCTACGGCGATTGGGTGAATATCTGCTTTGCGACAAGCAAAGACGGCAAAACCTTCGAACGCGTCATCCAGCCCAATGGAAAGACGGGTGTCTTCAGCGAGGGGCCCGGAAACAATACTCGCGATGCCATGCTGATCCAGATCGACGGCCTGTGGTACTGCTACTACACGGCTTCCCCGCGGCCCCGCGGCTATGCCTATTGCCGCACGTCGCCCGATCTGAAAACATGGAGCCACTCATCGGTAGTCTCTTACGGAGGCAAGATCGGGCCTGGCCCGTGGAACAACGAGTGCCCCCATGTCGTCGAAGTGGAGCCCGGGCTGTTCTACTTCTTCCGGAACCAGTATTACGGCGAACGGGCTCGAAACTGGGTCTACCGATCTGACAATCCGCTGAACTTCGGCATCGACGACGACAGCAAGCTTGTGCGAAGCTGGCGTGTGGCGGCGCCCGAGATCATCCACCACGAGGGCCAGTACTACATCGCCTCGCTGATGGACAGTCTGAAAGGAATCAAGATCGCCCGTCTGAAATGGGTGAAACTGCCCGAGTTGGGCGAGGCCGTCTTCGACTTCGATTCCGCCGACGTGCGAGATTCGTGGGTCCTCAAGAGTGGCAAGCTGGTTTCCGTCTTCACCAATTCGAAACGGCAAGATTTCAGTGCGAAAACCGAGTACTTCATCGGTACAGCCGAAGTCGGAGAAGACCAGTTTGACGACGGGCAAACCGGTGTCGTTGAATCGCCCGTGTTCACGCTCAAGAGCGAGGGCTACGTGCTGTTGGTCTCTGGAGGCAACGACCAGCAAGACTTGTACGTGGCTCTGGTCGAAGCCGAGACCGGCAAAGAACTGTCACGCGTAACTGGCGACGGCTCGAACACGTTGGCGAAGACTGCTGTTGACTGCAGCGGGTCGAAAGGCAAGAAAGCCTTTGTCCGAATTGTCGACCAAGCGTCCGCATCTTGGGGACACATCAATTTCGGCGGGATCTATGAAGATCCTATGAAGCCATACAGCGAATGAGTAAACTCTGATATACGGCGGCCCATTTGAAATGTCCGCTCATCTTGTTTAACGGCAAGCCGAAGGCGACTTTGGATCCAGCACTCAGTCGCGATCCAGCACTCAGTCGCCTTCGGCTTGCCGTTAAACGAGGACACCATAAACCGGCCGTAGTATACAACCCCGCAGATGCCAGAGGAAGGAAGCAAGAATGAAGAACTCCCAACGTCGTATCCCTCACGTCTCGAAACTCTCGCGCCGTCGCTTCCTCGGAGGCGTCGCTGCGGCAACGGCGTTCTCCGTCGTTCCCCGTCATGTATTGGGTGGCGCGGGACACATCGCGCCGAACGAAAAGACAACTCTCGCCGGCATCGGCGTCGGTGGTCAGGGCATTCAGAACATGCTCCGTTTCGCGGAATTTCCCGAGATCCAGATCGCAGCCGTCTGCGATGTCCATCGCGAAGACAACCGCTACATGTCGTGGAACTGGGGCCAGGGCAAGGACGAGCGACTGGCCGGCCGAGAGCCGGCTCGACGAGCCATCGAAGCGAGTTATGCGAAGCAGAAGGGCCGGGGCAAGTACCAAGGCTGCAACTCCTACGCCGACTATCGCGAGTTGCTTGACAAGGAAGACGTCGACGCCGTCATGGTCGCCACACCGGATTTCTCGCACGCAGTCATCACCATGGCCGCCATCAAGAAGGGCAAGCACGTCTACTGCGAGAAGCCGCTTACCTACTCCGTCTACGAAGCCCGGCAGGTGACCGAAGCGGCTCGGAAGGCGAAGGTCGCGACCCAATTGGGCAATCAGGGCCAGGCAGAGAACACGGCGAGAATGATTCAGGAGTATATCCTTGATGGTGCGATCGGCCCGGTCCATGAAGTGTATGTGCCTTGGGGACGCGGGTTCTGGGCTCCGCCCCCGGGTCCGGGGCGACCCCAGGAAACTCCGCCCGTCCCGGACGGCTTGGATTGGGACCTTTGGCTCGGTCCGGCGCCGGCACGGCCCTACCACCCGTGTTACCATCCGTGGCGATGGCGCGACTGGTGGGATTTTGGCACGGGCCAGCTTGGGGACTTGGGTTGTCACAAGCTCTCGACGATCTTCAAGGCCTTGAAACTGGGCAGCCCGACGAAGATCGCGGCCGAATGCGACGCGGTCAATCCGGAGATCTACCCGCGCGTGTTCAACGTCCACTTCGAGTTTCCCGCCCGCGGCGACATGCCGCCGGTCAAGCTGCATTGGCTCAGCGGCGGCGCCCAACCGCCTCGGCCCAAGGGGCTCGAAGAGGGCCGACGTCCGTCGGGCGATATCATGATTGGCGAGTCCGGTGTGCTCATGGGTCACCGGCTAGTCCCGGAAACCAGGATGCGAGAATACGGCCAGCCGCCCGAGGTTCTTGCCCGATCACCGGGCCACGATAAAGAATTCGTCGACGCCTGCCGCGGCGGCGAGCCTGCCGGATCGGACTTCGTTGCCCATTCCGGCCTGCTTACCGAAGCCTGCCTGCTGGGCAACGTCGCGCTGCGCACCGGTAAAACACTCGAGTGGGATGGCGCCAACTTCAAGATCACCAACGACGAAAAAGCCAACAACCTCCTCCATCGCGAGTATCGGGACGGTTGGACGTTGTAGCCGTAGCCTCACTTGAGCAAGTGGCCAGCCTCGCTGTGGCAGGGCTCCCGACCGAGTCAGTCGGTTTTGCCTTGTTCCGCATAGCGATTCTCTCGAGCGAACCGCTTGAGCAACTCGACGGCCCTTGTGGCCACGATGTCACCGGCGGGCCTGGCCAGGGGTGGTCGAAACCTGGTGTAGCGATAGAAGCAGCTTGGGTATTCGGGATCGCCCGTATTGGGTGCGTCGGTGACGTAGCCGTGGGAGATGTTCGTGTAGCCGCAGGGGATCGCCAACGGCAGGGGCGAGCCGCGGCGGATTTGGCGACCGATCCCCTGGAACGGCTCGAAGGGCATGCCCACGATGCCCACGTCGCCCAGTCGGATTACGTACAACTCCGTTTCCAGGTGCTTGGCAACGCTATCGGCTTGCCCGGTGCTGCGCAAGCGAAGGGCCCATTGGCTCCAGGGCAGGATCGCTTCGACCAGTTTTCCACGATATGAGGGCGTGAGGTCGCGAGGGAAGTTCATGCCGACGCACTCCAGCGTGTTCTGGTCGCCGGCGGCCGCCCTTCGGATGAAGTCGTTCATCTCGGCAATCTCGGCCACGAGAACCTCCTCGGAAGGCAACGGTGCCAGGGGCACGCGGACCTTCTCCAGCGCAAAGTCGAAGCCGTCGCGGCGGCTTTGTTGCAGATCCTGCACCGCCTTGATGTAGCTGTCGCCAAGCATGCGGCCGTACCGGGTCGCCATCTCGACGCCACCGTGGAACATCATCTTCGAGGCGATGTCGCCGGCGCATCCCTGCAGGAAACCGACCGGCGCGGGGCTGTCCGGCGAAAGATGCTGGCCTACCCGATCGCAGGCCACTTGAGGCCACTCGCCGAAAACGACCGGCTTCTCGGGATGGTAGCTGGTCACCGGATGCCCGGTGAACTGGACCAGCGCCCCGACCGGCTCGCCCGACATGTCTCGAAACACAACAGCCGGGGCGTGCTGGTCGATATCGCCGCGGAAGTCCTTTCCCAGAAGCACGCGGTCTTCTTCGCGCATGAAGTACGTCGAACCGTCCGCCCGCCGACCCTTGGCATTGTGCGTGATGCGACCCTCGCGGCCCTCGGCCCACCAGACGGTCACGGGCTGGAGCGCATCGGGCAGGCGTTTGGCGCAACTACGCAGCCTGTCCACGAACTCACGCCCGATCGGCAGCAGGTCCGGCTTTGGCCCATCGCGCTCGTCCACGAAGTAGGCGCGAGTCTGATTGCTCGCCAAGCTCATGCTGCTGTGGTTGTGCGAGGAGAAGAGCAACACATGGGAGAGCGGCAGCCGCAAGTCGTCGGCAATCGCGCTGCGCAGAAAATCGCTCACGTTCAAAGCCAATATCGACCCGAAGTCGCTCGCAACCAGGCACAGCCGTCGATCACCGTCCTCGAACAGGCACACCGTCGTCTTCAGCGGTCCGCACACCTTGCGCACCGTCGCGCCAGTGCGGCTGGAGGTCGGTCCGCCACTTGCGGGAGTGACCCCAAACCGCAGCGCGGCGACACGTAGAAGCGGTTGTTTTCCCGCGACATCGGCCGCAGACAGTTGGGGTGTCACTGTCCCGATGGCGAGGCAAAAGGAAACGACTTGGAGTGCTTTCGAGATCCGCGACTGAGCCATGGTTTTCCCTTCGTGATGGCACGCGGGGCGCAGTGGAACGTCACCCATTTTCCAGGATCGTGTGCCGCGGGATTCCGGTCAACCGCCTTTCGCTGCAAAAGTCGGTTAAGAACACCCTCTTCGATGCTCGTCCCGTCACCACGGGGACCGCGAGATGTCCGACACAGATATGTTTTCCACAAACCATACGAAGAAGCCCCGTGATCGTTGATACCCATTGCCGTGGATGATACGTTCGTAGTCATCTGGACGGATCTCGCTGGATCTGAACCTGTCGTGAGGTGGCGTAACGATCACTCGTGCCTGTTGGAGAGCATGTCATGCCAAACTCGAACCGCAGAACGTTTCTCGGGCAGGCTGCGTTAGCGGCTACAGCCACGACCGTTGGACGTGTCCGTTCAGCGTCACCCGCGGAAGCAGGAGCTAACGACCGGATTGCCGTCGGCGTCATCGGCTGTGGCGGTCGGGGAACGCTGCTGGCCAAGGTGTTTGCCTCGCAAGCGGACTCGACCGTCCTCTACGTCTGCGATCCTGATCGGAATCGTGCGGAACGGGCCAAGGCGGCCGCGAATGCGAATTCTGCCGTCACCGACATGCGGCGGATCTTCGACGATAAGGCCGTGGATGCCATCGTCATCGCCAGTTGCGACCACTGGCACGCGCCGGCAGCGATCATTGGCTGCAACCTTGGAAAGCAGGTGTATGTAGAAAAGCCGTGTTCGCACAGCGTCCGCGAAGGACGATTGATAGTCGACGCAGCCAGCAAGAACGACGTGGTGGTGCAGCACGGCACACAGAGTCGGTCCAATCGCGGAAGGCAAAAGGCCATCCGGATGCTTCGCGAAGGCATCATTGGAGATGTTCTGGTTGCCAAACACGTCAACAGCCAGAAGCGTGCAAACATAGGTCACCGAGAACCTTCGGATCCGCCGGACCACTTGGACTACGATATGTGGGTAGGACCGGCCGAATGGCGTCCCTTCCAGTCGAACTTCGTCCACTATCACTGGCATTGGTTCTACAATTTCGGCACAGGCGACATCGGCAATGACGGCGTCCATGGGATCGACGTAGCCCGCTGGGGCCTTGGCGTGGCGACGCATCCGAGTTTCGTAGCCGGCTATGGCTCGAAGCTGTTCTTTGACGACGACCAGGAATTCCCCGATACCTATACCGTCACGTACGAGTACCCCGGCGAGGGAAAAATCGGCGAGAAACGGCTGCTCGTTTACGAGCAGCGGATCTGGTCCCCCTACCGCCAAGATGCCGAAGGCAACAGCATCTTCTTCTACGGGACGAAAGGGATGATGACGATCGGGCGCAGCGGCGTGCGCGTATTTAGTCAGAACAACAAGCTGGTCAGCCACGAGGAACTCGTGTCCTCCGGAGAAGAGCACCAGCGCGATTTTCTGGATGCCATCAAGGACCGAACAAAGAAGCCCAATGCAGACATCGACATCGGACATCTCTCTTCGTCACTCTGCCATCTCGGAAATATCGTGAGCCGGGTAGCGCGTTCGGTTAGATTCAATCCTGAAACCGAACAGATCCTTGGCGACGACGAAGCCAATCAAATGCTCAGCCGAAAGTACCGCGCGGACCATTGGGCGGTTCCGACCGGCGTGTGAAAGACTCATGGAACCCCGCGTCTTCTTTTTCCGAGAAAATCTGCGAACTTCCTTTGCGCTTCGTCGTCTTTTGGGGATAGAGAGATGTAAGCGGTCCACGGAAAGGGCCGCCCAGACTACGAGAAACTCCCGTATCAAGGACAAGCAGCAATGATGGTTCTAGGGTCGAGTCTCATTAGCGAACAGCGCAGCGAAGCGTATCTTGCCGGCCAATCGGCCAGTACGCTGCTCGTGTGCTACTTGCGTTTGTGACACTCGGTCAATTTTTGTGGGAACGATCAGAACCCGGTGTCGCAAGCGACATCGGGTTTTTTCATTTTGGGGGCTGGTAGCTGAGACGGCATAGCGCCGGACTGAAGAGCCGGAGACGTGGATTCGAGCGTCCCTTGGCCGATCGGCTCAGACGCCAGCCTTCCAAGCTGGATAGGCGGGTTCGATTCCCGCAGGGCACTTTGAGGAGAGGCTGGAGACCGGAGGAAGACGAGGTGTGAGCAGTTGGGCTCTTCACCTCCAGCCTATTCACTCCGGGGTCGTCGCTGTTGGTATGTGATACCTGACTTTGAATCAGGTGGTCGTAGGTTCGATTCCTACCCCCGGAGCTGCGCCAGAGGTCGGAGATCATAGGTCGGAGATCAGAGCTCGGATACAGAGCACGCCTCTGACCGTTGATTTCTGATCTCTGCCGATCTTGCCCTTTTGTTGGAAGTCATCCGGCTGGATGAGGAGCCTCTCCCGAAAAGAGGTGGCGGCATTGTCCGCTTGAGGGTTCGAGTCCCTCGGCTTCCGCTTGTTCAGAGATCAGAAGTCAGAGGTCGGAGGTCAGAGACCAGGGGCAAAACGCGACGGCAGTTCTCTGAGTTCTGGTCTCTGACCTCTGATTCCTGGCTTTCCTGGCCCAGATACGCCAACTGGCAGAGCGGCTTGGCTTAGACCCAAGCGTTTGCAGGTTCGACTCCTGCTCTGGGCACTGACGGAGGCTTGAGACTGCAGGCTTGAGGGTATTCCTACAGCCTCCGGTCTACAGTCTACAGCCTAAATGGCCTCAAGCCTCCGGCCTTCCTCGCACGGCCAAGTGGTGGAACTGGAAGACACGCGACGCTAAGAACGTCGTGCCCGCAAGGGCATGAGAGTTCGAGTCTCCCCTTGGCTACTGAAGGTCCGGTCCGGCGATTCGTTCGCCGCGGAGTTGCTTCGCTTGGTCTTCGGGGTTGAACGTGCCGTAGAACAGCGCGTTCGCGTCCATCCACGTGACGATCCGCTCCCACTCGTCGTCCGAGAGCTTCACATCGTAGTGGCCGTCATCCAGCAGCTTTGTCAGCTTGCTGGCCCGGGCACCGAACTGATCGGGCGCCGTCATGGGCTCATAGTTGTTTTGCGGATTGCCCCAAGCCGTGTATGCGACCAGCGGGACCAGGGCGTTGTACGATCGGTTGAACTGCTCGGCGGGCTCGCCGGTCAGGATGACCTTGCCTTCGGGCTTGTCGGGTTTGTGGCAGCGGACGCAGTGCCGGTCGAGCACCGGTTGCACCAGGATCGGATAGCTCAACGGGCACGAGCCGTCGGGGCCGGGCTTGATCGTCGAGGGCTCCCGCGCCAGCGCCAAGGCCCCGCCCGGCTCGATTACGGTGTCGTTGCGCGGTTCGTGGCACCCCACGCACGAGATCTGTTCGCCCGGCTGAAGATACGTCAGCGACCGCATGGTCTGCACGGCGCGCCCGCGCGCGTCCAGCGCCTGGAACAGCACGGGCAGTCCGGCCGGCACGCGGAAGTAGGCCGAGCCGTCCGCCTCGACCGGCACCGTGCCCAACACCTGCTTGCCCGGCGACGCTTTCGCCGCCCCGACGCGTGGGTTGTCGATGTGCGGCGTGGTCTTCGGCAGCACCTGAACGATCCGCAACTCTCGGATTTCGACGTCCGGCAGCTTCGGCCAGCTTTCGTGGACGCTCTTCAGGAAGAACGTGCCCTCGGGCTGCTCGGCAGTGCTCTCGGCCCAATGCGAGGTCATTTTCAGCACCGGTGGTCTTTCCCTGGGACGCAGCGGGATGGGCCATTGGCTGGAGATATTGGGATCGCGGTATAGCAACTCCTTGTTGCCGAAGGTGTCGCACAGGTACAGCCCGAACATGTTGGGCCGATTCGCCCCCGGCTCGCCTCGCAGTCGATCGTAGCTGTAGGCCGCCAGGAAGTACGTTTCCGATAACGGGTAGGGCGACCGGTAGCAGTGGCCCGGCCAACGAAGCTCTTCCGCGGTGACCGTTCGGTCCTTCGCCACTTCGCGGCGCGTCGGTCCCCACCCTTTGTCTTGCGGATCGTCGAACCGCGTCGGCTGCGATACCGGGATACCCCGCATCAGCTTGATTTCCGATTCGGGAAACGGGGCATCGGGCGTGAGCCGAGTGATCGATGCCGGCCCGTCAACGCCGTGGGTTGTATCCAGCAGCACGGTCGAACCGGCCGTCATGCCGTGGTGCGGTGCGGCCGTGGCCATCACCTTGGCCGAGCCCGGCACGCTGCGCGCTTCCCACGTGCCGACCGGGTTGAACGTGTTGTTGCCGTAGTAGATCTGCACGTTGCTGCCGTCTTGACGCGCCGTCCAGAGCTGTTGGTAGAAGACGGCATTGCGGTCGACGTAATCCCAACGCGTGTAGATCACGCGGCCGTCGTTCATCACAGACGGGTCCCATTCATTGGTTTCGTGGAACGAAATGGGATGTGGATTCGAACCGTCGGCCTCCGCCACCGCCAGCGTGTACACATAGCAGGGCCCGCGCCCGCAACGGTGGTAACCCCCGCGCCGGGTCGAGACGAAAAGCAGCTTGCCATCCGGCAAGCAGGTGGGCGAGAAATCGTCGTAGGGGCCATCGGTCAGTTGCCGAACCTCGGCGCCGTCGGAGCGGACCGAATACAGATGATAATGCCGGTCGGCAGTGCCCGGGTCGCCCCAGCTCTTCGGCGTTGTGTCACACTCGCAGAAGGCGAAGTAGATCATCCGGCTATCGTAGGAGACTTCCGGATGCAGGTAGCTGCCGTCGGGCAGATCGTCGGCCAGTTGCCTTACCCGCATCGACCGGCCCGGTTCCACCAACACGAAAACGCCTCCGCCCGGCTGGGCCGTGTAGCCGTAGTACTGAGTGAGCTGATGCGCCATGACCGAGGGGACCCGTTTGGCGAACACCAACGGGCCGACGTCGGCCAACGGGTTGCTGAGCACAATCTCGCGTCGCAGGCGATGCACGCGCGTCCATAGAGCTTCCCACTGGGCATCCGTCGCGCTGGCGTTGTCCTTCAATAACCGGTACTCCTCGCGCAGCGATTCCCAAGCCTTCCGCTTATCGCCCAAGTCGACCCCGCCGCTGGCCAAGTCGTCGAGAAGCGCATCGCCACGCGCCAGTGCCAGTTCGACCGCCTCGGCATAACTGCACGGTTCGCGCGGCGTGGCGATACCGTCCTGCATGCGCCAATCCCATTCGATCAAGGCCTGCTCGATGGCCGGCCGCAACGGCGGCGAATAGCCAACGGCATCGGGCTGCGGATAATCACGCTGCTGCGGGTTCATGGCCACGGCCACCACGTTGTCGCCTTCGACGATCCGCGGTGCGTCGAGTTGAACCGCGGTCGGGCCGTTCGGGGCCGAGACATCGATCACCAGGATCACCGTACCATCCTCCGTCTTCAATCGCGCCGCCACATCGGCCGGTGAACCCTCGACAAGCTTCGTATCGACCAGCGGCCCCGCTTGCCCACCGCCGGGAGCGACGGCAATACGAATCGTGATCCGCCGGCCTTTATCCAACGCAGCCACACCCCTGCGCGGCGGGTGACCCATCAGAGCAAGCTGAGCGCCTTCGTCTTCGGCAAACAGCCAGAAACCGGCCACAGTACCGTGCATCGGCAGGACCGGCTTGCCGTCCAGTGCGACCATCGTTTCCCAATTCGGTTCCGCCGCACCGGCACAGGTCGCGGCCAGAAGAGCCAAGCACGACAGTGAACGATGTAGTGACATCATATCCTCCGCGTTTGCGTGGTCATGTATTTGTTCAGTGCGACCGCTCCGAGAAGTGTCCACCAACGTTGTCTCTCATATTACAGCGCGAGCGTGCGGACGCAATACATTCTGTGGCGATGATCGTTCTGCTGTGTGCAGCTAAGGCTGGTAACGGGCTTGGGAATGCGTATAATGGACGAATGCGTGCAGCTTTCCAGCTGTGGTTTTGGCTCATTCTGCATGTGGACTGCGACTGTCAGCGAGAGTGTGACAGGACTCTCCGAGGGTTCAATGAGCGAACTGAAATTCGGTCCTGGCAATTGCGGTTGTTGCGGCCACACGATGGGGGCCGGCTTCGTTGTTTGCTCGTATTGCCTTGATGTTGTGCGGGAGCAATTGGCGGAGGATGAGCTTAATGAACTTCTTAACACGAAGGCGAGTCCGGTGCCCGATGATCGAGGCGGCCCAATCTCAAGCCAGACTGACCAGCGGGACCACGGCTCAGAGCCCGCTGAATGAAATAAGGGACAAGAAGTCGTTTCTTAGTGTCCCGCCCCCTTTCCTTCCCCAAATCGTCTCCAACGACGGCCTGCTGCGAAGCTGCCCAAGCTCCGGAACCGCGGGATCGGCTTCGCAATCGCCTGGCATTTCACGGATTCGTTCTAGGAACCTCTCACTTCCCACAACCACGCCAGGATCTGCGTGTCGAGCATCGCGGAATCGTTAACACCGTTCTTTCAGAATCCGAGATCCGAAGCAACTCCAAAGCTCGGTTCGAAACGAGGAGGCACGCTCACAGGAATGGCGCAGGCGCAAGCGAAGAGCTTCGACAGAAACATGTAGGACAGAAAGATGGGACGGCCAGATTCTTCTGTCCCACATGTTTTTGTCTGTAGTCCGCGACGGAATTTACAGAAGGAAACGGAGATAACGGAGGAAGACAGTGCAGTGCCTCAAACGTGCCAACGGTGCCTTCTCTGCGTCCTCTGTTCTCCTGTTCATTTTCGGGTGACTACCGGCGGGTGCTTGCCAATTGAGCGTAGAATGGTTCTGAGATTGACCAATGACTCGCGATTCAGATGCAGCCGCTCAACAGTCGCTCGGCCGGTGGGAGTCTTGCCGATGATTTCCGTGAATCCAGCACTCCACGCGAAATGACCCGACCACACGTCCTGGCGAGGGTGGTACAGCGGGACTTCTTCTTCGGTAACGGGATCGGGCGCGGAGACAGCTACGTGTTTGCGACCGTTGCATCCCTGGCAGGAAAGCGCCAAGTTCGACTCGTCATTCGAACCACTGTGCGTCTTCGGAACGATATGCTCGACGCTCAGAGGGTCCGGGCAGTACTTCCATTGCGAGAAACAGTACTCGCAGCAATACGAAGCGCGTTCCCGGATCGCTTGGCGAGTGGCGCGGCTGATTGAGGCGTCAGTCATCGTCGCAGGAGATGCTCAACCCGAGTTGGTCTACGACGCAGTCGAGCGAAACTTGCCACAGTCTTGCGAGTTCCGCGGCGGCTTCGATTCGCCGCGCGTGGTCGGTTTCGATTTGATCGTACAGATTCGTCATTTCAACCCGCTGATTCTCATCCAGACGTTTTGCCCTGCGAAGACGATCCAATTCCCGCCACCTTTCCCGCACGCCAGCAGGCGGGACTTCGTTAATCTGTTTGAGCCACCTTGTCTCCTCTTCCGTCAAAGCGGCGAAGGGAGGTTCCGTCTCCGCAGAAAAATGATCACGGACCAGATTTGCGACAATTGTTTCCGGATCGCCGCCAACCTCCACGGCGCGATCACGAATCCGTTGTTCAAGCGACGGTGGCAATTCGACGGTAAGTGTCATATGCGAATTCCTTGATTAAGGATCCTTTATTCACCTATTATACTAGAGAAGACGCCGAAAGGGCAGTAGTGGTCACGATGCGCGCGTCCTCCAAGACCACAAATCCGAAGCACGAAATCTGAAACAAGCCCCAAGACTCGAAGCATGAAGGTTCAAAACGAGGAGGCGCCATCAGCGGAATGGCGCAGCCGCATCGCAAGAGCCTCGACAGAAACATGTAGGGCAGAAAGATGGGACGACCAGGTTCTTCTGCCCGACATGTTTTTGTCTGTAGTCCGCGACGGATTCCACAGAAGGAAATGGAGACAACGGAGGAAGACGGTCACTGATCTGACCACGCGTGGCTCATTTGCGATTCGGGTTTCCTACGGCTGCGGTGGTACGGAGCCGTCTGCGGATTGCAGCCAGATGTACACGCCTTGCACCTTTACGGCGGAAGTGCCCCATCCGGCTACATCGGCTTTGCCGTCGCCGTTGAAGTCGGCCAGGCCGAGCTTGGTGTCGAAGTGAATGCTGTAGTCGAGCGGGATGACCACCTTGCGCTTCGGATCGAGGCCGCCGTCGCGGCTGCCTAGCAGGACCGTTGTCTGCATGGTCTGGCCCGAGCACACCAGAAGGTCGGCCACCCGGTCGCCGTCGTAATCGCCGACTGTGGGACCGTCGCGCAATGGCCCTCGTTGTGCTGTTATGTCAAAGCTGGTATTCGGATCGGGGCGCAAGGGCTGACGCGGATCGTCTGTGTTGTA
Source organism: uncultured Pirellulaceae bacterium (assembly GCA_964623055.1). Lineage (GTDB taxonomy): Bacteria > Planctomycetota > Planctomycetia > Pirellulales > Pirellulaceae > JADHUC01. The sequence goes on from CAZURK010000105.1 coordinate 24,108, forward strand.
GAATGCGCTGATGGTGGTCGAGTTCTCGTCGCCGGCAACCAGGGCCACGTCGATGCGCTGGTCGCCGTTGAAGTCGCCGGTGCCCATGAAGGTCCATCCTTCCGTAGGCCGGGTAAGCTGGACCAGCGGGGACTCGGGTAGGCGCCCGTTCGGCTGTCGCAGGAAGGCCTCTCCGCCCGAAGTAACGACGTCCTTCTGCCCGTCGGCATTAAGATCGGCTAGTTGGGTATCGAAGTACCCGGCCTTGACGGGATGGTTCCGCGCTGAAAGGAATCTCCCTTCATCAGATTGAGATGCGATGGCGAAGCCGCCCGCGAAACGCTGGCCGAACAGGCAGTCGTTTCGCCCATCGCCGTCGAAATCGTCGCACAGCAGTTGCACGGGCCGAGTGATCCGCGGCAGAGGCTCCACGCGATAGTCCAAGCGGCCGTTTTGCGAGATCACGAGCGATGCGGCCCCTTCGGTAGCCGCCAGCAGGTCGGCCACGCCGTCGTCATTGACATGCGCTAGACGGATCCTGCCGCCGCCTATCTCGGGGACGTTCACCTGGCAGCCCGGCCGCTCGCCGAAGCTTCCGCCCTGGTTGCAGTAGATCTTCACGTCGCAACCTTCCGGCGTCTGGGTCAGAACGGCCACGCCAGGCTGGCCGTCGCCGTCGACATCGCCATACGCGGCCGAGAGCAACGGCTCGCCCCAGGCCACGTACGTCTGGCCGTCCTTCTCGAACGACCAACCCATCGAACCGTACGTATGTCCGGAAAGCCGCATGGCGCGAACCTTCAAGCCGGCAAGTTCCAGTTCGGCCTCGCCGCTGACGGGAATATCGGCCGGGTTTGGCGGGTGAAACCCGTAGCCGGTCCCTCCTGGGATCAGGTGCCGCAACACATAGGCCGTCTCCCGACTTGCAGCGACTTCCGCGCCCGCGGCGACGCGCCACAAGTAGGCACCCGGGGAATGATCGCCATGTTCGTGGGTAATCAGCACATAGCGGACCCGTTCGGGGTCGAGCCCGGCCCCTTTGATGCTGGCCCAGTTGGCGTCGAACGAGAGCCCGGCGTTGGGATCGACCAGCAGCAGACCATCGGGTGCCTGGATGACAAACTGCCCGCCCATGTCGCTGTGGGTCCGCCCGCCGCCGACTCGCCACACGCCCGGCGCGATCTGGGCGGCCTTCTGCTTTTTGAGCCACGCCTTCTCGCCGGGCTGGACGTTGGTGTTCAAATCGTTTTGCCAAAGCTGGCGGCCGTTGGCGTCCAGCATGGAAACCACCCCGCCCGTCATCGCCACGACAATCCGGGACCCGTCAGCGGCGATCTCCAGCAGGCTCGGCCCACCGACCTCAACGCCCGGCGGCAGCGTGCCTTGAGACAGATGTTCGTCGTCAAGGATGTAGACGCGGCCGTCCCAACAGCCCACGACCGTCGTGCCTTCCTGGCTCACGGCCATGTCGGAGATGGCATCTGGGAATTCGATCTTCTGGATGCGGCCGCTCTGAATGTCGAGCACATACAGGTCCCGGGCCTCGTCATCCGCGGGCAGAATCGGCTGGCCAGCCAGACCGCGGCAAGCCCAGTTGTGCGGGTAGGCCAATAGCTTGCCGCCGTCGCCCGTGAACGCCAGATCGCACCAAAGGGGATGGTCGAACTGTTCTGCACCGAAACGACGGACCACTTGGCCCTCTTCGTCGTACACGGTGATCGTTGGCCGCGATGGCACCAAGCGGACCGCGGTGCGCTGCTTCCGCCGCGTGGCCGACGAGATCACCCAGCGCTCATAGCCCTGGTAGTCGGCCACGGCCACCAGACGCCGGTCGTCCTCCATCAGCCGGGCCAACTCGTCCTGTTCCGAGGCCACACTGATTGCTACCGACAGCGCCGCCCAGAGCTGCGTGTCCTCGTGTGGGCGTTCCGGCGCGCTGCCGTCGGCGAGCAAAGGCGTACCGTAGAGCGGCTTCTCGGGCGGCGAGATAGCGTCGGTTTGCGAATTGAGTGTGCGCTCCCAGAGCGGTTTCCGGTTCCCCGGCTCGAACACGAACACGTTTCTGGGAACCACTTCCGCGCCGGACGGGTCCGCTGCCGCCCCGACGACGATCCGGCCGCCAACGCTCAAAGCGGACGCGACGATCCCCTTACCGCCGTCGGCCTTCGGCGCGTGGCGCTGCTTGACCGAGCCGGACTCGGCATCCAGAAGCGACACTTGGTCTCGCGTGGTCAGTACGAAGCGGTCGCCTACGCTATCGAGGAAAATGCCCAGATGGTTCGAGTGGTCGCCGTAGTGAAAGAGCACGCCCGGAGAGTCCACGGGCTTTCCAAGTGCAGTTTGCGGCGCCTGCTGGTCGGCCGCGAATACGTATAGCATTGGCTTGTCGCCGGCCTGGCCTGTAACCGACGTACACACGGCGGCCACCCGTTGGCCGTCGTCCGAGACCGCCACGGCACCGATCCACCGATGCCCGGCCCGATACTGCCCGATCAGCTTGCCGCTGGAGTCCAGCAGAAGAACATTGGGATCGCCGGGTGGAGAAATGGTTCCTACAACCACGAACCCGGCATCCTGGGTAGCGTCCAAGCAAGCAATCCCCTGCCACGGCAACGGACCCACACCACGCGCGTCCCACTTCGGCACGCAAGTCTGCTCACCGGCCGTGGCCACAGCGCCCAACAACAACGCCGGCGCCGTCACCAACATACAGAAGAGATGCAGACACTTCATCGAAGACTCCTTCTCAGAAATGTGTTGCACTGAGAACGACCACACGTAAGTCGCAGCTGTTAGAGTACCAGACAGTCGGCCACGACACCGCGCGCGACGTGCTGTCGAGCCGGAGTTTCGTGGGGACGGAGCGAGCCACTATCGGCCTGCACCGGACGTTCCATGATGGATCCTGCAGTTCGGCAACGCCTTCTTTAGGTCGTTGGCCCCGACATCGGTGACCTGGGTGAACCTGAGCTCCACTTCTCGGAGGCTGGTCAGACCTTTCAGATACTCCAGGCCTCTGTCTGTAACCTGTGACTGTATGAGCCGCAACGTCTGGAGCCCGGTCAGCTCCATCACATGCTCCAGCCCAGCTCTCGTGCAATGACCAACTGCGTGTCTGCCAGGGCAATCTCCGCAGCGGCGATTTCGGCCTGAGATAAGCCAGAATATCGCGGATGGGATTCCCCGATTCGGCGAATGGCGCTCGGTTCGCCAGCCTTGTGCGCCTTGCGCAGGTCTTTGGCCTGGTTGCGCAGCTGTTGTAGGCTAGGGTTGGGCAGGGACTGTGCAGAGCGGGTCATAACGAACTCCTTTCACTGTGGCCTGGTGTCCGCACGACAGGCTGAAAGAAGATCGTTTGACACAGATTGATGAACGAAGGTGGCCTCAGGCCTTTCCGCGGACGGGCAGCGTCCTGTACGCTACAGGTCATCATACGCCTTACCCGCCGTCCCTTCAAGGTCGTGGCGTAGGCGAGTCTTCATCATAGATTCGATCTGCCAGCCCCTCCTCCACAAGACGCGCGAGGGCCGTGCGTTCCCGTTCGTCTTTGGGACGCCCCAGGTGCATGTGCTGGACGTACAGGTTCGGCGTGCGTTTCAGCTCTCGCACCATTGCCTCGATCTGGTCCCCGGACAGATGAGCCAGGATCATGGGACATTCGGGATGCCGGCGCGCCGCGGCCGCTACCCGCGTGTGCGAGGACCCGTACTTCTCGCCTTCGGTGTGGAACACGATCGGCATGCGGTACTCTGCCGCCTTCGCGTACAGCGGATCGTACATCAAGTCGTCCACCATGACCTCGTTCTTGCTCCACTTCACCAGGGTCTTCAACCCCTTGCAACCCTTTTCCCGGAGCGTCTGGATGTGCTCCGGCGTGTCGGGGCCCTTCCTCGGGTAGCCGGGGAAGCCTCTCGCATTGAGCTGCACAAAACCGAATCCGATGAACACGTCCGGATAGCGAGCCATCGCTTCGAACATGTGCGCGTTCCCCGTGAAATTCCGGCCGTACTCGCCCTCCTTGTACAAGATGCTCAGCAGGACGAACTTGTACCCGTGCTTGCGCGCCATGAGCACGGAGTCCCTCAAGTCGGTGATCGCCGTTATGTGTACGTGCGAGTCGATCAGGGTCGTTTGCGGAGCCGGCGGGATCGCCAGCGGGTAGCCCTCCTCGGGCTCGGCCCGGAAACGCAGCCGCATGTGCACGGTGCCGCCCGGCGCAATCGTCCGGGCGACGTTGTAGAACACCGGCGTTCCGCCTCCGCCCGCGATCATGAGCCGGGCATCGTGGTTGTCGTAGAACCCTTCCGCGCCTTCGGTTTCCAGGTCGAACGCCCAGAGGCTCCACAGGCCTTCCTCGGCCCGGACGGCGTAATCGGGCTTGAAGTCGGCGCTCTCGGCCAAGTGCTTCTCCGCCCGCGCCGGTATTTTTTTGTCTCTGACCGCGGACACCTGGTACGGCCTTACCGAGTACGTTTCCACTCCGTTGCCTCGGTCACGGTAAGCGCGCGCATCGTCAAAGCGGATCCGGTCGATCTCGATCCAGCAGAACCGTTCGCCCTGCTTCCCTTCGGGGTACTTCGCGTCGACTAGGTACTCCACGCCTTTGGGTGTGACGGTCAACCTCCGGTCGCCGCTTGTGAAGACAACGGCGTCGGGCGTATCGGACACGGTGATGTCGTGGCCGAACCGGACGGCGAAGCAGCGGTCGTACTGGTTCTCGCTGGCGAAGTAAACCGCGAGTTCCAGGTTGCGTACCTTCTCGCGCGACGTGGCGCCGACGCTGATCGCCTTGGACGTACCCACGGCATACGCACCCCGGCGGAAGAAGGTAAGCCGGTCCTGCATGCGGGGCAAGTCTTTAATCTCGAAAGCGCCGGCAGCCGCGACCGTCAGAAGCCAAGCCGCCATGGCAGAGCAGCGCACCACCCAGAACTGTGTCAATGACATCTTCGCTTTCTCCGTCCGCCACGACAGAACGCCGGTCGGCCCGCTTAACGCAGCCGCGGCATCGCATGTTATGATAGCCTTTGCCACCAAGCGAAGCTATCGCGTCCAAACGTGGACGGCGGTCGAGAAGTGCAACGGTGCTCTGTTGGGCATCATGGGCCGTGTTGTTACCAACTTGTTGCCGTTGGTATCATCCTTTCTATGTTAGAAATGGGACGAACGCGAACACGATTGCCGTGCCGGGTGATCACCAAGCCGGTGCCCCGCGCGTGTGCGACTTGCCAATTGGGGACCGTCATGAAACGTATGTTCCGTTTCTCGCTACTACTCGCCGTCGCGCTGTCGATCGCCTCGGGCAAGGGCGAAGCAACCACGGACACGCGCGTGGTGGAGACGGTGCAGGGAAAGTACGGCCGCTTGGAGGTGTTGGAGCTGAAGGGAATGAGAATCCTCACGTGCGACGAAGTCATCCAAACGGCCGCTCCGGCCGCCGGCGCGGACCTTCTGCCCGGATCGCTCGTCCGAGCCCGCGACTACGTCGAGTTGGCAGCCTTCTACCGGCCTCGTGCCCGCACCGCTTTGCTCATCGGCCTGGGAGGCGGACTCCACGCGCGGTCGCTTGCCTGTCATGGGATCACGGTCCACGCCGTCGACATCGAACCGGCCATCATCCCGTTGGCTCGGAAGTACTTCGGTTTCACGGGCGAGGCCACCGTTGCGGACGGCCGGGAGTTCCTGGATCGCACGGATCGTCGGTTCGACGCGATTGTCTTGGATGTGTTTCAGGGCGGTTCCGTCCCGAAGCAACTCTACACCAAAGAGGCGTTTGCCCGGATGCGGCAGTGCTTGACGAACGACGGAGTGTTGGCCGTCCACCTTGTCTCGCATCCCCGGCATCCCGCCACGGCCGCTGTTGCCCACACTCTCAGGGCCGCTTTTCCACACATGGTTGCCCTGCAGAGCGGCCTGGGCAATGAACTCCAGCACATCTATTTCCTGGCCGCTCGGTCGCCGCTCGAACTGACGTCTCGGCAACGGCTGAAGCTCGACGCGTTCGGTTTCACCGGCGACGAGTTCTTCACGCCCGATCGAAAGACCGGGCCGCTACTGACCGACGACCGTACCAATCTGGACCAATTGTGCCGCGATCTAGCGGCCGAACACCGCCGACATTCCCTCGAAATTCTCAGGAGTCCACCATGGTAGTCAGAATGCCCGTCGTCCTTTTGCTACTCGCCACCATCGAGACTCCGGGCTCGGCGGCCCGCGCTGCCGAGAACGTAACGCAGCGGACCTTCAGCGAGTGTTTTTTGTACCGCCTGAACGATGGCGCCGTATACATCGGCCAGCCACTTGTTTCCCTGGGAATGATCGGAGTGATGGCATTCCCGCCTGAGTATTACCTGAGCCCGGCATTGGCCGAGCGATTTGCTCCGCTGGTGAACGAATTGGAGAAGACTCCAGACCAACCGGACTTCTGGTGGTGGGGCATGCCGAAGCCGAAGAACAAAAACAAACCGATGGTGCTCGTTCGTCTGGACGTCAAAGCGGAGTTGCGGAAACCGAGAGTAAGTCGTGGCCCGGAAGACGGGAGTGCGGCGGTGCACGAGATCACCTCGGCGAAGTTGATCTACGCCGAGTTCATCTCGCCCGAGTGGCGCACCGCATGGGATTCGCTCAACGCAAGTCTCACGAGGATCGTAGATGTTTCCCGTACGGCTCCCGGAGAAAACAAGACGAAACGCCTTGCGGATGCGATCGAGTTGGCCAGCCAAACGCTCGGTACGATGATCGAGCAGGATGTGTGCGACTCGTGGCGCAAAGACGTTCGACAGATTGACCCCGGCGCCCGAGTCGTGCGGTTGTTTCAGCGACGAGTCGAAGGTTCCGGGATCGGAGAATGGGGCGGGCAATTGAGAGACTACGTTGTCACTCTGAAGATACAGCCGCGAACTCCGCTGCCAGCCCAGACGCCGCCGTGCCCGAAGATCGAACTGCTCGCGAAAAGCGCGTCCGCGAAGGAGTTGCTCAAAACGATTCGGGGCTCGTGGCCGGAAGCGGTCCTCGACGAGAGCCTGATCTACAGTAAGGAGCTGGGGCGCATTGTCCGCGTCTGGCAAGTTGAGGACCTCACTGCCGCCCAGTTCGACAGTCTCCGCGAACAAGCGCAAGAGGAACTCGCGATCCGCGAGACACAGCAGACCGCACACGACGCTTCCGCGTCTTCCGACGGCGACGGGGTCGTCGTGCCCGAATGGAACGTCACGCTGCGCCCTGCCGATCCTGAACTGCTCGCTGAGAAAGGACTGTTGCGCGGCACAATCGTATCGGAAACATCCGATGACGGTAACAAGGTCGGTTTACTCAAGGGAGACGTCATTGTTGACTACGAGCGGGTCTACGATTTGGTCATGGGCCGTTTCGCGCACTTCAGCCCTGCCAAGCAACTCGCGAACAAGGCCCGCTACGGCGGCAAGCTGCAGGTCCTGCGGGGCGATCGGGTAATCACACTTACGGCAGATCGTTCACGCTGAGATTCTTCTCGAACCGGAGCTAACGGAGAAAACGGAGAAGAGTCGCGGCCTCTGTTGACTCTGTTCCCTCCTGTTCAAGATCCTGATGTTTCGGCTGCGGCCGTAGATCGCGCCAAGCATCTCCTGCTTCAGATGCAACCTTGTTATCATGGAGACGCGGAAGACCGAAAACAACACCCCGAAAACCGGAGGACCGTATCGTGACAGGCAACCGTGTTGGCGCAGAGGAATGCAGCCTTACGAACACCGTGGCAGTGCAGGCCTTACTGACGATCTTGACGACCATCTGTTTTGGCTGCTCAGTGCTTTGCAGTGCGTCGGACGATGACTCGCGGTGGGTCCATCCGCTTTGTCAGCCGCTGCCGATTGACCGCAACGGCCCGTTCTTAGAACTGGCCGACGGCAGTCTGATGACCGTGGACAGCCAGGGAACGCGCGTAAGCAAAGATGATGGCAAGACATGGTCCGAGGCACGCCCCATTTGCGAAGGTGTGGCTGGTCTGCGAGGCGGTCGCGAGCCTGCTACGGTCTATCTTGTGCGGACGACAAGCGGCGTGCTGGTCGCGGTCTATCTCGATTCCACGACCTACAACTTCAGTTGGGATGACAGCATAAATCAGCCGAAGGACGACTGCCGGCTGGAGGTGTGGGCGGTGCGCAGCCTCGACGATGGGAAGACCTGGACTGACCGGCAGCGACTGTTGGAAGGTTATAATCCCAACTTCTTCGGCTTCATCCAGCACAGCAGCGGCAGGCTGGTTGCCACAGTGCCGCACATCGTTCTCGACCCGGGCCGCTATGCAGCGTGTTCTCTCGCTTCCGAGGACGACGGAAAGACATGGAAGCGCAGCAACTTGATTGACCTGGGCGGGCACGGACACCACTCGGGAGCGATGGAGCCCTCAGTAGCGGAGCTGAACGATGGCCGGCTGCTGATGGTGATCCGCACCCACTGGGGCCGTTTCTGGGAAGCTCTTTCTGATGACGGCGGCCTTTCTTGGCGCACCATCCGGCCGAGTCAGATCGAGTCGAGCAGTTCGCCAGGATACCTGCTTCGGCTGCGAAGCGGACGGCTCGCTCTTGTCTCGAATGGCAAGGTAGGGCGTCAGGAACTGCTCATCACTTTCTCCGAAGACGATGGCAAGACTTGGACGCGTCAAGTTGTCATTGCGCGACAGAAGGGCGGCCAGTTGAGCTACCCGCTCGTTTTCGAACGTCGCGCCGGCGAAATATGGGCCATTGCCGGGTTCGCGTACAAGAAGGGCTGGAAGGAGCCTGTGCCACTTAGGTTGAAGCTGAACGAAGAAGATTTTCTGCGCGAAGCAAAGGAGACCCCGTAGCGCGGCTCGCGGGTTCTTGAGGCACACCGAGAACGGTCGTGGACCATCTTTCACGAGAGTTCAACGCACGACTAGATCGACTCACTCTGTTTCCGATGGGGCTATGCAACATGATGATCTGGCCTGCAAGATTGGCGAAGCCGGCAACCGTGGCCGGTCTGATTGTGCTTCTAACTGGCTCGGTCGGAGCGGGGAATTCGTTCGTTATCCCTGAATTCACAGCAACTGGGAAGGCAACCGTTCTGTTGGTTACGTGCGAGGAGATCGCGGTTGCATGGAAGCCCTTTGCTGTCTGGAAGACGCGTAACGGCAAAGCGACAAAAATCGTCACCGTCCGCCAGATCGAGCAGGAATACAAGGCCGACTGTGTCCAGGAGAAGATTCGGCTGTGCGTGCGCGATCACATTGACAACCACGGCACACGCTGGGTCATTCTCGGTGGCGACAGCCTGCCCGGCGGTAAGGGCTTGGTTCCGGGCGGTCATACGACGGTCCATGCTCAGGAAAAGGCCGGTATCCCCACCGACGTTGTTTACCTGAGCAAGACGAATTGGGATGCCGACGGCGACGGAATCTATGGCGAGTGGGAAGAGGACCGGGAAGCGGTGTCCTACCCCGATGGAAGCGTAGGACTTGGCCGCGTGCCAGTGCGTTTGGCCGCCGACGTGGTGGCATTCACAGACAAGGTGATTGCCTACGAGTCGGAGTATCCCAGCTCGGACTTCGCCAAGCAGATGATCTACACGTGCACCGACAGCCCGGCTTATCCGAAAGTTCGCAAAAGCTGGGACGGGTATGTGTCGAAGGTCTGGGACGGCGGCCAGGTGGGACGCTTCTTCTCTGCCGAGACACCATGGGACAAGGACGGGAGTCCGGGGAGCCATCAACTCAGCGCCGAAAACCTCGTCGCTTTGATCAACGGCAAGACGGTCGGAAAGTTACACATTCACGGCCACGGTTTTCTCCCATGTTGGATCCTCGAACGTTCCCGGTTTTCTGCCGAGCACGTCGGCCAACTAACCAACGAGGCAGCCTACCCGCTGATCACCACGGTCTCCTGTTTCACAGGCCAGTACGACGGCAAGCAAGATCCTCCCATCGTCGAGTCGATGATCCGCCAGCCGAAGGGCGGATCGGTCGCCATCGTCGCCCCGATCCGCACGGGAAAACCGCACTTCCACCAGCGTTCGGACTTCCGTCTGATGGTCACCGAGGGCAAGCTCGACGGTACGACGCAGACGATGACTCGCTACTGGTCCAACGGTCTGGGAAGCAATCTCACGACTGGCGAGTCGTTGATGAAGGCCAAAGCCGCAATGGCCTCGGATGCTCGCAAGACGGCAGGCTACCACCTGTGTATCTGCGAGTTGAACCTCCTCGGAGATCCTACGCTCGATATGCGAGCGAATGTCCCTCGCACGCCGAAGCTTGAATCTCCGGACGGAATTGCCACGGGCAAGCAGTCGTTCGAAATCATCACCGATGCTCCTGGAAGCACGGTCTGTCTGTGGAAAGGCCTGGAGGTGTACTGTGTCGCCACCTCGGACGCTGATGGCAAGACCCAGTTTCAGATTGAACCCGCCTCGGCGGGAGACCTGTTCGTTACTGTTTCCGGCGTGGACCTGAACTCGGTCACGAAGAGCACTTCCGTCAAATAGAGAAATCAGCCACTCGTCGCCGATCGCCCCTGGGCAGCCCGCCGAGCGATCCCTGTGTTGTGAACGTTGAACCTTTCGGAGCTGGCCCGAAAAGGCAAGGGCGTCATCCAGCAGGATGCAGCCGCACCTCCACCCGGAACACTCTGATCGAACGCTGTTCAGCAGCCGTGATTACAATCGTATCCTTGTTCTGGCCAGGCAAGGCGCTAGGTGGAACCGCGTAAGTCAACAGCCGGTTCCCATTCGGCATGGCCTCGTTGCTCTGCATCTTGCCCGCGACGCCGTTTACAGAAACGGCCGGGGCGTCACCATTCACATCCTGGGCCGCCACTTCGATGATCGCTTCGGCCTGTGATCCGGCCAGCGGCGTTGGGCCCAGCGGCAGATTGAACGACAACGCCGTACCTTTGGCCGGCAATGGGGGACGGTATCCTTCGCCAGGAACCACGACTTCGCGATAGGTCACGCCATGACGACGCGGCAGCTTCCGGAGTTCCTCCAACGACGAGAACGCGTTCAGCAATGGTTGGTATCCGGGATCAGACCAACGGCCACTCTGGAAGTGGTTGAACAGGTAGACAACATCACCACCGCCTGAGAGAACCGAGACCGCTGCGCCGGCGGCATATTCAGGGTCCCTGGACCGGATCGGGCCGCCGGGGTACGGCCGACAGAGCACTTCGAGTCCGCCGGCAAGCGTCACTCGGTCGCCCAGCAACTGACGCCACGCGACGAGTGGTATGTCGAAATGCATCGTCGCCCACCGTGGTGTGGCAACCACCAGATCCACCAAGCCGTCTTTCGCCCAAGTCGGTGCGTCCAATCCCAGACCAAGCGCCGTCTCTGGTTGAGACGGAACCCGCACGCCGAGCTTGACGGAGTGCTTGCGCCGCACCGCAGCCTCGTCCACCAATTGCCGAATCTCCTTGAGCCACAGCGTCAGTCTCTTGCCTCCCGCTTTCTCTTCATCTTTGCTGAAGAGATACGGCTCGCGCATGAAGTCCAATTCCAGGCCGTCGACGTCGTATCGTTCGAGTGTCTCGACGATCAACGCTCGGTAGTGGTTGCGGACTTCGGCATGAGCGTAATCCAACGCGCGGGCGTAGTACCCTGGGTGCCCTTTCCGGAAGAGTTCCGGTTTCCGCCAGAGTTCGCCGTGAAACGGATGCTGCAGATTGTCGTTTTCGTGGACATCGTTCATGCGCAGCGAAATCCACGGCGAAATGCCGTGGTGGCGACAGCGTTGGATGACTCGCGCCGGGTAATCCACTCCCTGCCGATGAACTTCGAGCATGTTTCCGACAAGCTTGCGGTACGCCTTGCGCCGGTCTGGGGCAACAGCGGCCAGGAAGAGTTGCTCGTCCGGCCCGTTGGGATCGTATCCATCCCAGAACGCTTCCCAAACATCGCTGCGGTAGTTTGTCCGTCGAGCGTTCGTATTGCACATCAGCACCGTCACCCCAGCGCCAGCAATCACATCGACGTAGCGGTCAACCACATCACCGGCCTTACCGGCGGGAATATCCCCGTGGTAGAAGATATCCGTACAGTCCTCGTTGTGCAGAAGACCGACCAGTTTCGGTGCGTTTGGTTTCTCGGCTATCACGGGCTCGTCGGCACGGCCAGCTCCAATCAGCAGACTAGCCGCGGCAAGATAACGAATCGTTGTTTTGTTCATTGGATACTCGTGCTTGGGTCAGGTTTCTCACCGAGTCTTGTCTGCTTGAGCACCTCACTTCTCTACTCGAGCGGCGGTGTCCAACGCGTCAGGCAAATGTGGCTGATGTTGTCGATCCCATTGAAGTAATAGATCGTTGCCAAGGTTCCATCGCTCAGCCGTTGCGTAATCGGGTAGCCAAGATCGCTACCACTGCCGAAACCATCGGCACGCAGGATGATTTCGTTTTCGATCTCCCAACTCCGACCACCGTCGTGGCTAAGGCAAGCTCGAATTCCCATGGGCGCTCGGCGATAGCCATAGGTCGCCACGATCCGGCCATCGGGCAGCATCTGCAAGTGCGCCGGATAGCCCCAGATTCCAGTTTCGACCGGCTCGGACCAAGTCTTGCCGCGATCCGTTGACGTCACCTGATAAAGAAAACCGGCCTGCTTCTTGTTCGTCGATTCAGCGGTCCGCATCAGCGCGATCACGTGCCCCTCGGCATTGGCTCCCAGTGCCGTCTCGTTGAAACTCATCTGCTCGTCGCCCATCGCCATTGGCAGACAGGTCCAACTGTCGCCATCATCCTCCGTGCGTAGCACGTGGGCGCTGCGGTGGCCGTCTGGCCCCGTATCGTAAATGCCAACCAGCCGCATGCCGTTGCCTAGATTCAGGTAAGCCGCCTGGTGAAAATTCATCATGCCGCCTCCAGTCGGCACCTCGATTTCCGCCCAGGGACGAATTATCTCGCCAGTCATACTACGAACCGTAAAACGGGCGCCGCTCAGGTAGGCCACCGTACCCGGTCGTACAGCGCGCACGGTCCGGCCTTCGGCTTTCAATCGCTCCATTTCGACTTCGTCCACGTAACGCCAACCGATCGCGTTAGCGATGGCCAAATGACCGTCGGCGCGAACTGCATTCGGATTGTAACGGGGTGCCGTACCATCGGCTTTCTCCCACGTCACGCCTCCGTCACGACTGACCATCCGTGCTGCCCCGCCGGTGTTGTCGATATGGCTTCGCCGCACTCGCGTGCCAAAACCACTGACAAGCGTGCCATCTTCGTACTGGTGCAAGCTCGGGAAACAGGCGTAGACATCCTCGCGCTTGTAGACGATATGATGCTCGGCTCGCGAATAAACCTCGACTTCTGGTTGTTCTGCGGACCAAGTCACGTAATCCCACCAAGCCTCGCCCGTCGCCGCGGAACTCAGGCTGCCGAAGCCGACGACGTTCCGTCCCGCATGCGCCTCCCACGTCGACTTGCCGGTCAGGTCAAGTACGACGTGACCGTCCACTTTCACGACAGCGTCATCGCCAACCATCTCGAGCCGTACTATGTGGAAGTCGTCGGCCAGATCGACTTCGGCGCGGGCTTCGAGCCGGTGACTTTCGATGCGATCGGGGAACAGTGTTAGTCCAACCTCACGCACGCCATCCGCGGCCAGAATGATCACTCCGGACGAACCGGAGCAACTTGCCACTTTGACCCGTGCCTCGACACTGTGAGGCCGATCAGCGATCGCGGCCCACGAGTAACTGATGAACTGCAGTTCGCCACGCGCGGTGCCGTCGTCCCGCACGTGCAGCACGCCGTCCTCGACCGCAGCCGAACAGTTCTTGGTCTCGCGAAACGACCAAGGTGGCCTGGCCTGATTAGGCAACACCTCCGCATCGTAGGTAAACGTGGGTGTCGCGGCCAAAGCAACGAACAATGCCAATAACTCCATAATCCGCCTCTCAAATCACCGTTGGACTGATAGGATTATCACACCGCCGTTCCGTCGGCATCCCGCAATCCTGTTCTTTGCGACGCATCTCGTCATTCGTTGAACAATTCTCCATGACTGATGATGGTTACGTTGGCTCGGCCGTGGTAGCCCAGCGGGTTTTGGCATGTCCACGTCACCCGGTTTTCGCCGGCGGCAAAGAGCGGACTCTTGCATTGCGGTTGGATCTGGCCGATCAGTTTGCCTCGTTCGTCGCACAGTCGGCAATCCGACTCGGATTCGAATTCCAGATAGGAGCCGCTCTCCAAGGCCGTTGGAAAGACGATACGCCGCCCGCCGATTTCGACGGTTGGGTTGAGGAGCGTTACCTTCTTGGTCCGCAGGGCCTTGATCGGGCTCAGGTAACACGTCACGCTCTCTCGAGGTGGCAGGTTGTTGAAATACAAATTCAACTGTTCGATGTACTTCCGCTGCAGACCGCGGCGGTAAATGGTCGAGTGACCGCCGTAGGGCCAGACATGCTTGCTGTGTCTGTGAGCGTCGCGTTCGCGCAACAGGAATTCGCAGTACCGCCAGCCGTTGAAATCAACCGTCACGTAGTGCTCGTCGTAGACAGTGCTGCGTTGTCGGACGTTGGTCAATTGCAGATTGAGCAGTTCGCCTTTCCCGTCGCCGTGGATCCATACGCCAAAGGCGTCGCAGTGCTCGATGTCGGCTTCGGATGCGAACGTCTTGCCGGCCTTGGCCCATGCGCCGCGTCGTGAATCTGCCGTACTCTTGGCCGAGTAGCGTCCGCTTTGCTTCCCGATCTTGACCTGTTCGTCGGAGGGCATCAGCGTATGCGTGATTCCAAAGGCCGTAGTTCGGTTCGGAAACTCGTCCTTGCTGCTGAAGTCGGCCAAAACGACAGCGTCTTCGCTGTCGTAGGACTCGACTGAATAGAGGGCTTCGATGCGCAGCTTGACCGGCTGAGGGCCAAACCGATTTCTGACCGTCCAGGTCCGGCTACCGTCGTCCATTCCGGTCACTTTGTGGACGTGGTAATCTGTCGGAAGGAACTGCCAAACGCCATCGGAAGACTCAATCAGCCGGAACTCGTCGCCTTCCTCCCTCAGCCGCCTCTTGACCGGCTCGGAGAAGTAGTTGGCCAGCCGCAGTCGCTCATACCGGCCCGCCATGGCCAGGTACTCGTCTCGCCGGGCGTTGCCGGGCGCTGCGCCGGCCCGGATCCCCTGGAACGAGACGGGCGAATCGTGGCCCAGGGCTTTCGCGCAGAGGTACTCGAACTCGTCGGGTAGTTCGCCGCGATGGTCGCGCGTGGGGCCGAAGATGACCCACCAACCCAACTGCGTGGGTAGCAGCGTGCTCTCGATGTACCGCTGCGTAACGCGTCCGTCGATGTCGGGCTCGTCCAGCCGGCAGTGAAGGTCGATAAACCGCTTCAGGCCGTGCTTGGGATGGCCCCATGCACCGAGCCGGGAATGAAACGGCCAGGAGTGATAGTCCCAGCAACTCGCCTCGACCAGCACGCGGCGCTTGATCTTCTGGAAGATGGCCCTGCGAATCTTCGGTGCCCCGTGCCAACCGCCATGAACGTCTTCCGTGATGCCGTCCATGTAGATCATGTCGAAGCCGCAGGTGTCGTAGACGTGGGCGATTGCGTCGGCGATGTCGTTGACCAGCGTCGTCTTCTCGTCAGGGTGGAAGTAGCTCCAGCGGACGAAAAGGTGCCCGACGGAAGCACCTTTCGTGTGAACGCCGGCGCGCGTACCCAACGCCCCGCGCTTGCAGCCGGTGAATCCGTAAGGCGGATTGCGTGAAAGACCGCTGTACTGGATTAACTCGTCACCAACCCGAACAACGTTCCCGCGCGAGCCGTAACCCCAAACCGTATCGAGGTCACCGGGCCGTTCTTCGGTGACGACGGTGGTGGCCGTTTTGTCGAGCGGGGCGGCCAGGGTGAAGATTGCGTCGGTGGCCAGACGCTTGTCAGGCACCGGCGTGATCCAGGGATCGTGCGCGTGGATGCAGCCGGTCAGCGTGTGCATGCCCGCCTTCAGGCCGGCGGCGTGGATTTTGTCGATCGTGGCTTTCAGCCCGTCGAGTCCGTGAGGGAAGGCGCTCTTGCGAGGCCGGTAGTGCCCCAGCGACTGGAACCAACCGTTGAGGTGGATGTGAGTCATTCCGCCCAGCTTGGCCAGCCGGATCCACTCGTCGACGTTCTTCTCGGTCACGTAGGCGAACAGGTACGAGCCGCGGTTTTCCTCGGCATCCAAGGCCCATGGGCCGCCCAACGGAGAATAGGGCAACCCTTCATTGCGGACGACTTCCTTCAGCACATCGCGCAACTCGGCATGTGGACACCCCACCAGTGCGATCTTGGCCCCAACGAGGCCGTACTCCCGATAGCACGTCCCTGCGAGTACTGCCGGTCGCTCGTTGATCTGACCGCGGACCTGCAAATTCAACGCACGCAGGCAAGCCGCGAACTCGCCATCGGTGGCCACGCCGGACATAACACTGACGTACTTCGACGGCGTGACCTCCAGGTTCGCGAGCCATAGTTCCTCCACCTGTGGATCACTAACGGATTCAACCTCGAAAACGAAATAGTGATCCTTCGGCACAACTTTGACGACCGCCGTGACGCCGGCCTCTGCAAACTGGACGGAGATCTTGCCATCGACGTAGTCGCACGACGCCGGCTCATGAAGCACACCGACTTTCTTGAGAGTGAGGAAAGGCTGCTTTCCCGGTCGAGCACAGTACTGCTTGCCCGTTCGGCGACAGACGAAGCCAACGTTCTTGCCGTCCGAGGAGATTTCGTACCTGACGTGCTTGTTTTCAAGCGTAATGCCGCTTGACTCCGTCGGTGCCTGTTCCGTCTGACAGCGCCCGTTAGAAACCACGAGCCACCATGCTGCGATGGAGATTGTTACCGCTGTTGCTCGCACTTCTGGTGCTCCTTCTCAGTAGATGCTCCATAAAAGGGCAAAGGCGGATTAGACGCCGGCCACCGGTCTGACGATGAAGGTTAACGCTTGCGCAAACGCCGCGCAAGTCACCAGAGCGTGTCAATTCTGTCTGTAGAATATCCACAATTGCAGATCACGAACTCTCTGTTCTGCTTTGGCTGACGCATCGGCCATGAACTCAAATCGGTTTTCTCCCTTCTTGACCAATGAGGGAGGAACCGTGTACTCGATGAATTCTTCAGTAAATGGTTCTTCTTTGTTTGCTGCTGAATACTTGACTTCTTCTTTGGCCTGCCATTCAGTTAGTGGTTGCCCATTCAAGGTCACAGAAAGGCTCGCTCCCAAATCCTGCATGGTCGTCCCCACAGAATCGTCCAACATCAGATGAAGCTTGATCTCCGGGGAGATTTCCCGATCTGTGCCCCACATGACATCGTCGTCTACAACCAGCGAGATACTCTTTGTCTCGCCGGCCGAGAGCTTCAGCGGTCGACGGTGGTGCAAGATTGGCAGCTTGCGATATCTCTTTTCCGCTTCGGGCAGGAAACCGTCGATCATGTCTGTTCGAAGCGTGTTGGCAACATACAATTTGTCCTTCTTGGCCAGGGTTGCTGGGTCGCCCATCTCACTCCAAATCGGATGAGTGGGTCTGAAGAAGTAGAAGATGTTGTAAGTGTAGATCCCGTCAGCGCCACTGCTCCAGGCCCGCAATGCCCTAGCCCTAAATGCCTCGGCCGTATACCGTTTCCAGTTTCTCTTGTATCCCTTTTCCATCTCCCGTGCTTCTGACAAATTGGCATAAACCGGCACATTGTACTTGTGCCCCAAAGTCACGCTGCCGGACCAGGGTGCCAAGCGAAAATAGCCGGAGGTCATCAGTAAATCAACCAAGTCTTCCCGCAGCCATCGTTCGATATCCAAACCAATATCACGACAAAAGCCAACCGAATCCGGCACCCGCACAGAAAGCAGAAACGGCTTGCCGCGTTTGAGACCTTCTCGATCCATCATTTCTCGAATGCGAAGAATCAGGCTAGTCATCTGGTCGCGTTCTTCCTGTCCGACCTTACCCTCTCGGGCATGTCTCTTGAAGAAAATCGCGTGGCGAAAGAAATCCAACTCGATACCGTCAACATCGTAGTTCTGACAAACCTCCTCGATCATCCGGAACATGTAATCGCGGACTTCAGCGACGCCGTAGTCAACCGCGCAAGCTGCTCGCGAGCCATAGGGACGGCCTGGCAATCGTTCTCCGACTTCGCCCAGCAGATACTCGGTATGTTTGCGTTTGAATTCCGAAAGGAGATGAGGGTAAATCAAGTTTCCGTTCCCGTCTGTAGCTCCGTCATGAATGTCGTTCATGCGAAAGGAACAGAAGAACTCGATGTCGTGGCGACGGCAGAAGCCTCCGACAACTTCCAGCGGATCCGTCCCCATGTCGATGAGATCCTGAACGCAATTGTTCTTAAGTGACGGATGGGCGTCCTTCGAAGTGAGCGTGGTGGCGATCCTACTGCGGTGGATCACAGTGCCGAAACACCAGTGAGTACAGTAGAAAATCGAGTCGACCTGCGAGTGTTCCAGTCCGCTCATGTAGACATTCAATAATCCTTGTTCGAAGGGCTTTCTCTTGGGCGAGAATGTCGCATCGTTGCCATCGAAGTTCTGGATAATCCGACGTTTGCGATGCGCCGCCTGCCTGCGCATCGTTTTGAGACGCTGTACTGTTAGAGGCGCACTCTCAGCAGCGGTTTGACCACCAGAAGTTGCCATGGTTAAGAGGCAAACGGTCAATAGCGTGCAAGCAACGATCGCATTATTCGAGTCAAAGCAGCCTCTCTCGGGGCTGTCAGAATCGTTCTTCATTGTCTCGCTCCCTAGACGGTCTATGTTGCGTCTCATCGGCGATGGCCAGCGCTTCCTGGGTACAGCCCATCCTGCCGCCCGCCGTCGCACGGCTTCGGGTCAAACGTCGCGGCCGGTATGGGTCTCGCCATTCTTCATCGGTTGTTCGATCGTTTTTCCATCTATGCGTAGGCGCAGCACGCCGTCGCGGGTGGCTCGAATCGAGTAGGAGGACACCTTGCCCGCCTTCCATGTGATGTCGACGACCCATCCACCTCGGGCTCGCAGGCCACGCACGGAGCCGTCGGGCCAGGCGGTCGGTAGGGCTGGCAGCAAGTGGACTGCGCCGTCGTGGCTCTGTAGCAGCATTTCGGCAATGCCGGCCGTGCCGCCAAAATTGCCGTCGATCTGAAACGGCGGATGAGTGTCGAACAAGTTCGGCAGCGTGCTCTTTCGCAGCAGGAGCATTGCGTGATCGTGCGCCGCATCGCCGTCGAGCAGTCGCGCATAGAAGTTAATGACCCACGCACGACTCCAGCCTGTGTGGCCGCCACCGTGCTTCAATCGTCGCTCGATCGTCTTTCTGGCCGCATCGAACAGCGCCGGGGCGCTTTGCGTGATCAACGCAAATGGATGGACACCGATCAAGTGCGAAATATGCCGGTGTCCCGGATGTTGCTCGCGATAGTCTTCGATCCACTCTTGGATTGTCCCGTCGGCGCCGATCTTCACGGCAGGGAGCTTCGTGAAGGCCGTTGCGAGTTGCTCGCGAAACGCTGCGTCCACGTCGAGTAACTCGGACCCGGCGATCACTGATTCGAACACCGCTCGAACGATCGCCGTGGAATAGGTCGATCCACGCGTGATGCGGACAGGCTTGCCGGTATCGGGATGAATGTAGGAATTCTCCGGCGAAGTCGACGGAACGATAAGAAGCCGGCCGTCAGGACCCTCGATCACGTAGTCAAGCAAGAACTCAGCGGCCCCTTTGAGCACGGGGTAGGCCTTCTCGCTCAAGAATCGCCGGTCGCCCGTGAACTGGTAGTGACGCCAGAGCGTCATCGCCATCCAAGCGCCGGCCAAGGGGTCAAGAACGCCGTTCTGGAATTGTGAGCCCTTGTTCGAGCCACCAGGGGTAGTGCGGCCGAAAGGGTTCGAGGTGGTGAACGCCACCCAACCCCGGGCGTCGTAAAGCCGCTTGGCCGACACGCGCCCCTTCTCGGTCGTGGGCACGAACCAATCGACCAACGGATCCATCGTCTCTGAAAGATTGCACAAGTCGGCGGGCCAGTAGTTCATCTGCAGGTTGATGTTCAGATGATAGTCGGCCTCCCACGGCGCCCACATTCGATCGTTCCAGATCCCTTGTAGATTGGCCGGCAGTTGAGCCGGACGACGCGAACTGGACATGAGCAGGTAGCGGCCGAACTGAAAATAGAGTGCCAACAGTGCCGGATCGTCTCCGCCCTTCTTCACCGCGGCCAGCCGTTCGTCTGTCGGTACTTTGGCCGCGTCGCCCCCGCCCAAATCCAACGCCACTCGATCGAACATCGAGTGGTGCTCTGCGATGTGATCCTTCAGCAGTTGTTGCCACGACTTCACCGCGGCCTTGGCCAGAATGGCGTCCGCCTCCGTGCCCGGATTGATCGACCGATCGAAATTCAGTAGCGCCACGTTGTAGTCGGTCTTGGCTGTGAAAACCACCAACACTTCGTCGGCCCCATCCACCACGAGCGAATCGCCGTCGGCCGCGACATTCCCGTCGCGAGCGCGCACGAGGAGCCGGCCGGCGAACTTCATATGCTCGCCGCCGGGGCCCGAACCACCGGGGTTGTCGTCATAGGCGTCCGGGGCTTTGATGTCGATGATCTGTCCGTCCATCCTCAGACGATCATTGCCATCGGCCGTCACGGTCATGTCCTTTTTGCGAGACAGACGGAGTTTTGTCGCTACCGCCCCCGGTTTGTCCGCAGTCAGCCGCACGACCAGCACATCGTCGACCGCCGAGATGAAGACCTCGCGTGTGAAACGAACGCCTTTGCACGCATAGGTCACCGTGGCAACGCCCGTGGCAAGATTCAGGTCCCGCCGGTAGTCGGTGACGGGACCCGCATCGGGGACCTCGATCCACAGATCGGCCAGAGGTTCGTAGGATCGGAAAGAAGTGGGCGACTTGGTCAGGCGCTCCAGTCCGAGCTTGCGAGCCTGGTCGATCTTGCCATCCAGTACGAGTCGCTGAAGCTCGGAAAGATGCATGCGGAAGTCGTCGGGATA
>CAZURK010000106.1:0-44488 GCA_964623055.1 uncultured Pirellulaceae bacterium
CCCGCCGAGGTCACGGATCCCCCGGCCTCCGCTTGGGAATCGCCAAAACGCCGGATTGGCTGTTGCGACTCCCCGCATTGGCGCAACTCGTTGAACGGCGGTAGATTACGGTCTGCTGGCGATAGTCGACGGCTTACCGGCGGTGGGTATCCGCCGAGGCTGTTTACACACTTGGTTCCCAAGCTCCCGCTTGGGAACCGGGGTTTTGGGCGTGTGGGGCACGTTTCCAACGTGCCTTTCCCGTGGTAGGCACGTTGGAAACGTGCCCCACGCTTGGAAGTACAGGTTAGATGGCAACACTTGCGGATAGTCTGGTCAGCAGCACGTCACGGCGGCTGCGACTTCGAGTTCGACCGGATCTATCCGCGCGCCAGCAGCGCTATCACGGCGAAGTGTACTGGGTTGTGAAGGAACCTGTCGGGTTGAACTACTTCCGTTTCCACGAGGAGGAGTTCGCGATCCTGCAGATGCTGGACGGCGAGACAAGCCTGGAGGAGATCAAGGACCGATTCGAGGCGGAATTCACGCCTCAGAAAATCACCTATCAGGACTTGCAGCAGTTTGTCGGCATGCTGCACCGTAGCGGCTTGGTGATTTCCGAAGCCGCGGGCCAAGGACGGCAACTGAAGAAGCGTCGCGACGAAAAGAAGAAGAAGCAGTTGCTGGGCAAGTTCACCAACATCTTCGCCATCCGTTTTCGTGGCGTCGATCCGGAGCGGGTCCTGAATTTCCTGTACCGGTACACGTTCTGGCTGTTTCACCCGGCCTTGGTGTTTCTTAGTCTTGCTGTGATCCTTGCCGCGGGACTTCTGATACTGGTCCAGTTCGACGTATTCCGCTCGCGTCTGCCGACGTTCCATCAGTTCTTCGGGCCGCACAACTGGATCTTTCTGGGCGTGACGATGGGAGTGGTCAAAGTGCTGCACGAATTCGGCCACGGCCTGTCGTGCAAGCACTTCCGCGGCGAGTGCCATGAAATCGGCCTGATGTTCTTGGTGTTCACGCCATGCCTGTACTGCAACGTATCCGACTCGTGGATGCTTCCCAATAAGTGGCATCGGGTGATCATCGGCGCCGCCGGCATGTACATAGAACTCACATTGGCCTCAATCGCCACGTTCTTGTGGTGGTTCAGCGAACCGGGACTGCTGAACCAACTCTGCTTGAGTGTGATGTTCATCTGTTCGGTCAGCACGTTGATCTTCAACGGCAATCCGCTTCTGCGGTTCGATGGTTACTACATCATGATGGACATCGCAGAGATCCCCAATCTGCGTCAGAAAGCCACCGAGATTCTGAAGCGGTTCATGGTTGGCCTGTGCCTGGGTTTGGAACAGCCCGATAACCCGTTCCTGCCCCAGAAGAATCGGTTCTTCTTCGGCTGCTATACCATCGCAGCGGTCTGCTACCGATGGTTGATCGTTCTTTCCATTTGCATGTTCCTGAACAAAGTGCTGGAGCCGTACGGGTTGAAGGTCATCGGCCGGCTCCTGGCCGCAGCAGGTTTCTTTGGCTTGGTCGTTCAGCCGCTCTGGAAGTTGGGCAAGTTTTTCTATATGCCCGGGAGGATGCACAAAGTGAAGCGACATCGCGTTATCGCAACGTTGGCGGTGGTGGTCGCGGTCGTTGCGGCCGTCGTATTCGTGCCGCTTCCGCACTCCGTGACGTGTACGTTCGAGGTCGGGCCGCGGGATGCCGCGGCGGTGTACGTCGACGTGACCGGCCGCCTGGACAAGATAGAAGCGAAAGAGGGCCAGCGAGTCGTCGCGGACGAACTCGTGGCGATTCTGAGCAATCCGGACTTGGAACTGTCCGTGGTCAAACTGCGTGGACAGCAGGAGCAGACAAAGGCGCGACTCCACGGGCTGATGCGAGAATCCTTGCGTGATGAGCGGGCTAGTTTGCAGGTCGGGCAGGTGCGCAAGATCCTGGACACTATCGAAAAACAGTTGGAGGAAAAGGAAGAAGAATTGGCCCGCCTTAGAATCGTGTCGCCCGTGGCCGGTACGATCATTCCGGCGCCGCCGCGGCCGTCACGCCCGGAGGAGGACCGGTTGCCGATGTGGTCCGGGTCGCCTCTGGCCAAGAAAAATATAGGGGCGACGTTCGCCGAAAGCGATCTGATCTGCCGTATCGGAGATCCGAATGACCTGGAAGCGCTTCTGGTCGTCGACCAAGCGGACATCGAACTGGTAGACGAGGCGATGCGCGACGGCAAACATCCCGAGGTCACCTTGCAGTTGGACGCCTATCCGGGGGAAACGCTCACGAGCAAGATCATAGAAGTGGCCAAAGTCGAGTTGCAGGTCACACCGGCGGGTCTGTCGAGCCAAGCTGGCGGCGAACTGAACACGAAGACCGACCCGTCCGGCGTCCAGCGTCCCATGAGCACGTCCTATCAAGCCCGCGTGCCTTTGAAGGATCAGGGCGAGTTACACGGCCTCTTGTGCACCGGCTTGCGAGGAAGGGCAAAGGTCGCAACTAGGTGGCAATCTTTGGGCAAACGTATCTCTCGATACATTTCGCGTACTTTCCACTTCGAATTGTAAAGATTCGACGTACAAGCCCCCTCACGATCCAGCTCAATCTTGATAAGATGATTCGCCTTAGAGTACAACCGACACATTCCCGATCTCAGCAATTCACAAAAGACGACGTACCGTTACGCGGTGGGCTCGAATGATCCTGCCGATTTGTTTCCCTTCAACTTCCGACACGGAGTGTAAGAATGGCGAAAGCAGAGAAAGCAGCGGAACAAGCTGAAGCTGCGAAACCCGAGGCTCCCAAGCAGGACGCGCCTGAGCAACCGGCGCAGGAACAGCAGCCAACGCCGGAGCAGCAGCAAGCGCAGCAACAAGCGGCGCAGCAACTGCAGTTGGATGATTCTAACATCCAGGCCTGCTACGCAAACTTCTGCCGCGTCATGGGCTCGCCCGAGGAATTGAGCATCGACTTTGGCTTCAATCCGCAAACGATGGGCCCGCCGCCGACCAGCCCGCTCAAGGTCACGCAGCGAATCATCGTGAACCATTACACCGCGAAGCGACTGCTGGCGGCGTTGCAGCACTCGGTGCAACAGCACGAGAGAGTGTTCGGCGTCTTGGAGACGGACGTCCGAAGACGCGTCAAGCCGCAGTAGCGTGAGCTGACACGGCGAACAGCTTTCCACTTCCGTGGATCGCCGCACACGAACGGCTGCGTTTCGAGAGCGTAAAAGGTCGAAACGCGGCCGTTTGCTTTTCCAGGTGGCGGCTACGAACTGTCTTGTCGACGAATCTGGCCAGCACGGGAAGGGCCGAGTAAGATGCCGCGTTTGTCGGGCGGCTAAGTTTCCTTGAGTTCCCGCTCCAGGTAGTCGACCTGCTCCTGGACGGCCTCCAGGTTGGGGTTCAACTCGATCGCCCGTCGGAAGCACTCCAAAGCGGCGAAGCCCTCTCCCAATTCCAAGTAGCAGTGCGCCATGCCGACCGCTGCGCCGAAATGGTATGGGTTCAATTCGAGCGTCTGTTGACAGTCGTTGGCCGCATCTTCGAAGTGGCGCAACCGGTAATGTGCGATGGCCCGTTGGTTCCACGTTTCAGCGAAACTCGGAGCCTGTTCGATCAGGTCCGTAGCCTGCTGGACGGCTTCCTCGAAACGGTACGAGTCGTTCAGCCGAACAACGATGGCCAACTGGTGGCGTTGCGATTCGCTGCCGTCGCGGCACCACATCTCGCGTATGGAATTCTCGGCCAGAATGCGAACCACGCGATCATCGTCCTTCAGCGCGCGACCCAACACAGAATTGGATTCATAACCAGCCAGAAAGCCCATCGCAAGTACTGCGCCGCGCCGCGTGACTTCGCCTCCGTATTCCGCCAGTCTTTCCAACGACGACGTCATATAGTGACGGGACACCGAAGCGATGAACGCCGCGGAGTTTTCGTCCTCCAGGTAGCGCAGATAGAGCCTGTCTAGGAGGGGAAACCGGCTGTTAACGTTCACCCTATATGTCCCTTCCGGTTTGGTGTGAGACGGCCGATGCACATACTCCTTCGAGTTTAGTTGGAACCGCCGTCCGCGGCAACTGTCGGAGCGCGTAACATGGTATAATTTAAGTACTTTCTGGCCTTTCGTGTTTTGATAACAATGATAGCGGTATCCAACGCAACCGTGACTCGAAAGAAGGTCATGCCCAGAATGCCGAAAAGTGAAAGTTTGCCGTGTGGCGCGCGGACCTTGGTCGTGGCCACACTGGTTTTTTCGTGGTCCGCCATGCTAGCACCGGCGCAGGGCCAGCCTTCGGCTTCCTCGCGGATTTCCTGGCTAACCGGCCGGGAAAGAGAAGAAGCGTTGAATGCGGTGCTCAACGTCCGGTGGGCGTCCAATCCCCTGCGTCGCGCGCTGGGGAATCTGTCGCGCACTCAGAAAGTAGCCATTTTCCTGGACCGCCGCGTGGATCCCGACCAGAAAGTCACCTTCTCTGCCCAAGCGATGACTACGCAGCAGGTCCTCGACGCCCTTGCAGAACGCTTGGGCCAGGGTATCAGTCATATTGGGCCGGTTGTGTACATTGGACCGAGAGAAACGGCTGCAGTGCTGGCGACAGTGACCGAACTGAGACACGAGGAGACGCAATCGCTGCCTGCGGCGGCCAGAGGTCGGTTTCCGCGTGCTGTGCCGGTCAAATGGCCCGAGTTGACAACTCCGAGGGAGTTGATCGAAGGACTGGCTGCAGCCATCGGCATGAAGGTCGATGGCGTCGAGCAGGTACCTCATGATCTGTGGCCCGAGGTCGACCTGCCGCCGCTCACGTTCGCGCAGCGCATGAGTCTCGTGTTGGCGGGCTTCCATCTGACTTTTGGTTATGCTGCCGATGGTTCCACGATCCGGCTAGAGCCGATGCCGGAATCCCCTCGTCTGACACGTTCCTACCGTCTCGGGAGCGGCCGAGGTAGTGTCTCCGGGCTGGCCCGCCGATTCCCGAACGCGCGCATCGAAATGGAGTCCGGGAGAGTCACAGTAATCGGAACTGCCGAGGAGCAAGAGGCTATCAAGCGACTGCTGGAGGGAAAGCCAGAGCGGCCGACGCCTGCCGACCGGCCGGCTGTCGGTCCAACAGTCTACAATGGAAGGATACATGCGACCGTTGAGGCCGTTGTCGCAAGACTGGCGAAGAACCATGAGTTGCAGGTCGAATTCGACCCACGCACAACGGAGAAGCTTGACCAAGTGGTCTCGCACGAAGCCAAGAATGAGTCGCTGGAAGATCTGCTTGACGCCGTGTTCTCGCGAGCCGGTCTTTCTTACGAACTGACAGGGAGAAGCTTGCGTGTTCTACCTGGCGATTCCCAGTAGACCTGCCGAACACAGGAGGATCCGAAAGCCCGCGGCATCCGTTCCGCAGGCTTGTTTCGTTGTACGGACGTCGACGGAGCCCTGGCACTGCGTCGAATCA
Source organism: uncultured Pirellulaceae bacterium (assembly GCA_964623055.1). Classification (GTDB taxonomy): domain Bacteria; phylum Planctomycetota; class Planctomycetia; order Pirellulales; family Pirellulaceae; genus JADHUC01. The sequence continues at coordinate 5,438 of CAZURK010000106.1, forward strand.
TCCGTTGCGGGTGAATGTGTAGGCCGGAACAAGTCCGCGCAGTTCCGGCATTCGCTTGTATTCGCGCCGGAACTGCGCGGACTTGTTCCGGCCTACCTGTCATTTCCCATTCGACGACCGACGACGTACTAGAACGGCCGTCCGCCAGGCGTGGATGGGGGCAGATTCTGCTGTGACCCATACTGCTGCTGCGTGGGCTGCGGCTCCCTGACGATCGGCGTGGGTGCCGAGTGCATCGGGGTCTGCACCACCGGTCTTGTGGCTTGCGGAGGCGAGAAATGCGGCGTGTCGATCCGTTGCTTCGCAGTCGCACCGGATTCGCGCTTTTGGAAGTCCGATGGCACCAAGTCGTCCGCGATCATCTGCAGCAGCTTTGAAATACACAGCTTGTTCATGCTGGTTTTCAGGTTGTGGGCCTCGTGGCGGAGTGACTCGTGGAGGCTCTGCGGCAGACGAACCGTGATGACCCGGGTCGGCTCCTCGGCATCCTTTTGAATACGATTGCGCTCGCGCAGCCGGGCTACCATTTGTTGGATCTCGGCGTATTCCGGTGAGCGCTCGAATCTGTTTCTCTGGTCAAACGTGGGGAATACCTGATCGATCACTCCGTCTACCCCAAGGACATCGCGGTAGAAACTGACCCAGTCTGGCTCGCGACGGAATCTTTCCGCGGCAAGCCGGCGAGCTTGCTGATTTCTTTCTTCCTGAGTGATCTGCTGAGGGGCATCCATCATTCTGGCTCCTTCCGGTTTAGCGTGCAGGATTGGGTCGAACTGAACACTTCAGAAAACGCGTCCTCCAGAAAACGCGTATTGCCGGTTTACTTCAATACGCGAGGTGCCGTCAAGAGCAGCAGCGAAGTGCTTGCAGTGAATGCACTTAGAGAAAACAACCGGCGCCTGACCGATTTTAATCAGGAGTGCCGCAGTTTCGCGCACTGCCTGTCGTGCCTAAAAAGCGAGCACTGCAATTTTCGAGGTCTTCGGCCGCCTGAAAAATTTTTTCGAGATTTTTTTTGCATACCGAGCTTTGGGAGTGCGCCAACCCGCTACCACCTTCTTTCAGCGATTCGCCGGAGATACCCGCACGGCCGAGCGCGATGAACGCGTAGGGTAGGCTTCAGCCTGCCAGCCCCACCCAGCGGAGAACACCCGCAAGGCGGGCACGGCAAACGACCCCGCAGAAAGTGGAGTCGTCGGAAAAAGAAAGCGCGACAAGTCGCCCCACTCCAATAATCACAGCTCGACACCGAATCGCCGCAGTTGCGTGGCTTCGCCGAGGTCACGGAATCCGTCGCACCTCATAATGGCGGTGCTTCGCCTTGGAACGCTTGACCACGAAGCCCTTGGTCTTGGCAAACTTGTCGGCGATACGCTTTGCCCGCTCCGCTTCGATATCGCCCCCGTGTGCGTGCAGCAGATATCGAAGCGCCAGAGGCTGTTCGCTTGTGGTGACCCGCGGTCCGTGCATGCACAGGGACGCGCCCATCCAGCCGTCTTCGCGGACATGCCAGTGGGACGGGTAACCCAGATTGGCGGGATGATCAAAGTAGGTAATGCCTTCCGAGCCACCGGAAGTGGAAGGCCCCGTGTAGTCCATCCACCGAGCTGACTGCTCGAAGATCTGCGTTTCGCCGCGAGCGCCTTCGCTGTTGGTCAACTCGCCGCCGCCGAAATATGCCGAAATGTGCTTGGCGACGCGGACGGCCAGGAAGCCGAAATTCGTCTTGCCAAGCTCCAGCACATCGGCCTTGGGACGGAACGTCCCCTGCAGCTCGACGAAAGTCTCCCCGTCGTCACCTGGGCGCACGGCCGCGATAACTTCCTGCTCCATCAACTCGCGACCGTCTTCGCCGCCATACCAGCCCAGTAGGGCGCCCATAACGGCCTCGTCGTCACCGTCGCGGTAGCAGAGCCAGTGTTTCTGCCGGATGCGGGCCTCGGTGTTATCGCTCCAGAAATCGACGCCTTGGACATCGTGATGGGCGTACCACACGCTGCGATGGTGATCGTGGTTCGCAGCTCCAGGGTGCCCCATCCGCGTTAACGAGTCGCCACTTGGCCCGACCAGCGGATAGAAAAACGGCCTCGGATAGCCGGGGCCAAAATGCCACCGCAAACGCTCCTGGCCGTCGATCTGGAACGACGCTTGATGGTCTGGCAGAGGAATGATCTGGCAACGCGGGAACTGGTAGGTCATGGCATGAATCCGTAAACAAAGGCTCGATCGGGAACAACTGCGCGCCACGCACACAGATTCGCAGGTGTTCGTGGCCCACCCTACCTGTCGCGGTTCGTGGCCGCGTCATTCCTCACCCCATTCCAAGGCGACGAAGTGGGGTGTCGACGACTCGACCACGCTGAACCACTCTACCGATTCGTCGGCCACGACGATGGCCCCTATTTCGTCAGTGGAGGGTTCATCAAACGACCAACGAGTATACGCCTGCGAGCGGCCAGCCGCATCAGACCAATCGCCGTTGGCATCGCGGAGGATTCCCAGGTAGGTCTTGCCGCGGATACGTGGAAACACAAATGAGGTCTCTTCATCCGAGCTAATGATCAGGAACCGTGCATTGTGACGCTCGGCAAGCCGGCGCGCCTCGGCGACGGAAAGCTCTTGGTCCGGAAACCAGTACCAGTTTCCGTTCCACTGTTCGGCTTCCTCCGGAATGCCGACGGTCTGGGTCGGCGAAACCTCGCCGGTGCCGCTGTCGATTGCTCCGGCCTCTATCTCGTCGGCTGACCGCGGGGGCTGATCGCTATCCTCGGCCGCCAGGAACAGATCCATGTTCGAGGCAATGCCCCAGATCAAGGCTGCAAGTCCAGCGAGCCCCAAGAGTCCGGCAACCAATGCGACACGTCTTCGTCGCCGTCGAACGTCGCCCGCCGGATCACGTGAATCGTCGCCGACGCACACACGCAATTCGGATAGAAGCCTCTCGTCGTACGCCGCTTTGGTCTCGGGCCGCAACAGGCAGAGCTTGGCCGCGGAGATGTGGTTCAGTAGCCTCTGTGATTCGTCCGCGTGCTCGCCGTTCTGAAACGTGCGGACGTACGTCATTTGTCGGCTGGCTGCGTGTGAGATGACGTTTGGGTTCTCTTCAAAAGCGTCCAACGTCAGCAAACGGTAGTGGTTTGGGGGCTGGTCCTTCGGTGCAATCCCCAGCCACTCGTAGTATGGATCAAAAACGTCAGACATGTGGCAGTCTTCTTCCCGCGGGCAATGCGGATCGTTCCGCTCCTGATAGTATATGCCTTGCACGAATTGTAACCGGCTGGAGACCGATCTGGCGAGGGTTTGGCTCTGAGGGTGTTGCGGGAAAACTCGGGAAATCCGAGTCAGAACCCCAAGATGAAGCGGCACCTGACGAATGATTCCTGTTGACGAAACGTATACGCGTGCGTAGGTTGGGCCGACACGCGGGGAATGAAATATGCCGATCGAATTAACCTGTACGGGTTGTGCGCAAACGCTTCGTGTGGGTGACGAGCATGCAGGCAAGAAAGCCCGTTGCCCCGGATGTGGAATGATCTCGACGGTTCCGATGGCTGGCGAGTCTCCGCCGCCGTCTCCGTCCGACGCAAGCCCATTTGACATGGGCGAGCCCGCAGCCGAACCGGCAAGCCCCTATTCCGACCTGCCGGAACCGTCGCCCAGCCCATACCAAACGCCGAGCCGTCCCGTGGGTGTGACGCCGTCTCGTCATTTCAGGGCGCATCGGGGCGGCTTGATACTAACGTTCGGCATATTGGGTCTTACTTGCTGCGTTCTGTTTTTCCTTGGCATCGCCGCTTGGATCATGGGATCGTCGGATTTGAGGGAGATGCGCGCGGGTCGCATGGACCCGACCGGTCAGGGTATGACGCAAGCGGGCATGATCCTCGGGATCATCACCACGATCTTCTCGATCGTGTCGTTCCTTTTCTTTGCCTTTGCGATGGCTGCGGGCGGGTTCTAAACCCGCGTCTTCCACCAAACCACGCTATCTCAAGCTGAACGCCATTCGATGCGGACACCGTTTGGTGCTAGTAATCGACCCAGAGGCCGCAGCCCAGTTTGCGTTCGAAGTCGTCAAAGAACTCGTACTGTTCGTTCTTGCCGTTGAAGTACTGAAGGCCCAGGCGGGACGCTCGGCCGCTCGCGCCGTGTCGCCATTGCCAACCTGCCTGTGCAACGAAATGACCGCCAAAGTCCACTTCCTGCCGCAGGTGGGTGTTCACGGCGGCAAACGGCGATCCCCACACGGTTGTGTGTGGTGGACTGAAATCTGCGCCAAATTGGAACTCCATGGGCTCTGCGCCGCCGCCCGTGCCGATCGCGCAACCCACCTCGCCGTATACCCGCAATGCGTCGGTCCAATAGCAGCCGGCCCCCAACGCGACGCCATCACGAACATAGTTGATTCTTGGGAAGCCCGGGTTCAGCAGCATGAACTCGTCTCCCAGGTGCGAACTGATGTGGTAATACGCGAATTTGAAGTGCCATGATCCCTGACCGTAGGTGAGCGGCACACCCGCGCGGAAGTCGGTGGCAAGCAGCGGTGTGCTATGGGCATTCGGGTCCAGCCTTGCGAACACAGCACCTTCGACATCCAGTTGCCAACCTTCCGGTCGAGCGCTGTCGGCGGTTCCATAGCGCAGGATGCCCAGTCGACCGCCCAGTGCCGTATCCCAAACCGATCCCGCGTCCTTTTCTGAGGACCAGACGCTCGCAAAACGAGGCTCCTTCACGCCAGCCATGTAGGAACGGTAAATCAGCCCGTCAGGCATACATTGGAGAGTCCACGGGCGATATGCGGATTCTCCCCAGCGGCCCTCTTCGGTCGGTATGTACACGTCGCTGGCGGCAGGGTCCAACGGCTGGACCTGAGAAGTGGACGATGCCGGCGGGGCCTCTACCACCGGCGGCAGTCGCACGAATGATTCCCCCGCCACATGCTCGACAACCAGCAGAGCGCAAACCAGGACAAATGCTGCTACGCAAGCGCGCAAAGCACGGCTCAGCACTCGACTTGATTGCTGCGGAAGGACTCGCCAAACCATAAGCGGGGGAGATTCGGTGGGCTGTGCGGGATGGAAATTGTCTCTTGCCGAAAGACCGTTTCAATCGAATCATCGGCAGCAGCCGACAGATCGCTTGCAGATTTGCAGAAGGAGGTGGGCAACGAGCATTTTTCTGATGCTTCGCTGTTCCGATTAGGCAATCCGCGAAAGATTTTCCGGCGAGCTGTCGCCGTCGAGGGAGGCTTCCTCGCTACGCTAGTCGTACCGCACCACTTCGGTGATGGATTGAAGCCTGAAGCGCAAGCGAAGAAACGAGGTGCGCCGTTGGACCTTCGCTGGCGCTTCAGGCTTCAATTCCAGGCTCTGCCCGCCAAAGTATCGCTGCCCAACCTGGCAGGCCGACGCTCAATCCTGGTTACTCTTCCTCTTCCACAACCACGGCTGTTCCAAACGCCAGCATCTCGGCGGCACCGCCCATGACAACAGAAGTCGTGAAGCGGACGCTGATGATGGCGTTAGCGCCTAACTCTTCGGCTTCCGTAACCATGCGGTCCAGCGCCTGTTCGCGCGCCTCGCCCATCAGCTTGGCGTACTCGTGGATTTCTCCGCCGACCAAATGCCGCAGGCCCGCAAGGATGTCCTTGCCTACGTGCCGCGCGCGAATGGTGTTGCCACGCACCAAGCCCAAGGTGCGCACGATTTTCTTGCCCGGAATCTCAGGGCTGGTTACCACGATTATTCGGTTCATATCTCGACGTCCCTATATTTGTCGGTCTTGCGAGCGATCAATCGTTCGCGCAGCACCGAAACGAACAACAGCAATGAACCCACCACCAAAGCGCCAATGCCGGTCTTGATCAGCGCATCCACGCTGTCGTCGGCCATGAATTCATAGAGTCCATAGCCGCACACGATCAAGAACCCCGCCACGTACAGCAACCAGCCGGCTCCTCGACTGGTCCGAACCGGTAAGTCATTCATGATTTCGCTCCACTTTTCTCGTGATATCTCGCCAAACGACATTCTTCCTACGGCTTGCCGAAGGTCGGCCAGTTCTTCGTAGACCCCCCGGCACTTCGAGCAGGACTCCAAGTGCAAGTCGATTCGTTGTCGATCTCCTTGCGTCAATTCGCCGTCCAGGTAGCCGGACAGCATTTCGTCGATTTGCTGGCAATCCAACATGACGCGTCACCGATACTCCTGCATTCGGCGCCGAAGTTCGCTGCGAGCCCGATGGAGACGAGACATAACCGTCCCTACCGGAATCGAAAGCACTTCAGCGACCTGTGCATAGCTGAGATCGTGGTAGTCTCGCAATAAGATGATCTCGCGCTGGTCTTGTGGCAGTGCCATCAGCTCGTTTCGCAGCAAGTTCACCATCTCCTGCTTCTCCACAGCCGCGTCCGGTTGCTGCGTGCTCGGCGCGGCCAGTTCCGACCATTGGACGGGTTGGCTCGGTTGCCGCTTTCGTTTGCGCAGCAGGTCCAAACAACGGTTTCGCACGATCTTCAAGAACCATCCTCGCAACTCGCCTCGCCGGCGATCGAACATCCGGCGTTTGCTCAGGGCGGCATGAAGCGAATCTTGCACAGCATCGGCAGCGTCCTCGCGGTTCCGCAGTAGCTGCACGGCCAGAGCGAAGCCGCTGCCGCCCAACTCCTGCAGTTGGACAACGATGGCTTCGTCCCCAGGCGACATCTCGCTGCCGTCCTTTCTCTGGCCTGTCAAAGAACTCACTTCAATTCACCACTCTCGTGTCGCGGCAGAGATACTACGTCGGCGGCCGTAGATTATTCCGCCGGAACCGGGAATTCCTCGTAAGTTTCCGTTGAGGGTAAGAGGTAGGTGCCGCTTGCCGAGCGGGGCCTCGCATTTGGGGATTTGTCAGCACCTCCAGGTCCCGCTCGGCAAGCGGGGCCTACTTCCTTCGACGGCCGTCGCCACGTCGCCGTCAGTCTAGCATTCATGGGATAACCATTTCGACACGACAGAGAACACGAGTATAACTCACGCATGCCGATGGCATAGCCAGGCAGCGGCTCAAAGACAGATCGATCGTTGCACGCCGGTTGACACGATTATGTCGAAGCGCGAGATTTAATTGAGCGTTGCCACCGAAGAACGGTTCTCCTGTCAAAGGAATTCACATGGCCGTCGGGAACGAATCGGAGCAGGGGAGGCAAGGGTCGCGTGGCTTTGACCCGAAGGCCACCAATATCAGCCTGTTGGAACAGACCCAAGCGTATCTGCAAACCATGCTCCAGCGGCGCGCGCCCGATACGTTGCTGTCGCAAGCGTGGCAGGAGTTCTATCGCGTCTACAGCGAAGTGATCCGGCGTTTCGTGATCGTACACGGAGCGCGCGGCGCCGATGTGGATGATTGCGTCCAGGAGGTGTGGAGCGCGGTGGCGTTGAGATTGGCCGATTTCGAACATCCTCGCAAGCGGCCGGGATTGCGAGCGTGGCTGTACGCCGTGGTTCGCAGCAAGACGACGGACGTCATCCGCCGCAACATCCGGCGAGCGAGTCAGAACCTGGACGCCTGCATCGAGAAAGGGGGCGAGCCAAGCAGCGACGAGCCGGACCCGGCGACCGCAATGGAGCAGCAATGGGACGCGACCATGGTGCGAACAGCTATGGAGGAATTGCGGCGGCAGGTATCCGAGACCAACTATCGCCTGTTTCAGATGCGGACGATCGAAGGATGCTCCGAGGCCGAAACCGCGGCCGCCTTGAATCTGACACCCGAACAAGTGCGGTACCGCAAACACCGAACGCAACGGAAGCTGAAGGCCTTGTTGGCCGTGTACAAGGGCGAACAGTTTGGCTAGCCGTTCAACTCTGTGGCTTCCTCCCAGTGTTCGTAGAGAGTCCCAAGCGTCTGTTGATGCTGAGCCAGTTCCGCTGTTGCCTGTTTGATACGATTGCCGTCGCGTGCAACTTCGGGACTGGCCAGAGCGGCGTGCAACTCGTCGATCCGATTTTCGCGTTCTGCGATTTCTGATTCTATGTCTGCTACCTTGCGGTAAGGGAACTTGCGTTTTCGGCGGGCTGACTTCTTATCGCTTTGCGGCCGCTTCTTTTCACCCGCCGCGACAGGAGTCTCGTTCGGTTGGGATGACGTTCCATCGTCTGCGGCCAATCGTTGCCTTGCCAGGTACAGATAAGTCTCGTAATTTCCTTCGATCACGAAACATCGTTCGGGCCCAATCACCAGGAGATGATCGGCGACACGGTTCAGAAAGTACCGGTCGTGGCTGACGAACAATAGTGTGCCGTTGAAGGCTTTGAGCGATCGCTCTAGCGACTCGCGAGCCCACAAATCCAAATGGTTGGTGGGTTCGTCCAATACCAGGAAATTCGCGTCCGAGGCGGCCAACATGGCCAACGCTGCGCGATTCCGTTCGCCTCCGCTCAGGCTGCTGACCTTCTGAAACACCATGTCGTCCGTTAAACCGAAGCGAGCCAATAAGTCACGACGTTGCTGTTCGAAGAACTCCTTGTGATCGGGGCGGATGGCGTCGACCGTCTGCTCGTCATCGTCCAGGCAGCGCAACAATTGGTCGAAGTAACCCACTCGCACCTCGGCCCCCGTCACGACTCGTCCTTCGTCTGGCTCGCATTGGCCCAGTAGGCATCGGACCAGCGTGGTCTTCCCTGATCCGTTTGGGCCCAAGATACCCCATCTTTCGCCGCGCAGGATGTCAAAGGACACGTCCTGGAACAGCGGTTCCGCGAATGATTTCGAAAGTCCCTCCACGCGGACCACGATGTCTCCGCTACGTGTCGCTTCGGGAAAACCCATGACAGGTGCGGTGATTTCGCGTGGCAAATCAACCAACTCGATTCTCTCGAGCTTCTTGCGCCGGTCTTCCGCTTGAGCGTGCTTCTGCCCGTAATGATGCCTCCGAATGAAGTCCTTCATCTTGGCGATTTCGCCTTGCTGCCTTTCGTAGGTCCGTCGCTCGACCTCCAGCCGCTCCTTCTTCTGACGCTGGTAGGCGGAGTAGTTGCCGGCATAGGACTCGACGGTGCCGCGAAGCAGCTCCAGCGTGCGTTCGGTCACTTTGTCCAGGAAATAGCGGTCGTGGCTGACCACGATCAACGCTTGTCCGGCGCTGACCAAATAGTCTTCGAGCCATTCCGTGGCGGCAATGTCCAGGTGATTCGACGGTTCGTCCAACAGCAGCAAATCAGGTTGCTGCAGCAGCAACTTGGCCAGCAGAAGACGGTTCTGTTGGCCGCCGCTCAGTTGCAGGACGGGCTGACTGAATGCCGTCGTCTCGAATCCTAACCCCGAGAGGACGCGTTCGATCTTGTGGTCCAGGTTGTATCCGTCGCGGAGCTGCAACATGTGTTGCAGGTGATCGAATCGCTTTCCCAATCGGGAACGTTCTGCTTCGTCGGTCGCGCTGCTAAGAGCTTCGGCCGCGCGTTCCGCTTCGTGGCCCAGGGCGATCAGGTCGCCCAACGCATCGCGAGCCTCATCCCAGACGGTGGACCCGACGGCGAAGTCGGCCTGTTGCTCGAGCATGCCGACGCGCGCCCGTGCGCTCAATTGGACCGTGCCGGTGTCGGCTTCCTCCGGGGCCGCGAGTACCCGAAGCAGTGTGGTCTTTCCAGTCCCGTTGGGTCCCACCAACGAGACCCGTTCCCCAGCGCGCACGTCGAACGAAACCCGGTCCAGAACCGGCTCGGGGCCGTAGCGTTTCGAGAGGTCTTTGACCGACAGCAGGATCATCGAGGGTCGCTGCCTTGCGGGGAGTGGGCAAAGGCAGCGATTGTAGCAGCTAATCCCGGCGGTCGGGAGGTCGAACACGCGAGGACGGGTGACTGCGGCGACGGAGAATCCCGCCGCCGCGTTGCCGGTTTGCCGGAACGGATTGGATTGGGGTGCAGAACAGAAGAACGCAGTTTTGTTCCGGAGTCCTACTTCTTCTTATCACCGCCTGGCTGTTTGGGTCGCTGGTATTGGTAGGGCTGATACTCGAACTTGTCGCCCTGCATCTTCTCCAGCTTATCCCGCTACTTCTTGCTGAGCACCTTCAGAATTTTCTCCTGAGCCTCTGCTCGGATTTTGTTATTGAACTCCATCGTCTTCTGGCGTATTTCTTGCTGGACTTCCTGTTGGACTTTCAGCAACTCCTTCTTTTGCCTTTCACTGATATCGAGCGATTCGACGAGATCGTCGCCGCTCAGAGCCTGCCCCAGGCCGTAGTAGCTGCGCAATTTCATTTGCAGCGCGACTTCCTTCAATCGCGCCAACTGCTCGGGAAGTAGAACCTCTTTGATCTGGTTTTCGATCTTCTCGGCCAATTCCTCGTTCATTTCGCGGTACTGCTTCATGCGTTCCTCGCGAGAAAGGCCGCTCGTCTTCTTGTACATCTCGCTCATTTCTTTCTGCAGGTCCGTGCGAATCTTGTTGATCTTCTGCGTCTGCTCTTCGACCAGTTCCAAGTCCTTCTTCACCGACTCCATATACAGCCAACGGATCGAGCCGCTCCACGGACTGGTGTAGGAGGAGTAGCCATAGCTCTGACCTCCACCCCTGACCACCAATGGCTGCCCCGCTGCGCCGCCCTGTGGCCTGACAACCACCGGCTGGGCCGCCACGGTCCCGGTCACCAACAATACTGCCGCCACCGCCATCATCTGGTTTCCAATCGTTCGTAGCATTTCGTTTCTCCCGCAGAACAAAGAGATTTCAGTAACGTGCCGCTTCCTACATTCTAATGAGTCGCGTTGCGGGCGAAAAAGGTTCTCTCCGGGAACACCTTCAATTGAGGCCTGAAACGCAAGCGAAGGAATCGTCACGGTTTTCCTCGCTTGCGCTTCGGGCTTGAGTAGGCCGGGCTAGACGATTCTGTGGAGCCCCTCATTGTGATGGAGTATTAGGAGGTTGGCGGTGCTGCTTCGGCCGCCACTATCCGCCGGTGAAGCAACACGGCTCCCGCCGCCGCCGTAGTCAGCAAGACTGCCCCAGCAATCGGTATGAATTCGAGCGCAAATACAGTCGCCCCGAGCCCCACGGTGTGCATGCGGTGGCGGTGGCCAAAAGCGAACTGGGCGCGTCGCCGTACGCCGCGCAACGCAAGTGGGAAGCTCAGATAATCCACACCCAATATGTACCATGTGAAGTACCCGCTGCCGAGCAACGCCAGCACACCGCCCACCAGCGGCACTACGTTTAGCAGCAGGATGAAGGCATTCACCACGATCAACAGCGTCAGGTTCAAGACCGTATCGCAAACCTCGTAGAATAGCGAAATCGGCTGGAGGGCCTCATCGCTGACGCCCAGTTCTTGTTCCACTTGTTCTGCGAGTTGTGCATAGAAATATCCGCAAAGGATGCCACTGAACAGTTTCCACATCAATACCGTCAGGACGGCACACACCAGCAAAAGCACAACGCCAACAGCGATCTCCCCGGCTACAGCCAGCCACCACCAAGCGTCCGCCATTCCTTGCGTCAGCCGCGGATGCAGCTCGGTGACGATCCACACCGCACCCACAATCAGGGCCGTCAACGCCAGCCCAGTGATCAGCAGATTGAGCGTAGTAGGCAGAATCGCATACCGCCAGAGTACGGGGTGTCGCTTCAGGAAGCGAAGCCCGTGCACAGGCGCCGATGCGCCCTCGATGAACTCAGCCAAGCTTCCCTCGACGGGCGGCCGGGTGAGATATTCTTCATAGGAGTTGGCGGTCATTAGGTCGACATATAGTCGACAGTCGAATTGAAGACAAGGGCCCCAGCGGGACGAGGACTAGCACCAACTGGGCCTTGCGTCACATAGCCGATACCAGGTTCTCCGCGGGCGGGGGATCGTCAAACTGATGGACCAGTGCTTTCAACTCGCCACGGATGATATGGACGTCGTCGGGTGCGGCAATCCCGATGGTGACACGATTGCCAGAGACGCGGTTGACTACCAAACGGATGTTGTCGCCGATGAGGATCTCTTCACCGGCCTTGCGACTGAGGACTAACATGGTCTTCCTCCCTGAACTGAAGTGCAGTAATGGCAGACTTTTCGGATCCTGACGGTAATTACAGCGAAAACAGTGCCCAAGTAACTGATATTCTCGTAGTTTTTCGACAAGTGACTATTCTGTAATGTTCACGAGTGCTATCGCGCGCCGCTTGATCTCAATTTGAGATGAACGACGTTTTATCATCTCGATATGAGATGCCCTGTGCCCGCCGTAGACCACTCTGCTGTCACTGCTATCAGTCGCGTGGCGGAGCGTTTTTCGTAGTGCTTTTTTTGTCCAAACCGTGCAGAATGCGGCGATGATGCAAATCCGCATTGGATCAGGCCACGGTGCACGACTCGGTTCCCCTACGTCCAAACCGCAGAGAAAACACATTCAACTATGATTCGCAGGCTCTACGATTGGGTTATGCACTGGGCCGAGACGCCCTATGCCGTCCCCGCGCTGTTCATTCTCGCTTTCGCCGAGTCGTCCTTCTTCCCCATTCCGCCAGATGTACTGCTGATCGCATTAGCGGTGTCCATACCGACCCGCTCGTTCCGCTACGCACTCGTATGCCTCGTCGGGTCGGTCCTTGGCGGGATGCTCGGCTACGCCATCGGTGTCTTCGGCTACGACATGATCGGCAAGCCGATAATCAGCTTCTACAACGGGGAAGAGGTGATGGCGAAGGTCGATGCTTTGTATAAGGAGCACGGCTTCTGGGGGGTGTTTGTCGCTGCGCTGACGCCCATCCCGTACAAGGTCTTCACGATCGCCTCGGGCTTCTTCAAATTCAACTTCTGGGCGTTTCTGGGAGCTTCGGTCTGCGGGCGTGGGTTGCGGTTCTTCGCGGTGGGCGCATCGATCTATTTCTGCGGGCCGAAGATCAAGGAGTTCATCGACAAGTATTTCAACATTCTGGCGATTGTGTTTGCGGTGCTGTTGGTGGGTGGATTCGTGGTGATCAAGTTCGTGTTCCAGCACTGACCCCGTCTGCGACCGCGCGCCCTTATCGGCGAAATCTGAACAGACATGAGGCACGTGCCGCTCGGCGAGCGGCACGTACTTTGGTTCCGGCTTCGCCGCGCTACGAGAGCAACTTGCGGATTGCTGGTCCGTGCCCTGCTTGGCCGAAGGCTTCCATGCGAGCGATGCAGACCTCTTTCATGGCGGCGCGAGCCGGCTTGAGGTAATCGCGCGGGTCGAACTTCGTCGGATCGCAGGCGAATACCTTGCGGATGGCACCAGTGATAGCCAAGCGGTTGTCCGTATCGACGTTGATCTTCCGCACGCCGTGCTTGATGCCACGTTTGATCTCTTCCACGGGGACTCCGTATGTCTCCTTCATATATCCGCCGTACATCCGAATGATATCCTGCAATTCCTGCGGCACGCTGGACGAACCATGCATGACCAGATGCGTGTTTGGAAGTACGTCGTTGATTTCCTCGATCCTGTCCATCCGCAGCACGTCACCAGTTGGCTTCTTCGTGAATTTATAGGCACCGTGACTAGTGCCGATCGCTACGGCCAAAGCGTCCACGTTCGTAGCTTCTACGAAACGGCGCGCGTCCTCGGGTTTGGTGAGGTGTTCTCCGACTTCATCCTCACTCAGACCTGCTCCGTGGCCGTCTTCGATGCCGCCAAGACACCCTACTTCGCCTTCGACGCTGATGCCCTTTGGATGGGCCATTTCGACGACCATCTTGGTGACCTCGATGTTCTCCTCAAGTAAAGCTGGAACCTGCTTTGTCTTGTCTTTGTTGTCAGGGTCATTCACCTCTTTCAAGGATCCGTCCATCATCACCGATGTGAACCCCTGGTCGATCGCGCTCGCGCAGGTCTCGGGTTTGTCACCGTGGTCAAGGTGCATGACGATGGGGATTTGGGGGTACAACTCTACGGCAGCCAGAATCAGATGCCTGAGGTAGGCGTCCTGCGAGTAGTTCCTGGCGCCGCGCGACGCCTGGATGATGACCGGAGAATCGGTCGCCTCGGCCGCTTCCATGATCGCTTGGATCTGTTCCATATTGTTGACGTTCAGCGCGGCCACGCCATAACCGTTTTCGGCAGCGTGGTCGAGCACTTTTCGTAACGAGCACAACGGCATCCTGGTATCTCCTCTATGCCAAAAAGAAACTCACTATTCCCGGTCGCAGGCGCAGCGATCAGGCAGGTATGTTCAATCTAAGGGGGCAAAAAACGATCGCGACGATCCGACGCCATCCTAAGCTATTGGCTGGCAATCGCGATAGGGGTGAGAGACCGATCTGGGGCGAACAGATCGTCAAGTTGCGTTTGAGCTAGACGCACCAAGAGGACCGTCTGGCGACGCTGCGGTTTGGCGTTGTCGACGAAAAAAGCTCGGCCCAGGCCCACCGCGGATGGCGACGCCGATAAGACCAGCGTCTGACCCGGAGATAGAACGGTTTCTATGAGCAGATCCTCGAAACGCCTGCAGTCGCGGGCGCTGTCGACACGGAACATTCCATCTTGCGCCACCCAGCATTGGTGCGACCGACCGTGGTGGATCTCGGGGGTCAACCGAACGCCGACCGTGCCATCGCCTTCCGGCATAGTCGTCAGGGCGAATTGACATTGGGCATCTTCGTAGGTAGCGGGGGTTTCAGCGAGCAGAGCGTCGTCGACTGTAAGGGATTCTCGCGGTTCTCCAACCGGAATCGGGCTACGTTTGCCAGGGCGGCATTGCAGACGCCGCTGCATTCGTGAGTCGCTGATTTTGGCCGTCTTGCGGTCGGGGTCCACTTCTACCGACCTTTGGGGTGTATCCAATGTTCGCCGAATCCAATCCGGCAGTTGACAACCGATCACGCCACATCGTAGACCGCTCGATGCCAGTCGCCTCCGCAACTCAGTTGGCAACTGTTGCTCGTCTGCTTCGCCCCAGAGGCCCTCGATGTTCGCGACTCGATCCTCGGGCAGGTCGATCAGCGCGACTTCGACAACCACGCTGTCAGGCGACATCATGGCCGGCTTCAATAGAGACTGCGAGGTGGACGAGCAAGACCACGGCGAACATCCACAGCAGATGCCCGAGAGCAAGCAGAGTAGCGCATAGGTGACGTTTGGCGATGACATTCGCGACGTGATCGACCAGAGGATCCAGCGTACTGACCCGAATTCCCGACTCGGGAGGCGGGAGGTTAGAGCAGGTGGTGGCGCAAGTCAATCCAGTTTTCCGGTGGATTCGGGATGACAGGTGCGTCTGCATCAGTCATACAGCCAAACCGTGACCTCCGCGCCGGGTGGGTATCCTTCGCTGTCCCCCGGAACAACCACGAATCCGTCCGCTCGCGTGGTGGAACTCAATACCGACGCGCCGCCGGTTGCCAGCGATTCGACCTCGTCGCCGACAAGTTTGACCCGGGCGTAATCGACTCGCCCCACGGCGGAAACCAGTTTGCGACGTAATCGTCGCGAGGTCTCGCGGTATGGCCAAGCTGCGTTGCGGCCGGCCAGCACGCGAATGGCCCGGCCCGCGAAGAAATCATAGGCACACAAACAAGATACGGGATTGCCGGGAAGCAAGAAAACAAGACGGTCCGCCAGCTTCCCCATGCCTGCGGGGCTGCTTGGCCGCATGGCAATGCCGTGAATCGCCAATTCACCGTGCTGGGCTAGCAATTGTGGCGCGCAATCCTCCTGGCCCACGCTTGAACCACCACAAACGAGCACAATGTCGGCGTTATCGCGCATCGCGTCTAAAATCGAATCGGGATCATCACGGACGATTCCAGGGTTGACAGGCACGCCTCCATCTCTGTGGACAAGAGCGGCCAACATGGGGCTGTTGGCATCAACGATTCGACACCCCGAAGGTTTGGACCCTGGCGGCAACAACTCGTTGCCTGTGACAAGGATTCGAACCCGCGGTCGACGGACCACGGAAGCTTCGGCGACACCTATTGACGACAGAACCCCCATGTCCTGCGGTCTGATTACTCTCCCCTTTGGTAAGACCGTTGTTTGCCTGCCGATATCTTCGCCGACGCGCCCGACGTGCTGGCCGGGCGCAACTTCGCCCATCGCGTACACATTGTCGCCCACTGTTTCCGTTTTCTCTGCCGGCAATACAGCATCGGCGCCGGCGGGAACGGGTGCGCCGGTCATGATTCTAACCGCCTGCCCCCCCTGCAAGCACCCAGCGAACTCCCTGCCCGGTAGGATTTCAGCAACGACTTGAAGCGGCAGGCGGTTGTACGTCGAGGCACCAAGCGTATCGGCGGCTCGAAGGGCGAAGCCGTCCATCATGGCGCGCTGGAAGCCCGGGACATCGAATTCGCTCGCGATTTCGTCATCCAGCACACGGCCAGCCAACTCGAGCAGCGGTACCTGTTCACCGGACAGCGGACGCAACTGCTGATCAAGCCACCCCAGAACGGCCGCAATATCGGATCGTTTGGGGAATCCAGCCATTCTGACATCAGGTGGTTTTGCACGCGGATCGTCACTTTCCACCATCACTCCTCCAACTAGCCAAGGGCCATACCAATCCCGAAATTCTAGTTCAATCCGCCCAATGCTCAAAGCGGTTTTGGGGTCAGGTCTTGACTTGTAACTTATCTTGTCGTCTGGACAACGGGCAATCGTCGGTTCGTGACTCTTAAGTTACAAGTCAAGACCTGACCCCAATTATTGGAAGGAGGGGTTGGCTAATCTGGGATGACAATAATATGGAACTTCGCGCATTGATGCCTCGTCAAATCCAAGTGGGTTACCATGTTGCGAGGACGGTCTATCTTTCGTTAACTTCAGACTTGCCTTTTTGCATAACCCCTACAAGCAACTATAATCCGACTAAGGTGACGTATATCTGCGTATCTTTCCTAGATCGCTCATGTTGACATTGTGGGTCCCCGATTTGACGTAATGGACGAGTGTGTTCTTGTCCCTGCTTGGAGGGTGCGCATATTGTCTGCGCGCAGTCTTCGCGGGATAGTCATGATTCGCCCCGAGAAACAGTCAAACTTGCGATAGAAGCACGAGGTTGGTATGGCCACTGGTCGTTCGCGAAAGTCGCCGTCACGATTAAGGAAGACCCGGAAGAAACGCGAGCAGAGACGCCGCCGGCGCGAAGGTCGCCATCTGCGCGTCGAAACGTTGGAGGAGCGCCGGTTGCTGGCCGTCGGGCCGCAGGTCATTGGCGTTCAGCCAAACGATGGTGCTCTGCTGAATGACGGCGACATCCGGAATATCGCGCCGCGCGATTTGACATTCCAGTTCAACGAGGGCCAGGTCATCGATGCGACGACCCTGGACGCTCTGACGATCACCCAAGCCGGGCTTGACGGCCAATTCGACGTGGCTTCGGGTCGAACCGATTTTGGCACCGGCGGCGCGGTGGTTGTCGAATTTCGGGCCAGGACGGCGGGCCCGCGCGGAAACGAGATTTCACTTCAGTTCAGCAAGACGGACCGTGGCGGCCCCGGGGCGCCTTCGATCACGGTTCAGGGCAAGACCATTTTTGTCGAATTGAATTCGAATCTGATCAACAGGACGACGGCCAGTGCCCTGGTCAACACGTTGAACAATCACTTGGAAGCGAGTGAATTGATCGAAGCGATCGTGATAGCCGGCCCGGGCAACACGAACATTGCGGCGCCGGCGATAACCTATTCGCCGGTGGATGTTGGCGGCGCCAACGTGGCGTCGGTTACGTCCAATTTCAATACGGGCACGAATTTGGAGGTCGTTTTCATCGCGGTGCAAGGTGGACCAGCGGCGAACGGCATCAATATCCATTTCACCAAGAGCGACCACGGCGGCGCCAGTGATCCGGTGATCGACGTGGTCGACCAGCGGAACATTAGCATTGATCTGAATTCGAATGTAGGCAACCAGACGACGCCGGCCCAGTTGGTCACGGCTTTCAACGCCAACGCCGAAGCGCGGGCGTTGGTGGTCGCATCGAATCCGGTAGGCGACCCGGATACGGACATTGCCACACCGGCGATCGATTATTCGCCTTTGGTGCTGGATGGGGCCAACGACGTCACGGTTACGCCCGGTTATCTTGGACTTGGCGATTCGGACAGAGAGGTGATCTTCCGTTTTGCAGAGACGCCTCCGGACGATCTCTATCGCATTGACATCATCGGGGTCGATTCCGCGCCGTTGCGAAACGAACAAGGGATTGCGCTGGGGGACAGGACGGACGATGATGTGGACAACGGAGAAGACTTCTCCCTACAGTTTGAGCTGGACTTGGGCGCGCAGGTATTGGGTGTCGTTCCCCAACCCGTGATCCGGACGGGGATTGGAACTCTATCGCAATCCACCAGCCAGATCGAAGTCTATTTCAACGACGACGACCTTGACCCGATCTCTGCCACCAACCCATCATTTTACCAGTTGGTCTTCACGGAGGACACGGTCGAGAGCAGCGACGATGAAGTCTATCATCCGATCGCGGTACAGTATTTTCCCAGCAGCGATCGAGCGATGCTGACGTTCAGGGCGCCGTTGCACCAACTGGGCAGCGGTTCTGGGACGTTTCGTCTGCGCGTCGGCACAGATGAGGCATTGGAGTCGGTCGCTAACCCGATGCCCCCAACCTCAGTGGACTTGAGCGGTGCGGAGGTTGGTTCGAGCTTTGCGACGGCGCATGATCTTGGGGGCTTGACAGGCAGTCAGATCGTGTCGTCGGCCATCGATCCTCAAGTGCATTCGCTGGCGATGCCCGGTTCGAACGACGAACCGGGTCATCGGGATCTGGCGCATCGCAGCACGAGCGGGTTTGCGGTGGAGTCCCATCTGCTGAGCGTCACCGATCCGGTGAACGGTCTTTCCACGCTGTTCTACAACTTCCGCGAAGACTATGGCGTTGATCCGGACGGGAACGCACTGACCAATCTAATCACGGAACAGCAGAAGCAGCGAGCACGCGAGATCTTCGAGATTTTTGGCGGGACGTTGGGCGTGCAGTTCGTCGAGACCGAGACGCAGGGCTTCACGATAGCTACGGGTGACATGCGGGCCGCCAACCCAGGTGTTGCGACAGGGGGAGGAGATGGGATCGTTTTTGCCGCGTTGGTGGGGCCGCTGGACAACGACCTGCTGATCGTAATGGACAACGCGGAAAACTGGTACAACGGATTCGGTCGGCCGGATGATCCTGCGCAGGTGGGCTGGTTCGAAGAGGCGATGCAGGGGATCGCCAGCCTCTTGGGATTGGGATATTCGCATGATTTGCCATCATCAACGATGACGAGCGAAGACGTGACGCTGGATTTCGGGGTAGCACCCGAGCCGATCTATCCCGGCGACCATGACGTTGTCCACGGTCAACACCTGTACCGACCGGAAGGTAGCGACATCGATCTGTACAAGTTTGAGCTGACGGAAAACGGCCTGTTTACGGCCACGACGGTTGCCGAGCGACAGACGGATACGAGCTTGCTGGATTCGGTGATCGCGCTGTACCGAGAGCAGGGTGGCCAGCGCGAATTGATAGCCAGGAACGACGACTATTCCAGTGATGATTCGCATATAGAACTGGACCTGGAGCCGGGCGTCTACTACGTGGGCGTATCGTCAACGGGCAACGACGATTACAACCCCGTGATCGAAGACTCGGGTTACGGCGGGTTGACGGAGGGGGAATACGACCTGCGTCTGACGTTCCGCCCGGACGTGGACAGCAGCATCTTGGATCTCGACAATTCGTTGAATGACGGGGCGGGTGCGGTGTCGCGGGCGACCGCGTTGGACGGTGACGGTGATGGGGTTCCCGGGGGCGTGTTCAATTACTGGTTCCGCGTTGATGCGACTCCGATCATCGTGGACAAGACCGCGTCGCCGGGCGGCAACGGAAATATCACGTCGCCGTTCAAGTACGTGGACGACGCGTTGGCCGTGGCCCGAGAGGGCGACGTGGTGCGAATTGTCGGTAACGGCGGCGACGACGATGATCTATCCACTTCGGAAGACGCCGAGCCATACGAGATTGGCTTCGACCTACTGGGCAGGCCGCTGGCCGACGGCGCGACCATGGATGTCCCGGAGGGCGTGGCGGTAATGATCGATCGCGGCGCTGTGTTCAAGATGCGCCGGGCTCGGATTGGCGTCGGCAGTTCTTCGCCGTCGATAGACCGCAGCGCGGGTTCGCTGCAGGTATTGGGTACACCGCGTATGTTGGACATTGGCGGCAATGTTTTGCTGGACGCGGACGGCAACACTCTGCCGGGCAGCGTGTTCTTTACGTCGTTAAACGACGAGTCGCTTGGCGGCGACAGCAATCCAAGCGTCGACACAACGCCTCTGGCCGGCGACTGGGGTGGCCTCTCGTTCCGGGCGGATTTGGATCGCGCTGCAGGCAGATTCGATTACGAGAATGAAGGGATTTTCCTGAACTACGTCAACCAGGCGGATATGCGTTACGGTGGCGGATCGGTGATTGTCGAGGGAGTGCCCCGTGTGATCGCGCCGGTACACGCCACGGACGTCCGTCCGACGGTCACGTATAACACAATTACATACAGTGCGGATGCGGCTATCTCGGCGAATCCCAACAGTTTCGAGGAAACCACTTTTCAGACGCCGCAATATCAAGACGTTCCATTCGCGCCGGACTACACGCGGGTTGGGCCCGATGTTCACGGGAACCGCCTGATGGACAATTCGATCAACGGGATGTTTGTCCGTCAGCGCACGCCGGCCGGCGGCGAACTTGAGCGGATGACCGTCCCTGCTCGTTGGGATGACAGCGACGTTGTACACGTGGTGGCGGAGACCCTGAAGATCCAAGGCAGCCCGGGTGGTCCGATTCAGTACGTCGAGGGGCCCGATGCGAGCCTAGTGTCGCTGCAGACACAGCAGGGCGGCGCGGTACCGGCCATGCTGCACTATTATCGCGTCACCTTTGTCGACGCCAACGGCAACGAGGCACCGGCCTCGGATCCCACGTCGGGCGTGCTGGTCAGCGTCACGGATCCCGACACGGAAGAGACGGAAAGCGTGCTGCTTGGCAATTTGCCGGTTGCCCCGGCCCCGTACGTGGGGCGGAACCTCTATCGCACGACGGAGAAGTCTGCCCGGCAATATGTGCGGGTGGCTGAATTGAACGCCACGGATCGAACCTACCTGGACGACGGCACTGTGCTTGGCGGCCTGCTCGAAGGCTCGACGCTGGACTTGACCGCACGCCTGCACGGCAGGCTGGCGATCGATCCCGGAACGATCGTCAAGATGAACGGGGCGGGGATCGAGGCGACGTTCGGCGCCCAGTTGATCGCCGAAGGGCAGGACGGCAGCGAAGTGGTATTGACCTCGCTGTTGGACAACCGCTACGGCGCTGGCGGAACATTCGAGACCAGCGCTCAGGGTAACCTGAGCGCGGGCAACTGGTCCGGCATCTTCGTGGGACCGATGGGCCGTGCCAGCATCGACCATGCCGTGTTGGCATATGGCGGCGGCGTGTCGGAAGTGGCCGGCAACTTCGCTGGGTTCAATGTTGTGGAGGTTCAGCAGGGCGAAGCGCGTATCACCAACTCGGTTATCGAGAACAACGCCAACGGCACAGGCGGTCAGGCGACACCAAATCGTGGCGGTCACGGCTCCAATGCGGAAGCCGCCGTCTTCGTGCGCGGCGCCCAGCCGGTCATTGTGAACAACGTTTTGCGCGACAACGCTGGGGCTGCGATCAGCATCGATCTTAACTCGCTGAACCACGAACTGTTGACCGACTACGGTCGGTCGACGGGGGTGGCGGATGCCGCGAACCACATTGTCGACAACCAAGGTCCGCTTGTCCGAGAGAATCGGCTGGCCAACAACGATATCAATGGGATGCGGGTTCGCGGTGGGACGCTGACGACCGAGGGCGTATGGGACGACACGGACATCGCTCACGTCGTCCAGGACGAGACGGTTTACGTTACCGAGTTTCACACCTATGGCGGCCTGCGTCTGGAAAGCAGCGGGAACGAGAGTCTGGTGGTGAAGTTGGAGGGGGCCAACGCCGGCTTCACTGCCACCGGCAGGCCGTTGGACATTACGGACCGGGCCGGCGGCGTACTTCAGATCATCGGTCAACCAGGATTTCCCGTTGTGTTGACTTCGCTGCGAGACGACTCGGCCGCTGCCGGCTTCCAGCCGGGCGGTTCTCCGCAGAGCGATACCAACAACGACGGTGAAGGCTCGACGGAAACGGGCAGTCAGGCTCCTACGCTGCCAACCGTCCCGGATGTGCCCAACGGGACACTGATCGACAACAACGTGCCAGTGACCATACCGGGGCACTTCGAGTTTCAACCTGCTGCCGGAGGCGACGGTTTCGATGGTGTCACGGCTCAAGGTAACTCACAACTGTTCCAAAACGCCAGCTTCATCTTTGACTTCACGAACTACGTCGATGTAGGCAGGGACGGCAATGCGGTAGAGTTGGGCCTCACCACCGTCGCGAACCCGCCGGCCCTTACGGCTCCGGACGAGGTAACGAGTGACGGCAACTTTGCAGGGGCGAACGGACAAATCGACTGGGTGGTACGGTCGTACTTCTTGAACGGCGTGGCGACTTTGTTCAACGAGGTCACTTTCACTAGCCAGCAAGCCTTTGGCGACGTTCAGTTCATCAACTACTTGGACGAGGACGTTTTGGGTATCAGCGACGATCTTCTCTACCCATTCGGAACTCCGGGCCAACCTGACTTCGAGGCTTACACATTGGACAATGCCGAACGCATCGGTTTCAGCCAGGGTGGATTCTACCTGCCCGGTCCCGAACTGGCGAACGCAACATACGATGGCTGGGCGGCCGACGAGTATTGGGAGTTGCAGCTTGCCATCGAAGGCTCGGGTACGACCTACACCATCCCCGGTAACATTGACACGGCATCGCTCACCCCGTTCATGGATCCGACATTGGGGCAGGCCTACGGTCTGGAGAACGTAACGACGGCGTTCGCCTGGACCCTGGACCCGACTGCCACCACCGCGACGGTCACTACTTTCCTGAACTTGATTCCACAGGATCCTACCTCGGCCCCGTCGTTGGGAGGTGATTGGGGAAGCGTGCGCATGGAACAGTGGACCCATGACCGCAATGTGGACGTTACCACCGAGCAGGAGACAGGTAACGTGATGGTCACGGGCACCAACGAAATCGCCAACACTGCCGAGTTTTTGGGGTTCTTGGCGCCGGACGAGAAAGCGGGAGACGACAATCGGCGGTTAGGCTTTGAGGTACACGGGTCTTTGAACCGTCCTGGCGATGTCGACGTGTATAGCTTCGACGCGGATGTAGGGACCGAGGTATGGTTGGACGTCGATCGTACGACGTACTCGTTGGACACGGTCGTCGAATTGATCGATTCGAACGGCAACATCCTGGCCCTTTCGGATAACTCGGCCGCCGAGGCCGCCGATCCTGGTCTGCTGGTCCGTGATCCGTTGGTCATGGAGGCGGACGAAGTCAATCCATTGAGCAAGTCATCGTTCGACTCGCGCGATCTGTGGTCGACGAATCCTCGTGATGCCGGCATGCGGGTAGTCTTGCCCGGCCCCGAAGGAACCACCAACACCTACCACGTGCGCGTCCGCAGCAGCAGTGACGATCTGAGCGCGCCCAATGGCGGCTTGACCTCGGGCGTGTATCAATTGCAGGTTCGTCTGCGAGAAGCCGACGAATTGCCTGGGTCGACCGTGCAGATGGCTGACATCCGCAATGGCACCACGGGCATTGATCTGGTCGGTCAACCGGCTCATTCGCCATTGACGGGCGAGGCGGCCGAAGCGCTCGATGCCGCCGGAAACGACCTTAACGATCCGGTTGATGTTATCACGCCAACGGGGTTTGACGATCTCGGCAATCTGCTGAACTCGGACCGTGGAACGATAAGCGTGGCCGGGCGTCTCGAGTCGTTCGAGGCGCAAACGATCTCGTTCGCCGCGGCGCCCACCATAGGAAATTTTGTCCTGGGCTTCATGGGCTACACGACGACGAATATCCCATTTGATGCCGATGCCGCTGCGATCCAAGCCGCGTTGGAGGCGCTTCCTTCCGTGGGGCCTGGCAACGTCGTGGTCACCGGTGCACCCGGCGGTCCGTTCGACGTGGGTTTCCAGGGGGCGCTGGCCAACACCGATCTTCCGCAGATGACCGCAGCCGCGGGAGTTCCCGCGATCGACGAGGTGCCCACAACGGCCACGACAGCGGATGGCGGCACGGCGGATGTGGACTGGTATCGATTCGAGGTTCGTTACGACGCAGTCGCCAGCGAGGGTTCGCTGAATCCCAATCACGCGGCAGTGGTCTTCGACATGGACTATGCGGACGGATTCGCCCGTGCGAACACCAACCTGTGGGTGTTCGACAGTCAAGGCCAGATGCTGCTAGTGGGACGGGACTCGAACGTGGCCGAGGATCGGCCGATCGGCGGCAGTTCGGCCACGGAGGACCTGTCGCGAGGTTCGATCGGCCCGCTGGATCCGTTTATTGGCACCGTCGAGTTGCCTGCCAGCGGTTTTGCCCCCGGCGTGTACTATGTGGCCGTCTCGTCCAATGCCGTCGTTCCGGACGAGATGCAGCAGTTTCTGACGCCGACGCCGGTGAATCCATTCGTCAGACTGGAACCGATCAATTCGATCAACCGAATTGCCGAGGACCACGTGGGCGACTCCCAAGGACCGACGGCGACCAATACCCCCCAGATCCCGGTGCTGTTTGGTCAGGACGATCGAGTGACGCTGCATCCGCCCGACGGTAGCGAATTGGTGAACGGCGAGACGTTTACGGTCACCAACGAGCTTGGCAGTACGGTTATCTACGAATTCGTGTCGGACGGCCTGCCGGCCGAGGGCAATGTTGCAGTCGAGTACGATTACACGGACAGTTCACTGGCGGTCGGGACGGCGATCATGGAGGCGATCACAGAGAATCCTCCAGCGTCGCCCGAGTTGCCGGATCCAAACGATCCCGATCAGCCGGTACCGACGGCGAATGCGCCCCTCGTGTACTCTACGCTGGACGTCACGGTTGGCCCTGCCGGCGAGGTGACTCTGACGGAAACCGTCGAACGCCGGACGTTGCTCAACACGGTGACAACGACGGATTTTGTCACCAACCAGTTGATCGTCACGCCTCTGACGCGAACAACGACGCACCAGGTCGAGCCGGAGATTCGCCGGCACCCGGCGCCGGGCATATCCGAAATCAGCCTTTACGTATCGCGTCCGGCTATCACGCCGTTCGATCTGGGCGATGTCACATTGTTCATCAGCCAAGACGGTTTGGCGGATCGGACCGAAGTGCTCAGCGCAGACGCGTTCACCGGCCAGGCGGAGAGTCGCATCGGCGCCTTCGGCGCCAACGTTGGCGATATTGCCCTGGATCCTCGGGGCGCGGTGACGGGCGGCGGGCTTTTCGCTTACTCGATTCCCGACGATCCGGCGCAATGGACCGATGCGGCCACGGGTAATTATTGGCAGATCGATCCTGGCTCGGCCACGCCGGCCAACCTGGGCACGAACGTGGGCGACGACGGGACCGTGACCTACATGGCGGATGCCGCAGGCAAAGAGGTCATCGTCAACGGCAAGGCCGGGATCGGTGTCCAGTTCAACGCCATGACGTTCAATAACGAGGAAACGCAAGCCGCCAGCGTTCAAGGGTTTGCGATCGGCAACCGCGGTGACACGTACGTCGACCCAGTTACCGGACAAGTATTCTCGACGGCCACGGGCGTTCCGAATCCGGCAAACATCCTGTTCGAGTTCGATCCGGCCACCGGGGCTGCGGTCGGCGCGACGCGTGGTAAGGGGGCAATCCTTGTCGGTGGCGGTACGGATATTGAGGACCGCGGAGCGCTGGATACTACGGTGGACGCGTTTCCTATCGGCGGCTCGAACACGACGGTCACCGGCGTCGAGGCAACGGTAATAGACGCGAGTGGCATTACGCCGATCACCCAATTCTACATCGAAGACGGCGACTATTTTGAAATCGACGAGGATGGCGACGGAATCGTCGATAAGACGTTCGAGTTCGATAGCGGTCCGGAGGTGTATTTCGTGGTCGACACGACAAACAGCCCGACGGACCCCAACGTCATACGGGATGCTGATCGATTCACGGTCGATGCAGGTGGTGGCCAGACCGTTCAGTTCGAGTTCGACACTGGAACGGTCATTGTGGTGAACGCGCAGAACGGCAACCAGTTGAATGATGGCGGTATCATTCAGATCAGCGACAACGCGACTAATCCCGTGACGATCACATTCGAATTCGACAACAACAACGACGCTGGTGGTAATACGCCGATCCCGTTCACAACGACCGACAACCAGCAAGCGATCATCACGAACATCATCAATGCGATAAACGGTGTGCCAAGTTATGGCGTGAACGCCGTACAACTACCGGGCACCAATCGGATTACGCTGCTTGGCGAATCGGTCGTCAGTGCGGCGACGGTCGCTGCTGCAGGTGTAGTGGGCGATGGATCGCCCGGCGTCTTGCCGGCTGCGATAGCGATTCCCGTTGAAGAGACGTTCGACGTGGACGAGATCGGGTTGGCGATCATGAATGCGGCGAACCAGCCGCCGGGATACGTGTTCGAGGCCGGCGCTGTGGGCAACCGCCTGAATTTCATGGGAGCGGTGGGCGCCAGTTTTGCCGGTGTGACGCACCCGATTTTTGGCAACGTCAACCTGGTCACGGGATTCCCGACAGGTACGGCCGGCACGTTGGGCCAATTCAACCTTCCGGTGCCGTTCCTTGCCAGCGACAACGCCGCCGAGATTGCAGCTCGCGTACACACTGCGGTGGTCGCGGCGGGAGTCGACGCCGTTCAGACCGGCGCCGCTGTTGTCCTGGAAGAGGACGTTCCGCAACCGGCGTTTGTGTGCATCAGCCTTGGTACGCCGCCGCTAATCGGGGCTCCGGGAACTCCGGATTGCCCATTGCGAAGCGGCGGTTCGGCCCCTGGCGGCAGCGTCACCGGAATGGCATTCATCGGCCCGCAGTTGTATGCAGTCACCGACACGGGCGGCCTTTTCCGCATAGCCGATTCGGTGGCAGATCCTCTGGATCCGGATCTCATTCCGGGCCGAGTGTTCAATCCGGCGAACACGACGAATGTGGCCGATTACCTCGACGGTTCCCGCGAGTTGTTGCAGGCCGTGAACACAGTCACTCGGACGACTACCGATCCGTTGACGGGAGAAGAAACCGAGATCGAGACGACGGAGCCGATTCGATTCGCGGGCCTGGTGGCGGGGCCGCGGAATACAGAAGAGGGACGCTACGAGAACGTTCTAATCGGTATCGACAACACCGGTAGGCTGTTCGCCTTCGATACCCACGGGCGGCCACAGGCGATCTTTGCCAATGGGGCGTTTTTTGCCGATACGGACATTGCAGGTGCGAATGGGTTGGCGTTCAGCAACCTGGACGACAACCTCTGGCACGTTACCCTGAACGAACCGTCGCCCGCCGGGTTGGGGCACGGAGTGGTGCAGTCGTTCGACGGCAGCCGCTTGGGCGAGGATCCCGCTCTGAACACCAGCCTCTACTTCGGCTATGAAGACGACCAGGTACAGAGCCAGTTCGGTACGGGCGTCTTCGGGCCGCCAACCCCTGCGCCGGGGATCCCTGCCCTTACGTATGATTTCCCCGGTGGCTCGCATGGGGGCCTGGTCAGCAACGCATTCAGCTTGGAAGGCTACTCGGGGGCTGACAATCCGACGCTGTATTTCAACTATTTCCTGGATACCGAGCAGGCGGAAAACACTTACGATACGACACTTGTCAATCCCTTCGAAGGGATGCTTGATTCGTTCCGCGTGTACATTTCCGGCGACGACGGCCGTTGGAAGATTCTGTCGACGAACAACTCAGCCCTCGATGTTTTGAATGAAACCTACTTAGACGAGTTCGATCCATTCTTCGTCAGGGATCCCATCACAGGCGAGGTGGTACCGGAACAGCCATTCGATCGCAGCGAGACGTTTGACAGCACGGGAACCTGGCGTCAGGCCAGGGTCGATCTGTCGCCGTACGCGGGGCAGGACAATCTGCGTCTGCGGTTCGATTTCAGCACAGCCGGCGGTTTCAGCACGGGCGGAATGGACGTGGACGTGGACTTGAACACCGCAGGCAACGAACTGCGGGCGATTCCGGGAACTGAGTTGCGCGACGGCCAGATGTTCACGCTGACCGATATCCAGGTGAATCCGGACACCGACTTGGAGGAGCGTGTCGTCGTGGCTGCGTTCGAATTCGACATGGGGCCCACCATCGTGGCACCGACGGGCGCGGCGCTCATCGACGGTGTCCTGTTCGACGTCGACGGCAGAGTGTACGAGTTTGACAATAACGGCGCCGTGGGGGCGACCAACAACATCCCACACGTGCCGGTGCCTTTCGATGGCGAGGAAACCGCTGGCGAACTGGCAGCCAACATCGAGCAAGTCATTTTGCAGGACCCGCCGCCACCGACTGAGATCCTCGGGGATCTGAGCGACCAGGAACCCAACGACACCATGGCCACCGCGTTCCCCAGCGGTTTGAACGGCACGACGCAAGTCTTCCGAAGCGTCGGAATCATCGGCGACAACTTTACGCTGACCGACATTACGCTGGACGTCGACATGGTCGCGTTCCATCTGGACGCAGGCGACAGCGTTACGCTCGAGACCAACACCAGCCGGCTGGCAACGCAGTTGGATTCGTATCTGCGGCTGTTCGACGCCGATGGCAACCCATTGGCTGCAAACGACAATGTGGATCCGGAGAACCCTTTCAGCAAAGATTCGCGGATCGATTTTACGGCCCCCGCGCGAGGCACGTACTATGTGGGCATCAGCAGCAGGCACAACGCCGACTACAAGCCAGACGTGCCGGCAAGCGGAGGCGCGTCGGGAGGCGCGGCGACGACGGGATTCTACGAGTTTACGATCTCCGTTACGGACCCAACCGGCCCACAGCGAATAGGAAATCGCTTGAATCTGTCGAACGCCAACGTGATCACGGCCAGCGGGCCTGCGGGCACGTTTGTCGATTCGTTCGTCGAGGGCCAGGCGGGTGTAACGCCGGGCCTTCCCAACCCGTTCGGTCCTTCGTTGCCTTCAATTCCGGTGTATTCGATTCGAGCCGACGCCGGTATGACCAACATGCGCGTGGCCGATGCGATCCAAACGTCCCTGGCCGACAATCTTGCCGGGGGTAACGTCGAAACGATCAAGAGAGAGCATGAGATCGTTCAAGTTGTTCAGTACGGTATTGGCGACGCCGGGCCGCTGGGATTGTCCGGACCGTCCGACCCGAACACCGCGTTGGTGAACAGCGGGCTGTTCGGCGACCTGTTCGGCGCCTTTGGCTCGTCGGCCGGAGTCGACGGGCAAACCGGCGTCGGGTTCCCCGGCGCCGTGGGTATGCGGAATAACCAGTTCGGAGGCGTCCATATTGACGATATTACGATCGGATTCGCCTCGCGCGGCGAGATGGTAACCGGTGCCGCCACTCAGGCGACTACCTTTGGGGTCAACACCGATCAACCAGCGGGCGAGATCGACTTCGGCGCCTATCAAGTGGAGATTCGTCAATCGAGCGTCTACGGCATCTCGGATCCGTCGCCGGAGCCTACGCTCCAACTCTACCGGGGATTTGATGTGGACGATCGGCTTGCCGAAGGCTTCACGTTGACCGTGGATGGCGGGCACGTCTTCCGCGACGGCCAGACCTTCATGGTAAGCGACGGCGCACAGTCGGTAACCTTTGAGTTTGACGATTCGACCCTAGGGGGCGGAGCCGGCGATGGCGTGGCCGCCGGTAACGAGGCCATCCTCTTCTCGCCAAGCGACAGCGACGTGGTGATGGCCCGCCGCGTTCGCGATGCCATCAACGCGGCCACTGCCCAGCAGTTGCTGGACATTACGGCTGTGTCGACCGACGGCGTAGTCACCGGCGTCGACAGCACCAGCAATCGGATCGATCTGTTCGGCGACGTCACGTTGACCGTCGGACTCTTCGGCAACGGTCCCTCGGGCAATCTGCCGGTGGACGAGAGTAATGACACTCTGGCGACTGCCTTTGTCACCGGCGTGGTGGGCGGCGGACGAGAAGGACTCCACGCCAGCGGCATGATCGGCGACAACGGAGATCTGGATGAATTCGGGGCCGACGTGGACTTGTTCCGCGTGGAACTGAACGCGGGCGAGTTGATCACGATCGATGTCGACGCCTCTGAACTGTTTTCGCCTTTGGATAGCGTGTTGCGCGTCTTCGATTCGACCGGCGCACCGGTGATGGAAACGGACGATCTGGGCAACCAGCAGCCGGTGGAAAGCGACGACGATATCGCGCCCGGTGAAAGTGCCGTCGTCCAGAATATCCTCTTCGTCAACCGTGATTCCTTCCTCGCGTTCACCGCACCGGCGAATGGCGTCTACTACATCGGCGTCAGCGGTTACGACAATAATGAATACGATCCGACACTGGATCCCAATGCCGATGCCAACCGTCGCCCCGCGACGCCCGGTCACTACGAAATCGATATCCAAAGGCCGGCGGACACAAACGGGTTTGAGGTCGTCGCGCATGAAGGCACAGGCGACGAGAACCTGGAACGTGACCAGGGACAGATCATTATCGACTCGAACCGTTTGACCGGCGCGACAGGTTTCGGAATCGTTGTCGGACCTGGACAGCAGGCTTCGACAAACGCGCCCCGCCCGGGAGCGGCACGCAATCTGAGTCAACTGAACAATCTGCGACTGGCTCCCGGTGTGACGATCACGAATAACGTGATCGCAAACAATGAAGCGGGCGGTATAGACTTCCAGGGCGACCCGGGGCTTCCGAATACGCAGCCAGCCCCCGTGCCGTTTGGACGTATTGTTAACAACACCATCGTCGGCGGAGGCGAGGGCGCCTCGCAGGCTGTGACCTTGGACTTTGTCCAGTTGACAACGGGTGTGGCAGGCGGCGATCCCGCCGAGACGACCGTCTACCGGGCCGATCTATCGGCTCTTACCGCACCCGCCATTACCGCCATCACGATTAGCGACAATAGCATAAACCTTGGGCTGCCAGGGCGGTACTCCGGCTTTGACCTTGACGGCATCAAACTGTCGACCAACATAGCCACCGATGCTGCTCTGGTCGAGACGCTTCCCAGTCTGAACGTTTTCGACTTCACTACCGCTGGAACGACCCTTACCCCTGGTTCGCAACAGGCGCCAGTCGACCCGGATCTGTTCGGCACTGCGGGTGGAAATCTGGACAACCAGGTTGCCACCCTTGGCAGTTTTGACGCCGACTCGGAGGATGGCCCCGCGCCGGACGGTTTCGCCAGCCTGGGCTTTGGCGGTACGATCAAGTTGGATCTCACTACCTCTGTGAGCACGGTTGGGACGTTTCTGTACATAGGCCTGACGAACGATGAGGGAGAGTTTGCCTTAGCCAACATCACGGCGGACATTCCCCCAGCACCCGCCGGTGTCGGAATCAACATTGCCAACAACGCAAGCCCAACCATTTTGAATAACGTCCTTTCGACCCTGGCGACGGCGATCGAAGTTGACGCCACGTCCGCCACAACGGTGGTAGGGGGATCGCTCTACCACAACAACGATGTCGACACCAACGGTGTTGGCGTTGGGGATTTCGCGATAGTCGCCGATCCGGGCGATCAACTGTTCGTGGATGCACGCAAGGGCAACTTCTATCCGGCCAAGGATTCACCGTTGATCGACAGTTCGGTGGATTCGCTCGACGACCGTTTCGCAATGGTTCAGATGGGCCATCCACTTGGCATTCCGCCTTCGCCGATTCTGGCGCCCGTCACCGACGTTTCCGGGCAACTTCGCGTAGACGATCCTAGCGTGGCGCCGCCACCCGGCATGGGCGAGAGGATCTTCAAGGATCGTGGCGCCCAGGACCGAGCCGACTTCACGGGCCCGGGGGCGGAAATGGTCGGTCCGCTGGACAACGGTGTCAACGACCTGGATCCCAATTTGACGCTGGTGAACCTGTTCCGTGCTTCGCTCGACCAGTTTTCGATTCAACTTGTAGACGGTGAAGGATCGCTCGGAGGAATCGGCGTTGACGACTCGACAGTCACTGGTAAGGCGATTACGGTGATTCAGGACTCACAGGTCCTGATCGAAGGCGAGCACTACGCTTTCGACTTCAACTCCACCAGCAACGTGATTCGGCTGACGCCGCTGGCCGGCGTCTGGGACCAGGAGAGCAATTACGTTATCCGACTTGCGAGCGGCGATCGTTTCGTAGTCTTCGCAGCGAGCGGCAACAAGACGATGGATGGCGACTGGTTCGACGTGATTGACCAGTTCGGAAATTCCACGACGTTCGAGTACGACAGCGGGTACGTCATCGAAGTGCCCCAGACGCTCGCCGTGCAGATTCCAACCGAAGGCGGCGCGTTGGGCGGTGTGGGTGATGGCGACACGATCACCGTAGAAAACACGGTGACCGAGGCAGTCGTCACGTTCGAGTTGGACAGTGACGGCGTGGTGGATCCCGATAATACGGGCGTGGCCTTTACCGCGACGAGCACGCAAGGCGAGATCGCCGACAGCATCGTGGTCGAGTTGGACAACGCCGGTTTGACACTGAACCCGTCGCATCCCGGCGGTGGTCTCGTGCACCTTGGCGTCGAAGGCAATCATACCCTGATCGTCACATCCAACACGATCGTCGCTTTGGGAGTGCCTGTCGGCGTTGCGGACGGCGAGTCGTTCACGGTCGACGATGGCACGAAGGTCATAACGTTCGAGTTCTCCGAGGGGGCCGTGGGCGGTTTCAACGTCGTACCGGTCGGGTTCACACCATCCATGACGGCTGAGCAGATCGGCGCGAACATCGCCGCCGCCATCGACGGCGCCAACCTGGGGCTGGATACGCAGCACTTGGGAGATGGACGCGTACATGTAGGCGGTTCGGTGAACCATCTCGTCGACGTGTCTCTGGCAAACTTGACTTTGACCGGGCAGCCGGGCGCACGGCTGCCGTGGGGGCTCCGGATTCCGACCTCCGCCGGCGCATTTACCGACCTGCTGGCCGATGGTGAAACGTTCGTCATCGACACCGGGGCTGGCGTAGACGTCACGTTCGAGTTGGATGACGACGGTGATTGGACGCCCGGAAACACGGCGATTCCGTTCAGCGATACGAACTCGACCTGGCAACTGGCCAACACGATCGTGTCCCGGGTGCGCAACGCTGGATTGGGGCTGTTTCCCGTGAACATCGGCAACGGAATCGTGGCCTTCGGCGGCGACCCGAATTTCTCGTTGGATGTCACGAATACGGCCTTGAGCGAGGTCGGTGAGGCCGGTCGGTCCGGAGCCATAGCGATCCCGTTCACTCCGGACGAAAGCTTCACGGCCGAGCAAATGGCTCAAGTGACCGCCCAGGTGGTCAACTCCCTCGGTTTGCCCGAGATCAGCGCGGAAGCGATCGAGGAGCTGGTGTATATCTCCGGCGCGAGCAACATGTCCGGATCGGCAGTCACCTACCACAGCGGCATCAAGGACTTGGCCGGCAATCCGCTTCGGGCTAACCAAGTGAATGGAGACACCCAGTTCACGGTCTTCGTCGGTGCAGGGATGGATTACGGCGACGCCCCGTTGCCGTACCCGACGCTTCGAGCCGACGGTGGGGCCCGGCATGTGATCGTAGACGGCTTCTCGCTGGGAGCGACCGTCCAAGTCAATGCTGACGGTCAGCCTACGACGAACGCCGACGGTGACAACATCGATGAGGATGGCGTTGAGTTCAATCCTTTGACGCCGTTGATTCCCAGCCGCACATTCGACGTCACCGTGTCGACAAGCGGTATTGGCACGGTTGTTCCATTCGGCGTGCTCGACGCCTGGATCGACTTCAACCGCGATGGCGATTGGAATGACTTCAACGAACATGTCATCACCAACGAGATTCTGACGACGTCGGTCCTGACCGGCGGAGAGATCACGTTCACGGGCCTGGATGTGCCCTCCAACGCGTCTGTAGGTGATTCGTACGCCCGTTTTAGGCTCAGCGCAGGCGGCAACCTGGATGCGTCCGGGGAGGCCGATGCGGGCGAAGTCGAAGACTATCTCGTTACGATCTCCGCGAATCCGTGGCAGAATCCGACCAACCGGTTTGACGTCAATAACAACGGTACGGTTTCTCCGGTTGATGTGTTGACGCTGATCAACTTCATCAACCCGCCCAACAACGGGGCCGGAACGTTGTCCCTGCCAAAGCCGGCAGGCGTGCCGTTCTTCGACGTGACGGGCGATGGCGTGCTGTCTTCCGAGGACGTACTGGCTTTGATCCTCGAAATCAACCGGCTGAATCAGCAGGGCGAAGGCGAATTCCGCGGCCTTACAGCGCTGGCCGCAGCCGGTGCCGAAGGCGAGGCCCCGATCGGTGCCGCAAGCGACGTGCTGGCTATGCCGTCGGCGGACGCGATCGTTCCGCCGCTGGATGCCCGTGATACGGCTGGTGTTGTCACGCGATCATACGAAAGCCGCTCGGCGGCCGAATCGATCACCCGGTCGCGCGGGAACGGCTCGCAACGGGTGGTGGAACGTGCGTCGGCGTCCAGACTCTCGGCACGCGGGGAATCGACCGAGCCGAACCACTTGGCTGACATCCTCAGCCCCGACGAAAGCTGGATGGGCTTCGTAGAGGACGTAGATCTGGCAATGCAGGACGACGATGCCCGAGACTCGTTCTTCGCGGATCTAGGCGTTTAGTCATCGCCCAAAGGGAACTTTTTCCGGCGTTTCGCCTCAAAACAGTGGTGGCCGATGCGTTAGCGATTGCGCATCCCTCTTTCGTGGTAGCGTTGTTCCTGTGCTCGTGCTCTCGGACATGTGACAGAATCGTCCTAGGTAGGCTAACCGGAAGACTTGGGATAAAAGTATCATTCACACCCGCGTAAACCAGATAAAATAGAAAAAGTATATCAGCGTTTTCTCCATTAACGCCCCAGCAACATGTTCTCACTCTTTGAGAGGTCGTTCACACGTCGCAGACGCGGAGGTGGCGTCGCGCGGGCCAGAAGGCGGTCGAAGTCGCGGCGGGTGGCTTTCGAGTGTCTCGAGGATCGGGCTCTATTGAGCGCTGTGCCCTACGGTGCGGCTCCTGACGATGTGGCCGAGTACATGTTGGGGGATGTTCTGGTCACCGTGGTGTTGATGGAGTCCAACGAGAATAGTCCGAACACGGAAAACTGGACCACGCCAGCCATCGAGGTGGTCAACCAAAAGCTCGTCGAGGGGATGACTTGGTGGGAAGACACGCTCCGAACAACCTTTGAGAACGCGCCCCATTCGCTGACCTTCCACTACGATTTCACGTACGCCGACGATCCGGTCGAAACGGACTACGAGCCAATCGCAAATACCTCGGACGTCTTTCAAGACTGGATCTACGACTTCTTGGATTTTGTCGGCTACAATTCCACCACTAACTTCAGCAGCGATATTCGCGCGTTCAATCACGCGCAGCGGCAAACGCACAACACCGACTGGGCTTTCACCGTCTTCGTGGTCAATGATGAATACGACCTGCTGACGGATCTTGACGGCCCAGGCATGTTCGCGTCAGGGGGCAGATTCGACAGGGCGTTCGCTTTTCCTGGCGGTCAGTTCTATGTGACGCCTGCTGGACGACCGGCCAGTACCCACGCTCACGAAACGGGGCACATCTTCTGGGCAAGAGACGAGTACACGGGAGCCGGTTGGTACACCGACCGGCGCGGTTACTACAATGCCCAGAACTGGAATCATTCCAGCAATCCCGCTTTCCAGCAACCGGGTGTGGACCAGGCGGACAGTATCATGGCCAATGGTACGCTGCTGACCGATGCGTACGTGGCCAATACCAGTTCCGACTCATCGCTGCAGATGATTGGATGGCGCGATCTGGACGGCGACGGTGTTTTTGACCTGCTGGACGTGCCCCTCACGCTGACCGGCTCGGGTTTCGTCGATCCGCAGGCGGGACAGCCTCAGTATCGCTTCGTTGGCTCGTCGTCGGTTCAGACAACGATGAACCAGAACTCCAGCGGTTTGCAGAACGACATCACGATCAGCGAGGTCAGCCGGGCCGAGTACCGAATTGACGGTGGCGAATGGCAGACGGCAGTGACGTTCGACGCCAATACGTACACTGCCGATTTGGACTTGTACATTCCGCTGCCGGGTTCGGAGTACCACACGGTCGACATCCGTACCATTGACGATGATTCGGGTGTAACGTCCCCCGTGTTCCAGGGCGACACGACAACCGCAGCGTCCGTGCTGGAACAGGGCATATCCGGCTTTGTCTGGGACGACAAGGACGACGACGGGGAATTCGATCCAGGCGAGTCGGGTCTGCCGGGCTGGACGGTTCGAATGGTGGATGCCCAGGGGGAACCGCTGGATACCGATGCTGTAGAACCAGACGATTACGGTCTGGGAACGACACTGGACAACGTGAGTGCCAAGGTCACGTTGTCGGCCGATGGCGTCGGTTTGGACGGATCGGTGTACGCGTCCGCCGGGGGACACACATCGACCGGCGTCAAGGTGTTCGGGTATATCGACGACGGCGCGGGTCCGGGGAAGCAGTGGAACTCGGACAGTCGCCGTTTGCGTATGGACTTCCAGTCGGCGGTCACCAGCGTCAGTTTGGACGCCGTCGGCGACAGCAGCGGCGACTATGCGCGATTGGAGGTCTACAACGCAGGCGGTCAATTGCTGGCCCGCTACACGACCGGCCAATTGACCTTCGGCGAGGTCGAGACCATGACGCTCAGCCGTTCGAGGCCGGAGATTGCGTACGCGATTGCCCATGGCCATGCGGGTTCGGAACTCCGTTTCGACAACCTTCGCTTCGGCCCGGATACGACGACGCTGACCGACGGCTCGGGCGCATATGCGTTGACCAATCTGGCCGCCGGCACCTACCACGTCCAGGCCGTTGCGCCGGGCTCCACAGACCCGCTGCCGCAAGAGCAGGAGGTAACGTTGGCGGAAGGCGAAGCGGTTGGTGGAGTCAATTTCGACGGCCAGACGCCTTCGTGGCGAAACCCGGGGACTCCTGAAGATGTGAATGACGACGGAATAGTGACGCCCGTCGATGCCCTGTTGGTGATCACCTATATCAACTCCCATCTGGGCGGCGAGCTGACCGTTCCGCCGCCGCCGGCCGAGCCGCCACCTTACTATGATGTGGATGGTAATGGCTTCGTGACGGCTCTGGACGTGCTGTTGATCATCGACGTATTGAACGATCAGGCTGCCGGTGAACCCAGTTCCAGACCCGGCGCAGGTGGCGGCAGCTCTGGCGAAGGAGAGTACACGCCTGCGAATCTAGTCAGCGTTCCGCAGTCACACAAGCCCGAAGCGCAAGCGAGGGATGAACAAGGGCCCGTCATCACGACGCCGCTGCTGGCAACCGCCGATCTGAACGAACCGAGTTATCGTACCGAGGCATCGCCTGCGACTACGCCGCCACAACCGGCGGAGCCCGCGGAACATTCGGACCTCTGGCGGACGGCCGCCGATAGCTACTTTCATCAACTCACTTCGGCGGAGGACGATCGCGAAACCGCTAATGGCCAATCCCAGGAATCAAACGCCGACCCGGACGAAATCCTCCCGGAAATCGCGGTCGAAGTCACCAAGTTGGCCGATCTCTTCGCGTCATTGAGGGCGTAGGCCGGATCATTCAAGCCCGACGCGCCAGCGAGGGAAACTGCGGCGACTCCGTCGCTTGCGCTTCAGGCTCCAATGCGCGGCGCCTGTCTGCATGGCCGCTCTTGCCTCGCCGAACATCGCTCTATAATGCTGGTGAACGATCCATCGGTCCGATTCCCTAGCTCAGTTTCTTATGTGGCTCATATGACGAACAAACCTGCCAACCTTCGCGAGTTGCGAGACAGCGGTTGGATATCGAAACCGATCAAACGCGAGATCTATGACAATTTCATCGCCCAATTGGCCGAGGGTAACGAGCTGTTTCCCGGGATCATCGGCTATCAGGATACAGTGATCCCTGAGATAAATCTGGGACTGATTGCCGGTCACGATCTGTTGTTCCTGGGCGAGAAGGGTCAGGCGAAGACGCGACTTATGCGCAACCTCGTGCGTTTCCTGGACGAAGAGGTGCCCTACATCGACATTCCCGGGGCTCCGTTCCACGAGGATCCTTATGATCCGATCAGCAGCGTCGGCACGCGGTTCGTCGCCGAACACGCGGAGAACGAGATCCCGATCGGCTGGTGGCACCGCGACGATCGCTACGCCGAACGATTGGCGCCTGGCACGAAATTCGCCGACATCATCGGTGAGATCGACCCGGCGAAACTGGCGGGCGGCGAAAGCATGTCCACCGAGGAGGCGTTACACTTCGGCCTGATTCCGCGCATGCACAGGGGCATCTTCGCCGTGAATGAATTGCCGGAACTGGACGAGCTGGTGCAAGTCGGCCTGTTCAACATTCTGGAAGAGCGCGACGTTCAGGTTCGTGGCTATCCGATCCGATTCGATTTGGACATCGTCTTGCTGTTCTCCGCCAACCCGGCCACCTTTAACCGCAGCGGAAAAGTGATTCCGCAATTGAAGGACCGGATCGGTTCGGTGGTCCACACGCACTATCCGCGATCGCGCGATGACGGTATCGAAATCATGGAGCAGGAAGCGGGGATCGACTTGGATGGCGAATATCCGGTCGTTGTGCCGTACTTCATGCGCGAGATTGTCGAAGAAATCACGGTCCAGGCGCGCAAGTCCAAGTACGTGGATCAACAGTCCGGCGTCAGCGCGCGATTCAGTATTGCGAACTACCGCACGATGATTGCCAGCGCCAGGCAGCGGGCGGTCGTGCAGGGCGAGAAGCCTGCCGTGCCGCGGATCAGCGACCTGGGCCGGTTGTACAGCTCTTCGTTGGGCAAGCTGGAACTGGATCTGATGGGCAGTCATCAAATGTCCGAACGCCAAGTGTTGGATTCGGTGACGGCCGAGGCGATTCACGTGGTGTTCAAGGAATATGTCGACGAACACGGCTTGGCGGAGATCGGAGAGATCTTCGGCCGCGGCATGAAGATCG
>CAZURK010000107.1:0-19947 GCA_964623055.1 uncultured Pirellulaceae bacterium
ACCCCGCCTCACCGTCTGCACACACGCTGCCGCGAAGTCAAAGGCTTATTTGTTGAAGCCGTACAGGTAGCCGTTATGCAAGACGCTGGTCGAGAAGTAGTTCTTCATGGACTTACTGTCCCAGAGTTCTTCCGCGGAGGCCACACCACCGGTGACACTCAATCGGAATAGCGCGCAGCCGGTCCCGTAGCCGGAGGAGATGAACAGCAGGCCGTCCTGGTAGATCGGGGTCGCGACGTTGGCGTCGAGCGTCGTTTCCCACGGGTGTCGCCACAGTTCGCGTCCATCGCCGGCGGCCACGCCCACCACCGACTTGCCGGTCAAAACGACAATTTGCTCTGTGCCTTCGACGTCGATATGAATTGGCGTCGAATAACCCGCCTGGTCGCTTAGACTGGTCCATAGGACCTCGCCGCTGGTCTTTTTCAACGCGACCAGTGATTTGCCGTCCGGCGCACCGACAACGACCACCAGCATGTCGCCAATCACAACCGGCGAAGCCGACATACCGAACTCCAGCGGTTTGGCCCCAAACTTCTCCAGAGTATTGAATCCCCAAATCTTGTCTCCGGTGTTAGCGTTCAGACAAAGCAGGGAACCTGTGGCGCCGTGCGTATACACGCGACCGTCTTCGACTGTCGGAGTGGCTCGTGGACCATTGCCGTATTCGTTCTCGAAGGACTTGGCGCTGTGGATCTTCCACAAGACGCTTCCATCGGCCACGTCGATGCACACGACCAGTTCGTCCGTCTCCGTCCCGTACATCGTGTACGCCCTGCCATCGACGACCGAAACGGCCGAGTAGCCTGCGCCTAACGGAATGCGCCACAGCTCGGCCGGCCCCTTTTCGGGCCAGGAGGCCAACAGCCCCGTTTCCAGTGAAATCCCGTCCTGAAGGGGACCACGCCACTGAGGCCAATCGCCGTCGGCACCGGACGCACGCGGTATGGTGAGCAAAACACAACTCGCAAACAAGCCGAATCCCCAGCCAGTCGTTTTCATCGGATACCTCTGAACGGAGTGCAAATACACGCGTGTCCTCGAAACAGGACATGGGCGTTGGCCCAGTGGTGGGCGAAGAATGCCGCATTTTCAGTGAAACCGTTGCGCAGCTTTCCACATAACACACGCAATTGCCCAGTGCTGCTGAAGACGAATCTGACCGTGAAGCGACTCGTGTCCGTTCCAGATCAGATTTCAGGCTCCGAGTCTTCCGTAAGGATTTCGTTCCAAGTCTGACAAGTCAACTCGGCCAATTGATGCAATTGAAGAATGCCATCGGGAAGACTGAGCCTCTCGAGTTGGCGTCGCGCTCCGGCGTGTGTGAAATCGACCGTCAGGATGCTCGCGAAGACTTCGCGGGCTTCGTCCAACTGTTGCAGGTACGCCAGCGCCACGCCCAGCAGGAAACGGTTTTCGGTCTGCTGCGATGCGCCGGTCAGGTGAGTTGCGGCCTCGCGGTGGCAGCAGATGGCCAGATCATAACGGTTCTGCAGAGCAAAGCACCGACCGAGTTCGAACAGCAGTTGGCCGAGAGTGTTCTTCTTTGCGCGTTGCCGGAAAGCCTGAAGGTAGACGACGCCCTGTTCCGGGCGTTGCAGCAGGATACACGCGCGAGCCGCGCGAATGGCTTTTTGCGCCGTATCGGGAGGATCGAGTTCCTCCAATTCCTGCTCACGCGCCTTTCGCCAAAAGAGCTTCACTTGGTTCCATGAATCGCGATCGTGAATGCGATCCGTCGCCTCGCGGAGCTTCAGCCGGTGGGCCTGGTCGTAGTCGCCCAGGCGGGCGTGCAATCGGGCGAATACGGGGTATACACTCCAGCAGAGATCTTCCGTCGCACCCGTCTCCTGGCTCACGCCTGCCCACACGTCGTTGAGTTTGGAGACGACTTTCCGATCGATATCCTCCGCATCTTCTGCGGTTTCGACCAAGTTCCGAGCGTAGCAGCAGGCTGCCTCAAGACAGTCCTGTGAGCAAGCTACCTCTAACAACTGGACGTTGTTTCGCTCTGCCTCGTCCGGTTCCTCAGAGCGCGCGGCGAGCCACGCCAAATGAACGGCTCGTTCCGCGGGTTCGGCATGCAGATCGACAGCCATCTGCCGCAATTCCGGGTTATCGGGGTGGCAGGCAACCAACAGGTCGATTTCGCCGGCACGAAACTGCTCCCAGTCGGTCCCTTCTTCCACCTCGAAGAGGGTGCGGAACACAGCGGGCTCAACGCGAAGTTCATCGCGGCAGTGGCGGCGCAGCAGCGACACGGTGGGGGGACGGCATTCGGCGAGGCGGCACAGACGGCGGGTCACCGCCGCCGCATCGGGGCAACGCATCAGCAACGAACCGATGATCTCGCAGGCCTCCCAGTTGCGTTGGGTGAAATAGGCGTCGAACAAAACCTCCGTGAACGACTCGGCATGGATATCATCGGGAGAAATCTGTAGCACTAGGTCACGCAGTCGTGGTTCCAGTTCGAAGGACAGTGGCTGCCCATCCTCTTCAGGGAACAACCGGCGAAGCACAGCAAGGACGCCGTCGAAACCGGGCCGCTCGCTCGCAGGAACGCACTCCCCGCGGCGCAGCCATACCAAGTGCTCGGCTTTCATCAGCAGCAGCGAAGACAGGACGTCGGCGCCATGTTCTTCATCGAGTGATTCAGCGCGATCCAGTAGATCGTCAAAGCTGGTGCCTAGATCGATTTCGACAATCTTGCGTTCCGCGGGCCATGCCACAGCGTTTTCTTCGTGTTCGACGAGTTCTGTGTCCCATTGTTGGCATAACTTACTTAGGCTCTGGACCGCATTCCTCGCGGCGTCCCACAGCACATCGTGCCCTCGTGTCGCCAGTTCGAACCGCAACAGACGAAGCGCGGCTTTTCGGTCATGGGCAAGGGATTGGGCAGGGCGTTGGCCAACGTTTTCCTCCCAGCGCGTCACCAGATCGAGGAGGACCTGATTCCATCCGGAAGCCTCCCTT
This sequence comes from uncultured Pirellulaceae bacterium, assembly GCA_964623055.1. Taxonomy (GTDB): domain Bacteria; phylum Planctomycetota; class Planctomycetia; order Pirellulales; family Pirellulaceae; genus JADHUC01. The sequence continues at coordinate 2,974 of CAZURK010000107.1, forward strand.
GGCGGTTCCAGTCCGTAATGCAGCAACAAGGCGGCGACCTCGGGACTGTCGCTTGGTGGATCGGACAGTAGAGTTGACAATCGAGAAGCTGCGGCCCTGATTTCCAGTCCGAGCAATTCGACGACCGCAACGGCCAATTGGATATCGGACTGGGTCGGCGATTCTGTCGTCTCCTGTCCAAGATCGTCCAGCCGTCGGGCGAGCGCGCCGCAGGCACTGACCCCGGCAGGCTCCAGCGACGCGTGAGCGTGGGCAAGCCGCCAAATCAACGGGACGGCCGAATCGCGCGCCGCGAGTGCCCACGCATCATCGGTTGCGGCATAAGCATCTAGCGCCAGAACCCACAACGGAGTGTAGGACTCGTCAATCGGGTCGGGCGCGTCGATCTCCGCGATCGTCGTGAAGAGACGAGTTGCGCAGGATGGATCTTCGCCGAAAGCCCGCCGCCCGGCAACTGCCGCCGCTGACGCCTCACCCGACTCCAGGCGTAGGGTCATCCTCCAAAACCAATGGTCGGGCGCTGGCAGGTCCAATTGGACGGCCATTTCGAGGAACGTGTCTAGTGCGTCCCGGACCAACTCCGAATCCGGAGTCTCCGAGCCGGTTCGCCGGAGCGCGTCGGCCAGTTGTTGCGCGAGAGCAAACTCCTCCTTGATTGGCGTTCGCGAGAGCCATTCAAGGCATTCCGCCGCCAACGGAGGGGGTAGGTTTCTCGCCCGACCGCCAAGTCGCTGCACCAGCCAGTCATGCAGTTGCGGGTCCGGCGAGTTTCTCAACAACTGCAGCACGACTTCGAATCGCCTGGGCACGTCATCTTCGTCCCAGTCGTCGGGGCTGGGACGTCCGAAATCGGCAACCCAGGCGCGGACTATGGCGATTTCCCGACGATTCTCCTCGGCCTCTTGCAGATCGGTGGTCAGGGATTCGAAACGCTCGCGCCAGCGGGGAAGCCAGGCGGCGCCGCCAGCGTCCGCGAGCGATTCGACCTGGGCCAGCAAATCGCACAACACAACAAAGTCAGGCGGCCCCGCCAACCGCAGCAGCAGAAAGCGGATTTCGCATTCCAATTCCGGCTTATTGCATGGCAGCAAGAGTTCAACGTCCGCCGCCAATCCATCGACGCTTCCGCTGTCTGCACAGTTCTGATAATGGCGGAGGGCCGGTTTGGGTTGGTTCAGTTCCCGGCGGATGTTGCCGGCCAGCAGATGAGCGGCAGCCAGCACCTGACCGTCGGGGGTGCGCAGGAATTCCTCCAGTTTCTTCGCCAGGTGTGTGCGGGGACGGAGTTTCGTTTGTCCGTGCATCAAATCCTCGAACTGCAGTTGGTATACATGCAGGGCGAGGTTCGGACGGCAGGTGGTGAGCAAATTGGCCAATGCGTAGCGGAGCCGCACGCGTTGTTTCACATCGTCGATCAACCGGCAGGTCTGTTCGTACAGATCGAAACGCTGTTCGCCCAACCACGACGACAGGTCGAACAATTGATGTAACAGGCCGAGTGAAACGCCGGGCGCCCCCACGGCATTGAAGAACGCCACGGCTTGTCCCACGGACTCGAAGTCGCGCTGTGCGGCGAGTCGCTCGAAGGCTCGTTGCATCAGCTCCACGTGGTCGGGATCCGCCGCGGCCGCCAGCACTTCCGTCATCCACGCGGCGCCGCGGACCAATCGATCCATGTCCTCCGATTCCAGACAGTGATCGATCCAGCGCCGACCGAGAAGCGGCTGGATGTCGTGGGGCATTTCATCGCGCTGCTCGAAGAGCAGATCCAGCATCTCGCGATGTCGAGATTCCGGCGTGAGTTGGTCGTACTTCTGTAGCGCCAGTTGGTATTCGCCCTGCGACATCCAGAATCCCATAGCCCAACTAAGGGCGTCCGGTTCTTGGAAGGCATCGCCAGGAAGCTGCTCGAGCTTCTCGCTTATGTCGGCTGCTGAAAGGCTGCCCTTCTGCGACGCCGTGCGTAAACGGGCGAACGTCTCCTGCGGACGGTTGCGAGACAGGGGAGCCGTGGTCCACAAGTGAACGACTTCCTGGGCGAAGTCGGCGGGCAATTCCCGGGCCAGGAGCGTGTCGATAGCCTGATCGACCTCGTCGGCCTGACTGCCTCCATATCGCGCGTGCAGCCTGTTGATGGCGAACATCGACCATCGCTCAAACGACTCGCGATCCGCCAATCGTTGCGCGGCTTGACACAGGGTTTCGGCACGAAGGTCGGCCTGCGACAGCAAAGCGTTGAATAGCTCGGCGACTCCCGGCGGCGGATCGTCGGCATCGGCGGCCAGGAGCGAATCCACGAGGGCCAGTAACGCCTCGTCATCGCGATCCTCGCGGCTCAGGTCGCGGGCATGCGAGTGCCACAAGTCCGACGACGAGTCTTCGCATGCGAGGTTTCCATCCGCCCAACGCCCAAGTTCCGCAGACCACTTAGCCTGGACCTGTTCCCACAATAAGCACATTCCATTGGGTGCTTCCACTGAAGCACCCTCGCATTTCGACAAAGCCCGCTCGGCAGCCAGCAGCCGGTGGCCTGCCACGTCGTGCATCGCACAGAGCAAGTGGTATTCAGGCCGTTGCCTGGCGTCCGCGGAAATGAACCCACCATCGACATCGGCAGTGAAATGAGATAACACAAACCAAGCGGAGACCTGAAGCAACGCATCGGAACTCTGCCATGCAACGGTCAACGGCGCCAGTTTGGGCGACAGAGCCTCCGTCGATTCCTGAATGGTTTGCCGGATCAACGGGTCGCGATCCATCGGCTGCCGAACCTGCAGCCATCGATCGTATTGTTGAATCGCCGCGTCGGCGGACTCGGACAACCGCTCGGCTGCTATCCAGGCCAAGCGATCCCACTGGCACGCATCCGAGTCTTCCGGTCCGAACCGCTCGGGTACTGCGGCAAGGGCTGCCTGTCGGGTATCCGAAGTGCCGGCCGTAGCGGCCAGGACATCGATGTAGGCGACCAGTTCGCCGGGATCCGCGGCCGCGTGCCGAAAGAGAAACAGGGCGCAACGAAAGCAGTCGTCGCGGGTGTCATCGTCGACGGTCGGCGCGGCTAGAGGTTGCCCCGGGCAGGGAAGCGCCAACTCGTCAGCCGCCCGCCGAATCCCAGTGAGCATCTCGTCACGTATCTGCTCGAAGTGCTGCAACGTGTTCAAGACGTGCGGCAGCCGGCGCGGTTGGTTGTCGGCCAAGTGTTGTATTCCGCGCCGCTCCTGCTCCAGCGATCGCGGCTCGGCAGAAGTCAACAAACGCTCGGCAGCCTCCACCAGATGGTCCTGCTGCAATCTTGCCCGGGCCAAGGGATAGCGATCCGCCCAACGAGCCTGGAGAATCCACTCCAGCCGGCACGGATCCGTCTCCTCGGTAATCGCATCAGCCAGAGCCTCAAGAAAGGGCTCGGGGTTCCGGGCCGAGGTCAGGCTGTCTTCTTCCAGCAGTAGACTCAATCGCCATGCTGACGCCGGCAGAGATGCGGCATCGGATGCGGGAAGAACGCGTCGGGCGAGTACGTCATTCAGTCCCGCTGCGATGAATGCGTCGCGCGCCGGGTCGACGATCGGTCTAGTCCGGTGAAGCAAGTCCGGAAGATTCGCCTCAACGTTCAACTCGGTCGCCAGATCGGGGTCCTCGCGGCGCAGCGTCAGCCCTACGCATAGCATCTGCGGCCACCATTCTTCATTCCGCAAGTCGGTCCAGGCCATGCGGCGGCACTGGTGGATCAACTCGGCCGACTTCCATGCGGGCTCGGGGTGGCATGCCCATCGGCAAAGATGATCTGGGCGGGATGGGACGACTTGACGGTCGAACATCAAGATCAACGTGCGCCCCACGGCATCTCGATGATTTGCCACTTGAGCAGGAAAGGCGCGGCAAGCAGCCGTCAGCGTCACGAAGGCGTCGGCCAGCAACGTCTCGTTCCGGTTCTCCCTGCGGTTGCGATTCTCCCCGCGGTTGCGATTCTCCAGTTCCGCATCGATTTTCTTGGATATATCACGAAAGAGCCTTGGCTTTGGAGGTGTGCCGGACTGCGTGGCCTTCCTCAGATTTTTGACCATTCGTTCCAGGCTAGCAAATACCATTAGTGATTCCTCAGCCGCGAAATCGTCACGATGGAACCGGCCGGCAATAGGGCTTTCATGAAACCGGCACAAAAGGCAAACAAGACGAAGGCGACGCCAATGACAACAAGTATCATTATAATTGGAGCGAATTCCGAGGAACAAAACTTCCCAACAAGCGAGAACAGCTTTCGTAAACACCTCCAAATCAACCCAAAGAACCGGACAAGCTTGTTGCTCCCGGGAGCTTCGCGAGTGTCCGTGCCTGCGTACGAATTCGTCATCGGCCGAGACTTGGCGGAGTAGCCGTGGTCCGAATCCGAACGGGGCCGTTCCTGACGAGAATCTCCAGATCGCCGGCAACTTCCCGATTCCAGAGTGGCCGTTTCTTCATGTCCCCGGAAGGGAGACCGTCTGATTTCATCCAGATCGACCCGAGGCATCTGGTTCAGGGCGTCGTATCGCGCCATCCGTTGTTCTAGTGCAGAAACGATATCCGCGAGTTCAGCCAGTGTTTCCGACGTTCTAGGTCCGATACGTGCTTCGAGGCCGTCCAATCGCCGTACGGCCTTTTGGACTTCTCGCTGCAATGCTTCGTCTGTCGAGGCGGTCTTGTCGACGCCGGCCTCCAGGTCTCGCAATTGTGCTCGGACCGCCTGGAGTTCGTCGATCAGATCCGTCTGTTGTTGTTGTGTTTCCTGGAGTGATCTTTCCAGCGGACCGATCTTCTCGGCCAACGCCCGTGCTAACACTTCGTCCAATGGGTGGGATGGGACTCCATGCAGCAGCGTGCCGCCGGGCAGACGCACCTCGTCGGCCACGTCTCGGCAAAGCGCTGCTCCCTGTTCGGATTCCAGGACGAGCCCCCACAACAGCGTCCACGCTTGGAACCAGACACCCGGCTCTTCACGAAGGACGGCAACGGCCAATTCGCGGAATCGCGTTCGGTCGGCAGGATCGGTCCGTTTCAGAAGGAACAATGCAAGTTCCGCGGTAGGTTGCAGTTCATAGGCACGCTGGACCACGGCCACGGGCTCGGGAACAGCGGCCTCGCCGGCAAGTACCGCCACCGCGAGGCTGCAGGCCGCCTGCGGGGATTGCCGCCAATATTCGGCAAACAGAGCCGTTCGTTCATCTTTCGACAACACGGACCGGACGAGTTCGGCCCAGGGTTCATCTTTGTCTGCCGACCACAATCGGCGCAGTTCGCCGCTTTCGTCGAACGTCTCATCCGATTCGATCACCGCCTGCCGCAGACGCTCCAGATCGGCCGGTTGGAAGGACTCTCGAACGGTCTGGCGCACCGAGCCGACTCGTTGCCGCCACCAGTCGACATGCGACCTCTTGTCCCAGAGCGTCAGCAGCGTGCAGTTGTCGTCGGCATATCTGCCGGCGTCGGCCATCATTGCCTGGCCCAAACGATCGGGTGGATGGTCCTGGCAATACTGCTGCAGATGGTCCTCCGGCACCAGGGACCAGAATCCGTCCGTGGCCAGCAACAAGACATCGCCGGGGCGCCGATCGAACTCGGCGGCAAGGGGCTCGATGATTGCGTCGCCGCCAATGTTGGCGCTCAACTGATTTCCCCCCGCGCGGTCATCCTCGGTCAGCATCTGGACGTGCCCCGCACGGATGCGATACAGTCGCGTGTCGCCGATATGCCCGACGATCAGCCGATCCTCTTCGACGGCGACAAACGTTAATGTCGTACCCAAGTTCAATCGTTGCTCACGTCCCAAGTCGTAGACGTGTGTGTTGACGCTGCGCATGACGAACGTTGCCGTATCCTTGTCGATTCCCCTTTCCCGTGCAGTTCGCCAGAGTTCGCCGGTGCGTTCGCAGGCTTCTCGGGCTGCCCTGTCGCCGCAATCCCCGCCGCCCATTCCGTCCGCGATTACGAACAGCCCGAGATCGGGAAACACCTTTACGAGATCCTCGTTGTACTCCCGCCGACCGGTTAGCGAGTCGTCCCAGTAGCTGATTTCGAGTCTGTCAAAAGGGTTGGCCATGGGCAGCAGTCCTTTGTCTCGAGTGGCGGCAGCCGGCACGTCTCCGGTAGGACACCCGTGTGTTCAAATACGTGGCGTCACAAGCGGGCAGTCTTCCTGGTCAGCGTATAATGCAGCGAGTAAGCCAGAGACTTCGCATCAGTTTCAGCCGTCTTCATAAGCTTCAGCCGTTCGATCAGCACTTTTGGATACTTGTCGGGCCGCAGATCTTCCACGTGCCCCTGGCACAGGATGAAAGCCGTCAGTCGCGCCAACTGCCAGGATTCCGTCAGTTGGCTGAACGGCCGCCCCTCGCGGACGTCATCGTGGATCCAGCCTTCGCGTCCGAGCCCCCACAGTTCCTCCTTCTGCTCTCCACGAGACAGGGCCAGGCCAAAGTCCAGCAGCAGCGGCCAGCCGTTGGTCTCGTCGACAACCACGTTCTTCGGATGCAGATCGTTATGTCGCCAGCCTGCCTCGTGAAGACGCGCCACGGCCGCGACGACGCCGACGGCAAGCTGCAACCGCTCGGTCAGGCTTCGGTCGTCAGCTAGATGGTCCTCCAAGCTCTCTCCGCCCACGAATTCCAGCAGCAAATGGGGGCACACCGGATGATTGGCGGAGAAGTCTTCCTGCAGTCGGATGATGTTCGGATGCTGGACCGACGTCAACACGCGAGCCTCCTGGCGCAACATGTAGGCTGCCAAATCAGCATCCCGGGCGCCTTTCTGTATGGTCTTCAGCGCGTAAGTCTCGCCAGTGCTGCGGCGCTGCACCTTGAAGACATCGCCGTAGCCAGCTTCTTTCTCGATCTGATCTCGAAAAACGTAGTCTTTTTGAAGCAGAAAGCCGGGGTAATCTTGTTCAAGTGGACAGAAGGTCATGGTGTATCTCGGAATCAGAATTGTCTATCGCCTACTGGTGTACGGAATGCTGCTGCCAAGCCTGCCGCACGAGCCGCGCCGCATCGTTGGGAGAGCCCGATAGTTTTCTTCGATCGACCGCTTCCTCCAGCAACCGGCGAAAGTCCGCGACCGTGGCGCTAGCGCGATCCCGCGGGTAACGCTCCAGTTGTCTCTCTAAGAGTCGCGACAGGTCGTCGATTTGCGTGGAATTTGCGTTGCTCCGAAGCAATGTCTTAACACGCTTCAGCCAAGTCCTCGGGGCTTCTTTTTCCGATTCACGGGTCTCTTCCTCCTCCAAATCGCCGACTTCTCTCCCAAACAACTGTCCGGGTCTCGACCTCGGCAAGTTCAAGCCGACCGACAAGGACAAAGTGAGAGAATAGAGATCAGCGGTCTGGTCATTGCCGTCTAGTCCAAACTGACGCTCGGGGGCTTCGTAGTAATCGCCGAGCGTGACCTTTCCGGTCCGCGCGCGACCTTCATCGTCCAGGAGATAGCCGAGCGTGAAATCATTCAGGTATGCATGCCCCTCCTCGTCGATCAGGATATTTGAGGGCTTGATCATTCGATGAAAGGCGTCCTGGCAGTGACAAAGCTCCAGCGCAGCCAGGCACTGGCGCAGCCATTGCACCACGACGGACGGGGGCACGCTCGCGTGCGTCGCGTAAATCTCGGCCAGACTGACCCCCGGGGCGACGAACTCCGAAAACAGATAGATCGTTGACTCTGTTTCGATCGGATCGCGAGGGATCGGCACCACACCGGTCATCGACACGAGCTTCTCGCGCAGGCTGGGGATCCGCTTCAGCCGGGGCTTGACTTCACGGATCGCGAGGTCGCTGTTTCGATCAATGGCCTTGACCGCGACCTCGCCACCGGTCTGCAGTTCGGCTCGGTAGACCTTGCCGTAGGGCCTTTTCCGCCACACCACCATGTTGCGGACAACTTGATCCAGCTCGGATGATGAGGACTTTCGCGCCGCGGCGACCGGCCGATAGCCGCATTGATCCCACACCACCTGTATCGCCTTGGTCAAAGCCCGTACGGCCTCGTCGCCCGGGAGGCCGCCGCCAATCCGGGTCTCCGGATCGTTCTGCGTCGCTCGTCGGTAGACCGTCTGGAAGCTGGCAAAGTCGCCCAATCGCTCCCAGTCATTTCCCTTGGGCGTGTGCTTCCTCGTGAGCAGGAACGCCAGAATCTTGCCGAGCGAAAAGACGTCGGCGGCTGGGGTGGCGCGCGCCGGCGGGCGGTTCTTCAGTTCTGGGGCGATATACTCCCACGCGTCGCGGAGCAGCGTGGTCTGCGCCCCAGGCTGCGCATCGAAGGGTTTGATGGACGACATGTCCGTGATCACGGCCCGCGAGCCGCGCTCGGGATTGACAACGAAAACGTTGCCCGGATGGAGTTGCCGATGGATGCACGGCGACTCGCGCCCGTCTACCTGCCGCCCGTGCAGCCAAGCGACGGCCTGAAGCAGATCCTGGAACACATCCAGCCTTTCCTGGATCAACACTGTGATATCCTGGCGAACCCAATCGGCCAAACTCCTACCTTCGATCATTTCTACAACGAAGTAGTAATCGCCGCCCTCCATTTGTGGTGGTTGTTTCAATTTGACAACGCCGGGATGTTGGTTGCGGTCGAGAAAATCCACTTCCTGCTGCACACGTTCGCGTTCTTGCGGACTCAGTTCTTCCAGCTTCCCCGGCGGTAGGTGCTTGACGACAACCACCTCGTTTTCTTGATGATCCATCGCTTTGTGCACGTGGCCGCGGAAGCTGTCGCGCGCGCGGTTCAGGTACTCGATGTGCTCATACCGGCCGAACAGCATCTTTCCCTTGTCGCGGGAGGGCTGCTTGCCGTCATCCGCATCGAGCCAACGGACCAGAGGTTTCAGATCATCGAACTCCTGCAGCGAATCGAAGGCGTCACCGGCCTCCTTGGCGCCAATTGTCGCTAGAACGCGATCCAAGACGGGTTCGTAACAGGACCTGGCGACCGGATGACCGGCTATCGGCTTGAGGAGGAATCTAGCCTTGCTCTTGCGGCCTGCATCTTTCCGCGCAAAACCGGCAACAGCATGGGCGAGTCCGCACCAAGCGATCAACCTCCCGTAGACCTGTCGGCATTCGGACGGAGCCCCATCGAGGGTGGGGGTCAGAAAAGAATTGGTCGCTGTGTCCAATGTCTCCATCCATTCCTGCGCCTCGCCTATCGAGTGTTCCGCGGCGGCCTTCAGGATGTCGAACGCGCAGTCAGAGATCCGGAGGAAACGAGAGCTGAGTGGTTTGTTCTGGCGGAACTCCTCGTTGACCACCGCCTTGAATTTCTGTTGCGCCTCCAAAGTGGAATCTCGACTGTAAGCCAGTTGCGTGGCCAGCAGACACCAGTCGTCAAGCGTGACTTGGGGGGCGTCGTCCGTGTAATGATCGGGGACCCATCGCAGCAACAGCTTGATCGCTGTGTCCGATATGGCGAAACGCCGGTTGATCAGCAGCGCTAAATCCGGGTTGGACTCCAGGACTTGTGCGAGTTGCTCCTCTTGTCTACCGGAACGGATGTCGAATACGGGTAGAATTCGATGTAGCCGGTCTACGATCTCCCGGTCCACATCGGCCGGTGGATTCTGGTCGAGATCCAGCCAATCGCAGGCGGCCAACGTAAGTCGTTCGGTAACACTTCTCGTACTGCTGCGGTTGCGGTCGCCTTCCACTCCTTCCTCCCACAGCTTGCGCACAAGCTGCCGATACCGCGTGTCGAACGCCGGGTTCCAGTCGGGCGCACAAACCTCCGGCGCACCATCGCCAGCAGCTTTCCGGATGCGGCTGCTCAACTCGCACGCTTTCACCGCGGCCGGTACAGGTTGAACGAGACGGCAGAGGAGTTCCAGAGCCCATAACTGCGCGCGGCAATCGTCCCGGATCGCCAGGAATCGGTTCAACGCCTCCAAGGCTTGGGATTCGGAGTAACCGGTCCCTTCTTCCACCGTGATGGTGAAACCGGGACCTTCGCATCCGAGGACGTCGAGTCCGGCAACACGAACCAAACCGGTGAGCACGGAAAAGGCATGCTCGCCGCCATGACGGTCGCGAGCACACCACAGCATCAGTTCTTCCGCGTGCTGATCCTCCAGCGTATCCACGGCTTGCGCGGCGTTCCAGATCGTCGCGAGACTGCAGCCGCCAAACTGTAGGGCGATGTCTGTCAACAGTCTGCGCCGCTGCCCCGCCGTCAGGAAATCGGCTCGCAGGCAGATTTCGGTGCTCAACGCGGCTTGGCTACGCGTCTCCGGCTGTTGACGCTGTTGATAAGCTCCAATCAGCCGTCGATGCAGTTCTTCGAACCAGTCGTTCGTCTGAGGATGATCGGCGTGGTACTCGAGCATGCGCATCAACAACTCGAAGACTGGCGCAAACACATCGCTGGCGCGGCTGTCGATTGCCGTCATCAATCGCCGGACCAGGTCACTGAGGTTCCTGGCCCGCTTCCGCAGCACCTGTTCCCTCACCCCCATCGGATCGTCCATATCGACGCCGGCGACCAGCAGGTCGATCAGCAGCAGTTCGGCCAACCGAAGTTCCGCCGCACCCCACTCTGCCGAGTCATCGTCAGGCAAAGCGCGGACGGCGGCCCCTACGACATCCTCGTCGGTTGACAGGTCGGAGAACCGAGCAGAAGGGCTCGGTGTAGGCTGCAAGAGAGCGGTTAAACGGTGGACGTCCGCCGACTCGCCGTGGCGGCAAAGCAGATGGTAATCGTTCTCGCGAATCCAATCTCGCGATTCGAGCACGTCACGCAAATGAAGGCGAATCAGCCGCGCGTCGTTCATGGCCTGGATCGCGCGAGGCGACTGTTCCAGGTGCGAGGCACGGGTCAACAAGCGGTATTGAACCGCCTCGCCCGACGGCAACTGTCCGCAATTCATCGCGTGCAGGAGCACTGCGGTTTCTTGCGTCAGCAGCTCGTCCGGCTCCTTGACGACATCACCGATTGGCCAGGCCAGCAGCAACTCGACGCCTTCGCGCAAAACGTCTCCTTGATCGGCATGTGTCAGCAACTGGGCAATCAGACTGTGATACAAGAAGCCGACGTCGCGAGACAGATATGCGCCCCGTCCGGACAGATTCTCGCAGCACGCCAGAATCTCAGGCAGCCAGTTGTCGTCCGGAAACCGTTCCAGCAATGCCACCAGCCAGTCTTGCGCCAATGAGCTGGAATTCGGCGAATCCAGCCAGCAACGGAACACAGTCCGAGCCACCTGGACGTCCGTCCAGTCGAGCAACCGGTCGAACCGGTCGTCCGCGTTGCCGAGCAGTTGCGTCAGGTGAGCCACTCGCCCCGATCGCGCCAACGAGCCGACGAGCCGACTTCCCATGTCGTCCGGCAAACGACCGCTCCGCGCGATCCGTATCAAAGTGTCCAACGTCGAACGCGTTGCCCACTCTTCGTCCGGCAACGGCGCTGCTGTCTGAAAAAACGCACCGACAAACTCGGGCAGTCCATCGTCCGGATCGCTGTCCAGAACGGATTCCATCAGCAAGATCAATTCGCCGCAGGAAAGGTCCCGACTGTTTTGGAACCGCCGCTTCAGTTCGTCCAGAGGGGAACAGGGTTCCGGAGCGATTGCAGCCCACTGGGGCATAGCCAGTCCCAAGCGACGCGACTCGATCCGGATTCGGTCGATAAACGATGACGATAACCCGCGACCCGTCTTTCGCTGCCGGGCAAACCAGAGAATCGCTTCGGCGAGCCCCTCCGGCCAATCGGCTTCGACCAAAGCAGTCTGCGCCAGCGTGAGAGCATTCCCCGGCAACCGGCCGGTCTGGTTCAGACGGTGCGTGAGTGATAGCAGCAGGCCCCAACCGTCGGCATGTAACCGATCGAGGTCTTGCAGCGTGCAAAGTGCATCGCACAGCAGCAACTGGTCATCGATCACCTGCCGCCGAACGGCTTGTATCAACGCCTCCACCGCGGCTCCATCCCACGAATCGCTCTGGTGGAGCAGACGACGCACCAAGACCGTGACGTCGTTTCCAGAGAGTTCGGCTTGCTGGGAGGCGTCGAGCACGCGGCTTAGTGTCTCGACCGGTAATTCGTGTCCCCGAGCCACCAGCTCGACGGCCACTCGGCAATGCGCTGGCAGTTCATCGTCTGCGCCAGCAAGCAACCGGGAGATCAACGCGGAGCGGAAAACCGGGTGAAATGGCGTCCAGGATACAAGCAGCTCAAAATCGATCCAGTCCAGATCCTCCAGGTCGACGCGTTCCGCCTGGCTCATTTCAGCCAACAGGTCTGCAATGAAGCGTGGGGGAGTTGCGGCGGCGGCAACCCGGCGGAGGCCCTCCAAGGCCGCTTCCACGTCGCCCATCTCCCATAGCCTTCGGAGATAGAACTCCAATGCCTCACCCCGCAACGTGCCGTCGTCGACGGCCGCCCGCAGAATCTCTCGCGTCTGCGAGCTCCAACAGCGTGAAAGCGTGATCAATCGAACGGCGTCTGTCGGCGAAGATGTCTGTAGCAGCAGGTTCACAAATCGTTCGTCGCCAAGGAAGGCGGGATGGGGCGAAGCATGCGTGCCTGCCAAATCAGCCGCGGTTTTGCCCAGACCGTTGACGATTTCCGGCGCTGCCAGCACCGCCTCTTCGCCGAACCAGCCCAAAGCGATCCGTGCGTCCTGGATTCGGTCCTCCGCCGAAAGGTTGGGATGAGCGGCGCGGGCCAGAAACGGATACAAGTCTCGCTCGACGCGTCCGTCTTCCATCGCTGCGATCACTTGGCCACTTTCGGATAGCGATGCCTGTTGCTGCAACGTCAATGTGGTCAGGCAAAACATCCGCAACTCGGGAACCGATTCCGCCAGTGGCGATTCGCGCAGAAACGATGTCAGTACGGCCGGATACTCGGCTAGCCGGTGCAGCAGAGTCGCGAGTGTATCCCCGCGATGGCAATCGGAGTCCGCGTCATTGCGCCAAAGAGTGCACGCCAAACGGCGAGCCTGGTTGACGGGCAAGTCGTCCGGCGACGCGTCCCAGACGGCCAGCGCCAGGGTCTGCTCATCCTCCGTTAAGGGAATCCGCACGTCGGCCGGAGGCAATTCCCGAAACTGCTGCAGCGCCCGCTGGCGGTCGGCCACGCAACCGTGCCGCCAAGCCGTTGCCAGGTGTATGGCATCGAGGAAACCGCGTTCGTTTTCGGGCAGGCGTACGAGACCCTGGCTTCCTGCAGGTACTCCCAAGAGGTGGGCGTCTTGAAACAACGATGCCAGTGATTGGTCCACGAGCGCGCGCGGAAGCTCTTCGCGCCCGGCTGTTAACCGCGTGGCTAACCAGCGAACAAACGCGGGTTCGCGAACGCCGCGGTCGTACAGACTCAGCGCGAAGGCGTCCAACTGATCATCGTGCGCGGTCACCCAGCCGTCCGCGGCGATCAACGTTTCCGCCAACAGCGGAAAGGACGCTTCGCATCTCGGCAGTTGGGAAATGCGTTGACATCTATCCAGCCACCTCGCTGCAAGCTCGGCGGGAAAGCCCATCGTCACAAAACTTCGCAAGCCGCGCAGGGCTGCCGCAGGGTGCGCTATCTGGCCGATACGAGCCGCGAGTTGTTCGAGCCACACACCGCCGCGGCCACGCCGCAAGGCCTCCTCCAGCATGGTCGGATGAAGTAAGACCTCTAGCGGGATTTCGCTCTCCAACTCCAGCCCCGCCAGCGCCGCAACGCAGGCATCGGTGGGATCGTGATTCCACAGGCAACTCAATGCCTGGCACCGGAGATGGCGATCGAAGGACGTGTTTTCCAATGCCAATCGCGCGGGCATTCGCAGATCGGGCCAACGTGCAACTCCGCGCAGGACGACCTCCTCGTCCACGTCTTCTCCATCCAACCCCGCCACGGCTTGCAGTATCACGTGCGCCCGCTGAATGGCGGGCTCCTCTTCCGCACCGCCAGCCAACTCCGCAAGCAAGGCGGCCAGATCGCGGTGCGGCACGTTGCTTGCCAACTGGTCCGCCTCAGAAACCTCTTGAGCGGCTTGAAACGCTAATAGACGTCTGGTGACGACGGCCCGAGGTTCCTCGCGCACAGTGGGGTGTGCGACAATTTGCTTCAGGGCGTCAAGCGTTGTCGACGAGAGGGACTCGAAATCCTGCCTCAGCCGATTCTCACAACAACCCACAAAAGAAGGCAGCCAGTCGGAGTCGCCGGGCTGTTGCCCTTCGGCCAGCCGGGTCGAGAAGGTGACAGTCACCCTGGCGAAGAGCGCGGTGGGTATGTCGCCAGTGGCCGAAACCTGTGCGATTGCGAACAACTGCGTATCCGTGGGCATGCGATCCCACGCCTCAAGAGTCTGACGGGCCCAATCGACTTGGATCGACAGCTCTTGCCGGGCCATGGAAATCTGCAGGGCGGAGGTCCAGACCGGCTGTTCGCGGGCCTGCCGCCGCAGCCTTCCTCGCAGGTAGTCCAAGACGTCCCCCAGCCGGTCGGCATAGTTGTCGACTACGTATTCGATCAGGTCGCGTTCCGCTTGGGCGAACGCCGCGCCGTGTACGCCCACAGAAAAACGTGTCCCAGTCGGGTCCAGAGCGGCCAGTAGCCGCAGCGCCGCCAGGCGTTCGCGGGTAGTTCCAGGGAATCGATCGACGAGCCGTTCGGCAGCCAGCCCACAGCGGACCTGCAGCGCGCGCATGGCACTGTTGTCCGCCAACGTTGCTTCCCACCCGGCCCAACCGTTGGCGGTGAGACGTTGGCGAACCAGCCAGCGCCGAATGGCCCAACCGCCGATGACCGCGGCCAGTAGCGCCGTGATACACAGAAGCCATCCGATTACGTCGTTCACCAAGCCTGATCCTCGCCATTTGCTGGGCTTCGCAATAGGAATCCCGATGCCTGCAGCCGTCGCGCGATGCCGTCCAGCAATCCGCGATCCTGCGCACCGTTCAGTTGCAGTTGCCCATCCGAGAGACGCACTTCGATACCCTTTACGTTATGGCTGGCCGCGATTTCTTCGCGCGTGTAGCGGTCGGACAAGAGGATAATCCGCTGATTCCGTGATCCCCGCCAGCGCAACCGGGAGTCGAATTGCTCGGCCAGGAACGGACCATCGATCAACAGGTCGCAGGCGGAAAGCAGGTCGCGGCTGTACGGTGGCCCGCGGCGGGCCAGCGTTTCAGCCCGCCAGCCGCTGTACACCATCACGCTCAAACCTCGCTCCCGCGCGGCCTGGGCGACTTTGGTCAGCGGCTGGGCCTGATCGAATGGCTCGCCGCCCAGCAGAGTAAGGCCCTCCAATTCCGGCGTGCGGCCGTGGACGCGGTCGAGTTCATCCACCACCTCCGGGACGCGATACCGCCAACCTCCGCGCGGATCGAGGAACCGGGGATTGAGGCAGTTGTCGGTGCAGCGCAGCGAGCAGCCTTGGGTCCAGATCGCCCAACGTCGTCCCGGCCCGTTCAGCACCGTGACAGGGCAGTTCTCCAGGCGATTTCCCAGTCGCAAGACATCACCGTTGCTTGTACCGATCCTATGACTCATGAGAGCAACGCCGCCTTTCCGTCCCGCATGCCGATCGCGATCTCGCGCTCCCATAGCCCTCTGGGCCCAGTGGTCATTAGCAGATCGTTGAACTGGCGGCCAATCACGGATTTCAGTTTTCGAGCTCCAGTGATCACGTCAAATTGGCCGCAATAGAGCGGGCCGAGGGACGGTTCGTCAATCGCGACTGTTTCCGGCGGGTCGCGATCGTTGCTCTCGGCCAGGCGTTTCAGATGCGACATCCATTCGATTTGCGCCAGGGGGATCATGTCTTCCTTGCTGAAATGATCGAAGACGATCGGCTGTCCTCCCAACCGGCCCAGCCACGGCGGTTCGATACAAACATCATCCTTGTTGGGGATCATGATGTACTTTTCGTATGCTTCCCTGCGCTCCTCGGCACTCTGTTCAACCAACTTGATTCCCGATGCGACCCGCTGCTTGATTTCGCCGGAGGACAATCCCACCCAGCCAAAATCGGCTTCGTACATCGCCAGGTTGCTGGTAACAAAAATCAGGCAATTGTGAAACGACACGCGCCGTCGGTCTTCGGTGTCCAGTTGGCCTTCCTCGAATACCGACATGAACGTATCGTGGATGGCTTTCCGCGAGCTCCCGTCGCTACCGGCTCGTTCCCATTCGTCGATCAGCACGACGCCCGAGCCAGTCTTATGCAGCGATTCAAGTCCGGAATGTACCTGGCCGAAACCCACGTGGCCCGCCGGGGCACCCACGACCGATGTCCGGTTCGTGATGTTTTGCATCCGCAATTCATAGGGTGCGCGATCGAACAAGATCTCCGACACCACGCGCGGCAAATGAGATTTCCCCGTGCCCGACGGGCCGACCAGCAATCGCTTGAACAGCGGGACGGATGGACGCTGCAGGCCGAAGTCTCTCGCGTTTCGCAGTTGAGCCACCACGTCACTCAAACCTTCCAGCACCTCGCGGATTGCCTCTTCTTGCTTGTAGATACGGGAGTAGAGTTCGCGTTCGACACGGTCGAGGAAACCGTCGGCCAGGAACAACTCGTCGAGGTCTTGCACGTCGTTTTCGTCAAGAAAAGCACGATTCAGCGGAATGTCTTTCAACTCGTCCATCTCTTTGCGCAACAGCCGATCTCGACCGCTGGCCCGTCGCTGTATCCACGCCGCCGATTGGCGTGCGCAGGCGATCACGTCGGCATCGCGGGGACCGCTCAGTTGCTCCGCCATGATTCGATGGAAGACCGATTCTTCGTCCGGTTCCGGCGCCTCGACCAGCGTCACAAAGGGACTATTGCTGAACAGTTCGGCCTTGATCGCTCGCGCATGTTCGTGGGTCGGAGCAAGAAACATCAACAGGTGACCGACCTGGTACAGGCGTTCGGGAAACGAGTTCAACATGCCGCGCAGCATCAGCACCTTGTCCATCCCGCCGGATTGCATACTGTCCATCGTTCGTAAGGCGTCGATACCGAATGTCTGAAACACGTAGATGGCGTTG
>CAZURK010000107.1:20047-44477 GCA_964623055.1 uncultured Pirellulaceae bacterium
GTCCATCGTTCGTAAGGCGTCGATACCGAATGTCTGAAACACGTAGATGGCGTTGTTTCGCAGTTGTTGCTGCTGGTCGGTCTGGGCATTGCGGATCAACTCATCGAGCGTGGAAACCGCCGACAACGGATCCCTGCGGTCCAAACCATCGGGCACCGCCGGAGTGGCTTGCGGCTGCGTTCGCCGGCGAGTCCGGGCCCGTGCCCTTCCAGACGACTGGTGATTGAGACCGGGGTCGTCCGCATTCTCCGCCGGCTCCCGCTGGCGGCGTACGGCCCTCAGGGCATTAGCCAATTCGCTGCAATTGGTGTGGAACCGAAATCCTTCGTGAAAACCGTAACGGATGAAATACAGCGGGCGCTGGTCTGGCGGCCGGTCAATCCACTCGTCGTAATACCGTTCGACGTATTCGTCCAGCGGCAAGGCGACGGCATTCGGGTCGGCGTAGTACTGCTCGACGGTCCGCTGGCCATACCAGATCAACACGCCGCCGGTATTCCCCCAAACGCGATTCGAATTCTTCGGTTGGTATACCGACTGCAGGAGTTCACGTATTTCTTTCATGGGTTTTCGGTTTCTTGGTGGACTGCGGCGTCGCGGTTCCCCGCTTTCCAGTCATCCGCCGGGACGACTCGCGGGGCTTCTTGATGGGTCGTTTCGATGGCGGCGGAGGGGGCTCGTCGAATTCGGGATCGCCCCGAAAAGTCGGGGACGACATGGAAATGCTGATCGTCTTGTCCGCGGCCAGCACGTCCTGAAGGGCCTCAATGCTGTTTACGTGCTCCCTGCCCTGATAGCCGTCCCACCAGCAATGGCAGGTTCCCTCCAAATCTACCTCGGCGATGAACTTCCTGCTTCCCGATCCCCGTTCCACCTGCTTGGGAGACTCAGGATTGGAAGCATCCACCAACTGGGGCTCTGCGCGATGATCGACGTCCATATTCAACCGCTCAAAGGCGTCTTCAACGGATTGGACAATGGCGTCGATGAATCGCTCCCGCAGCTCATCTTTGTCGATGATGTCCGGGAACTCGGTCTGTTCGCAGTGCCGAGCTTCGTCGCTCAACTTCTCGGCTTCAACCTGCAACGCGGCGGTTTGCTCGATCAAGTCGCGGGTGCCGGCATGTTCCAGATTGGCGATACCGTTTTCGATCGTCTCTCGCCGCTGATCCAATTCATCCAATCTAGCCTCGCGATATTCAACCACGGTCTCGTTCCCACGCCAGGTGTTGACGACCTCCTCCGCATCTTTGACGCCGCTGCGAATGCGCTGCTCCCGGACGATCTGCTCTTGTTCCGCCCGGCGAGCCTTTTCCCACAAAGAGAGCGCCTCCTCGGCCGCGCCGACATATAGCGGCAAGGCGGCCTGAGGGCTTTGACCGGCATGCGCGTCGGCCTGGCTAACCACTTTGCGGATTCTCTCGAAGTCTTCGCCCATGCCGTAACGGACGACCTGCCTCTCGTCGACCAGGCCCAGGTTGTTGATCGCCAACTCGCGGGCCTGCTGGGCGCTTAGCTGTTGCTGGTTGAGCAACTCCTGGGCCTCGCGATGACGTTCTTCCACCACGTTGCGAAAACCGTCGAACTGCTGGTAGAACTCCGTCGTGTACTGCGATAGATCGTTCAGGGCTTCGTTGGTATGATTCACCTGCTGCTGGAGATCCGCCGCCACGTCGCGCAGTTGCTCGATGCTCTGGTCGCAGCGCTGGATCTCTTGCGCCAGCCGCCGGTCCGCGTCCTGCAGGCAACAGATCTCTTGCTCCACTGCGCGGGCTTGTCGCACCAATTCCTCCTGCAGCACCTCTTGGCCCTGGGCCAACGATTCGATGCATCGATTGACCTGCTGGAAGTCTCGTTGCGTCTGGTCGTGGTGCTGTTGCAGACTTTGCCGCAGCGCATCCTGCCCGATATCCAGCGCCGCCAGGTGCTGATTGGCGGCGTCCAATTCGCCCTGCAAATGTGCCCGTGTCTGCGTGAGTTCGCTGCGCAACTCCTGCTGGCCTGCGCCCAACGATGACAGCTCCCGATCGACGCGACCGAAGCGGTCCTGGGTCTCGTTGCGGTAGTTCACCAGGTCCGACCGCAATACCTGTTGCCCCCGGTCGAGATTCTGCAGTTGGTGCCCCACGGCGTTCAACGAACGCTGAGTCTCCTCACGGTGACAATGAAAATTCCGTTCCAGGGCTTGATGGCTGGCTGCCACGTTTTCGATGTCCCGGTGGACGTTCTCAAACTCGCGGTTCGTCGCGCCGACGTGTTTATCCAAACCGCTGGCCAACTGCCGCTGTCCATCTTCCAGTCTGCCCATATCTTGACGGACGCGTCCGAATTCGTTTTGCGTCTGTTGGACGTGGGCGTTGAAATCGCTTCTCTGTCGCTGCTGAGCTTGCCCCAGCGTATCCAGATTCTGCTCCAGCATGTCAGAGCGTCGCTCCAGCCGCTGCTGGCCCGCCTGGACGCCGCTCATTTGATGCGCCAACACCCGGTGCCCCTGCTCCAATTGGCTCACACAACGGTTGGTTCGCTCAAGACCTCGCCCAAGACGACCCAAGTTCTCCTCCTGCTGGCACTGCCGCGCGCTCAAGGATGACACCGCGTTTTGCGTTGCGCTCAGACCTTGACGCAGCCGGTTCTGGTCGTTGCGGCAGGCGGCGATTTCAGACGCCTGCCAACGCTGGTTCTGCGCGACCGCCTGGACTTCGCTACGGCATTCGGCCACCTCGCGCCGGGAACGAGTGCATTGCCCGCGGAGTCCGTTGATTTCGCTGTACACACCGGATAAGTCGGGCCCCGAGTTTACGATGCTATAGGTCTCTTCACTGCTCATGCGATGTCATCCTTTCTGAGAACGTGGCACTCCGGGCCTACTTTATCTTAGGTATCCAGAAATGGGGCAATGTCTTGGTTCGCCAATTTGTAGATGGCTTTGATGCACTCCAGCCGGTCGATCTGGGCTCGCTGCTCATCGATGCTCGCCCGTATCCGTTGCAGACCCTCCTGCCAAGTGCGATAGCGATCCGCGGCCGTTTTCAGATCGCGGAGCATCTCCCGGAGTAGCCCTGCCACGTCATCAACGCTGGAACAGCGATTCGATTGCATTTCCAGCAGTCGCAGCTTGAGCCAATCCTCGACCAACTCGGCGCGATGCTCCGGAGATTGGGCATCGGCCAGCATTTGTCGCAAGGGTACCACCACGGGTTTGGGCTCAGTGGTCTTCGCTGCCTTTTTTTTCGCCATCGGTTACGCCATCCGGTGCTTCGAGGTGTTCGTAAAACTCTTTCAGGTTCTGGCGGACTTTTTCCAAGTCGCTCAGATTCGTCAACGCTTCCAGACCAGCCAACGGCCGCTGCGTTGGGTCGGGCCGAATCGCTTGGAGCCTCCGCAGATTGTCGCGAACTCGCTGGGCCACGTGTTCCAACGTGCGTTTTTCGTCTTGATAGCTTCGCTGGTCGAACTCGGCATCCAAGATCACGCGGCATTCGTCGCGTATTCCATCGAGCGTTTCCGTAATTCCCGGCACACCTCCGCATTCTCTTCGTAACCACTGCTCCAGTCGCCGGAATGCAGGCAACTCGCGTGGAGTATCTTTGCGGCATACGGTTTGCGCTGGCCCAACAGAATCGACCGATGGGCTTGCGTCCACACCATAATCACCGGGCATGATATAGTACACATACCGTAGCGTATCAGACCTACCATTGCTCATGTCGGTGAAATCGCATCGGGTAAGAGGAGAGAAAGCGGGGCCGACCCTTCCGGCCGTCCGCTCCATGAGGGGTCTTGCGTCAACTCCCGGGCTGCCTGAAGCGGGGCTCCATCACGCCATGCCCGCGCCGCACGCTCGATGGAAACGACGATTCCAAAAGTCTGCTCCAATAGTTGAGCCAACCGAGCCCAATCGCCTGCTTCGATCGCATGTTCTACGAGGGGTTGCGTTTCTTCGGGGCAGATATCCGGCAGCGTTTCGATCAACCGCTGACGCCAGTTCTGACTGGAGCCACGGCCGGCGCCGCAGTCGCCGACGAGCTCGGCCAGGCGATGTCGGGCCCGTTGCAGCCGTTGGCGACGCGCATTGGCATCGACGAAGTCGGCTCGCGCGTCACTGATTGCAGCGGAGATCTGTTGCGTGGCCGAAGCAATGCCGTTAATCATGGCATGCGATTCCTGACACCGCTGCACTTGCGCCGTTAGCAAACCGACGCCTTGGCGATGTTCGGTCTCGCGCTCTTGTTGTGCCTGGACCAACGTCGCCCGCGATTCGTCGATGCGGTCGCCGATATGCTCGGTCCCCTGCTGCCCCGCCCGCCCGCACTGTTCGACGGCGGCCGTCACTTCCCCGGCGGCTTGGTCGATTGCCTGGCACGTGGCATCGCCGTGCTCAGTAATCTGGTGGGCTACCGGCGCCAACGCCGCATGCAGTTCCCGCGCCGCCTCGCCCTCTTGCCGAAGCGAGGCCAGTACGGTTTCCCCGTTACGTTCAACACCTTCTTGCAGAGTCGAACTGCGTGCGGCAAGATCCTCGGCAACTGCGGTCGCGTCGCGCATCTGTTCCGTGAGAGACCGGTACCCCGAAAGGAATCGTTCGCAGGCCGCGCGAGTCATGACACCCCTTCCTCGTCCGGGGCGAAGCAGGAAAGCAACGAGGCGGCGACGGGGGAACCGACTCCGGCCAGACAGCCCTGCTTCATTTGCTCTACGCCTTCCGCGACATCACCGTCGCGCAACTGCAGCAAGACGGCCAAGAGCTCCTTCACTCCGTCTGACGAGACGTTCTGTTCGTTTGTGATTGTACTTTCCTCGGCCGGGGATTCAATCCGTAGACCGCCCAAACGCAGAGCCGCCATCGTGGTTTGGAACACGTCCGAGGGCATTTCCCCCGCCCGCTCGCGGCCTTTCAGGAAGCGACGATACGCTTGCTGGGCCTCATCGACCGACCGTGGCGACTGCCGCAGCGCCTGGGCCAATTGAATTAAGGGATCGTCGCCGTCGTCTTCTGCGCGAGTGGCCGGTCCGTCCGACGAGGCACGACGGACGATGTCGTGTAAACTGCGGTTGCGGTTGGCCTCACGCGCCAGCCGACTCGCCTGGCGGCGATCCTCGACCGCCTGCTCCACTTGCCCGAGGATTTCCGTGGCATGTTGGTGCGTCTCCGCCAGTTCGCCGTGGGATTCCTGTTGTGCACTCAGATGCTGCGTCTGAAGTCCGTGCTGCTCGGCAGACGCCTCCGCCACCTCTTGCGAGAATGCCTCACCCTGGACGCGTACGTCGTCGATACGTTTCCCGACGACCTCAGTCGTCTCGTGAATCTGGTGCGAGACTTCTCCCAATGCGTCGCGCCCGGTTTGCGCCGCCGCGCTCACGGCGCCAAGCAACGTCGGGGCTTGCTGCGACAGGGCCTCTCGCGCCGCCAATACTTGTTGCGTCGTCTCACGGTGCGTATCCATCGTCCGCCGCAATTCTTCGTGAACGGCATCTCCGTAGAGGGAAATCGATTGGAGACAGTTCCGCAGCGTTTCGGCTGCCTGTGCCGTTTGGGTATTCGTGTGCCTCACAGCCCCAGCCATTTCGTCCGCGAGGCCCCCCGCAACGTTTAGGGCGTCGCGAATCAGCCCAACATCGCTCTGCAATTGAGTAATATCACCCGCCAGATCGCGTAGCCGTCCCTCGACGTGCTCGCGGAAGTCATCCAGTGCGTCGGCCACCTGCCGAATCTGCCGCTCCAGGGATCCGAGACGGTTTTGCGTTTCCGACTGCAGTTCAGTGAACGAACGTCCCAGTTCGCTATTCTGTCGACGCAAGGCGTTAACGTCGCTCTCAGATGCATAGGAGATTGACTGGCGTCGAACTTGATTGTCCGCCCAATTGACTTGGGTGATAACATCTATGGTGGGCATGAAGTTTCCTTCCACCGCTGTACCGCGATAACGACCAAGACTCCTTTCCAGTGTAATTGACCCAGTGAACGATTTCACGTCCACACAGCCAGTACAAAACTCCGTCGGTGCTGATTGACTTGCCCCGGTTCCTATATGCAATCATGGCCCCAAGGGCCCGAATGCAGAGAACGTGAAGCTGGTTCTCTAAATGCAGGAACGCCGCAGACGACGGAGGGAGAGGATCGACCCAAACCTCTACTTGTCGCCCACTTGGGCTTCGATCGCCTCCTGGATGGCATCAGCCAGCGGTTCTGCAGCAGCCTCAGCGTCTGCGGGGGCTTCGGCGGCCATCCGCGCTCGCTCCTTGGCTAGGAAGGTGTCGCGGACAGCAGTCAGCTTCAGAATCCGTGCCTGAATGTCCTTGCGGCGTTTGACCATGTTGGCAAGGTGAGCTTTGCGCAGAGTCAGATTCATCGGCTGCATCGCTTTGGGCAGTTGTTCCGTTTTGAGTTCTTCAAGCTTGACATCGCCGCTGGCTATCGCGTCGACCAAGTCCCACCCGGAGTTCTTGTAGAGGCCCGATGCCTTGAACCCTGCGCGGGCCGCTGCTGCGCTGACGGCAGACTTGGCGGCGTTGACGTCCTGCATTTCCTGCCTAACGGCGTACCGCTTGCGAGTCTCGGCGTCGCCGTAGGGCAGATAGGTCCCGTTCAGTTCGCCGCTCAGCCGAGCTAGTTCTTTGTCTTGGGGCGTGGCGATCGCTACCGCCCGATGGTCCTGGTTGATGCACAAATATGATCCTTCGGCGATCTGGGCGCCATGTTCCCAGTTGGTGCGTACTCCCTGTTCCCGATTGCCACAAAAAATCGTGCTTACGGTGATTCCCTTGTCGGCCGCTGTCTTGCATGCGATCCGGTAGTCAACACCGCCCTGAGTAAACGGCTCGTTGCCTGCAACGAAGATACAGCGGAGATCGCCGTTCGCGCGGCTCCAGTTCAGTTGCCGCGTAGCGACTTGGATCACTTTGCCGCAATACTCTTCCCCGCCGTTGGTCTTCAGAGCGAAGAGGGCTTCCGAGATCTTGTCCAGATCGTTCGTCATCGGCACAACCATCCGGATGTAGCCCTCGGTGGCAGGCAGGTTGTCGTTGCCGTATTCGTACAGGGCCACTTCCAGCCGCGGGCTCTTGCCGGCCAGTTTCGTCTTGGCGAATTCGCCGACGATTTTCCACAATTGCGTCTTAGCCTGGTCGATCAATCCGTCCATGCTGTTGCTGGTGTCAAGCAACAGGGCCAGTTGAACCGTCGGTGCCTTGCCACGCTTCCGTTTTGGTGCATCGGTCTCCTCCCGTTCGTTCGTCCACGCAACCGAAACCACGGCCAAGATCATCAGCACGGACGCCACAATTCGCCACTGTCTCTTGGGATTGAACATGCTCTCGTCTCCTGAATGCGAGGAAGCCGGAATGCATCAGCGTGCCATGCTTTGCACACCCGTAATTGTACGTTCCCATATTGATAGATCCATTGAAAACGCCAATATTCCCGCCAGGGTGAACCAGCCAGCGATTTTGTGGCTTTTGCCCCTCCGCGCGACACCTTGCTACGCTTGCGTCGGGTGGTGAAAATGCGGACAGGTAACTCGGACTCTGGAGGTGAAGATGACTCATGACAGCACGCGGAGTTGGGTCGTGGCAGCGGCGGGCTGGTTTGGATTGGTCTTGTGCACCGTGACCGCGGGCGCTGCGGAGCCCGGCGGCAGAGCCGAGTCACGTTCGGTCAAAGTGGCGTTGGTGCAATTCGACTCGGTGCCCGAAAAGACGAAGCAGAATCTGGACGAGATGGAACGCCTGACCCGGAAGGCCGTCGAACACGGGGCGCGATGGGTGATGTTTCACGAGGGCTGCCTAACGGACTACACGCCGCGGCTGGACAAACTGGCTGAGCCCGTTCCCGATGGGCCATCTTGCCAGCGGTTGACAAGACTGGCCAAGGAGCTGAACTGCTTCATCAGCTTCGGTATGTCCGAACGTGACGACGTCAAGGTGTACATTACCCAAGTCTTCGTCGGCCCTCGGGGTTTGGTGCACAAGTACCGCAAGAGTTGGCTCTGGCGGGGCGAAGACAAGGGCTATCGCAACGAGTGGGCGAGATACGACACGGGGACTGGTCCCGAGCGTTTTCAGATCGACGGGATCACCGCGACGTGTTTCATTTGTGCCGACGGCGCGGCGCCACGCTGTATCGAGCGGGCTCGACTGGTGCAGCCTCAGGTCGTCTTCTATCCGAACAATCGTTCCGGGCTGCCGGATTTCCCAGTGTTCGGAGCCTACGCCGCCAAGATCGGAGCCCCCATGCTAGTCACGAACCGAGTGGGCAAGAGCTGGGACTACGCGTGCAAAGGCGGCTGTGTCGTTTTCGATGCCGCCGGCAAGGTCCTGGCCAAGGCAAATCGCGACGGCGAGGAAGAAATCTTGTACCACACTCTGACCGTTCCGGGCGCGGAGAAGATTGAACCGTAGGTACCACACTTGCGTTGAAACTCCTGGCGTCAATCTGCGTGGTATGGCTGTATGTAGGTGTCGGGCTTGGCGCGTGGTCATTCACGTTGTTTGGCGAGGGGCCACCAGCCCCAAAAAGAGACTGATTGTCAATTGGCCAGCCCTCGTGAACCTATCTCACCCGTTCGCCGTCTTATTTGATCAGACGACGTTCAGTCAAGCAGAGCGGCCTGCGCGGGTGTCTGCGGCTTCCGGACCCGCAGGGCACTCTTCACGTCAAGGTCGGCAGGTCATGGCGAAAGTGAGAAACGAGCGTGGATACCGATTCATCAAGGAACTGGGGGGAGCGATTCGTCGATCCACCGTCAGTTTCGCAGCCGAGTGGCTGGTTCGTGAAGGTTACGTGAAAGGGCGGGTGCTCGATTACGGATGCGGATTTGGCTTCGATGCGGATCACTACGGTTGGGATGCCTTCGATCCCTACTACCGACAACAACACGTTCAGGGACCGTTCGACACGATCATCTGCAACCACGTCCTCAACATGCTGACACGTGAAAGTCGGGAACGGACGATTCGCCAGATCCAGTGCTTGCTGGCCACCCAGGGCGCGGCCTTCTTGATCGTGCCGAGGAACATCCCTGCGACGGGCAAAGTTGCCCTGAGGAAACGGATACAGAACTTCGTGATTCTGACCCTGCCATCGGTCTATGTCGACCAGAAGCTCGAAATCTATCAGCTTGGGAGCGAAACGAACTACGTCGACACGACGGACGAACTTGAATGGCGGCTCGGCCGTTTTTGATGGAAAAACGCGCTGTAAGTCCAACGGCGAAGCGTTCGGGCGACTTCCAAGAAAGTGTTGGTCCGTTTCTCGGTTGGTCCACGTGATAAACTCTGCAGGAGCGATGCTATGACCAAGTCTAGCCAGCCCCTAACACTTCGACTGCCGTTCGCAATGGTCGACCGCCACTTGCGGCTGGAGCAGGTACTGGCAGCGGACCCGTCGCGATCGTGGGCGCAGAGTCTGCCTCTGTTGTCGGTGTTCGCGCTCACTCGGCCAGAGAAACGGTTCGCCTGTCGGCTGCTGGAGCAGAAGCGCAACGTATGGCTCTTTCGCTGCAATCAGCGTGCGTTTTGCGGTGACTTTGTTGCAGTGGACATGTCCGCCGACCTGCCGCGTCTGCGACCGGCTTGCGTGATCGAGTTGAAGACTGGAGCGAGGTTGAGATTTGACGGCGCCGGAGCCGGCAATCAGTTGCAGAGAGCCGGCGCGGCTGTGACCGAACTCGTCGAGACGGAAGGCGTGATCGCGAAGGACGCGCCCGTCACATTGGCCTGTGGTGATGGTGACGAAGTTCTTCAGTGGATCAAGACGGGGAGACGCCCCGCTGACAACGACAATTGACGCTCGGTCAGTCGTCGTCTCGCGCCGCGGCCATGATGCTTTCGAGCGACACTGGACAGCCGCCTTTTCGTTTGCTCTCGTCGGCGGCCTCCATGAACGCAAGGATTTCCAGCGTCTGTTCCGCGCTGACTGGCGGTTTGTCCGTCTTGAAGAACTTGACAATCTCGACCAACAGACACTCGTAACCCTCGTACTTGCCTGCTTCCACGATCCCTTTGCTGCCGAAGACGGTTGCACCGTAGGTGTGCGGGCCGGTGCGGTGGCCGCGGAACGTGCCGATGCGGCCGTCGGTCCAGACGCCCGCGGCCATGTCGGTGTCCTTGGTCTGGATCCGCGTGACAGTCTTGCAGCCCGGCCCCATGATGGTGAACAGCGTTTCGACGCCGTGAATCCCGTACCAGAAGAAATCCGGATGATGCGGCTCCAGGCCGCAGGGGCTGTGGGCGTTACACCCCCGGATGTCGCCGACCTTGGGGTCGTTCAACACAGCCTGCGTTCCGGGCGAGAATCGCAGGCACGAACTGGAGAAACACGGGACTTTGTGTTTCTTGGCAAGTTGATAGATCTTGACAGCGTCGGCAACCGAAGCGGCCATGGGCTTGTCGATGAACAAGGGCTTACCGGCCTCGATGACCGGTCTAGCCTGCTCAAGGTGGGGACGGCCGTCGATGCTGAGGATCATCACCACATCGACCTTTTCCAGCAACTCGTCAATCGAATCAACTAGTTCCACGTCCAACTTCTTGAACGTTTCGATGCCCCTCTTCAGAAGTTCCATGCTCTGCGGGATATCGGGGCTGCCAGCCGGGTAGCCGGCCACAACAGTCATTTCGGCCAACTCGCCTTCGGCGTCGGGAGCGTTCAAAATCCGCGTCCACGAGCTGGCGTGGGCGTCCAGACCGATAATCCCAGCACGTAGCGGCGCGGCGGGCTCTCCGGCTCTCGCCGGTCCGTTGGAGGCGACTGTCACGAATACGGCGACCAACATCGTGGCGATGAAACGTTTAGACATGGCGTGCTCCTTTGGTGTGAATAGTGAATCACATGCGGCAACTGCTTCGTTCGTTGTGGCACAGACGTCAGAAATCTGTGAAGTTTGGTGCGGGTGGGTTGGGATGGCCCTTCAGCGTCTCTTGATAGCCCTGGATGACTTTCATGTAAGGTCCCAGTACCCAGCTATTCTCGATCAGCAGGTTGTACTCCTCTCGCGGGTCCCATTCGATGTTGTACACGGCGGGGTAGCCGCTGTTCTCGACGACGATCCCTTGGACTCCGGTTGTGCGCAGCGTTTCCGGGTTCGGGAGAACCGTGCGCGGGTAGATCCGCCACTGCCGCCAACGAACCGCGGCGATGCGGTCTCTGATGAAGGTGATCAAAGACTCCCGCGGAACCTTCTCCGTGTTGCCGAGGAAGAAGTCGCTGTGATCTACTCCGTCGAACGGGCGGTCGTGCGGCACCTTGCCTCCGACAAACCCGGCCAGTGTCGGAAAAATATCCAAAAGAGAGATCATCGCGTTGGTCGAGCCGGGTTTGATCTTGCCTGGCCACCTGATCATACCGACGGTCCGGATGCCTCCCTCGTAGGGATCAAAGAGTTCGCCGCGAAACTGGCCCGAGGAGCCGACTATCAGGTCTTCTCGGAAGATGGTCGTGCGCTGAGGACCGTTGTCCGATAGGAACAAGACAATCGTGTTGTCTTCGATCCCCGATTCGCGGATGGCATCGAGCACCTGTCCGGTGCGGTAGTCAAGCTCCATCACGCTGTCGCCGTACTGGCCGATGCGCGACTTGCCAACGAAGTCCGGGTGCGTCACGTTTGGGTAATGGGGTCGAGTCCAACCGACCATCAGGAAAAACGGCCTGTCCCCGTTGGCATGGCGTTTGATGTAGTCGACCGAGTAGTCCGCGATGTCCTTCTCGATCTGCCGCCGGTAGTCCATATCGTACACGCGCACTTTCTTGGCCGGCGTGTCGGGTGTCTCGGCTTCGACGATGTGATGCATGGCCTTTTGGACGATTTCGTCGGGCGCGTGGTACTTCGACATCTCTCTGCGGTAGCTCGTCACGTCGGTCGAGCCGAGGAAGCCGATCCGCCACTCGTCATATCCCTGATACTGCGGCTGACTCTCCTGTGCAAACCCCAGATGCCACTTGCCCACATAGGCGGTTCTGTAACCCAGGGGCTTCAGCATCTCGGCCATCGTGATTTCTTCGGCTTTCAGCGTGTTGGCTGCGCCTTTGACGAGGACCAGCGACAGACCCGAGCGGATAGGATAGCGACCCGTCTGCAACGCCGCGCGCGAAGGCGTACAGCCTGGCTCTGTAAGGAACTGAGTGAAACGCAAACTCTCACGGGCAAGCTGATCGATCCGCGGCGTCGGCATGCCTCGCAGCTCGCCCCCAGTTCCCAGAAATCCTACATCGCCGTAGCCCAGGTTATCGGGAAGCATCAAAACAATGTTCGGTTTCTGGGCCAAAGTCGGGCCCGCAATACCAAGTAGACAAACCAGAAGCGGACCAAGCCGAGCCAGCACTCGTGCGAGAATTGTTGTCTTCATGCTTTTCTCCTTTATGAAGCGGCGAAGTCTGGGAAACGGCCTTCGCGAAGCTCCGTTTCGTAGGAAGGGACAACGAGGATGGGGTTCACGGTTGATAGCGCCAATCCACCTTTCCCCGATACGCCATCGTCTCGTCTACCAGCGAAAACAGATCTGGGTCGTACTGCTTGAGCGCCTCGCGGGTCGTGATCGGGCAGGCGGCGTCATTGGGCGGAACCCCTTGGCCGACGGCGTCGAAGTAGGCCAGTACGCCTTCGGTCCAGTACTCGACTCGGTCGTGCATCGCGGCTGTCCCTTTCCATTGCCCGTTGCTCATGGCGGTGTCATAGAGAGTCTTGAGCTTGCGGTCGAAACGGACGTCCATTCGCTGCACGCGTAACTCATACTGCTGCACGTCGCGTCTCTTTTTCCAGTTGGGATCGACCGCGCGCGTGCCGGTGACGTGATAGATCGCCTTGGCAAACGCGCGGATGACTTGGCAGTCGGTGGCGTAGGGGTCGCTGTGGAGGTCGCCCAAGACGTTTTCCTGTCCGACCACCAGCAGTTTCAGATCGGACGAGTAATCGAGAAACCGCGCCGTGTGATCCAAGCCCTTGCCCACGAGTTTCTTGCACTCCGGCAAGTCGGACAGTCTCTCGTCCGGGCCCAGGACAGCCAGTTTCACGCCGTGGGCGATAAGGGCTTTGAGAATATCATGGCGGTACGCGAACATTTTGCGGATTGTGTTATTGGCCTTCAGCAGGGCCTCGTCACTGGCTTGACGCCCGAGAACGGTGAACTCGCGCGCCCAGGTGAACTTCGTGTAGAAGGGATCTATCTGGAACTTTGCCGGCGGCGCTTCCACGTTGGGCAACGGCTGCAGCCACTGGTAACGCCAGTCCTGGTCGCGGGCCAAGCTAAAGGTGGTCCTGACCAGTTCGTAGCCTTCGGGGTCATACATCTTCAGTTGCTCGCGCCGGCCGATGGGGCCATGGTTCCAGTTGTTCACCCGGTTACAGTCGAAGTAGGCCTGCACAATCTCGGCCCAGTATTCGCCCGCATTCCCGATGGCATAGGTGTCCTTGTAGAGCCCCTTGGCAACCGCATTGCGGTAGACCGCGTTCTTGCGATCTCTCCACGTTGGGTCCATCCCGGTCAACGCACCGTCGATTGTGTGGCAGAATTCATGCACGGCGATGCTTTCATCGTCATAGCGGTCGATGGGCAGGCTCAACAGGTTCTCCTCGCCGAAACTGGTGGGCAATCCACCCGTTCCCCGCACGCGTTCGTTGAGATACTCGGGATTGCGTGCGTTTCTGTTTTCGGGCAGATCCGTGTAGACTTGGTCCTTGCCGATGATGACCAGGTACATCCCTCGCTCGACCATAGCTTTGAGCACGTCGGGCCGGCCAGCCAGCATATGGCTGACGATATCATATGTGCGATGCAGAGCCTGGTTCGCAACCTCGGCGGCTGCCACGACCGGCAACCCTTCGATGGAGATGTGCTTCTTGTAGAATTCTCGCGCCGCGTCCTTGTCGCTCTCGCGGACCTTCTGGAAAAATGACTCGGGTGGCGTGGTCACCGGCGGATAGTCGTTGTTTGTGGCCGAGTAGATGTGACCGCTCGCGCCCAAGATCAGAGCAGCCAGCGCAACGGCGATAGCAATCCATTTCGTCGGTTTCATCTCCCAAGCTCTCTTTCAAGAAGTCTTCCGGCCAAAGCTCTCCGCAGATTCGTCGGGCGGCGCTGAACGTGATGATGCACAGGCAGGTTAAAAGATATACGCTCGAAAGTCTCGGCGAAAGCCAGCAAAGGCACCGCGGCGAGATGAGGCCACTTGCCTACGACTCGCAAGCCCTGTAGTCTCGACACAGATTCAGTCCCCGAAAGCAGGAGTACGGTTCAAATAAATAAGGAGTTCGTGATGAGTATCTTTGACAACGCCGTTAGCATTCATCCGTATTTCAAGATCCAGGAAGGGCAAATGGACGCCTGCAAGTCCTTCCTCACGCAGTTCTGCGAGAAGGTCGCGAACGAGGAGATGTGCCTTTACTACAATTTCACTTTCAAAGGCGATGAGCTGTGCTGCCGAGAGGCGTATCACGACGCCGACGGCGTGCAGGCTCACCTGGAGAACTGTGGTCCCTTGCTCGGGGAATTCCTGAAGATCGCCGATCTCACGCGGATCGAGCTTCACGGGCCCGCCGAGGAATTAGAGAAACTGAAGCCGGCTTTTGCTGATTTCGATCCGGACTATTACATCTGTGAATGCGGGATCGGCCGTTGACCAACCTAATTGTCGTCCGCAAGTTTCACGACCTTCCCATCGCGTAACGCCAGGAACACCCCGTGCCTGTTCACCGCAATGCCATCCCAAACAGGAGGCGATGACAGCTTGCTGACCTCAGAAGGCGTTCCATCTGACATGTTTAGCCGTATCAGAGTGCCGCCTTCTTCACCGCGCAGCGCTCTCAGGGCGAACTCGGGCGATGGAGTGCCGTCTGGGGAAAGGGGCGTGCCGGCGGCGACAAGCGTATTGCCGGCCAATGCCATGGCCCCAATACGAATGTCGACATCTCGTGTCCATTGGTCACGTGGAGACTTGGCAGCGGGCCGCCCCACCTGCGATCGCTTGCGAGCAAAGACTGTGTACTTATTGCGACCGATTTCGAAAAGTCCTTCGTGGTAGAGCAAACGGCCGGAAACGGCGTTATTGGCGGCCCATCTCACGCCGACCAGCAAATCTTCGTTGAACACAAGCATCCGAGCGGAATCCCGCTGATTCAGTATGTAGCTCGATCGGTCGTAAAGGCTGTCGTCCAAGAATCCGGTAATGCTGACGAAAGGGCTCCCCTTGAAATCCTGCTCCCATGGTTCTTTGGTCCAGGGAGTGTACGGCCACGTGGCGGCCTCGATGCGAAGCGTCTTGGGATTCACACGCAAGTTCTTCAGGTACAGGCTGGGCCCGTCTTGAACGAACAGGTCGTTATGCGTGCCTCGCGATTCAGCGCCGGCCTGCTGGCACTCGATGTCGGCGGTGTCCTGCCTGGCAAACAGCCGTTGCTGCCCCGTCGCGGCATCCAACGCATAGAACCGCAATCCGCCATCCACGTAGCTGGAGCGACCGGCTGCGAAATAGACCAGGCCTTGGCTTACCAACACGCTGCCATGAACCGGCCATGCAGATTCGATGTTTCCATGGACGACGATCGACTTGTACGCCGGATTGGCATTGAAGCGCCACACCAATTCGCCGTCGTTGGCACGCAGGCAATAGACGTGTCCACCCGTCGTACCGAAATACACCTTGCCCTGCCACAAGGTAGGCGGCGTATCGACACGGTCGTCCACATCCACAGCCCAAGCTGTTTCGCCGCTCTGGGAATCCAAGGCCATCACGCGACGCGTGCGCATACCGGCCAAGAAGACCTTTTCCCAACCCGTCGTGGGTGCTGTGATGGGTTCCTTGAGGTCGCGTTCCCATGCGGGTGACAGAGTACTTGGAAGCTCCACGCTTGTAGACGCGGATCGGAGTCCGTCGTGGCGGTACATACGCCAATCCGTATCGTCGAGTTTCGGTGCGGTGATCATCGCTCCGTATGCCGGGCCCTGCAGCAAACGACTGTCGTCCAGAACCAGACGCTGTGCATCCTGCGGGCAAACGCCTCCATAAGCGATGAATCCAGGCACCCTGGCGCTGGAAAAACAGATGCATTGTTGCGGCGGAGCGTATATGAAACCATTGGCTGGCATGATGCCGTAGGCGCAGATGCCGCGTACCCATCGGTTGATGTTAAGCTCGCCGGTATTCAGGTCCGTGAACTCCAAGCCGTTTCGTGAGAAGACAATGTAGTTCTCCGTAGCCTTGTTTCGGTAACAGCGGTGGTGATGAATTGTCTTCATGATGGGATCGATGTCATATGTCTTGACCACATCGCCAGAACGCGGATGCAATCCCCAGAGCTGATACGAATCTTGTCTCCATCCAGGGGCTTGGGGACTGGCAAGGGTCCAAACCAATCCTCGCGCCTTGTAGGCACTGACCATAGACCAGAATCCGCCGACTCCACAATCCTTCTGCCACAAACGGGAACCATCCGTGCTTGACAGGGCCAGCAATTCGATCGGGTACGGGAACTGTCGGTGAGACTTCACTTGCCAGCTATAGACCACGCCATCGCTGTACAGGAGGTCCCCGACAGGGTCAGCAGCCCAATAGATTCCTTGACGCTGGCGTTTTAGCGGCGCAATCGCTTCCGACGCACTCCGCCAACACTCCGCGCCCGTGCGGGCATCCAAGGCCACAATCGCATCGCGGTCGCGCACGAACATCTTGTCTGCTCCCGCCGTGAGACTCAGCCGCGTCAACGTGCCGTCCATAAGGCGGTATTTGCCATCAACGACCCCATGAAAACCCTCCCGCTGCCAGAGAACCCGACCCGAATCGGGATCAATCGCCGCGACGCTTTTTGCCGGTTGATCTCCGTGTTTTCCCGCCCGCTGTGCCGCTCGGTCAACCGTGAGGAATAGGATGTTATCATGCAGCACGATTTCGCTGGTGAAAGCGGTCCCGTCATACGTTCGAACGATTCTGCCGGTCGCGGCATCGAGTTGGGATACAGGTGCGCGAAATCCCAAAGTGACATAGATGTGGTCTCCGTGAGCCACCAGCCGTTTGTGGATCACGCGCGGATTGCTGGTCCAGGGGCCAATGCCGCCGTGCGCTGAACCGCTCCAGCGGTGCGTACCCTCCGGAAACCTACCGGGCGACCAGGCACGGTTTCCCCAGTCTTCAAGCGGGCGTTTCCACAACATCGCTCCATTGAACGCATCCCGCGCACATAGGTGCCAGGTTTCAAAGTGATGTTCGGGGTCGCAGATTCCTGCCGGGCCCGTGTCCGCGATATAGAACAGCCGACCTTGCGCGGTTACCATCCCCGTCAATGATGGACCCGTATCATGCGATTTGGACCAGCGAGGCGAGGCGATCCATTGTATCGCGCGAGGCGGCGCTACTCGCTCATCCTGTGCCACCGGATTCCCATCGGCTGCGTGTAGCCAGTGTGTCCATTCATCGATCTCACCGGGCCAAGGCTTGACCGTCTTCTGCCAGCCATCGGGCCCCCTGATGCAGACCACCCCCAACGGCGCAAGTACCCGCATCACCTCGGACATCGGCGGCATCGCAGACTCCTCGGCGATGAACAGGTTGACCAGGTTGTCCGCATAGGGCAAGAAATCCTCCTGCCAGCATTGTACCGTTACGTTGCCCGAGGGCTGCTGCGATCGGAGCCACTCGCGGCTCTTCTTGACCTGTTCTGCGTCGCGCGATAGGCCCTGCACGATGCACGATGCATCCCGGCCCAATGCGGTGGTCAAGCGTGCGTCTCCACAACCACAATGAACGATCACTCCACCGCGTACGCCCGACAGTTCCGCGATCTGATCGGCGGTCGTCTCGACCGACTCCTGCTGCGCGTACAACTGACTGGCAGCGGCAAGAAAGCACAATCCGATTTGCAGGCAGAGTGAAAAGCTACTACATCGCATCGAGTCTCTCTCCATATTTGTGCTGGCACCGCTCTGCTCCTGCAGGACGATGCGGCTAGATCTGGCTGTCCGATTCCAGCCGCTGTCGGCAGGCATCGCGCACACAGTTGTTCTAATCGCAAAGATCGACACATGAAGCGACATCATCCTCCACTCACCATGTCCCGTCAACGCGATTGGAGGGAAAAGCGTCGAGCGAATCAGGACTATAGATCAGTCGCAGGGCGGAGCTTATACTTGCACCGTGCAGGCTGGTTTGAGCCAGCCGAGAGTATCGTTCGGGGATTGTCCGTTGATACGGTGACGGACGTGAACGTGATTCTATCAAGGAGTCCAACTGATGCATGTACGATTCTCTTCTTTCATTCGACGCGATCTTGCTGCCTTTGGCGCCCTGATGTTCATCGGCTTATTAGCAGGGGCCGAGGCGATGGCGGACGATTTCGTCGGCGATCCATATCCTCTGGAGAAGTGCTTCTGTGACGAGTTCCTGGATGACCTCGCCGTGATCATCGACTTTGAGGGAAGGGAGATTCGCTTCTGCAAAGAAGAGTGCCGCTCGGACTTCGAAAGCGCCCATCACACCTATATTCCCATCATCGATGAACGAATCATCAATCAGCAACGGGATGCCTACCCCCTCGAGACGTGCGTCGTGTGCGGCAAAGCGATGGAGGAGTCAGGCGGACTGGATGAGGTCTGCCTCAATCGCCTGTTTCGAATCTGCGGCTACGACTGCCAGGAGAAGCTGAAGAAAGATCCCGCGAAACACTTCGCCAAGTTAGACCGCGCCGTTGTGGAAAAACAGAGGAAGAGCTATCCACTGAAGAGGTGCATCGTCAGCGGCAAACCGCTCGGAAAGACGGCAGTCGACTACGTCGTGGCCAATTACCTCGTGCGGCTGGCCGACGCAGATCAAATCGAATCGTTCAACGAGCTTCCCGGCAAGTACCTGGCAGAATTGCGCAAGGCAATGGCGAAAGATGGCGATTGATCGATCAGACAATATGGCCGCCGCGGTCAGCATTGGGACAGTCGTGTGTCTTCTGCTCACATGCCATCATGCCGTGGCCGAGGAAGCAGACGCTGCGAGACGAGGCCAAGAAATCCTGGACGCTGCCGACGTGCGCGGCGGTTTGATCGTCCACCTTGGTTGCGGCGACGGGCATCTTACTGCGGCGCTGCGCGCCAACGACCGTTTCGTCGTCCAGGGATTGGACGCCGATCCGGATAACGTGCTTGCGGCCCAGCGGCACATCCAGGATGTTGGACTTTACGGTCCTGTCAGCGTTCGGCGTCTGCGAGGAGCGCGATTACCGTATGCCGATCGACTCGTGAACCTGATCGTGGTGGATGCGAGATGCGAGATGCAGGATGCGGGAAGCGAGATTCTGCGTGTTCTTGCCCCGCGCGGTGTGGCCGTTGTGCGGACGAAGGGGAACGAGGCGTGGCTGTCTCGTATCCCGCATCCCGTATCCCGCATCCGGGACGGTCTTGCGATGTTCACAATACCGACGCCTCCAGGGATCGACCAGTGGGGACACTTCCTGCATGGCCCCGACAACAATGCAGTGGCTCGGGACGTGGAAGTTGGCCCCTCCGGCCACATCCAATGGGAAGCCGGCCCGCGCTGGACTCGCGAGCATGACGTTACGCCCAGCGTGTTTGCACCCGTGTCCGCTGCCGGTCGCCTCTTCTATGTGCTGGAGCACGGCCCGGTGTGCGTCATCGACGAACGTCTCCCGGAGAGTTACTCGTTGGTGGCCCGCGATGCTTTCAATGGTGTGCCGCTGTGGCGCCGCCCGATCGAAGGCTGGTACTCGACTCGCGTGATCTGGGGGCACATCCCCGTTCACACGCAACGCCGTCTCGTGGCGACCGAAGACCGCGTTTATGCCACGCCGGGATTACAGTCTCCCGTCATCGCCTTGGATGCGGCAACCGGGGAAATCGCACAGACTTACGAAGGAACGGACGGCACAAGCGAGATCGTGTTAGACAATGGGATTCTCGCACTTGTCATCCGTCGCGAAGAACCCACGGGCGGCTTGCTGGCCGGACGCGAGCGGAAGCGATTTCGTCAGGGGTTTACGGGCCCGAAGGGCGGGGCCGACGCTATCATGGCCGTGGATGCCCGTTCGGGCGAAACGCTTTGGCGCGAAGACCGGCCTTGCCTTCCCTTGACGCTTGCTTCCAGCGGCGGGCATGTGTTCTTTGTCGAGAACGATCACGTGGTGTGCCTGGATGCACGAAGCGGACAACGCCGTTGGCGTACGCCGTGCCCGGCACGGTCGCTACTGATCCACGATGGTGTAGTGGTGGTCGCCACCGACCGCAACACATCGGCGTATCACAGGGCATCCAAGACTGTGGAAGTCACCGCCTTTTCTGCTGCCGACGGGACGCGGTTGTGGAACGCCAAAGGAGACTGCCTGCCAAACTTCGTCTTCTTCTACCACCCCGTAGACATTTACGTGGCACGAGGCCAGGTATGGGGGCTGGCCGAGAATCTGGAGTGGAACGACAAGCCTGGAACGGGGGACTTGCTTGGGCTCGATCTGAAGACGGGCGAAGTGCGCACGCGGATTTCGCTGGAGGGGGCCTTTGCGCCGGGACATCACGTCCGCTGCTACCGAGGCAAAGCCACAGAGCGGTTTCTTCTGTTCAACAAGCGGGGAATCGAGTTTGTGGATATCGCGTCGGGCGGCGAGACGGTCCAACAATCGTGGATCAGAGGAGCCTGCCGATACGGCATCCTTCCATGCAACGGGCTGATCTACGCTCCATCTCACGCGTGTGCTTGTTATCCGGGTGCCAAGCTCGATGGCTTCTACGCGCTGGCAGCGCGAGAGGAGTCCAAGAGTGGAAAAGTCGAAAAGTCAAAGAGTGAGGAAGATGGACGGTTGGAAGAAGGGCCGGCGTATGACCGATACGAAAGTGGCAAACCGGCAGTCGCACATCCAGGCGATTGGCCGACCTATCGTCATGATGTGCGGCGGACGGGGGCCACGCCATCGCCCGTACCGCCCGATTCGAAACCTCTCTGGCAGCGAGACATCGGTGGGAAATTGAGCGCGCCGGTGGCGGCCGATGGGTGCGTCTACGTGGCTGCCATCGACGCGCACACCATACACTGCTTGGCGACGGACGACGGTCGAGAGCTCTGGCGGTTCACGGCTGGCGGCAGAGTGGACTCGCCGCCAACGGTTGTCGGGCAACTCGTCCTGTTCGGTTGCCGAGACGGCTGGACGTATTGCCTGGAGGCGCATACCGGCCGGTTGGTCTATCGGTTCCGCCCGGCTCCGCAGGAGCGGCTGATCGGGGCGTTTGGAC
Organism: uncultured Pirellulaceae bacterium; assembly: GCA_964623055.1. Taxonomy (GTDB): domain Bacteria; phylum Planctomycetota; class Planctomycetia; order Pirellulales; family Pirellulaceae; genus JADHUC01. Next base: position 41,255 of record CAZURK010000107.1, read on the forward strand.
AATTGGAATCGGCCTGGCCGCTGCACGGCAGCGTGCTGGTCAAGGGCGGTCTTGCATACCTTGCGGCTGGCCGCTCGTCCTTCGTCGACGGTGGCATCCACGTATGCGCCGTGGATGTGGCTTCCGGCAAGGAACGCTACCGGACGATGATCTCCGGACCGGACGTCAATGACCCCTCGATTGAGAAATCGGCCGGACGTATGCCCGGTGCCGTGCCCGACATCCTGGTTGGCGGCGGCGAGTCGATATTCATGCGACATGTGCAGTTGCCTTCAGACCTCGCGGGACCGCTGACTCCCGCTGCCCTTTCTTGGGGCCTCAAGAGCCCGAACCAGATCATGGCCACCTCGGGATTCCTGGACGATTCGCTGTTCAACCGGACGACTTGGCGGTACGGAATCCGCGTCGATCGCAGCCAGATGCTGGCGGTGGACAGAAACGATGTGTACGGGCTGCGAGTGTATTCAGGGATTTCCTGGAACTGTTCGGTATCTCACGTCGGCGAGGGGCATCTACTGTTCCGGCAGGATGTCAGCAAACCGGTTCCGAAACCTCCGCAAGAAAAGAACCGAATGCTCAATCGTATCCCTTACGAGCGATATGCCTGGCACACGCGCGTCCCGGCTCGCATCTCTGCCATGGTCCTGGCCGGAGTCCGTCGTGCGGACCCGGCCGAGAAGTGTCTGTTCGTGGCCGGGCCCCCAGACGAAATTGACCCAAACGACCCCCTGGCCGCCTTCGAAGGCCGTAAGGGGGCAGTGCTGTTTGCACTGTCCGGCGAGACAGGAGAGATCCTGGCACGGCAGTCCCTGACAGCGCCGCCCGTATGGGACGGAATGATCGCGTGCCGCCGACGCCTCTACGTGAGCCTGCAGAGCGGCACAATCCTGTGTCTGGGGAAGGCGTTCGTCCAGCGGTCGGCAGACTCGCGCCACGTTCCCCATTGTCCTCGGTCTGCTGCCTATCCATCCAGAATCTCACGCTTCTCTGGATCGTAGATCTGTCGCCGTCCGGTATCGGACGCTTTGACAGCCATGATTACGGCCACGGCGTGTTGCAGACCGGCTTCGACCGGTGCGCGGCAGGTGCCTCGATTGCGGATGCACTGGAGCCAATCGAGGAAATGATCGGGCGTTTCGATCGGTTCGACCGGCGTGTCTTCTTTTGGCAACTCGGTGGCTTTGCCGGCACCGGCGCGCGAGTACGAGGGTCTCGTCCACGGCGTCATGTTCAATGTGCCCTGATCGCCCATGAAGTAAATGTGATTGCCGTTGCTGTTGCCGAAGTTGGTGGTGTAGCTGACCATGAAACCTTCGGGATAGATCCACGTGGCTTGTACCTGGTCGGGACAAGTGAATTTGTGCTCGTCGATCCAGGTGAATGTTCCGTGTTGTCCGGTAGCGCTCGCCGGGAACTTGGCACCCGTAACGTAATGCAACAGATCGACGAAGTGGCTGGCTAGACCCGGCACGGGACCATCCGAAAAATCGCGATAGCCGTACCAGCCGCTGAACTTGTCCGCGCGGAACGGTTGATCCGGCGCGTCCATCAGGAATTCCTTCCAGTCGACATCCTCCTTCTTCACGTCTTTGACGCGCGAATACCAATAGGGTCGAGTGCTGTTGCGAGTCTGCTCGATTCGCGAGAGTTTTCCGAACGCACCGCTCTGGTATAACTCGCGGCAGGCTGTGGAAGTCGGAAGACTGCGAACCTGAGTGCCGATCTGACAAACGGCTTTCGCCGCCTTCACCGCATCCACAGCTCGTTTGACTTTCTCGAAATCCATGCCCAATGGTTTCTCACAGTAGACATCCTTGCCGGCCTTGGCCGCGGCTTCCAGGTGAGTAGTGTGCTGATGGTCACACGAGGCGATCATCACCGCGTCGAGATCTTTCACGGCCAGAAGATCGCGATACGACACGAGGGCTTGGGGCGATCCCCCGTACCACTGTTTGGCCTGGGCCGCCGCCTCTTCACGACGCGCCTTCCACGGATCGGACACAGCCACGATCTCGCAGTTCTGCGATTCGCTGTGCGCGTGAACGCCGGTCATGTGCGCCCGCCGACCGCGGCCCCCGCATCCGATGACACCGATGTGAATGCGGTCATTGGCACCCACGACCCGAGCGTAACTGCTGGCGGGCATAGCCAGCGCCGCCGCGCCGACGGATGCCGTCTTGATGAACTGCCGACGAGATTGAGAGCGTACCATAGCGTGTCCTCCATCACCGAGTTTTGTCTGACTCTACTTGTCCCGCGCATGCGTTCCGGTCGTTATGTACCGACCGTACAGCCAACCAGCATACAATACAAACCCGTTGATTGCGATTTTGGGCGAGCATTTCTCGCACAAGTTCCCTCGTCAAGGCTTCAGGTCTTCGGTCATACGAAATAGAATGATCGCTGGCAGATTCGCATGCGAGCTGTGGGTGTGCCTGAACGCGACAGGGTCGACGGTACCATAGGGAAGCAAGAATGAACCACTTGAATCGACGTGAGTTTGCCGGCGCATCGCTGGCGACGATGGGCGCGGCTGCGTTGGGGGGACAGGGTAACGCGGGCGAAACGGCCAGGGGCAAACTGCCTACGGTCCGATGGGAAAAGCATGAGATTTCGCGGGTGCTGGTGGGACACAATCCGATCAAAGGAGGGTCGCATTTCAGCTCGGAATTGAATCGCGATATGCGCGAGTGGTTTGCGGACCGGGAGCACGGCCTCGAACTGCTGCGTCGGAGTGAGCAGTGCGGGATCAATGCGGCGCAGTTGGGAGGCAAAGACATCGAGGCTCTGTTGCGAGCACATTATGCCGAAGGCGGACGGCTGAAGTGGATCGCTACGTTCTACTCGAAACCGGGCACCGCTCAGGGCAAGGAGGAATTGGCTCGAATTCTGAAGATGGATCCCAAGCCGATCGGGGCGCAGCAATTCGGCAATGTCTCCGATGCGTTCATGCGGGACGGCAAGCCCGACCGGCTGAAAGAGAATTTGAAACTGCTCCGCGACGCCGGCTTGTTGGTTGGTTTGTGCGCTCACAACCACGAGACGATCGACTATGCCGAACAGCACGACTGGGACGTGGACTTCTACCAGTGTTGCTTCTACACTTCCGCGTTTAGCCTCGATCCCACGAAACGAGGCAAAGAGACGTTCGAAGAACAATCGCGACGCGCGATGGTGAAGACGATCCAAAATGTGTCGAAACCTTGCATCGCCTACAAAGTGC
>CAZURK010000108.1:0-44299 GCA_964623055.1 uncultured Pirellulaceae bacterium
TTGGCCGAAGAGGCCATGACGCTGCTGTTCCACTTCCAGGCGCCCGAGTTGCTGGTGGCCAACGAGCACCCGGATCGCGAAGTGCCGTTTCCGCTCGTCGTATTGCTGGACGCACTTGGCCACGTGCTGGCTCTGCCGGTGGAGGTCAGCTACACGCTGCCCGAAGCCCTGGATTCACTCGGCAGCCGATTCAAGTTGCGGCGGAACGACTATCATCACTTCCCGCTGGGCCCCGGCATGAGGGCCGAACCGATTCACGCGGCGTGGTACCGCAGCAAGACGGACACGCTGGCCGAAATCGCCGACCAGGGCAGAACGCGGTTACAGGCCATGTGGGCGCTTCTGCAGGGCGTGCGGCACCACGCCAAAGGCGCCATATTTACGTGGTCGGCCAAGTTCACGCTGCCCACGCGCGAGCCGTACGCCGATCCGCTCCTTTCGCGTCTGGCCTTCTTTGCGCGGTACGAAAGCCTGCTGCGCTGCCTCGACACACGCAACCAGCGCTGCGAGTCGCGATCGGTGCAATTCCTGCTGGGCAAGACCCTGGAACTGGAGGCGTTGGACGACGACCGCTTTGCGATCATCGGCGGCACCATGGAGATCGAACCGAGCGGCTTTCCCGAATGGCTGCTGGTGACCGATGGCGAAACAGGTCGCCGAGCCCAGCTCGAATTCCGCGACTACGCCTCGCGAGCGAAGCTATGGCAAGGCCGCAAACAGAAGGATCTGGCTCTGGTCGGCATCACCGATGTGGAGCGCGACGAACTCGGCACGCCAACCAGCCTGACGGTCAAGTGTCATCAGACCTTCGACGGCGACGGCCCGGAGCCCGGACAGCGATTCCTTCTGCACTCCCGGTTCACCGACTTTACGACGGACGGAGTTGTCGAGTTTTTGCGCACGGCTGGTGCAGGGGTACATGAACTGTTCCTCCGTTGCCTCCGCGACCCGGCCGAAGCCAGCCAGCCGCTGGCGTTGCCGAAACGCGTACAACAAGTGGCCAAGGACGAAGCGACCATCTTTCATTTGACGAAAAGCCAGCAGGAGGCGTTCCACGCAATCTGCCAGCGGCGCGTCGTGCCCGTGTGGGGACCGCCGGGAACCGGCAAAACGCATTTTCTTGCTGCCGCGGTTCTGGCGCTGGCATCCGCCCATGCCCGGTCCGGAAAACCGTTCCGCGTGTTGGCAACGGCCTTTACTCACGCAGCCATCGAAAACTTGCTCCGAAAAATAGCCTTGCTTCGTCAAGCACTCGGCGAGGCTGCCATCAGCATCGGCAAGGTCAAATACTGGCAGGGCGAAGACGACGGCGAAGTCGAGATCGTGGACGAAAGTTGCTTGGGCCAATGGCTTGATGATCACCCGCACGCAGTCGTCGGCGCGACGGTCTATTCGAGCCTGAAGAAGTTCGACGAGTTGCCGCCGTTTGATCTGGTGGTCATCGACGAGGCATCACAGGTGCGCGTCCCGGAGGCCGCCGTGCCGATTGGTCTGGTCGGGCCCAAAGGACGGCTGGTCCTGGCCGGCGATCATCTCCAACTGCCTCCGATCGTAGCCGGCGCCTACCCCGACACCCCGCCCGAAGAACCCATCCTGCACCGTTCGATCTTCGAGGCCATCGCCAGTAGGTCCCGCTTGCCGAGCGGGACCTCTCTTGCGAGTGGACAGTCGTGTCGCGCTTCCGGGTCCCTTCCGGCAGAAGGGACCTACTCGCCGAGCGGGACCTCATCCACACCGACAATCGACCCGACTGCCTCCGCCCCGTCCGACAGCACCGTCCACCAACTGACCGAAAACTTCCGCATGAACGACGTGCTGACCAGCTTTGCCGCCGAACTGCTCTACGGCACGGCCTACCGCAGTTTCGACGACACCGTCGCCCAGCGGCGATTGAATCTGCCCGCCGAGCGGTCGCTCGATCCGTTCGTCGAAGCCTGCCTCGACCCGCAATTCCCGCTGGTATTCGTCGTTCTGGACGGCGTATGGGCAGCTCGCGAGAATCCACTCGAGGCGGAATTGGTAGCCCGGCTGGTCACCGGTCTGCGCGGCACCCTACGGCAGCCCGACCACAAGTTGTACGACGACGATGCCGCTTTCTTCCGCCAGGGCGTGTTCATCGTCAGCCCCCACCGCGCCCAGATCCGTACCATCCGCCGCGAGTTGCGCCGAGGGCGGATGTGGCAGTCGCCGCCGCTGGTCGACACGGTCGATAAGATGCAAGGCCAGGAAGCCGACGCGGTGATCGTCAGCTACGGCGTATCCGATCCCGAGTTCGCCATGGCCGAGGCCGAGTTCATCTACGGGCTGAACCGCCTGAACGTGGCGATCACGCGAGCCCGCTCGAAGTGCATCGTGTGCCTGCCGCGTCCGTTGCTGGACGCCCCGCCGCAAGTGCTGGATTATCCGGAAGCCACACGCGGACTGGCCTACATGCGTGCGCTGGTCGAAGCCGTGGCAAGCTGCGGGGACGAACTCTCGTTCGACTTGGACGACAGTGCTCGGGCCACCGTCTGCCGCGCGCGGGACTGTTTTGTTGGAGTACAGCCTTCAGGCTGCGAAGACAGGCTAAAGCCTGGACTCCAACGAGACGAACCCGACCGTGACGACTTCGTACAAACAGCCAACGAAGAGTTGAACTCAAAGGTACTCGTCCCCGAGGTCGCCACGACGCCTCGGCCCGAACTAGACGCCCTGCTCGCACGGCTGAACGACCAACAACGCCAAGCCGCCTGCCACGGTCACGATCCGCTGTTGATCGTCGCCGGTGCTGGCACGGGCAAGACGACGACCCTGGTCCATCGCGTAGTGTGGCTGATCGCGCAGGGTACGCCTGCGGACCGCATCCTGTTGCTGACGTTCACCCGCCGCGCCGCCGGCGAGATGGTCCGGCGTGTGGCCGACGTGCTTGACGAGGCCGAGGTGAGTCGCCGCGTCTGGGGAGGCACCTTCCACGGAACCGGGCTGCGGCTGCTACGCCGGTACGGCAAGACGATCGGCGTAAACACCCGATTCACCATCCACGACCAGGGCGATGCCGAAGACTTGATGGGCCTGTTGTGCCGCGAACTGGAATTGGGTGCGAACGACAAGAAGTTCCCCAAGAAGCGCACGTGTCTGGCCATCCACAGCTACTGCGTCAATGCGGAATTACCGCTGGAGGAAGTGCTCCGCTCGCGGTTCTCGCAACATGAGAAGTATGTCGAACCATTGCGCAGACTATTCCAGGTGTACACCGAGCGAAAAACGGAACTGAACGTCTTCGACTACGACGATCTGCTGCTGAAATGGTGCGATCTGTTGGACCACGAACAGGTCGGTAATGCGATCCGCGGCCGATTCGATTGCGTTTTGGTGGACGAGTATCAGGATACGAACCGGCTGCAAGCCAGGCTGCTGAAGAGCCTGTGTCCCGATGGCCGGGGTCTGACCGTGGTCGGCGACGATGCCCAGTCCATCTACTCGTTCCGCGCCGCTACGGTACGCAACATCCTGGACTTCCCCGAGCTGTTTCCCGGCACGCGCGTCGTCAGCCTGGAACAGAACTACCGCAGCACGCAGCCGATACTGGCCGCAACGAACGGCGTGATTGCCGAGGCGCGCGAGCGCTACGCCAAAGACCTCTGGTCCGAACGTTCCGGCGGGAGTCAGCCGCAACTGATCACTTGCGACGACGAACACGAAATGGTCGAGTTTGTCGTCGGACGCATTCTGCAGCACCAGAAGATGGGCGTCCCCTTGTCGCAGCAAGCCGTCTTGTTTCGAGCCTCGCATCACAGCATTGCCCTGGAAGCCGAACTGGCGCGGCACAATCTGGAATTCGTAAAGTACGGCGGATTGAAGTTCGTCGAATCGGCGCACGTCAAGGATCTGATGTCGATTCTGCGGCTGGCAGAGAATCCGCGGGACCTCGTGTCCGGCCAGCGCGCCTTGTGCCTGCTGCCAGGCGTGGGGCCAAAGAAGGCAAGCGGCCTGTTGCGCGACTTGGCAGACGCCGACGGGCAATTCAGCGCTTGGAACGAGGCCAAGGTGCCAGCCAAGAGCAAGGAATGCTGGCCCGAATTCGTGACTTTGATGCGATGGCTGGCCGGCGAGGCGGCCGCCGGGGACCTGTCCGGCCAAGTTCACCGCGCCATCGAGTTCTACGAGCCGTTCCTTCAAGACAACTACGAAAACGCGGACCAGCGACTTGCCGACCTGGAGCAACTGGAGGGGCTGGCTACGCGTTTTGCGGATCGTTCCACGTTGCTGGCCGACTTGACGGTGGACCCACCGACCAGCACGGCCGAGTTGCCGCGCGGTGCTGCCCACAGCGATCCGCTGGTGCTCAGCACCATGCACTCGGCCAAAGGCCTGGAATGGCCCGTGGTTTATGTGCTTCATGCCACCGACGGCAAGATCCCCTGGGAGCGCAGTCTGATCGACCCGGAGCAACTCGAAGAGGAACGCCGGCTGTTCTATGTCGCCTTGACGCGCGCCGCCGATTGCCTTTATGCCTGCCACGTCCGACGCGAGTCGTCATCGTACGGAAACAAATGGCTCGGCGACGTATACGAGCGCCGTGAGCTGACCCGCTTCGTGACCAAGCGAGTTAAACAGGCCTTCCAAAGCCAGCAAGCCGCCAGGTTCCAAGAGCCCGACGATTCCCAGCCGCCGAAGAAACGCCGCAAGCGCCGCCAGAAGGCAGCACAAGAAGCCCGTCGATAGGAACGCCGCGAATACTCGGAGGATCAACCGTTCTGCCGCCTCGACGCTTAGGATTGATGCGAGTATCTACCGGCAGCCGTCGCGTCGATGATAGCATTTGCGGCGATTCCAAGCACGAATTTGGCCCCGGAACTGCCGTAAACTACGTCAGCGCAGTATACTGCGGCAAACGGCTGCAAAACCGACGTCGACAAGAAAACCCTTGGGCGATCGGGGGCGAATGAATGCCATCCCCTCAGACATTCCACTTTCGGACTTGCGTGGCAGGTATCGCATTGTTCACCTGCATTCTCGTCGGATGCGATCCTCTCCTTGATTTCAATGGGGAAAAAGAATTCGTAGACCGTTCCGGTCGAGCAGCCAAGAGTCTCCTTGAATGGCCGCCCTCTGTTGAATGTGTTGCCGTCAAAAGTGTGAGCTGCAAGACGGCGTGGTCGAGGGACAGCAGCTCTTCGTGGTACCGCATCCGGATCACACCAGACGCGGCGAGGGCATGGATGGACCATGTGCACGCCGAGCAGGAGTCCGAAAAGTACTTTCCTGTCGATGAGTGTTGCGAAGGTGTTCACCGAATAACCATCAGTCGCCCGCCATCGTTGCGTCGATACACGGGTCGAATTCCTACATGGTGGTCACCGCCGAAGATTCGCTTTCGCGCCACAGAAATGATGAAGTGGTACGCCAACTATGACTCCGGCTATGCACGCGCCACGTATTCTGGTTTCGATGAATCAACAAGTACTCTTTGGGTGTACAAGTACGTGTGCCAGCACGATCGCTTGTGGTCTCCCGGAGACCTACCTGAGGGTACCCCATTCAAGGTTGAGAAGAAGGATTTCAGTTTCGCGATCGTCGACGTTGACGGTGGATCAACCACCACTGTGCTGGCCTCGGAGGCTTCGGGTGCAGCTCCATGGTTTCTCCGCGATCTTCAGGACTTTGCATTCGACACATTTCCTGATCGCACGTGGATCAATTACGGCCCCGACGCCTCGTATCGAACGATTCGTATCACTTGCGACGGCGACGAGATGCAGCTAAGTTCCTGGCACCCCATCTACGAGCAGAAGCCGTCCGTCGTCGCCGGATCGCACGGGCTAACCACACTCAACGGCCAGACCAGAGAGGAGTTCCTGGGGTCGGACGATCAGGAGTATGTGGCAAAACGCGATGCATTCGACGAAATTGAGCGGCGGTTGACAAAACGCTTCGGAGCAAACTGATAGCTCTCGGACACGTGAGCGCCCAATGAACATCCGCATGGTCCCTTCGGGATCGCCTCCGATGTTTCGCAACGGGCGCTCGCGTAATAGAATCAATCGTTGTTCAACGTCGCTCGCTTCGTTCACGGCGGCGACGGATGTTCTTCCCGTTGGGCGAGGCCTGGCTGCTCAGAGAGCCGTTATGCCACCTGCTCCTGTCGCTGAATACGGGCCACGTGCAGTAGATAGAGATGCTCCGTTGTCTCGCCGCCATCGGTTGTCACGTACAGCCAGTGTTTCGTGAGCAACGCCGTCTCTGGGTGCTTCACTGTCACGTGCGTGCCGTCGCTCATCACCGCGGTGAATGGGACAGACGGCTTGGTCGATAGCATCTTCTGCAGTTCAGCCTGCATTCTTCTTTCTCCCTCTGGCTTGCGGATTCGCCCAACATCATGAATTTGCCGCAAAGCCGCCGCGCGGACGCCTCTTTGTCTATTCTAGGTACCATCCTCTGGTACAATCAACCTGTTGTTCACCCGTGTTCTCCGTCGCTAAGTGCGGCGACTCAAAGACTTTCTGCTGGTCGGATCTCCTGGCGTGAACAAGAATAGACCGAATCCCTCCCGTAAACCCGAGCCACTTGTGGGCCGCATCTGCTGCTTGTTTGCGATGGTATGCCTGGGATTCGTCCCAATCATTGTTGCTCTCGCGTACGCGAGGGGCGACGTTCCCGAGTATCTCCAACATCGCTGGAAATTTCACGCGACGTTTGTGCCGTACTTCTTTTCAGCGTTGATCGCGGCTTATGCCTCCGTTGTGTTTTCGGTCATCGCCGCTTGTTTCCATCCAAAGCCCAGCCGATTCATTCTGATCGCCCTGTGTGTTGCTGCAGTGATCGCCCACGGCCAATGGGAACGTCACTTGCGTCACAAAGCACGATCTGCCAAAGCATGCCCACAGAGACCAGAGGATGAGGCCGCTTCATGGCAGTCAGTTCATTCGTTGCCGCCCAGAATTCGTTGGGAAGAAGAAAGGGTCCCAGCGAATTCAGGGCGGCAACGAATTAGGAAGATGTCGACCGCGTGCCCGCTATCCCGTGTAGGGCAGGCCGAAGTACTCGTGGATGAATGCCTTTCGGTCCCCTTCACACTTCACATATTGAACCAACGTGTACAGCTTCTGCTGGTCTCGGCGCAGTTTTTCGTCCAAACGTGACTGGTCGCGCAGCGGCTTCGGCAGGTCCTCGACCACTTGGATCTCAAGCGGCGACAAGGACCCTTCGATCACTCCGTAGCGGTCCAGCATAGCCAGTGCGGTTTCCAGGCGGTGGTCGTGTTTTTCGCGGTGGTGCAGTCTCTCGCGTAGCCAGTCCAGACCGAACGCCGTCACCTGTTCCAGCTCGTGTTGCAGGAAGTCGTACGCTCGCTCGTAGAACTCGGCGTCCGGATTGCTCCACTTCAGAAACTCCATCTGCGTCGCCAGGTCGTGCTGGTCGTACAGCAGCACGCACTCGGACGGAAGTCCATCACGTCCGGCTCGCCCGATTTCCTGGTAGTAGGATTCCATCGAGCCCGGAACGTCGGCATGCACGACAAAGCGAATGTCCTCCTTGTCGATGCCCATACCAAACGCGTTGGTGGCCAAGACCAGGTGGTTCGGCTCTTTCATGAATCGGTCTTGCAGCCGTTTGCGCTCGGTGCGCTCCAATTCGCCATGATAGATCAGATGGGGAACGTCCTCCTCGGCAAGGCGGTCGCTGAATCGCATCAACGTCTTGATCAGCGTGAAATAGACGATTCCACTGCCCGGCCGCGCGCTGCGAATTCGCAGAATATGCTCCAGCTTCTCGTCGTCGCCCCACGTTTCGATCACGTCCAGCCGCAGGTTCGGGCGGTCGATTCCTTCGTGGAACAGCACGACATCGTCGTCCCCCAAGCCGAGTTGACGGATGATGTCGCTTTGGACGTCGGGGGTTGCCGTCGCAGTCAGCGCAATGGTCGTGGGACCGTTCAATAGCTCGCGGAATTCTCGCAGCCGCGTGTAATCGGGACGGAAATCGTGTCCCCATTCGCTGATGCAGTGCGCCTCGTCGACCGCCAGCAAATCTACGCGTCGTTGGCGGATCACGTCGACGAACTCCGGTTTGCGGAAACGTTCGGGCACGACGTACAGCAAGTCGTATTCGCCGCGTCCCACCGCCTCGTATCGCTGCTCGCGTTCGGCACGAATCAGGGACGAGTTGATGTACGCCGCCGCGATCTTTCGGGCCCGCAACGAGTCGACCTGGTCTTTCATCAACGCAATCAGCGGCGAGATGACCAGAGTGAGTCCGCGCCCGGCGGCGTCGGGCTGGTCTTGACCGGCCAGTAAAATCGCCGGAATCTGGTAGCATACCGACTTGCCCATGCCCGTGGGCATGATCACGACCGAGTGCCCCCCGGCCATCACGCGCTGGATCACATCCAGTTGTTGCCCGCGGAAGCTGTTGTGACCGAAGTACTCATTCAGGACCGTAAGCGGCTGCATCTTCGTATCCGACGTTCAGGAGACGACTTCGCCTAATGCAAGGTACAGAGCCGCCGCCAATACGCCGCCAAGGATCGGTCCCAAGACAGGAATTGGCGCGTAGGACCAATCGCTATCGCGCTTGCCGCGAATAGGAAGCAATGCGTGCGCGATTCGCGGGCCCAGGTCCCTGGCCGGATTGATTGCATATCCGGTCGTTCCACCAAGTGACAACCCAATGGCAAAGACAATCAGCCCAACTCGCAAGGCTCCGATCGAGCCGAGTCCAATCTCGACTTTGTCACCATCCGGATCGAAGAGTGGATTTGTGGTCAACAGGACCGCGTACACCAGGACAAAGGTGGCGACAACCTCGCACAAGAAGGCAAAAGGCAGCACGCGGATATTTGGCGCCGTGCAGAATGTTGCGAGCACCAAGTCCTGATCCTCCGTCGCATCGTAATGCGGCTTGTAGAACAGAAAGACCACAATCGCCCCAAAGATCCCGCCGGCCAACTGGGCAGCCACATACCCCGGCACTTGCGTCCATCCAAAATCTCCCGCCCCTGCTACCGCCAAACCAATGGAGACCGCCGGATTGATATGGGCGCCGCTGAACTCGCCAACACACAGCACAGCTACATAGACGGCGAAACCCCAGCCCGCGCTGATCGCCACCCAGCCTGCGCCGTTGCCTTTGGTCTTACTGAGCACCACGTTGGCCACAACCCCGTTGCCCAAGAGAATCAGGATGGCTGTTCCAATGAATTCGGCAACATAACAATTCATAATCAAGTCCTTGATGCAGTGCTTTGCCTGCCTACGATGTCGTTTAACGGCAAGCCGACGGCGTCGGTGAATCCCGCACACAGTCGCCTTCGGCTTGCCGTTAAACGAGGATGTTGTCTCATCTGCAATCGTACACGAATCCTCGATGGAAGCTATGCCCCCGTAACGTCTCACACTTGCTTGCGTGACAGCGCGATGCGGCGTCGGTCGAGGTCGACGTCCAACACCTTGACGCGTACCACGTCACCAACGGAAACCACGTCGCTGGGATCTTCGACGAACCGGTTGTCCAATTCCGATATGTGAATCAGTCCGTCTTGATGTACGCCAACATCGACAAAAGCTCCGAAGCGTGTGACGTTGGTGACAACGCCTTCCAGGATCATGCCTTCGTTCAAGTCTTCCAGTTCGTTGACGCCTTCGGCGAACTTGGCCACTTTGAATTCACTGCGGGGGTCGCGCCCCGGCTTGGCCAACTCGTCCAGGATATCCTGGACGGTTGGCAAACCGACCCGGTCGTCCACAAACTGTCCGGCATTCAGCTTGCCCGCCAACGATGCATTGCCGACCAGTTGTTTCGCCGAAGCGTCCAGACGAGCCGCCATCTTCTCGACAACGTAATAGCTCTCCGGATGCACAGCCGAATTGTCCAACGGCTGCTTGCCGTCGCGGATGCGCAGGAATCCCGCGGCCTGTTCGTAGGCTTTTTTACCAAGCTTCGGCACGCTGAGAAGCTGGGCCCGGCCTTCAAACCGGCCGTGCGCGTCACGGTGTCCGACAATCCGCTGTGCCAATTTGGGGCCGATTCCCGCCACGTGCGACAGCAGCGGTGCGCTGGCCATATTCACGTCCACTCCGACCGAATTCACGCATGACTCGACTTCCCGATCCAAACATTTTCGCAACTGCACCTGGTTCACGTCGTGCTGGTACTGGCCGACGCCAATCGACTTGGGGTCGATCTTGACCAACTCGGCCAGCGGATCCTGCAGGCGATGAGCGATGCTGATGGCGCCGCGAACGGTCACGTCCAAGTCCGGATATTCGGCAACGGCAACCTCGCTGGCCGAGTAGATCGACGCCCCCGACTCGCTGACTACCACCTTGGTGATCTTCAGCCCTTCCTGCCGAAACGTCTTGGTCACGAACGCATCCGTCTCTCGCGACGCCGTACCGTTACCGATGGCGATCAAGCGGGCATCGTATTTGGCGATCAGTTCCGTCAGCGTTCTTGCGGCACCTTGCGTATCGTTGCGCGGCGGCGTGGGATAGATCGTGGAGCTTGCCAGAAACTTGCCGGTGCCGTCGACGACGGCCACCTTACATCCGGTACGAAAACCTGGGTCGATGCCGATCGTCACGTGCGGGCCGGCAGGCGGGGCAAGCAACAATTCGCGAAGGTTCTTGGCGAAAACTGCGATCGCCTCCTCGTCCGCCGTTTCCTTCAACTGCTGCAACACCGCGGATTCGGTGGCTGGTTGTAGCAAGCGGCCGTAACAGTCCTCCACAGTGCGCAAAAGATCGTCATGGAACTCAAACCGAGCATTGCGAACGAGTTTCGTTTTGAGCTTGCGGAGCACGTAGTCATCGTCAAGCTGGACACCGACGCGCAGCATTCCCTCCGCTTCGCCGCGTTTCATGGCCAGTAGCCGATGGGACGGCACTCGCCTGAGCGGCTCATGGTGATCGAAGTACATCTCGAACTTGCCCGCCGATTCCCTCTTGCCGTGCCGGACATTCGATACGATCCTTGCGGATCGAGCTTGCTCGACCAGCCAGCTTCGTGTAGTAGCGTCCTCGGACCACTGCTCGGCCACAATATCGCATGCGCCGGCGAGCGCTGTCTCTTCGTCCGGCACTTCCTTCTCGAGACAGACGTACGGCTGCAGAATGTCGCTGGTTGGTCGGTCCAGTCGTTCCTGTCGCATGAGGATATCGGCCAACGGTTGCAGACCTCGCTCGCGAGCGATCGTGGCCCTGGTCCGGCGTCTGGGCTTGAACGGCAGGTACAAGTCCTCCAGCTTCTTCTTGTCAAGACAACCTTCAATCTGCTGGCGTAGAGCTTCGGTCAACTGGCCTTGCTGGTCAATCGTTCTCAGGATCGTCGACTTGCGCTGGGCCAACTCGCGCGATTGTGTCAACGAGTCCTCGACCGTGCGCAAGGCCAACTCGTCCAGACCTTTCGTCGCTTCTTTGCGATAGCGTGCAATGAACGGAATCGTATTGCCGGCATCCAGAAGCTCGATCGCCGCACGCACCTGATTGGCGGCGACTCCCAGCGATGTCGCTATCAATTCGATCGTCTTCTCTAAATCGAAACAGTCGAAGGGTTTATCGTCCATATTGTTTCCCAGGAAAGGCCATCTACGTTGGGATAGAGGAGAAGGCAGGAATATTCGTGGCAGGAATATGCCTCTTCTGCCATATTCCTGCTGCCCATATTCCTGCCCGTCATCTTCCCGTGAACGGTTCACGGGGATTTCTTGACACGCATGAAATCATGACCAAGAGCCGCCTGTTTCGCAAGCACAGGGCAGTTCATACAATATTGGCCGGAAGCGAACGTGGAAAACAGACTGTCGAGGGAACGGCTTGGCGGCAACTGATGGCGAATACCCATTACGGGCAAATCGGAGACGTATGGAAGCACCTGCCGTTGGCAGAGATTCTGTCCATTGAAGCGCCACGTGTGTACTGGGAGTCACACGCAGGCTCGGCCCAATACCCGCTGACACATTCGGCCGAGAGGGGCTACGGCGTCTTCTTTTTCGCAGGCCATGCGAGCCAATCACCTGCTCTGGCGGATTCGCGGTATCGAGAGATCCTCGACGGTTGCGAACAAGATGGCCGTTTGACGGTCTATCCCGGCTCGCCCCTGATTGCGATGCTGCTGCTCGGAGACGGCGGAAGTCGCTTCTTGTTCTGCGACATTGACGGCGAGAGTCTTTCGACGATACGCGAAAGCGCCGCCCAACTCGGTTTGGCCGAGAACGCCGTACGCGTTGTCGAACGTGACGGAGTGGCCACGCTGCAGGAATCACTGGCTGCCGTGTCCGTGGCCGACGCATCGTCGACTTTCATGCATATCGACCCCTACGACCCGTTCGCGCGAAGCAGCGACGGCCTCACCTCCGTCGATCTCTTCTGTCGCGTCAGCATCTGCGGGGTGAAGGCCATGCTTTGGTATGGCTTCGACTCGTTAGAGCAACGCGAACGACTGTTGAAACGGATGCAGCAAACGATGGCGGCAAACGGCATGGATCCCGATGCCCATCGTCTCTGGAGCGGAGAGATCTTGTTGGACGTCATCAACGACCCCGAATACGACTTCAATCCGGGCGTGCTTGGCTGTGGTGTCTTGTGTAGCAGCCTGGAAGCGGAATCACTGTCCGCCTGCAGACGCCTCGGCGAAGGGCTCGAATCGGCGTACGCCACGGCTATCTTGCCCGAAGGCCGCAGTGGTGCGATCGAGTTCACACAGTCGTATTGGACAAGTTGAGCCGCCGCCATTCCCGTCTGGTTCCCAAGCCCGTCGATGGACGGCTCTGGAGAGCCATCCTACGAGAGGACTTGCGATCCGTCATGCAAAAGGGGTCTCGCTTGGGAACCACCTCGCGATACTACGCCTCGTCCGCGTAGCGTTCCGCCATGCTTCGAATCATCTGCGCGATCCGTTTACGACAAGCGGCCGGCGCGAGGACTTCGGCCTCGTTGCCCAGGCTGAGCACGCGAGGAATAATCTCCAATTCGTGCGCGGCTTTGACGGTCAGAATGACCCCTCCGTCGTCCGTTCGCTTGATCTCCTGGTCGGGATGCCAGGGGTCTTCGATTACCCACGGGGCCGCCCGGGCGCTGATGCGTATTCTGAAATTCTTAGCTCTTCCGGCAGCCGCGAAGATACCCAAGCTCTCGCCGAGATGCTGCTCCAGATCGAAATCCTCGGGGACCTTGAACCACTGGTCCAGCCCCGTGGCTTTGATGAACCGGTCAAGCTTCCAATGGCGAATCCGCTCGGGGCTCTCCTCCGCTATCTCCGCAGCGGCGGCGATGATATACAGGCTGGATTGGTAGAAGACCACCGCGTAAGGTTCGATTTTCCGCCGTCTTGAGTCCTTGCCGATGGGCTGGTACTCGATCTCGGCCACGCGATGCTGTTGGATGCAGCGGTGCAGTGTTTCCAGAATGCCGTGTTGCGGCTTGTACGATTTGGCCGGCATGCCGCGCACAAACAACGCTTGCCGATACTTCTCGTAGTGGCTCCACACCGAATCAGGCAACTGATCGCGCAGTTTGTTCCAGAACGACTCGATTCCTAGCCAGAACGGTGTGCCCGCCAGCGGATACAGCAAATCGCGACTTAGCGACAAGGCGATCAACTCGGTGGCCGATGCGGCAATTTTGTGCGTTCCTTTGACGCCGGGACCGAATTTCCAGACTCGGCCACGCGGCAATTCGTAGGTTTCGATGTGGAATCCGGCCGCTTGCAGGGCCTCCAAATCACGACGCACCGTGCGCTGGTGCAGCGACGACAGGCCCAATTCGTCCAGTAATTCCTGTCGAATCTCGTCCAAAGTGCGGCCAAACCGGAAACGCTCGAAAATCTGCAGAATTCTGTGTTGGCGGATGAGTTGCTCGTTTCGTGCCATGACATTGGTCCTGAACAGCTCGATTGACAACAGGTACCCCAATCCGCAAAACTATAATGTTTTATCTATTTTATGCGAGTGGCAATGTGATTCCCCGACGAATCCTGACAATACTTGTTTTCGCCTTGCCGGTCTTGGTGGTAGCCTTTGGTGTGCTGATGGGAGGGGCTGTTTTGGCGCAGGCCCTGGAGGATTCCCCTGCGGCCAAGGTGTTGCGCTGGATCGCGATCAGCACCCTGATGCTTACGATCGCGGATGTCGTCCTGTTGGTCGGCGTCTTGGGAATCAAAGCTCTCGGCGACCACGATGACCGACCTGACTCGTCCGGCTGATAGCACGGTCGTTTCCATGCCCATTCGTTTTGCCTGTGAACACTGCGGTGCCCGTCTCAGCGTTAGCTCGCGTAAGGCGGGAGCGCGGGCCAAGTGCCCCAAATGCCAGGAATCCATCGCGGTCCCGGCTCCGGAGGAAGATGATCGGTCGTCGGAGACCGTAGAGGACGAGCAGAAAACCGAAGAGCCAGCCGGCCAACAGAAGGACGAAGACCCTTTCTCCCAGTTCCTCGTCTACGATGACGATACCGAACTGGTCTATGCCACCGAGGAAGAAGAAGAGACGCCGTACGCTGAAAACGTGCCGGTCGATCCTACCAAGGTTGCCGTGCCTCGTCGCATTCTCTATATGCAAGGCGCGTTGCTCGGAGTCGTCGCCTTGGTGTGCTTCGTGTTAGGCGTCGTGGTAGGATCGGGCACGTCCGGCCAGAACGATGATCCGGACGTGGCTCAGCCTTGCCTGATCACCGGAAGGATTGCTCTTGGCAACGCAACGACGCCGGATGAAGGTGCCGTTGCCATTGTGGTGCCGCAGAACGTGCATCCGGAGCAGAAGGCAGACATCGATGGTCTCCTTCCCCACAATCCGCGACCGGACGAGAGTCACCCCGGCCTGCTTGCCATCCAAGACATCGGCGGCGATTACGCGCGCGCCGACGAAGACGGTCGTTTCCAATTGCGGGTCCGCGATAGGGGCGAGTACTTTGTGCTGGTGATTTCGGCAAACCGCGTCCAATCGGGCGAGGAACAACCCAAGAACGTGCTTGCGCAGATTGGCCGCTTCTTCCAGCTAACACCCGACCTGTTTGGCGGCAACGACTATCGCTGGCAAGAAGAGACGATTCGGCGAGACCGGGAATTGAATTTCGTTTTCTAGAGCATCTGTAATTTGTCAGCCTTTCGATTGTGTAGCTGCGTTCGCCAGAACGCGGGTCTTCCTAATAACCGACCGCACTCTGGCGAGTGCAGCTACTTCGTCTTCAGTCCTGCAAATCTTGGAGGCAACAGATGGACGCGTTGGAGGCCATTCACACAAGACGGAGCATTCGGAGGTACGAAGACAGGCCGATCCCAGAAGAGCTGATTCGGAAGATCATTGCTGCGGCCATGATGGCACCCAGCGCTCGAAACGGCCAGCCGTGGCAGTTCGTTGTGATCACCGATCGTAAGCTGCTGGCAGAAATCCCGCAGTTTCATCCCAATGCGTCAATGGTGGCACAAGCGCCGGCGGCGATCCTGATCTGCGGCGACACGACTCTTGAGCTTTCGCCCGGCTATTGGCCCATCGACTGTGCTGCTGCGACCGAGAATCTGCTCCTTGCCGCCCACGCTCAAGGCTTGGGCGCCGTCTGGACGGGCGTTTACCCAAGGCAGCCGCGCATGGACGGATTTCGCCAAATGCTGAATCTGCCAGATCACGTGATTCCGCACACACTGGTTCCGATCGGCTACCCCGCCGAGCAGGCCACCAGCCAAGATAGATACCGGGAAGATCGCGTCCGCTGGAATGGTTGGTCGTAGTGGCAGAAGGTCAATTCAGTTCCGACGGTGTGGTGATTCCCAATGCCCTGGAGATTTCGCCTACCAGGTGCTCGACGTCGACCGGTTTGCGGAACCAGCCGTCAATTCCATCCGGCCCCGTCGGAATGTCCAGTGAGCTTGGGTCCGCGGCACTGACGGCAAACAGTTTCACTTGGGCGAATTCCTCGTTCGACCGGATTTCCTGAACAAGGCACGGCCCGTCACAACGCGGAATCCGCATGTCCAGCAGAATGGCGTCGGGCGGTGCGTGCAACGAAAGATATCCTAATGCGTCTTCGCCATCGCGTGCCACGGTGACATCGAATCGGTGCATGCGGAGATAGCCGGCCAACAGCGCCCCTTCGTTGTCGTCGTTTTCGACCAGCAGCAATTGAGCCACCGGAGCGTTCGACGAATCGAGGGCGTCCGTCGCGTCTTGGTCCAACGACTGCAATTCGCTGAAGACTTTCAGAATCAGGCCCTGAGCTGTCGCGTCGGCCTTGTCGTCGGAATGCTGGTGAAGTCGGTTCAGGGCCAACGCGGCTGAATCAAGGCGGCGACGAACGGCACGCAGCAGGCCGGTCAGTTTGGCTTTGTCGTCTTCTTCCGAACTGAAGTCAATCGACTTGAGATCGGCCAACTCGTGACGCTGGATCGGGACATCCGATGGTGCGTCGATACCCAACCGTGTGGTGTTGCCTCGAATCCGCAACACTTCGACCGTAATCCCCAGTGTGGGGAACATCACCTTATCCGTCTCCTTGCGCGAAAGCACAAGCATCACCCAGCCTCCGTTCCGGCCGTATTTCGGCCAATCTCCATCCGTACACCTACACTTTGGATTGTCCCGAGGAACAAGCAGCGGCAGTTGATGAGTATTAAGGAAGGATCAAACCAGAGAAGCAAGCGCCCGGCTTCATGCCGGAGACATGTACGAGGGACAGGCCTGGAAGTCAGTTTCCATGCCACTTGCCGAGGGGAATTGTGCGAGATTTTGCAGTCTGAGGGAAGATCAGTTTTTGTTGCGCCGTTTACGCAAGGCCACGCAGAACGCCCAGTTTAATCTCGGCGGCTAGCTACGCTGGGCCAGCAGCCCCGCAATATTGCGGCGCTGCGGACGAATACCACGCTATGCACGCCACGACTGCCCCTGAGGTTGGAGTCCCGTAGTAATGTTTCTCTGGGACCAGTTTGTCGACTTGCTTCGAGCCTCCATTTTTGCCTATTCCCAGGCTTGTGGCGGGAATCTCGGTACCGGCATTGTCGCCGTGACGTTGCTCGTGCGCGTGGCCATGCTTCCACTCACCCTACGGCTCGCAAGAATGTCCGCTGCCCATCAGGAGACGATGCGGAAACTGAAGCCCGATTTGGACAAGATAAGGTCGCGTTTTCGGGACCGGCCGGATCGGATGGCGGAGGAAACACGAATACTGTTCCAGCGAGAAGGAGTCTCTCCGCTGCCGCTCGGTGGGTGCGCTGGCATGTTGGTTCAGATCCCCATCTTCCTGGGACTCTTCACGGCTGTACGTCGCTGTGCAGCAATTGGCGGACGTTTCCTCTGGATTCGTAACATCGCCAAACCGGATTTCCTGCTGACCGCTGCGGTGACCGCGCTCACGTACATCACCTTGATCGTCGGAGCACATTCGTCCGACCATAACCGAATGCTGATGGCGTCCGTTTCGGTAATTGTTACATTCATTGTGCTGGTAACCATGCCGGCCGGAGTCGGCTTATACTGGGGCGCATCGGGCTTGGTCAGCTTGCTGCAGTCGGTGTTGATCCGACGCGCAAGAGCGACAAAGCTGACATGAAGTGGTCTGAGAACGTGGAGGGTGAGGCTCCTGCCGAGCCGAAACCAAGGGAAAACACGGCTCAGCGGGAGCTTCGCCCTCCCAGAATCCAGTCTGGAAACGCCCGCATCACAATGAGGGAAAACGTGCCACTAAACGATTCAGTCTCGTCTGCTATTCAGTGAATGGAGCAACTCATGGGTTATGACAATCCTCAACGCGGATCCGCCGGTGCCATCGTCGCCATTGTGGCCGTGTTTGTAGCGCTGCTGCTGGGGGGCCTTGTTCTCTTGGTGGTCGGAGGTTGGTTTTTCATGCGTGCCGAAGTAAGGGAGACCGAAATGGTGGCAAGAGTGGAGGCCGACCGTGCCGTTGTGGAAATGGAGAAGGCCGAGGAACTGGCTGCGCGAGTGGAAGTCGCGGAATCGGCGAAAGTGGAATTGCTGGAAACGCCCGCGCGCGCGTTGACCATTGAAATTGACCAGGACGGGGCGATCACGGTCGACGGGGAGCGGACGGACTTTGACGATTTGAACGCGCGAATCCAGGAGACTGGCGAGGACAGCGACGTCCGGTTGACCGTTCAACTGAAGGTTCATCCGCGATGTCTGGCCCAGCATGTGGTGGCGGTGCAGTCCGCCTGTAGCGAACTCGGCGTCCAGGACGTACAGATGAGCACGCTGGAGACGCAGTCATCGGACACCACCGGCGAAGATGGCTCGGTCACGGAGGTGGGCGAACTCCCGTAGCAGCCACGCGCCACGTCCGACCGCCGACGATCCATACACTCATCCTACCTTTGACAGGAGGCCGCGATATGGGGCTATTCTGGGATCTGATGCAGCAAAGCCAGATATCACAACAGCGATCGAGGTCGGAGTCGCTTGAGACGAGAGTAGCGAATCTGGAGAGAGAGCTGCACGATACTCGCCGACTTCTTCATCACCTCGTGAAGGTCCTCGAACAGAACTTCGGCAGAGATATCGACGGAGACGGCAAGATCGGGTGACCGGCGACCGCCTCGTCATCCGGGCCGTTCGCGTTGCCGCTCCCGCTCAAGTCTGACACATCGCACACAAGCCCGAAGCGCAAGCGAGGGAAAAGGTTACGTCCCTCGCTTGCGCTTCGGGCTTGTGTGATTTTGTGCCGGGAGCGGTACAGCTTTGGCCAAACCTCTCAAGTGTGTCCCAGCAGCTTGGCGATACAATCTGTCAGGGTCCGCGCCCGGCCCTTTTCGGGCCGACACCCCCGATATCGGGAGGTAGACCAAGGGTTCAACACACGGTTTCGTCTTGACCGACGGATCGAATGTTGAGACCATCCGCAACTCTCCAACCATCAGGTGCGAAGATGCGAGTGAAACTGACCGTCCTGGTATTGCTGTCGCTGTCGTCCGCGTCCTTTGCCCAGTCGCCCTACCATCACCGGGACCAAGGTCTGGTGGTGGGCGGTCTGATGGGTGCATTGACCGGCGGAGCCATCGGCAAGAACAACGGCGAAACCGCGGCAGGCGCGGCGATTGGCACGGCCATCGGTGCTTTGACGGGCGCAGCTATCGGCGATTCGATCGACACGGACGTCGCCTGGAGCAATGCTGCTGCCCAGCGAAGATACGCCGCGCAGACTGCGCGAGCGGTCACGGTCCATGACGTCATTTCCATGACGCACGCAGGATTGAGCGACGACGTGATCATCACGCACGTGAGGGCCAACGGAATCGTCCGTCGTCCGCAGCCGACCGACCTGATCACGATGAGCAAGTCGGGCGTCAGCGACGCGGTGATGCGGGCAGTGCAGACAGCACGACTAGCCACGTCACCGCAACTACCACATCCGACGTATCGACCTCGAGTGATTGTCCAGGAACACCACTACATCACGCCGCGGTATCCGGCGCCCATGTGGTATCACCGGCCTCACGTACACCACCACGTACACCCCTACCACCATCGGCCCAGCGTCCATTGGGGATTCTCGTTCGGCCACTGATGATCGGACAACTCGCAGAAACCGCTCGCGACCGTGCCGGACAGAGAATGCGATAGATTCACGGCTGGGCGGGTGCCGTTTTCGTGTGGTCCTTCGTCAATTCAAGACCCACGCGGAACCGCACCGGTTGCTCGCGGCCCTGCCAGAAGGACAGCGGCATTTCGAGGCTCTCGTCTACGACCTTGGGCAGTCCCTTGATAATTCGCTCCGTCGAGAACCGCGTGCTGGAACGAGTCACCATCTTGCCTTCCTTGTCCAGCAGTACCAGCCAAACGCGCCAGTCCGCTTTGCGCAGCGATGCCCATCGAAGCAGTAGCGTCGCCTTCAATTCCGTTTTCTTCTCGTCTTCCGCTGTCTGGTCGAACCGGATCTTCTGGGTCCAAACGACTTTCTGCCCGTCGAGGTTCCTTGCCTCCAGCTTGACAGGGATATCCTTGACGAGAGCCAGCGGCCCTTCGGCGGGTGCCGTGATCTCGACCGGCGATGGCGGCTGGCGGTCATCGGGAACCTGCTCGACAGATAGCTCGAAGCGTCGAACTTGCCCCAGGTCGTCTACGCGGCCGATCTTCAGTTCGTAAGGTTGGGATGATTCACACAGTCTCACGGTGATGATCTCCCCGGTCGTTTTGACGGTCATCTTCCCATCGGCCAGCACCTTGCCCACGTCGTCTTTGAGCTGAATCGAAACACGCCAGGACGACGTGGGCCAGCTGAATTTGCTCAGTTGCACAATCGCCACAAGTCCGTCTGCTTGCTTCTGGAATTCCATCGAGCTGAGCATCAACACGCTGGGCCATTCACCAGTGCCGACCGTCAGCGGCGTGAGGATCGGCTTGTTCAGTTCAAACTTGCCCGCCAAGCGATTCTTGTCACCCGCGGCTTCGGCCTTTGGAATCAAGTCGCCCGCCTCGTCCGCCCGGCCAGTGGCCATCATGAAACGAATCCGCTGGATATCGGCCTCGGGCTTCCAGCCAAGGCGAGCCAGCCCGCGAGCGGCGTGGCCGCGCATACTCTGTTCGTTGTCGGCCAGGACGTCTGCAAGAGCCTTGATCGCGCGAGGATCGTAGATCTGACCGAGGCCAAGGACAAGGTACGTACGTACTCTACCGTCCTGCTCCGTTTCCAGGGCCGTCAGCAACGAGTCCAGGGCTTTCGGATTCGCAACTCTGATAAGGCCCTGGGCCGCAGCCGTGCGCACTCGGCGTTCTGGATCGTCCAGCATGGCGCACAGCGGCCGGACACCTCGTGGATCGCCCAGTTCGCTCAGGTATTCGGCCGCGCGGCGTTTCTGCAGGGGCCAGCCGTTCTTGGTGAAGGCAATCAGCGTTTCGATCGCCCGACCGTCTTTGCGTCTCGCGAGCGCTATCGCCGCCTTCCATCGGTTTTCGGCATCTTCGTCGGTCAGCGCCTGAGCGAGCCCGTCCGCGGCACCGTCGAATTCAAGCCACGCCAGCGCGTCGATCACCGCAGAACGAACCGGCACGCGAGGATCCTTGGCCGAGCGGACAAGGGCCTTCGTGGCTCGCGGGCTACCGATTCGTCCAAGTGCTCGCGCGGCTGCCAAAGCGGCCGCTTCATCCTCGTTCGCGAATGCTGATTCCGCAAGCTCGATACCCATTTGCTGGTCGACACGCAAGACGCGATTCGCCCCCAGTTCGATGTCGGCGATTGCTCCTCGGGCGGCGTCGCGCACGCGGCCATCGTCGTGGTTGGCCAGCGATTCGAGCGATGCCAGGGCCCTTTGGTCGCCCAGCATGCCTAGCGCTACTGCCGCACGTTGCAGGACGTCGTCCTCCTTTTCCTTTTTCAGAAGTTCGATCAGCGGCTCGGCAGCTTTGGCGTCGCCTAGTTCACCAAGCGATTCCGCGGCTGCTTCGCGCACGTACCGGTCGTTTTCGTCGAGGACTGCGATCAGAGGTTCGACAGCCCGCGGATCGCCAAAATGGCCCAGGGCATCCGCCGCCCGCCAGCGTTTTCTCGAATTCGAAGTCGCCAGGAATTCGAGCAGCGGCTCCAAGAGACGCGGTTCCTTGAGCTGGACGAGCATGGCAACAACGTTGAAATTGAATCCGCCGCCGTCGTTTCGCATCTTGCCGAGCAACAGGTCGGCGATGCGCGGGTCCCGGAACCGAACGATCGAGCGCACCGAATAGAAATCAACCGGGGGCTCGGCTCGGCTGATGGCCGCGACAATGGGGTCAACGGCGACCGGATCGCCGATCTGTGAAAGGGCGCGAACGATCGCCTCGATCTCAAACTTCTCTTCAGCCTTTTCCAGAACCGCGATAAGTGGTTGCACGGCCCGAACGTCGCCGATGTCGCCTAGACCGCGCGCCGCAGCGCGGCGCACCTCTGTCCGTTCGTCCTTTAGAGTTTCGATAAACGGATCGACGAGGGCTTTGTCACCCATCTTGCCCAACTCGAGGGCGGCTGCCTCCCGCAAATACCAATCCTCATCACGCAACTGTGAAAGCAACCGTTTGATGGTGGCATCTGCATTGCTTGCTTGCGTTTCGGCACCGCCCTCTGTTTCCGCGTGATCTTGTGTTGTGGCGCGGTCTCCCGACCGCGCCGCCGCCGCCGGTTCATCGGCGGCGTCACCGGCGGACTGTGCCTGCACATTCAGATGTAGGACCAGGAAGCTGCCAACAGCGAACACGACTCCCGTACAGAGCAAGCTCACCCAAGGATGTCTCAACCGTACGGGCTCGCAGTTTCGTCCTTCGAGCAATCGTCGAACGCGATCGACCAAATCCGACGGGTGGCTGGTTGCTCCGACGGCGACAACGGGTTCCGTCGGCACGCTGCCTCGGAAAGCCTGCCCCAGCTCGGCTGCTTTCAACAACGAACTCGCATAGCTCAGTGGCTCTGCTCCCGTGGCCAGGACCTGGTCGTCGCAGCAACGCTCACGCTCGATGCGAATGCGACGCGACACCAACCACACTGCGGGATGGAAGAACAGCAGT
The DNA here is from genome assembly GCA_964623055.1 of uncultured Pirellulaceae bacterium. Classification (GTDB taxonomy): domain Bacteria; phylum Planctomycetota; class Planctomycetia; order Pirellulales; family Pirellulaceae; genus JADHUC01. The sequence goes on from CAZURK010000108.1 coordinate 22,448, forward strand.
GCTTCGATCAGGCGCTGAATCAGGTTGACCAGATAGTCGTAGCGTCGAATGTGAGCCAACTCGTGGACTAGAATCGCTTCGAGCTGTTCTTGGTTCAAGCCGCTGGCCACCGACAGCGGCAGCAGAATGGTCGGACGCAGCACGCCGATCACCGTCGGGATGGCGATCTGCTGGCAGTAGGCGACCGCCGGACTGAAACCCAACCCCAGGGCCCGCGCACGCCGGGCGATCACGGTGATCAGTTCGGGGTCGTCCAACGGACTCGAACGCCGCCTGAGCCTTCCGCCGCCGTACACGCCCATCGCCAGTCTAACGAGCATCACCAGCGTGCCGCCCAGGTAGACCACAGTGGCGAGCCACGCATACGATCTCCAGTCGAATCGCCTGGCCATCCGGGATTGGCCGCCGGAAGACATCGCGCTCGCCGTTGCCGACGTGGATTCCCTGACACTTGCCATGTTCGGCTCGGTCAGCTCTTGCCGCATGTCAACGCGTGCAGGATACGTATTCCACTTAGCATCCGTTGACGAAGACGTAGTGTCAGCAAGGTCGACGGCGGAGACTGATCGCGTTGGCTCGATCAAGCAGAACGTCACCGGCGGGCAGGCCGCCATCAGCAGAAATGCAACGACAAACACGCGATAGCGTGCCGCTGCCGACACGCCACGCAGCAATCGCCCGACGCACATCGCCAAGCAGGCGATCACCAATCCCTGCCAGAGGAAATGGCCCAGGGTTAGCGTGAGGCGCGCGCAGAAGGTCGTGTCGAACCACGCGATTGGGGTCATGACGGCTTCTCCTTGGCCTTGCGGTTGATGAGCCGACGAAGCTCGTTCAACTCTTCGGAACCGATATCGCCGTTTTCCAACAGATTGACCATCACGGTTGTCGCTGAACCATCAAACAAGCGATCCACCAAGTCGTGCAACATCCGTCGTCGTGTGGCCTTTTCGGTGGTGCGTGCGCGGTAAACGTAGCTGCCGTCCCGTTTCTCTCGGCGCAGGTACCCCTTGTCCACCATGATGTTCATGATGGTCATCACCGACGTGTACGCCAGTTGACGGTATCCGGCCAAAGCCTCACAGACCTGTCGCCCCGACGACGGGCCCTCGCGCCAGATGATTTTGAGAATCTCCAGCTCCAGTTCCGTCGGATATCGCGACGATGGTCGAACCATGGCTTGGTGAGTCCTTCCCTAATCTCTTGACGATTGCGAGAGTCACTTGGTTTTCTCGATTTACTAATTAATTAGATTATCTGACTGCGACAGTGAACTGTCAAGTGGAATATCGAATTAATTAGTAGCTCCAGGCACGGAAAGGGACTCGCCAGACACGGACTCTGCCATCTGAACCGCAGCTCTAAATCGACGGTTTGGGAACTCGGATGGGATTCTCGGGCGTGCTTGGAGAGAACGACGAGGCCGTCCTCGGGGAGAGCATTCCGACCAAGCGCAGATTCTTGCTGTGAAAAGCCGAAATCTCTTGCCTGCGTCTCAGGCTTACGCTACGCGTCGCACAGGCGGGGCCGTGTTTGCTAATTCTACCGCGACCGCGTCGACCTGGTTGGAAGTGATTCGTGGCTGCTCTTCGGCAAAGCCGATCAGCAACGACAGATCGCACAGGCGGTTGATGCGGCGTGGGATGCCTTCGGAAAGCTGGTGGATCATTTCCAGTGCGGACGGTTCGAAGATCGCGTCAATATCGGGCGCTCCTGAGGCGATCATGCGGTGGTTGATGTAGCTGATCGATTCGTCCACAGTGAACCGGCGAAGCAGGCATTTGACGCCGAAACGCTCCTCCAATTGCGGCATGCGGTCCAGAGCCGGCAGTAGCCCGGGCTGTGCGACCAGCAACATCGTCCAGGCCGGCTCGAAATTCAGCAGCAAACGAACGGTCTCAAGCGCGCCGGCATCCGGCAGAAGGTGGGCCTCGTCAATCACCACCAACGCGTGTGCGCCGCTATCGGCGTTCTTTGCCAACGCATCCTCGATTCGGCGCAGGTTGTAGTCGATGGCGGTGTCCATGGACGCTTCGCCGGTTAACTCGTCGGCCAGAAACGCCAGCAACTGAACCGGCGACATCTGCGGGAACTTCAAGTGCACGAGCGGACTGTACTCTTCGGGAAGTTCGTCAAAGAGCGATTGGACCAGCAGTGTCTTCCCGAGCCCGGATGCCCCGGCCATCAATGCAGCGCCGCGTCGGTTTTCGACTGCATACCGGAGTTTCAGGAGCGTGGCTTGGTGCGTCTCGCTGGGATAGTAAAACCGCGGAGCCGCGCTGCTATCGAAAGGCCTCGAGTTCAGTTTCCAGTATCTTGTGTACATCCCTGACCTACATCGATTTGAAGTTCTCGGCAATTCCAACCGCTTGAATACCGCTATTTTGCAGTTGCTCGGCGGTTGTGACAGCTTTCTTTTCGGTGGTGTATCGCAGATCCCGGAGCACGATCGCGGCGTCAACCGGACATTTTTTCGCGTCGGCGAACGGGTGACGCTCTTCGGCACCCAACGGCCCGGTGTCCACAATCACAAGCGGATAATGCGACGAGATCTCTTCGACCAGTGCAAGCAACCGCCCGTCGCCGGATTGGATCTGGATGTCCTCCGAGCCCGCCAGAGGGAACAACGTCAAGCTGTCCTCGACCGAGGCAACGGCAGCCTCGGCCAGTGGCGCCTTGCCGGCAACCACCTCCAGCCAGCTACACGGCGTTTCCATTCCCAGGCGAGTTCCGAGTTGTGGGTTCCGGAAGTCCGCGTCGATGATCGCCACGTTGACGCCGGATTCCGCCGCGGAGCGAGCCAGGCACAGGGCAAGGGAAGTTCGGCCCTCGCCGCGCCGCGAACCCGCAATCATCAAGACGTGGTGGCCTTGCTTGGTCGCCATTTCCAGTCTCTGCCCCACATGCTTGAAGTAGCGGCTTTCTACTTCCAGCAGCCGGTCGCAGATCTCCGGCCAAACGAAACGATCGACCTCCCAATCAGGCGAGAATTCCTTCGCCGCATCCTCGGTCTGCTCCTCGCCGGCCGGTGCTTCGAACACGGTCGGCAACTGCAGCGGCTGTGGGATCCTGAGGGACGCGGCCGACTTGAGCGTCTGCTGGACGTCGTCCGTGACAGAGTTGTCTGTCCCGCTCGCCTGATTCGGTGCATTCTCGATCGGTGGCGCCTGAGTCGGCTGTTGACTATGCATTTCAACCGGGGCGGCCGTTGGCGGCGGTTGTTGGGACGGACTGGCGTAGGCAAGGTCCGTGTACTGGACAGGCTGCGAGAACTGGACGTGGGGCGTGTAGACCTCCGCTTGGATTTCGCCATGGGACTGATCGGCCCGATGCGTGGAAGCCGCACCTGCATCGCCAGTCGACTGCAAGGGACCAACTTGGTGGGATTGCGCGGATCCGGCAGCATCGCCGTCCGCCGTACCACCCTGCGGCCTCGCAGCGTGCGAGTCCGTACCTTTGGTGTATGCTTTGATGAATGCTTTGTCCAGCGTGCTCATGACTAGCTCCGATACTACGTTACCCACTCCATGCTCTTGCGTTTGCCGCACGGTTTGTCGCCGAAGGGTTAGCGACGGACGGGCGGCGGATCGATCGGGGGTCTCAGGCGAGCGGTGCCAGGGTACGGGCTGTATATGCCACGCTCGCTTGGTCCAGGCGAAGTCCCCGGTGTATTGCTCGTGTCCAGAGAGTCCTGGAACATCGTGTGGTAGTCTTCCGGATACTGATAATTTGAAGGATCGGTTACCGGGTACTTGTAGGGCGACACCTCGACCGTTTCTCCAAGCTGGGGCGCTTCGATCCCTTGAGCGATCCCATCCGAACGGTCCTCCGGTTGCGTCGTAGCATCCGGCCCTTCAACTCCCTGACTGGAATCGACTCCAAAGCCCGCGAATTGATCCTTCTGGATCCAGGAGCCGCCATCGAGAGCCGAGTCGGCCAGATCCATCTTCTCCTCGAATTGTGGTTCGAGGACCACTGATGGCTCGGGCTCCAGCGTCAGCGATGGCGGGTCTTTCGCTTCCTGAGTGTCCATCGGTTCGAAAAGGTTGGATCCTGTGTGGTCCACGGGGGGCTCGGCGAACAGTTCTTGCTGCTGATTGCTATCGAGAGGCGGTGCGGCGGCGATGTCGACCGGTTCAGTCGGCTCGGTCGACGACTCGGCCCACTCGACAGGACTCTGGTCGCCGGGCAGATCGCCGTTGTCCTCGTGCACGTTTCCATCCCCGCCGCCAACGATGGCGAAATAGGCTCCGATGAACATACCGATCAGCGCCAGCACGCCCGCAAGCTGCATCACCGGGCGCGGCACCGTGACCGGGCTCCGCGTGGCGGCGTCATCATCCGTCGGTTCTTCCTCAGGCGACCGAGTTTCCGATTCCCTGTCGGTTCGAAGAGCTGCAGCGTCCGCAGCTTGATCGTTTGGTTCTTCTGACACAGGCGGCTGGGCAGTGGGGCTCGCTTTGCCGGTCGCCATTTCGCCCGGCTCGACCGGGCCAGCCGCCACCTGGGGCACCTTTTCTTTCAGTATTGGCTCGTTAAGATCGGGCAGACGAATCAGTACCGCGATGGGATTGGTGGCGTTAGACGTCTCACTGCGATCGTCTTCCTTCCCGCGGGACGCTCCCGCGGATCCGGTTCTGTGTCGAGCAGTTGCAGCGGTCATTGTTGGCGTCCATTCGAAGTGGTAGTCGGCGCGTACACACAACACGAGTCGCGCTAGAGGAGGTGATCTTCGTCACCATTTATCGGTATCGTCTGTAACGATCTTGAGTCTTACAGCGACTTTTCCGGATAGACAAAAGACGACTGGGCGGAAAGTTCTCTCCGGTTTGGTAAAATGGGACATCTGGGCCACGTGGCCGCCCTGAACGGTTGACCAGACCAACCGATCTCTCCTTTCGTAACTCCTTACCCACACTTGGCTTCTGATGGAAACCGCGGAAAGACCAGACACGAGACATCGAATCGAGTCGCTTCTCCGGCAACGTATCCTCGTGCTAGACGGCGGCATGGGTACCATGGTCCAGGCGTTGGAGTTGGACGAAGCCGCGGTGCGCGGCCATCGATTCGCCGATCATCACAAAACGCTGAAGAACCTCGTTGATATCCTCTGCTTGACGCATCCCGACGCCGTCGTGGACATTCACCGCCAGTACCTCGAAGCCGGCGCGGACATCGTCCAAACGAACACTTTCGGCTCCACTCCCATCGCGCTCGCCGATTTCGACCTGGCACATCTTACGCGCGATATCAACCTGGCCGCTGCCAACTGTGCTCGGCGGGCAGTGGAACAAGCAAATGCGGCAGGACCGGGCCGTCCACGTTATGTTGCCGGTTCGATTGGTCCGACCAGCAAGACGGCTTCGATTTCGCCGAATGTCGAAGATCCCGGATTCCGAGCGGTAACGTTCGATGACCTCGTCTCGTCGTACCACGAGCAGGTGGCGGCATTGGTCGAGGGTGGTGTCGACCTGCTATTCCCGGAAACGACGTTTGACACGTTGAATCTGAAGGCCTGTCTGTTTGCCATCGACAAGTTCTTTGCCGAGAACAATATTCGACTGCCAGCCATGGTATCGGTCACCATTACCGATGCTAGCGGGCGCACGCTGTCGGGTCAGACGATCGAGGCATTCTGGAATTCCGTTTCTCACTTCGATCTGCTGAGCGTCGGCATCAACTGTTCGCTCGGTCCCGAAGGAATGCGACCTTACGTCGAGGAACTGTCGCTGATCGCGCCGGTCTACATCAGTTGCCATCCTAACGCCGGGTTGCCCAACGAGTTCGGCGGTTACGACCAGACACCTGAGCAGATGACCGAGGCGCTGGGCGAGTTCGTCGCCAATGGATGGCTGAATATCGTCGGCGGCTGCTGCGGCACGACACCGGACCACATCCGCGCGTTCGCCAAGATGGTCCGCGACAAACCGCCACGTCGGCCGCCGACTGTCGAGAGTCTAACGCGCCTGAGCGGGCAAGAGACGCTGACGATCCGGCCAGACGCCAACTTCCTGATGATCGGCGAAAGAACCAACGTGACTGGTTCGCGCAAGTTTGCACGACTGATTCGTGAGGAGGCGTACGACGAAGCGGTCGACGTAGCCCGGCAGCAAGTCGAGGACGGCGCCACCGTGATCGACGTGAACATGGACGCCGACTTGCTGGACGGCGAGGCCGCCATGACGCGGTTCCTGAACTTGATCGCGGCCGAACCGGACATCAGCAAAGTGCCGGTCATGGTCGACAGCTCGAAATGGTCCGTGCTGGAGGCCGGCCTGAAATGCCTGCAAGGGAAAGGGATCGTCAATTCAATCAGCTTGAAGGACGGCGAAGATGAATTCCTGCGGCGGGCGCGGCTGGTTCGTCGCTATGGAAGCACCGCGGTGGTGATGGCCTTCGACGAACGGGGGCAAGCCACGGAAACGGGCGACAAGGTGCGAATCTGCAAACGAGCCTATCGTCTGCTCACGGAACAGGCGGGCTTCGCGCCGGAGGACATCATCTTCGATCCCAACATCCTCGCTGTCGCGACGGGCATCGAGGAGCACGATAACTATGGCCGCAACTTTATCGAAGCTACGGGGTTGATCAAACAAGAGTGTCCAGGCGCGAAAGTCTCGGGCGGCGTGAGCAACCTGTCGTTCTCGTTCCGCGGAAACAATGTCGTCCGTGAAGCTATGCACGCCGCGTTCCTGTACCACGCCATTCGCGCGGGCCTAGACATGGCAATTGTCAACGCCGGACAACTGGAGGTCTACGAGGAGATCCCTAAGGACCTGCTGGAACGTGTAGAGGACGTGTTACTGAACCGCCGGCCCGACGCGACCGAGCGGTTGGTGACGTTTGCCGAGAATCTGAAGCCGCAAGGTAAGAAAGGGCGGCAGAAAGACCTGACGTGGCGTGAGGCGCCGGTCGCCGAACGACTGGCTCACTCGTTGGTCAAGGGCATCGACAAGTTCATCGGGCAGGACGTTGAGGAGGCACGTCGAGACTGTCAGCAGTGCCTGGAAATCATCGAAGGTCCGCTGATGGATGGCATGAGCAAGGTCGGCGATCTGTTCGGTGCCGGCAAGATGTTCCTGCCACAAGTGGTCAAATCGGCTCGCGTGATGAAGAAGGCCGTCGCGTATCTGCAGCCGTTCATGGATCAGGAGAAACGCGACGCCGGTCTGGAAGGGCACGAACCTCGCGGCAGAATCGTCATGGCCACGGTCAAGGGCGACGTGCACGACATCGGCAAGAACATCGTTGGGGTCGTGCTGGGCTGCAACAACTACGAAGTCATCGACCTGGGCGTAATGGTCTCGGCCGAACGGATTCTGGAAACGGCGATTGAGAAGAAAGCGGACTTCATTGGCCTTTCCGGACTGATCACACCCAGCTTGGACGAGATGGTCCACGTGGCCAGAGAGTTGGAGCGGGGCGGATTCAAGCAACCGTTGTTGATTGGCGGAGCTACCACCAGCGCCAAGCACACGGCTGTGAAGATCGCACCGCCCTACAGCCAGCCAATTATCCACGTGCTGGATGCGTCGCGCAGCGTAGGAGTCGTCGACCGTCTGAACAGCCCAGAACGGAGACCCGGCATCATTGATGAGAACGAGAAGTTGCAGGAGCAACTCGTGGCGTCGTTCCAGAGGCGACAGATCAAGCTTGTGTCCTACGAGGAGGCATGCCGGCGGCGGTTTCCCACTGACTGGTCAGACGTGCAGATCGACAGGCCAGCGTTTACCGGATGCCGCGTCTTGGACGATGTCTCGTTGGCGGACCTCACGGGCTACATCGACTGGTCGCCCTTCTTCTCAACCTGGGAACTAAAGGGCAAATACCCCGCGATCCTGCAAGACGAAGCACAGGGACCGGCAGCCCGCGAATTGTTCGACAATGCACAAGGTCTGCTGGAGGACATTATTCGGAACAAATGGCTCACGGCAAAAGGCGTGTATGGATTCTGGCCCGCCGCATCCGATGGCGACGACATCGTTCTGTTTACCGACGAGGATCGACGAGCGGAATTGACTCGCTTTCACACATTACGTCAACAGTGGGAGAGAAAAGGCCAGGGCCATTTCCGCGCCTTGGCCGACTACGTAGCGACTATGGATTCGGAACGTGTGGACTACATCGGTGCATTTGTCGTGACGACGGGTATCGGGGTCGACGAGTTGTGTGATCGGTTCCACGCCGAACACGACGACTACCGTTCGATCATGGTGAAAGCTCTAGCCGATCGGCTGGCCGAAGCGTTTGCGGAGTATCTGCACCGGCAGGCTCGCATCGACTGGGGATACGGCGCCGACGAGCGCTTCAACAACGACGATTTGATCAAAGAAAAGTACCGCGGCATCCGCCCAGCCCCTGGCTATCCCTCGCAGCCCGACCATACCGAAAAACGCATTCTGTTCGATCTATTCCGCGCCGAAGAGCATACGGGAGTTTCGCTGACAGATTCCTTTGCCATGCTGCCGGCAGCCAGCGTCTGCGGCCTTTACTTCGCCCATCCCAAATCACGCTACTTTTCGGTGGACCGCATCACGAAAGATCAAATCGAAGACTACGCGCGACGGAAGGCCATGGCCGTCGAAGAGGTCGAAAAGTGGCTGTCGCCGAATCTTGGATATGACAGGTAGTCGCCTTTCGTCCGCTGATGGTTGGCATCCTGAATATCAAGCCGTTTCAGAACCGGAATACGCGTCAATCGCGTGTGGCACGGCCTACTTGTTGGCCGTGTTTGGGGTGTGGAAGCGATCACTGCTTGCGAGCAAGCAGTGCCACACTGTCCTGAAACCGCCTCATGTTTCAATTGCGCAGCCGCGGTCTTTCGAGGGCACCGTGATACCATGCGGCCAAGCGATTGGGCGGAATTCCGAGGCGATAGCCGAAGATGATCTTATGGTTGACCCAGGTCGTCCGCCATGGGCCCAACTGTTTCCACCGGCGGCCGGACGTGAGTACGGCGGCGGATGCCATCCGAATCTTGCCTCGGCGACGGAGCCGCCTGACAAACTCGAAATCGTCCATGATGGGTAACTCGGGAATCCCGCCCAATTCGTGGAATGTCTCCTTGTTGACAAAGATGCCTTGGTCACCGTACGGCATTTGAAGGAATCGTGATCGAAGACCAACGGCCCGTTCGATGATGCGGAGGGATCGGCCGTGCGCGTCGATTCGCAGACGAAAGGCACCACCAACGACGCCCGGTTCGTTCAACGTCGTTCGCACCGTCGAGTCGAAACCCGGAGGAAGCCGAGTGTCTGCGTGAAGAAACAAGAAAATGGAGCCGCTGGCAGACCCTGCGCCTGCGTTCAGTTGCCCGGCCCGGCTTGGCAGCGCACGAAGGACCTGGCAGTTCGCGTGCTTCGCAATTCCCAAAGTGCCGTCGCTGCTTCCGCCATCGACAACAATCGTCTCGATGTTCTCCGCGCCGTACAGGCTATTCAAGGCGTGCGGCAAGTAGTTGGCCTCGTTGAGAGTCGGAATGATTACAGAGATTGCTGAAACGGGTGAGCAATCGACATGGCAGTTGGCACGATCCCGTCCCGCAACTTCTTCTGGCCGACCAACTGATGCAGGTACCTTGGCCCACGTGAATCAAGCGTTGTTGCATTCACACGATCGCCCCTCGGCATCCTGATCCAGCCCCTGCGGTGCATCCGTAGCAGTGTTGGCCGGTGACGATCAATCGGTCAGCCAGCGATTTGGCGTCGAATTCGCGGATGTTCTGCGGCAAACGGTCGCTGACGGAAAGCCCGAGCATCTGATTAAAGTCGCAATCGTACAGCCGGCCCTCCCAATCCACCGAGAGGCAAGTCCGGCACATGACTCCTGCCGCAGCCGCTGGGTTATACGCGCCGATCAGCTTCTCCATGTACTCGTCATGCTTCCCCGTCTTGAGGAGGTAATGGAGAAAGCGGTTGATGGGCATATTGCTGATCGTGATCAGCCGCGTGAAACCGATGTCGCATCTCTCCGCCAGCTCTCGCCTGTAGTCTGCCTCCAATGAAGCCTGGGACGGCGGCAGAGCGGGTCCGATCGGATTGTAGACCAGTGTCAGTTCCAAGCCTGAAGCTGGACGCCCATAACCGATCGCATTGAGCCGACGCAAGACTTCAATGGACCTTTCGAATGCGTGGTTGCCGCGTTGAACGTCAACGTTTTCTTCCAGGTAACACGGGAGCGAGGCGACGATTTCCACGTCGTGCTGTGCAAGAAACTCCGGCAAATCCGTGTAGCCGGGCGCACGGAGAATCGTCAGATTGCAGCGGTCCATCACATGGCGTCCCAGGCGACTGGCCTCCTGGACCATCCAGCGGAAGTTGGGATTCATCTCGGGCGCGGCGCCAGTGAGGTCTAGCGTGGGGATGTCGGTCTGCGCCAGTGCCCGAATACACGCCTCGGCCGTCTCGCGAGTCATGATTTCACGCCGGTCGGGGCCGGCATCGACATGGCAGTGCGCGCACGTCATGTTGCACAGTTTGCCAACATTGACTTGGAGCACTTCGATTCCCAACGCACGCAACGGATACAAACCGCTTTCGGCCAGGGAATCCTCGAAAGGCTTGTGAGCCGGCCGCGGCTGGAGCATAGTCAATTGGTTGGACGGGTCAGCTAGCCGGCTGCGTTCCCTGAGTAACGTAAGGGTGGCCATAATGTTTGCTTTCTAAACCCCGCTACGCGCGAATTCCCCATGATTTTGCCCGACAATGATCTTGCTCGAAGAAGAGAAAGCAGAATCATCTGTGGGCAAAATCATGATGCAACTGTCAGTTGTCGTTAGCAGCAATTGCCGCCATCGATGCAAATGCCCGCGAATTCTGTCGTGGCATCATATTCTTGCCCCTTTGTTTCCCGTGGATGGCGGTATTTGGGGCGGCTGCAATCGAACCTGGACGTCTTTTCCAGGGGAACCGTATCGCGTGGCTCAATGAATTCAAACTGCCCGGCGTACGGCTTCTTCTGAAGACGGTGAAACGTCTTGTCGCACACGGCCATTCGTTCGCCCCGGTAGTAGACGTGATCGTCGTCGTCTTCGACCTTTTTGAACGGACCGCGATAGATGACGGCCTGGTTGCGTTCGAGGCACGGCCCCTGTTTCCCTTTGTACGCGACGATCGTGATCGAGCGGAACTCGATCCCCTCGACTGTTCGCCACGGCTCGGACTGACGGGCGGCGATGCCCGACGGCTGGAACCGCTCGACGGATAGCTGCGGCTCCCGCTCTGCGCGCCCGCCGGAATCGTTATCGTTACCACAAGGCTGGCAGCAGCCAGGACTGACAGGGCAGGTCGAGTGAACTGTCGCATTCTCAAGACTCCTCGGAAAAATGGAAAACGTGTTTGTTCATCGCAGGCGATTTGCGATCTTCAGAGGAGATGACGTGCGAGGCAGAAGATTCTTACAGCGGGGACGCCGAAAAAGTCTGTCGCTAGCGTCTTTGGACGGATGTACTCAGGGATACTGCTAATCCAAAATCGGCCACAAATACGACGGATACTCGCTGTTAAGAAGTGGTAGATTCTTGTATCGTATCGGAGTGCCGTCGCGCCGGGCATGCCAACGGTTTACAGAAGGGAATTAGTCATGATTCGACACGTGGTTCTCGCGGTGATGTTACTGAGCTTTCTCGTCCATGCGTCTTGTGCGGCTCAAACGAGCGGCGAGCAGGCTGGCTATCGCGACTTCAAGGATCAGCGGGGGCGAACGATTCAGGCTCGTGTGCTGCGCGTGACCGGCGACGAAGTAACCATCGAGCGAAGCGACGGGAGGCAGTTCACCGTTTCGGTCTCGATCTTCTCCCAGGCCGATCAGGAGCACATTCGCAGCTTGGCGAGCGGCCGAAAGCCAGGCGTGACGGGTGACGATTGGCCCCGGTTCCGCGGTCCGGAGGGTCTAGGAATCTCCGAGACGAAGGGCCTGCCGTTGGAGTGGAGCGAGAACAAGAACATTGTGTGGAAGACCGACTTGCCCGGCCCCGGTGCTTCCAGTCCTATCACTTACGGTGACCACATCTACGTTACATGCTATACCGGCTACGGGCTCCGCGAGCAATCGCCGGGCGACGCCGGCGACCTCGTGCGGCACCTGATCTGCGTGGATCGTGGCACGGGCGGCGGCGTCTGGAACACTGACACGCCGTCGCGACACGGAGTCTCCAGCTACAAGAAGTGGATCGCGCTGCATGGCTTCGCCTCCAGTACCCCGGTCTGTGACGGCCAGCGAGTGTACTGCTTTTTCGGCAGTTCGGGTGTGTACGCCTTTGATCTGAGTGGCCAGGAACAATGGAACGCCGACGTGGGGGAGCAGACTCACGGCTTCGGCACCGGTGCGTCGCCTGTTTTGCACGACAATCTGTTGATCGTGAATGCCAGCGTGGAAAGTGGCAGTTTGGTGGCGCTGAACAAACAGACCGGACGCGAAGTCTGGCGAGCCGAAGGTGTCCGCGAGTCGTGGAACACGCCGGTGATGGTCGACGCAGGCGGTCACGTGGAACTGGTGGTGGATACAAGAGATAAGCTTCGCGCCTTCGATCCCGCGACAGGCCGAGAACTGTGGCAATGCGCGGGTAGCCAACCACCGCGTTACCTTTGCCCCAGTCCGATCGTGCACAACGGCATCGTCTACGCTACGCACGGCTCTCACGGCCCATTGTCGGCAGTGCGGCCCGGTGGCAGCGGCGATGTGACCAATTCGCATCGCCTATGGGTGCAGCCCAAAGTGGCATCGAATGTGCCGTCCCCCGTGTACCATGACGGCTACATCTACAGCGTTCGCGAGGAAGGCGGAGTCTTGAGTTGCGTGAACGCGGAAGATGGCGAGGTGGTTTTCCAAGAACGGCTACAGCCTTCACCTGGTCGCATCTACGCTTCGCCGTTGGTTGCCGACGGCAAGATCTATCTAGTCAGCCGCGAAAACGGAGCTTACGTACTTTCAGCCGAACCGCAGTTCAAGCAGTTGGCCCACAACGTGATCGAAAACGATGACAGCATCTTCAACGGATCGCTCGTCGTCAGCCGCGGGCAACTGTTATTGCGAAGCGACAAAGCCTTGTATTGCATCGGCGAGTGACGTCGACAATCCTCCCGGATGTCTGCCTTGGATCGCCAACAGAACAGCCCCTCGATTTCGCCGACACAAAGGCACGTCTGACCCGCCTCATCAAATTGCATTGCCCGGCCCTTCTTGCGTAAGGAATCGGGGTGAAGTCCGTCGTCTCATTGGAGTCCGAGCGATTCCGGAGAAATCGCCGTGACAACAAAAGGATAGACATGGCCGCTATGCAAGGCGTGGGAGCGAGACATCGTGGCAGACAAACGGACAGAACAGGCTGAGAAATCCACCACCGGGTCTTTGAAAAAGATCGCCTTGCTGCTGCTCGTTGCGGGGATCATCACAGTTGGCTACACGCAACTTGGTGACGTCCTGACTTTGGAGAACATTGCGCGGCAAGAGGCTCAGTTGCGAGCCTTCCAGCAGCAGCATCCCGTACTGGTCTATGGCGCTGCCTTTCTGTTGTACGTCGTGGTCACCGGCCTTTCGCTTCCGGGGGCCACCGTGCTGACGCTTGTCTACGGATGGTACTTTGGCGTCCTGCGCGGAGTAATCGTTGTCAGCTTTGCCTCAACCGCCGGAGCGACGCTGGCATTTCTGATGAGCCGTTTTCTTTTTCGCGACACGATCCAGCGCCGTTTCGGCGATCGGCTCGAAGGATTCAACCGGGCTCTGGAACGTGAGGGGCCTTTTTACCTGTTCACGTTGCGGCTGATTCCCGCCGTGCCTTTCTTTGTTATCAACGCAGTGATGGGTCTGACGCCAATTCGCACGCGGACATTCTGGTGGGTCAGTCAGTTGGGGATGCTCGCGGGCACAGCCGTTTACGTCTATGCCGGGTCCAGCGTCCCCAGCCTCCTGACGCTCGCCAACGATGGTATCAACGCCGTGTTCACCGCGAGGCAGCTAACGCAAATCGTGTCCGCTTTTGTTCTGTTGGGTCTATTTCCGTTGGTGGTGCGTTGGGTCATGAGGCTGGTTTCTGTTGGGAGGCCGACTTGTGTAGTTGACCAAGCGATGTTTCGGCCAAAGTGAGAGGGATACCATAGTGCAATTCGCACAACTTCTGCCTAACGACGAATACAATCAAGAACTCCAGGCGAACGTGAATCCGCCTAACTGGAAGAACCCAACTCCATCGGGGCGCTACAATCTGGTCGTGATCGGCGCGGGAACCGCAGGGTTGGTCGCTGCCGCAGGGGCGGCAGGCTTGGGTGCCAAGGTCGCCTTGATCGAACGCAACTTGATGGGCGGCGACTGCCTGAATGTCGGCTGCGTACCATCGAAGGCGGTCATCAGTGCGGCTCGCATCGCGGCGACGATCCGGCGTGCAGGAGACTTCGGTGTCGACGTTCCGGGCGACGTCAACGTCGACTTTGCCGCGGCCATGCAGCGGATGCGCCGACTTCGTGCTCGCATCAGCCCGAATGACTCGGCCCAGCGTTTCCGCGATCTGGGTATCGACGTCTATTTCGGCCAAGCCAGCTTCGTGGACTCCGGGGCAATCGACGTCGACGGGACCAGGCTCAGCTTCAAACGGGCCGTGATCGCGACCGGTGCCCGAGCTGCAGCGCCGCCAATTCCAGGTCTGGGTTCGGTCGATTACCTGACGAATGAAACCCTTTTTTCGTTGACGGATCTGCCAAGACGTTTCGGCGTCATCGGCGCCGGCCCGATCGGTTGCGAGATGGCTCAGTCGTTTGCTCAGTTGGGCTCCGATGTGTTCCTGGTCGAAGCGGAACATGGCATTCTCCCACGCGAAGACCGTGACGCGGCCGAGATCGTCCAGAAGGCAATCCAGTGCGAGGGCGTCAACTTGCTCTGTTGTGGCCGCAACCTCGAAATCCGAAACGAGGCTGGCATTCGGCTGGCTGTGGAATCGCACGGTCAACAATACGACGAGCCGGTTGACCAGTTGCTCGTAGCCGTAGGACGCGCGCCCAACGTCGAGAATCTCAACCTGGACGGGGTCGGCGTGGAATACGATCGGAAAGGCGTCAAAGTCAACGATCGCATGCAAACCACAAACTCTCGCATCTATGCCGCAGGCGACATCTGTTCGCCGTACCAGTTCACCCACGCGGCCGACTTCATGGCTCGCATCGTGATCCAGAACGCCTTGTTCAAGGGCCGGGCCAAATCATCGTCGCTGGTCATCCCATGGTGCACCTACACATCACCGGAAATTGCCCGTGTTGGGCTCCACGAGATGCAGGCAAAAGAGAAAGGGATCGAAGTCGATACGTTCGTTCAGCAATTCCACGAAGTCGACCGAGCCATCCTGGAAGGCGACGACGAAGGCTTCGTCAAGGTCCACGTCCGCAAGGGCACGGACCAGATCGTCGGGGCCACCATCGTCGCACGTAATGCCGGGGACATGATTTCCGAGATCACACTGGCCATGACCCACGGACTGGGCCTGAAAAAGATCGGCGGTACGATCCACCCGTACCCCACGCAAGCCGAAGCCATTCGCAAGCTGGGCGATCAGTTCAACCGCACACGTCTTACGCCGTTCGTAAAGTCACTCTTCCAAAAATGGCTCGCCTGGACGCGGTAGCAGGCCGTTTGCCCTCATCGGGCCGGGGCAATGACATGGCCGGCTGCGCGACTCCGTTTTCAATGCTGAACGAAGAAAACGATGCGAGATTATCTTCTCAATCGCTCATCGGATACGAAGGCGGCCTTCTCCTGGCCGATTGGGTGCAAACTGTTAGCGTTTGAGAAGATGCATGCGGGACAGTGAAGTGTCCGCCAGCAGATATTCGGCGAGTCTGGCTTCCCAAACCATGACTCAACCAAGGGACATAGCCTCAATTGCGCACCGCGTAGGCCGGACCGAGGCCGAACCCCTTGCCGGAACGGCGCAAACCAGCTTTGTTGCTTTGACAGCCTGTACCGTAGACAGCGCCAATAGAAGAGGCCGACGTTCCGGCAGTTGCATGGTTTGCTTGGTCCGGCCTACGAATTGGTGCGCAATACAGGTTAGTCTTTGCGAGCGGTCACTAGGATTTCTGCAGAGCCCGTTGGCATCAGGACGACCTCATTCTCCTTGCGGCTACCGCCGAAGACGTTCGCAGAGAGATTGCAGCCCAGCTTGAGTCGGTCCGTGGGGCGACATGGAATCCCAAACGTCGCACCGGAAGGCGGAGTGTCTGTCTTTGCATCTTTCGTACCAACCAGTCCCACGGTGAATGAGCCGACGACTACCTCCTGATCCGGTTGCAGTCGATATGTCTGCTGAAGGGCGATGCCCGAAAAGTGTCCGTAATTCAGCCTCGCGACGACCGAATTATCCGGTTTCAAAACATTGAGTTCGCCTTGTGCCGAAAACGTGTATTCAATCGTTCGCGTCTGCTTGCCCGAGTTGCGAATCACGACGTTCGCGCGAATCGTGTCGCCAATCGAGTATTCGGTGCGGCTTGGTCGGAGTTGCAGACCGGCGACGATTCCGTCTTCGTTGGGCTCACCCCACGCCGGACCGACGGTCCGATCCTTCGGCGGCGCGCGGCCGTCGATGTGGGTGGTGAGCCGGACGTCAGTTGGTTTGCCCTCAACCAACCGGAACGAGTGCCGAGGGCTTGGCGTGTACGTGCCAATCGTGTACTCGTGCGGCGACAGGCCCTCGAAACGGAAGCGACCGTTTGCGTCCGTCTTCACAACAACCGACTCGTCCAGACGTCCTTTCGCCGCGGCCAGCGTCGCCGAGATCCAACGATTCGCGACGCCCTTGCCGTTTTCGTCAACGATGACTCCTTGCACCACGCAACGGGCCTTTCGCAGATCCAGCACGATGTCTTCCGCCGTCTGCCCATCCTTCGCCTTAAAATGATGTATGAAGAGCTTGGCTGGTTGTCTCCCGATCGGCATCCTGGGGTGGGTTTCGTCGTAGGGCGACTCGTACCGCACAAAAATGTTGGCGGGTGGAAGACCTTCGGCTCGAAAACGGCCGGCCGCGTCGGATTTCACTCGAGTGCCATTGATGTTGGCCGGGCCGCCTTCGATGAAGTAGTCCACAGCAATATCTGCGTTTGCCATTGGCTGGCCATTGGGACCAATGATGCGTCCCAAGACCGTGACCGGACGGTAGAGAACCAGCGTGTCCGGCTGCCGGACTCCATCCTTGAGTCGATACACCTGCTGGTTGCCCATCCACGCTCGCGGTCGAAATGAATCCGCATGGACATGCACATAGAACGTGTCTTCTTCAGGCGTACCGTCCGGGTATGTGAACTGTCCGAGCTGATCCGACACGGTCTCTGCAATCGCCTTGCCATGATCCGGACGATACGAAGTCCGCAGTTCAATCCGAGCACCCGCAATGGGACGGCCCTGCAGATCGACGACGCGGTTTGAGCCGCCCGGAGCCTGCTTGGCTGTCGGCGAACCTGAGTTCGTTCGACTGGGCGTGGCAGTGGGGCTGTCTTCCTTCGCAGCGGGCTTGCGTGTGTTTGTCTTTTGCTTCGCGCAAAACGAATAAGCCCACGCTCCACCCGCAAGCAGTGTAATCGCCAGGAAACTTGTGGAGAGCAATCCTGTCCGAGTGAGATTTAGACGCGGCATATCGGACTCGCCGAGTAATCTCAGAACACGTCGACCGAATTGCGACGGATTGGTGCCCGTGGCGGACAACCCAGTCACTGCTGGGACGGCTGGCCTTTGTCTCTCTGCTTTGCACAACTCTGCCATTCGCAGCAACGCACCCACGTACTCGACTCGCTCGCACTCTGCCGAAACAACCAGATCATCGCAACAGTTTTCTCGCTCGTTGCTCAACCGGCGGCTGAGATACCACACAACCGGGTGGAAGAACAGTAACGATTCCAGCAAACGCTGGAACAGATTGACGAGCAGATCATAGCGCCGGATGTGGGCCAGTTCGTGGCTAACGATGGCAACCAGTTCTTCCGGCTTAAGTCCCGTCACCAGATTCGCGGGCACAAGCACCAGCGGCTTGATGATACCAATCACCATCGGCACTGCGACCCGTTCGCAATACGCAACCGCCGGAGCGACTTTCAACCCAACCAGACGCGATTGTCGACCAATCATCTCCAGCAATTCACGCTCGGTGATGTGTGTGGAGTCGGCTCGCAGTTTCTGCCCGCTCCATAACGAGATCGCCAGTCGAAGCAACATACCGCACGCAATCGTCAGATAAGCCGCCACCACATACGGAGCGACGAATGGCAGGGCCGACGAATCATCGTCCGGCGCTTGTGCTGTACTGAGGGCAGTCTCGGCTTTGTTCGACGCGGATGCTGTTGGATTCGGCGGAATCGCCACAGGCTCATTCACAACCCGTGATGGGACTTCACGGACCGCCGAGTCGACCACCGAGACAACGGACGACTCCGCTTCCGGCCGGACGCGTAGGCTCGCAGCGGCCGGTGCATGGTCCGACTCGACAATCGACCCACCGACGAACGCATACGTCACCGGTACGCACGTCGCCAGCACGAAAAGTCCAGCCAGGTACAGTGCATATCGAGCCTGCGCCGATTGGTTGCGAACGCACCAGCCAAGAGCCGCGACCATGACGCCCACGATTGCGCCCTGCCACAGAAAGTGCAGCATCGTCACCGTCAGCCGCTCGGACAAGTCACGGCCACCAATGATATCGAACCAGTCGAGACCGATCATTGCTGTTGCTCCCGAATCTTGCGGTTGAAGATGCGACGCAATTCCTTCAGTTCGTCTTCGTCAAACTCCGAGCAATCAAAGAGGCTCAGCATCACCGCCGACGCCGAACCACCAAACACACGATCCTTGAGATCACCGAGCATCCGGCTGGATACGTCTTCGTGCTTCAATCGCGGGGCAAACCGAAACGCTTTCCCCTGAATTGGCTTGAGGCGATCGAGTTGCCGCTTTTCGAACATCGTGTTCAGCGATGTATTCACTGAAGTGTGTGCCAGATCGCGACCATCTTCAGCCAGCGCATCGCGAATCTCGCGAACGGTCAGCGGTGATCGTTCCCAGAGAATCTTGAGTATCTGCAACTCAAGTCCCGTGGGGTGTTCGGAAGCCGGACGAGCCATAACAAGTAATCCTTGGCGGAGCTTCATGAATCGTGCGGGCCACGGAGGATCACAGACCGAGCCTCGCGACGCCTTGTATTTCTAGTTAACTAGATATTATCAGATTCGCCGTGCCCTGACAACCCTTATTTCTATAAAACTCGTAATTCCCACTCCAAAAGAAGATCGGCAGCACGATCCACCTCTACCGAACGCAAGCGGAAGCCACACGCAGACTTGGCGATCAATTCAACCGCACGCGTCTGACGCCGTTCGCGGAGTCACTCTCCCAGAAATGGCTCGCGTGGACGTGTTAGCAGGGAGCTGTCAATTCGCGGCGAAACGACTGCGAGATCAACTCGGATACACTTCTCTTGGGTCGTTGAGGACTGGTCCACAGACTTCGCCGATGATTCCACAGCCAGAGAACGCCGTGAAAACAGAAGCTGGCGGCCCTGGCATGGACATCTCAAAAGCCCTCGTCTCGCAGTGCGGTTCCAATTCGCTCGCGTCCCACTGCAAAGACCATATCAGGACAGATGACCTGACGCTGCTTGTGGTCAAACTTGGCTAGGCGACGAGAACCGTCGTCATGGTTCAATCGAACTCAATCTGAACCGCTCTGCC
This sequence comes from uncultured Pirellulaceae bacterium, assembly GCA_964623055.1. GTDB lineage: Bacteria > Planctomycetota > Planctomycetia > Pirellulales > Pirellulaceae > JADHUC01. The sequence goes on from CAZURK010000108.1 coordinate 42,142, forward strand.
CCGCTGCCAGCAGTCGGGCCAGTGAATTCGCTAGATTGTCCAGGGCGCCTTGGTCCGGCAGCGTGACGGTCAGTTGCTGTTTGCCGGCTTCGTCTTGGTTAACGCATTCGGCCAAACGGTTTTTCAGATCGACGGCCAGTTGCTTGGACGCCTGAGTCTCTTGCTGCTCGGCCATCAGTTCGCCAAGGAAGTTGAACGCGGCACCCAGCAATTCGCCGCCGGCAGCCGCAACGCGATCGCGTCGAACGATCAATTGGGCCTCGCGTTCCCGCTCGGCCTTGACCGATTCGTCCACGGCCGCTTCGGGTTTGGCGCCCAACAATACCTCCAGACGCCGCTTCAGTTCCTCCATGCCACTGGCCAGATCCACTGCGTCGACATCTGAACTGACATCCAGGGCCGCCAACGCTAACTCGTGTTTGGCGGACAATGTGGCCAGCAAGCGGTCTTCGATCGTGTCCTCCGTTACCAGCACGAAGACTTGCACGGGCCGCCGCTGGCCCATGCGATGCGCCCGGGCGATTCTCTGTTCCAGTACCGCGGGGTTCCAGGGAAGGTCGACGTTCACAATCGTATTGGCTGCCTGCAGGTTTAGCCCCGTCGAGCCGGCATTGGTCGTGATGAACAACTTGCACTCGGGATCGTTTTGGAACTGATGGACGAGCTGTTGCCGCTTCTTCTGGGGCACCTTGCCGTCAAGCCGGACGAAATCTACCTCGCGCTGTTCGATAAGCGGTTCGATCAGGTTCAGCATGGTAGTCCATTCCGAGAACAAAACTGCTTTTCGATCCTCCTCCTGGAACAGTTGATCGAACAGTTCGTTCAGTCGATCCAGTTTGCTGGAATAGGCCGGCTGCTGCTTGGTTATCAGGAACGTCGAGTTGGCCACCATGCGGCACATCAACAGCGCCTTCTGCAGACGCAGGATGTCCATTTCCGTCAGGTACTTCTTGTTGATGATGGTCTGCACCGTCAGCGAGTGGGCTGCGTGCACTTCCAACTGCTCGTCGGTCGGCGGGATACGGACGATTTCCGTGGTTCGCGGCGGCAGTTGTTTCATGACCTGACCGCGCGTGCGCCGCAATAGAATTGGTTTTAGATTCTCGCGCAAATGAGCCAGATTCTTGTAGCCAAGGACCTTGCCGTTTTCGTCAACGACTCGGTGCCGGTTGAAGAAGCGGAAGGCCGGTGCTAAACGCCGATCATCGATGAATTGGACCACCGAGTACAGTTCGTCCAACCGATTCTCCAATGGTGTGCCGGATAGAACCAGGGCGAACGGCGAGCGGAGGCTCTTGACGATGCCACTGGTCTTGGCTTCCCAGTTCTTGATCCGCTGGCCTTCATCCAGGATGATCAGGTCCCACTTCACCCGTTCGATCGAGAGGATATCCCGAAGCACCTGTTCGTAGTTGCAGACGGTGAAGAAGCAATCGTTGTCGTACTGCTCGGCCCTATCGGCGGCTTTGCCCACGACCAACTGGCAGTCACGGTCGCTGAAGCGGTGGATTTCGTTGCGCCACTGCGATTTCAACGACGCGGGGCAGATCACCAAGACGCGGCGGATATCCGCCTCGCGGGCCAGCAATTCCGCCACGCCGACGCCCTGAATTGTTTTTCCCAGCCCCATGTCGTCGGCCAGGACCGCCCGGCCGGCTCCCACGGCAAAAGCAATGCCGTCCAGTTGGTACGGCAGCAACTCGGTTGTCAGCAACTCCGTACGAAGCGGGTGGTTGGCTGGATCCTCACGGATCTCGGCCACGCGGTCTTTGATCCGGTCCTGGAACAGTTGCTGTTGGATGTATTCTTCGGCGTCCGGCGTGATCGTGACCTCTTCCCCCACCCGCTCCAAACGACCGATTATCTTGACGAGCATGTGCGAGTCGTCGATCGCGCGATCGCGGATCGGACGAACAATCTTCCCGATTTCGGGAGATACCCGGTCGGGGACCTCGAGCCCGAGCGACAACTCGTGTCCGTAGTTCATGTGCAGCAGCAGTTGTTCGCACTCGTACGGACGACGCCGCACCGCGGCCGGGAATCGGCGTTTCACTTTCTCCAAGGCGTGCATAATGTGCTTGCACGTGCCGATCCGGTTCGAACGAAAATCCGGACAGGAACACGAAGCTTGCCCCAACTCGCCCCCGCGCAGCATCAG